>CAVRKQ010000005.1:0-13657 GCA_963722105.1 uncultured Chloroflexia bacterium | reverse complement strand
GCCAGCGACTCTCCCACCCCGGCGACGTCGCGAGCTCAAGGACGTCCACGACGTCCGCGACGCCCGACGTGAACGACACGATGTAGCGCGACAGCGCCGGCTCCCCGAACTCGCGCTGGACCCGGGCCATCGATCGGAAGGTCTCCAGCACCTCCTCGCGCGCAGGCACTCCCCCACCTCCCCGCCCCGGCCAGCGCCCGGCGGTGGACCGCCGCATGCTGCCGGACCTCGAGGTTCGCGAGGTGGAACCCGAACGTCTCGACCTGCCAGACGAAGTCGTGGACGTCGCCCCAGGCAGATCGGGCGAGGCCGACGTCGACCAGCGCCTCCTGGATCTCGCGGAGCTCGGCCAGGACCTCGGAGGGCGTCGCGTACCCGCCGGTCGTCGCGCCCCGACGCTCGCCGAGGAGCCGAACCCGGGTGTGGCGCAGCCGCTCGGCGACGAACCCGAGCCGCTGCCGGAACGGCTCGTCCGGGAAGCGCTCGGCGAGCGATCGGGCGAGCTGTGGCATCGCCAGCTCGTCCTCGGTCAGGCGATGCGCGAGGGCTCGCGGCACGGCGTCGCCCCGGACCTTCATCGCGAGGGTCTGCGACAGCCGGTTGGCGACCGCCTCGTGGCCGCGCAGGACGTGGTCGGCATGGATCCGGATCGTCTCCTCGGTCACGTCGGAGGTCACCACGGGATGGCCGTCGCGATCGCCACCGATCCACGAGCCGAACCGCAGGAACGCCGGGATGTGCGGCTCCTGGAGCTCGCGGACGCGGGCGCTCCGTGGCCCCGGCATGAACGTGTCCACCAGCCCGTAGAGCTGCGGCGTCAGGCGGTAGAGCGTCTCGTCGAAGACGACCATCGCCGTTCGAACCTCGTCGAGCGGGCTCGGGGCGCCGCGCCGAAGCTCGGCGGTCCGCCACAGGATCGCGATCTCCTCGCGGAGCTGGCGCCGCAGGTCCCGATCGACCGACGGGGAGATCCGCGGGTCGTCCGCCCGCTCGAGCAGGCGCGCGATCCTTCGCAGCGCGACGAGGACGGTCCGGCGTCTCGCCTCCGTAGGGTGCGCGGTGAGCACGGGCGAGATCCGGATGGATGCGAGCGCCTCGCGGACGTCCGGCCGGCGAAGCGCGAGCCGCATCCGCGCGCCCTCGGACGCCCCGGCGGTGGTGCGCGCCCGTCGTGTCGCCCGACGCACGCGATCCCGCGCCTCCGCCAGGTTGATCAGCTGGAAGTAGAGCCCGAACGCGCGAACTACCCCCTCGAGCGTCGCCGCGTCCACCGGGAGGACGTCGAAGGTCACCCGCTCGTCCGCACTGCGCCGCCTTGCCGCGATCGCGTGCTGGCGCGTGGCCTCGACGAGCTCGAAGACGTCTTCGCCAGCTTGCTCCACGATGATCTCGCCGAGCAGCGCCCCGAGCAGCCGCACCTCGCGCGCGAGCACGTTGCGGGTCCCGGAGGTCCCGATGCTGCGCGGCTCGGCCAGCTCGGGGTGCCCGCGGGTCGGGCGAGCGGCGGCGCGCGAAACGGCACGGGTGGTCGTCACGGCGCCGATTGTGCGCTCGGCGCCAGGCTCGCGACCCCGGTGCCGGGGTTGCGCTCCGGGTCCGTCAGGGGTTCGAGATCACCTCGAACGCATCGACGTCGACGCGCGGGTGGCCGCTCGTCCCGTTGACGACGATCTTGATGGTGTGCTTGCCCGACGAGCTCCAGGTCTTCTGGTAGGCCACGTAGCGGTAGGACAGGGACGAATGGTTGAGGTTGACGGTCGTGGCGAGCGAGCCGTCGATGTAGACCTTCGCGGACCCGCGCCCCGGCCCGCGCGTGCTGACGAACGCGACGCCGCGGCCCGTGAACGTGTAGGTGGCCGACTTGCCGGCGGTCTTGTGGTACTTGACCGTGTCTCCGGAGTAGGCGTCGTGGTGGCCCGTCGTCCAGCCGCTCGAGTACGAGATCGAACCTGACGTCTGCTGGGTCACCGAGATCCGGACCTCCGAGCCGGCCTTCCACGAGCCGAGGTTCCCCGCCCAGTCGCGCGGCCGGACCTGGAACCGGTAGCGGTGGTTGCCGACGACCGTCGTGTCGTATGTCGTCGTCGTCACGCGGCTGTTGAGCGTGGTGAAGGCCCCGCCGTCGGTGCTCCGCGCGACCTCGTACGTGCCGACACCAGACCCACCGGCATCGGATGCGCCGCTCCACGAGAGGCGGATCGGCACCTCCGGCGTGCCCATCGTGGCGGAGGACCGGAGGGCGACCGACGGCGCGCTCCCGCTCGGCGGCAGGATGTCACCGAGGACGTACGTCTCCGTCGCGGCGGTGCCGCCGCCCGCGACCAGCATGCTGCCGTTGTCGAGGACGGCGCTCCCCGGGTCGGGATGGGCGACGTCGAGTCGCGGGGCCGTGTACCAGGCCGTGGTCCCCGGATCCCAGATGTCGCCGGACGTGCTGGCGGTGCCTGCCACCGCGCCACCGGACGTGTAGCCCCCGATCGCGACGAGATGGCCGGTCGGAAGCTCGGCGAGGGCGAACCCCGCGCGCGCGCTCCGCAGGGGATCCAGGTCCGTCCACGTCCCCGCAGACGCGTCGTAGCGCTTGACCGCCGAGAGGAACGTCGAGTGCTGCGAGCCGTCCCAGCTGAGGTGCTGTCCGCCGGCGATCACGACGCGGCCGTTGCCGAGGACCACGCCGGCGGCCCCGCGTGAACCGACCGAGGTCGTGTTTGCCCAGGCGTTCGCGCCCGGGTTGTAGATCCGGGTGGCGGTGACGTCCTCGTAGCCGGAGCCATCGACGACGTAGCCCCCCGACACGAGCACCCGCCCGTTGGAGAGCGGAAGGACCAGCGGGTCGAGGGCACCGGAGGCCGCCGGCGCCAGCGTCTCCCAGTCGTCATCGCCCGGGTCGTAGGCCATCGCGACGGAGGTCGAGCCACTTGCTCCTGACCCGCCGGTCACGAACGCCCGTCCGTCATCCAGCAGGACCGCGCCCGCCGATTCGAGGCGGGTCGGGGGCGCCTCGACCGTGGTCCAAGAGCCGTTCGCCCCGTTCTCGGGGTCGAACACGTGCGCACCGTCGCACGCGTCCGCGGGGCCGGACCCAACCTTGCGTCCGCCACCGACGAGGACGTCGCCGCTCTCCAGTCGGACCGCGAACTGCCCGTCGCACTGGGCCCCCCACGGCGGCGCGGCCGTGTCGGACCACTGCCCCGTCGAGGGGTCGAACACCTCGGGCTCCTCGCCGCTCGAGCTGCCGCCGGCGAGCAGGTCGCCGGAGGTGCCGCCGGCCTTGAGGACCCGGCCGTCGCTCAGCGGGACCAGGACCGGGTTCCAGGCCGTGCCGTTGAGCGATCCGCGCGTGCTCCAGACGTTCGTCGACGAGCCGCAGGCCGCGGTCGTGCACAGCTCGACGGGGTGGTCGCGCGCATCCAGGACGTCGAGGATCCACTCCATCGGGGAGTACCAGGCCTGGTTCGTGCTCGGTTCGCAGCCGGACGTCGAATCGGTGTGGCTGCCGTAGGCGGTGGTCCCCTGGAAGTACGGGGCGCCGCTGTCGCCCGGACACGCATCGAAGTCGACGACCCACTGGTGGTCGATCGTCCGTCCGTCGACATCCTTGGTTCGGTTGGTCAGCTCGATCGTCCCGCATTTGTGGCCGCTCACCGCCGCGGCACGGCAGACCAGCCCGCCCTGGATCTGCTGGGCATTGGTGGCATAGCCGGTAACGGACACGACGTCCGAGCTCGATGCTCGATAGAGCAGGTTGCGGTCGCCGGAGATCGCGTTCCCGTCGGGGGCGAGAAGCGCCACGTCGGCGTCGCCGCCGTCGGTCCAGTAGCTGAACTCCGCCCACGTGGTGATGCCGTCGTGGTTCCATTTGCGCGAGGTCCCGGTCCCGCCGCTCAAGCCGACGCAGTGGCCGGCGGTGAGGACGCGCGGTTCCGCGCTGCCGACGACCCGCACGAGGAAGCCCATCGTGCAGTTGTTGCCGTTGTAGGAGCTGACGATCTCGATGCCCGCCTTGGCCGGCGCGCAGTCGTCCCGGGAGTTGCAGGCATCGCCGCCCTCGGCAGGCGGCTCGAAGATGGCCTGGACAGCGTCGCCATACCTCGCCCGGAGCGCATCGCGCACCGCCGCGGAGTCCGCCGCGACGCCGACGACGACGGCGTTGCCCCGCGCGTCGATCGCGGTGCTGGTGACGCCGAGGGCGACGAGCCCGCCCGCCTCGAGGTCGGCGTTGACGCGCCGCTGCACGTCGAGGAGATCGTCCATCGAGCGGGCGACCCGGACGAAGCGGGCATTGGCGCCACTCGGCATCGTCCGTGCGACGGAGCCCTTCGCCTTCCCCGGATCGGCCGTCGTCAGGAAGACCGGCGCGCCATTCGCGCCGTGATCGAAGTAGGCGCCCGCGGAGGCCGGATCCGCCGCCCACGTCTCGAGCGCGCGGCCGGCGTCCCCCTGGAGCTTGACGCGCCGGCCCACCTCGGCGGCTTCAGCCGGGTCGAGCGGGACACCCCACTTGGCTTTCGAGAACTCCTGCCTGCCGAACGTCGCCGCCACGAACGTTCGATCCGCGCGGAACCCAAGCTTGTCTCGGAACGCAATGGCTCCGTCGACTTCGACGCGAGCCGCGGCGGCGCCACCACCGGGCGCCGCGCTCGAGAGCGGCGGCACCGCCGCGCCGATGATCAGGGCGCCAAGAAGCACAGCGACGCGGGCTGGCGAAGGGCGTGTGCTGGACCGGTCCACGCCGCCTCCTCTGCGGGTACGGGGCATGGTGCGCCAGATCGCCGAATTGCGAAGCATTACTTCCGACACATGGCGCAACGCCATTCGCTCCACGTAGGATGAGGACGTGACGGCCCTTCGGCGCCCGCTCGCGCTGCTCCTCTGCCTCATCGTCGTCGGGGCCGGCGCGCCCATGGCATCCGCGCACCCCCTCGCGGTTCCAGCGCCTCCGACCGCCGCGATTGCCGCCGCGAGCGAGATCGTCCCGGGGACCGTGAACCGGACGAGCATCCTCATGAGCGCGACCTACGACGTCGACGCGGACCTGGACGTCGACACCGGGGTCCTGCACGTTGCAACGACGATCACCGCCCGGAACGACTCCGGAGCCGGGGTCGATCGGATCGCCCTGAACACCATCGCCGCGCGCCTCGGCGGGCTCACGATCACCTCCGCCTCGGTCGACGGCACGCCGAAGACGGTCACGAAGAGCGACCAGACCCTGTTCGTGCCGCTCGGCGGCATCCTCCCGGACGACGCGACGGTCGAGGTCAAGGTCACCTACCGGGCGACCCTGAAGAACAGCCTCACGGGCTCGAACTGGCTCTTTACCCGCTACAACGGCACGATCTCGATGTACCGCTGGATCCCGTGGATCAGCCTGTCGCGGCCGTTCGACCGGCCCAATCACGGCGATCCGTTCTACACACCGTCCAGCCCGCAGGTCGCGGTCAGCCTCACGCTCGACAAGGCCCGCGTCCTCGCGGCGCCCGTCGGGGGCCTTTCGACGACGGCTTCAAAGACCTGGAGCTTCACGGCCCACGACGTCCGCGACGTCAACATCGTGCTGGCGTCGGACTTCACGGTCACGACCCGGAGCGTCGACGGCATCGCGATCCGGGCCTACTCCCGCCCAGGCGGCGTCTCTGGTGCGAGCATCGGCGACCGCGCCGTCAACGCCCTCGACAAGGAGGCCGCGCGGCTCGGCGTCGCCTACCCGTGGTCGTCCTTCACCCTCGTCGAGACCGCCGGCGGCTACGGGATGGAGTCACCGGGCATGGTCTGGATCCCCTCGAACACGTCGAGCGGCAACCTGACCTACCTCGTCTACCACGAGACCGCCCACCAGTGGTTCTACGGGCTTGTCGGCAACGACCAGCAGCGCGAGCCGTTCGCCGATGAGGCCGCCGCCGACATGCTCGCCCGCTCCGTCCTCGGGACGCTGCGGTCGAGCGGCTGCTCCAAGGATGATCTCGACGGCAAGATCACCGAGTACAGCTCGTCCTGCTACTACGAGACGATCTACATCCAGGGCGGCAACACCCTCGACCGCTACCGCGGGAAGATGGGCACGACGCTCTTCTGGAACACGCTGGGCGACTACGTCGACGCCAACCGCCACAAGTTCGGCGGCACGAAGGAGCTCCTCGACACGCTCCTCGACGCCAGCCCAGTCGACTTCAGCTCGAACCTCCGAGACCGGTTCCCGACGCTCTACTGAGCGCCGGCTCGGCGGGCACTCGGCCTGCCATCAGCCCGCGGCGGCGGTGGCCTTCGAGCCCTTGCCCTGGGTCTCGCTTCCCCGCCCACCCGAATCGCGCTTGATCACGCTCACCTCGCCGTTGCCCTCGAGATAGGCGGCCTTCACCTCGTCGAGGTCCTCGACGCCGTTGAGCCGGATCTGGGTCATGAGCTCATCCTCGGTCATCAGCTCCTCCTCGAGGACCTTGCGCATGACCCGGCCGTCGGCCACGAGGCGCTTCCGCTCCGGGTGGACGAACCGCCGCACCGCGAGGACCCGGAACGCGACCCAGTCGGTCGCGAAGCTGCAGAGGATGATTGTCGCGACCAAGACCATGCCGTTCGTGATCGAGTTGTACTCGGCCGCCATCGCGTTCTGGGCAGCGTCCGCGATCAGGACGAGCACGAGCAGGTCGCTCATCGCCACGGCGGAGGTTCGGCCGCGAAGCACGACCCGCAGCAGGATGAAGATCGAGAAGTAGGTGACGATGCCGCGGACGACGGTCTCGAACAGGCTGACGTCCGGGACCAGCGCCGCACCGATATCGAAGCCGAGGATCACCACGCGCCTCCTTTCCAGGGAGGCAGAGCGTAGGCCCGGGTCAGTCGATCTCGATCCTCTGGCGGCCTCCGGAGCCTGTCGCCCGCGTTTCGGCATCGTCGATGCGGTTGATCCAGTGATCGACGATCGAGCGGATGCCGAGGAGCTGCTCGCGGCCGGCGTTGCGGAAGTGCTTCGTCGCCTCGGGCGGCACCACGCGATCCATCACCTTCCGGCTGCGGTCCCGGAGGCTCGGCTCACCTTCCAGCTGGGCCAGGCGGCGTTCGAGCTCTGCCACGCGAACATCCGTGCCTGATTCCGGCACACCCGGCGATGCACTGCCGCGGCGCGAGCGCCCGCCACCGGCGCCTGTCGACTCGTTCATGCGGTCGGGGCCTCCTTCGACTACTTCCGCCGCGCCTCGGCGCGGCCCTCGAACGTGATTCGCAGCACGCCGTCCACCATCTTCGCACTCGACGTCGGCATGTCCACGAGAGCGCGCGGGAGGACGATCGTGCGCCGCAGCCCGTCGACCTGCAGCAGCAGCTCGTCGCCTTCCCGGTCGATCGAGATGTCCTCGCGCGACGTGAATGGCAGCGCAACCTCCAGGACGTGGCCGTTGCCCTCGGCCCGGACGCGATACGGCCGGCCGCGATAGAAGAAATCGGTCGGGTCGTCGTCGCCGAAGAGGGCCTCCCCGATCTCCGCGAGGCGCTCCAGCCCGATCATCTCGCGGTCGAACTGGCGGACCGTCCGGACCGGGACGGGCGCGTACTGCGCGATGACCTCCGGCAGGTAGCGCTGCTGCGTGGCGCGGAGGTTGCCGAACGTCCCATCACCCGCCATCTCCGATGGCAGGACGCGGTTGCAGACGACGAGGTCCGCGGGATAGCCGAACAGGTGGAAGTAGGTGAACGACCGCTGCGCCTCCACGATGGAGAGCTTCTCGAGGTTGAGCGCGATCCGCACCGAGCTGCGGTCCGGGTCGGCGAGGAGGCGGTGGACCTTGTCGAGCCTGGTGAGGAGCCGCTCGGCCGCTGCGAAGACCTCGTCACGGGGGATCGGGATGCCGATGATCCGCTCCAGCATCGGCCGGCCGACCCGGCTCACGCGTCGCCCGATCGGCGCGATCCGCTCGATCCACCAGCGGCTCGCCTCGGGCAGGCTCAGGAGGCGGAGCGTCTCGCCGGTGGGCGCGGCGTCGACGACGATGACGTCGTAGTCCTTCGATTCGACGTGGTCGGCGATCCACAGCAGGTTGCCGAGCTCGTCCATGCCCGGGAGGACCGTCATCTCCTCCGCCAGGACCTCGTCGAGCCCCCGCCAGCTGAACAGCTCCGCCATGTAGCGCTGGATCGTCGACCAGTAGCGCCCGATGTTGTGGTAGACGTCCGGCTCCTGCCCCCAGAGGTTCGGGGCGATCGGGGTCGGCTCCGGCCCCAGCGGGCGGTCGAAGGCGTCCGCGAGGCTGTGGGCGATGTCGGTCGAGAGGACGATCGTCCGATGGCCGCGCTGGGCGCTCAGGAGCGCCGTGGCTGCGGCGATGCTGGTCTTCCCGACGCCGCCCTTGCCGGTGTAGAGGAGGATGCGGGTCATCTGCGCGGTCCATGATGGGCCCGTGGCGACGGATGCGCGGAGTGCCGAACGGCCTGATCCTGACGAACGGCCCGATGCTGCCCCCACCGAGGGGTACGAGCTGATCGACGCAGGCGACGGGCGACGGCTCGAGCGGTTTGGCGCACGCGTCGTTGACCGGCCGGCACCGACCGCGTCCGCTGGCCGGCAGGGCACCTACCTCACCTGGCGCGGCACGGACCTGCGGTTCGATCCCGGGACGGGCTGGTTCGGGGACACCGAGGCGCTCGAACCGTGGACCGTCTCGATTGACGGGCTGACGCTGGAGCTCCGGCCCACGGCATCGGGCGGGCTCGGCCTCTACCCGGAGCACGCGGCGAATCTCGCCTGGGTGGCGGCCCGGGTGCGCGAGCGAGCCGCCGCGGTGGCCGCCGGGGAGACCGGGGTCGGTGCGGCCGGTGCGCCCGGGCCACCGCAGGTCCTGAACCTCTTCGCGCACACGGGGCTGCTCACGCTGGCGGCGGCGCGCGCGGGCGCGGCGGTCGCGCACGTGGACGCGTCGAAGGGCGCCATCGACTGGGCGCATCGGAACGCCTCGCTCGCGGGCCTCGTCGACCGACCGATTCGGTGGCTGGTCGACGACGCCCTCGGGTTCGTCGGCCGGGAGGCGCGGCGCGGGCGGCGCTACGACGGGATCATCCTTGACCCGCCGAGCTTCGGACGGGCCGGACGCCGGCAGTGGAAGCTCGCCGACGAGCTCCCGGCGCTGCTCGCCGGATGCCGCCTGGTCGCCGCGGATGGCGCATTCGTCCTCCTCACGGCCCACACCACCGGCCTCGACGGCTCCGAACTGCGGGACGCGCTCCGGGAGGCGTTCGGTGGCGGGAAATCGGTCCAGGTGGAGCGCCTGACGATCCAGGCCGCGTCGGGCGCCGTGCTCGAGCTCGGCTGGTCGGCCCGCCGGTCCGGCTGACGGCGCGCGGCAGGTGCACGATTCCCGCGACATGCCGGACGACCGCTCCCTGCTCATCGACAGCCCAGCCAATCCGCGGATCAGGGCCGCCGGGGCGCTGCGCGAGCGACGCGAGCGGGACGCCACCGGCCTGACCCTCGTCGACGGGGCCCGCGAGGCACGTCGTGCGATCGACGCCGGGGTGGACGTCGAGACCGCGTTCGTCTGCTCGGCACTCCTGACCTCGGCCGACGCCCGCGGAGCGGTCAACGACCTCGCGCATGCCCGGGGCGCCCGCGAGCTGGTTCCCGTGAGCCAGCGAGCCTTCGAGAAGCTCGCCTACGGCGATCGATCGGACGGGATCGTGCTCGTCGTCCGGCCTCGGGTCCGGGCCCTCGCTGACCTCGAGCTGCCGGAGCAGCCGCTCGTCATCGTGACGGAGGACGTCGAGAAGCCCGGCAACGTAGGCGCGATCCTCCGGACCGCAGATGGCGCGGGCGCCGACGCGGTCATCGCGGTCGGGGGGACGGACCTCTACAACCCGAACGTCATCCGGGCCAGCGTCGGGACCGTCTTCACGATGCCGGTCGCCGCCGCGCCCGTCGAAGAGGTCCTCGCGTGGCTCCGCGGCAAAGGCCTTCGGATCGTCGCGACCAAGGTCGACTCCCCCACCCTGCACGCGGATGCTGATCTCCGCGGCCCGCTCGCGATCGTCCTCGGCAGCGAGGCCGAGGGCCTCTCGCCCGCCTGGCAGGGCCGCGACATCGAGTCGGTCCGCCTCCCGATGGAAGGCGTCGCCGACAGCCTGAACGTGTCCGCGGCCGCCGCGATCCTCCTGTACGAGGCGTGGCGCCAGCGACGCGGACGCACACCAGGCCCCGAGCGCGGGCCACAATCGGGCTGATGTTCGACTTCGTGATCATCGGCGCGGGCCCGGCCGGCGAATCCGCCGCCTTCGAGGCCCGCGAGCGAGGCGCCAGCGTCGCGATCGTCGACAAGCGCTGGGTCGGCGGCAGCTGCCCGCACATCGGCTGCGTTCCGTCCAAGTCGCTGCTCGACGGCGCCGCGCGCTTCCACGCGAACCCGGCGTCGTGGTCGTGGCGCCAGGCGTCGGACCGGCGCGACTACATGGTGAACCGGGCCGCAGACGCCGAGGAGCCCGACGACACATCCCACGTCAAGGCGCTCGAGGAGAAGGGCGTCGTCGTCTATCGAGGCGAGGCGCGCGTCCCGAAGCGAGGGGACGTCGAGGTCCGGCACGACGGCGAGACCCATGGCCTCGAGGCGAAGCATGTCGTGATCGCGGTCGGCTCGACGTCGAAGGTCCCGCCGGTCCCCGGCCTTGCCGAGGTGCCGTTCTGGACCAATCACGAAGCGACCCTCGCCCGCGAGCTGCCGCGATCGCTCCTCGTGCTCGGCGGCGGCCCGACCGGCTGCGAGCTGGCGCAGGGTTACGCCCGGTTCGGTGTACCCGTCTCGATCGTCCAGTCGGGTGACCGACTGATGCCGACGGACCACCCCCGGAATTCGGCGGCGATCCTGGAGGCGCTCCGGGAGGACGGTGTCGAGGTTCGGCTGGGAGTGCGTGCGACCGCCGCCCGCGCGGGTGCCGGCGTCGATGGCGCCCACGTCATCGATCTGTCCGATGGCTCGACCGCGGAGGGTCACGCGATCCTCCTCGCGGTCGGGCGCGACTTCCCGATCGATGACCTGGGGCTCGAGTGCTACGGCGTCGACACCACGGGGCGGACGCCATTCCCGCGCGATGGCCGTCTCCGCGTCGCGGACGGGCTCTGGGTGATCGGCGACCCGGCTGGCCCCGAGCTGCATACCCACCAGGCGCACTACCAGGGGGAGCTCGCGGTCCGGATGGCGCTCGGCGACGACGTCCAGCCCGACTATCGCGCCCTCGTCCGAGCCTCCTACACGGATCCCGAGGCCGCGTTCGCCGGCGTCTCCATGGAGCAGGCGAAGGCGGACGGGGTCGATGCGGTCGAGTTCGTCGCCGATTTCGCGAAGTCGGCGCGCGGGTACTCGGTCATGGCAAAGCGAGGGCACGTGACGGTCGTGTTCGACCGCGCGTCGCGCACGATGATCGGCGCCGCGATGGCCTGCCCGGACGCCTCCGCCGCAATCCACGAGTGCGTCCTCGCGATTCGCGCTCGCGTGCCGGTCGAGGTCCTGGCCGACACCATCCACGCCTTCCCCTCGACGTCGCGGATCCTCAACGGCCTGTTCGCGGAGGCCCGGAAGGCGCTCGCGTGAACACCTCGGGCGCTCCGCTGCTGCATTTCAGCGAGGACCCGACGATCACGCGGTTCGTGCCGCACGTTCCGCCGACGAACCCGTCGCAGCCGCCCGCGGTGTGGGCCATCGACGCCGAGCATGCGCCCGTCTACTGGTTCCCCCGCGACTGTCCGCGCGGCGCGGTCTGGGCGAACACCGACGAGCAAGCCGCGGTGCTCGAGCGGCTGTTCCTCTCGCCGTCTCGCCGAGTCCAGGCGACCGAGCTCGGCTGGCTCGATCGAATCCGCCAGGCGCAGCTGTACGCCTACGAGCTGGATCCTTCGCCGTTCCAGCCCTGGCCCGAGGCGGACGGCCAGTGGATCGCAGCGACGGACATCGAACCGCTGGCGGTGCATCCCGTCGGAGACCTTCTGGACCGCCACGGTGAGGCCGGCGTCGAACTCCGGTTCGTGACCGACCTCCGCCCGTTCTGGTCCGCGGTCGTCGCGTCCGGCCTGCCCTTCTCCGGCATTCGCCTCCGCAACGCCTCCCCGTGGCATCACGCTGACTGATGACCTCCTGATGTCCCTGGCGGTGCCCTCCGCGCTGGTGGATGCCTTGCCTACCCAGCTGTGGTCGCTCGGCAACCTCTACCGCGTCTTCGGTCGAACCCTTCACTTCTGCGTGGGGGATGGCCAGCGGACGATCGAGCTCGATGGAAATGAGATCGGCCACGGACGAAAGCCATTCGCTGAATTCCACGACGCCCCGAGCGACCGAGCTAGCGATCTCGCTTGGCGTGTCGACCTCGGCTGGACCGCGTTGCTGGCCTCTGCCATCGTCCTCGTTGCTGTTATCGCACGCGTCGCCCGGCCAGCTTCACGTGACATTCAGCAACGCTGACTGAAGGCGATAGAGAGATGAATGACCCGGGATCCGATGCGTATCTGGCCCAAGCGCGGGAGCGGATCCGCCGAGCGCGACGCCGTCAGGGAGCGTGGTTCATCCTTGTGCTATGGGCGCCAATCGCTCTGCTGGTTGTCGGCGTGAAGCTGCTGGAGCGGCAAGACTACCCGCCCGGCGATTTGCGTAACGAGCCCGTTTTCTGGGTGGGGGTTGCACTCGTGACCGTTCTGTTCGTCGGGGTGATGGTCGTACTTGCCGTCCGGCGTCTCCGACAGGTCGACGAAGGTTGACAGCCGGTCGCGTGACTTTGACCGACGCTGATTGAGCGAGGAATTGCATGCCGTTTCGTCAACGTCGAGCCGCATCGACGTTTGCGCTTGCCGTCCTGGTCGCCGCATGCGCGGGAAGCCCAAACCTCGGTCACCTGCCGACTTCGCTCCCGGAGGGATCGTCGGCCTCGACCCCGTCGGCGTCGCGAGCGGCCGAATCGCCAGCGGCCCCAACCCCGCACGCGACCGCGATGGCGATGCCCACCTCGACCCCATTTGTGCCGCAGAGCGATTTGCTCGCTGCTGGCCTTCTCTACTTCTGCCAAGGCAGACCATGGCCGATCGAGATCCTCGATGAGCCCCCGGACCCTGGGGATAGGCCCGAAGTCGCGCTCGCTGCGGAGGTGTTCGGCGAGCAGCTTCCCATGAGCGACTGGTGGCTCGTCCGGGCGACCGAGACGGAGCGCGAGTTCGTCCGAACCGCGGAGCCAAAGAACGAGGCAGGGCACTCGTACATCCACATCCGCATCGAGCGCGGCGGCGACGGCGTCTGGCGTGTCCAGCACCTCGGCGGCTGCCGGCTTACCTCCTGGGTTGGTGACCTGCAATTAGGATTGGTGCCGCTCGGTTGGTGGATCGCCGAGAAGGACTGGCCCAAGCCAGACGACCGCGTGCTGCATGTCAAGGCACGTGACTGGTGCCCGGACACGGTCCATCAGCGCCTCGGCGAACCGGTGATCAGGTACGGCGACGACTCGATCCTGCTCATCGCGACATACCTCACGGAGATGCGAGACGATGCGCCCTGCGGCGAGGGGCAGGTCGCGACCTTCGAAATCGAGCTGGCAGAGCCCGTTCGGGGTCGCCACCTCCTGGACGGCGAGACGTGGCCAGCCCGCGACGCGCGCGTTCCGATCCCGCACCAGATCTGGTGCTGCGGCTAAACCGCTCACGTGA
>CAVRKQ010000004.1:0-292247 GCA_963722105.1 uncultured Chloroflexia bacterium | reverse complement strand
AGGCCACCGACCAGCGGACCGCTGGGGGCCGGCGACCATGCCGGCAGCGTCCGAGCCGCCTCGGGCGGGCCGCACCTTACCAACTGGAATATGTGTTCGGCAGAAAGAGAAGTAAAGATCTTCGATTTCGCCGTGTTGTCGAGAAAAAAGATCCCGATCCCTCCATCCACCGATGACCGCTGGGTCAGCGGCTGGAGGGGGTCAAGCTACACAGGGCACGCGGAGGATGCCTTGGCGTCAAGGGCCGATGAAGGACGTGGCAGGCTGCGATAAGCTCCGGTGTGTTGCTTGCAGACTTATCCGGAGATTTCCGAATGGGGAAACCCAGCTGGAGTAATGTCCAGCTACTCCTGGTTGAATCAAATAGGCCAGGTGGAGGTAAGCGAGCGAACTGAAACATCTCAGTAGCCGGAGGAAAAGAGATAATTCCCTTAGTAGTGGCGAGCGAAAGGGGAAGAGCCCAAACCATCTTAGCGCGATAGGTTGCCGCCGTTTCTGGTGGGGGTTGTAGGAGTCGATCGTTGGGACCCGCAAGGTTCCTGCGGAGTCAAAACTCGATCGCTAGTCGAAGTGCCTGGAACGGCACGCCAGAGAGGGTGAGAGCCCCGTAGGCGAAAGCGAGCGAGCTCCGTGATCGGCCACCTGAGTACCACGTGGAAGGTCTCCCATGTGGGAAGCTGGGCGGACCACTTTCCAAGGCTAAATACCCTTGATGACCGATAGTGAACGAGTACCGTGAGGGAAAGGTGAAAAGCACCCCGGGAAGGGGAGTGAAATAGTACCTGAAACCGCGTGCCCACAAGCAGTCAGAGGGTGTTGCCGGCTTGCCGGTAGCCTGATGGCGTGCCTTTTGAAGAATGAGCCGGCGAGTTACTCGATGTGGCAAGGTTAAGTCCGAGAAGGACGGAGCCGGAGCGAAAGCGAGTCTGAATAGGGCGTCAGTCGCATGGGGTAGACCCGAAACCGAGTGAGCTACCCATGGCCAGGGTGAAGCGGGAGTAATGTCTCGTGGAGGACCGAACTCACCAGCGTTGAAAAGCTGGGGGATGAGCTGTGGGTAGAGGTGAAATGCCAATCGAACTCGGAGATAGCTGGTTCTCCCCGAAATGCCTTTAGGGGCAGCCTCGGGTGATGAATCACGGGGGTAGAGCACTGGATGGGCTAGGGGGCTTCCCGCTTACCAACCCCAACCAAACTCCGAATGCCGGATTTCTACAACCCGGGAGTGAGACTGCGGGGGCTAAGTTTCGTGGTCGAAAGGGAAACAGCCCAGACCCTCGGCTAAGGTCCCCAAATCCAGGCTAAGTGGTAAAGGATGTGGATCGCTCAGACAACCAGGATGTTGGCTTAGAAGCAGCCACCATTGAAAGAGTGCGTAACAGCTCACTGGTCGAGTGGATCCGCGCCGAAAATTCAACGGGGCTCAAGCCTGGTACCGAAGCTACGGATCCTTTGGCCGGCTTGCCGTCCGATGGGTGGTAGGGGAGCGTTCCGTCAGCAGTGAAGGTCGACCGTGAGGACGGCTGGAGTGGGCGGAAGTGCGAATGTCGGCATGAGTAGCGCAATGTGAGTGAGAATCCACACGCCGTATGCCTAAGGTTTCCTGAGGAAGGCTCGTCCGCTCAGGGTTAGTCGGGCCTAAGCCGAGGACGAACGTCGTAGGCGATGGACATCCGGTTAATATTCCGGAACCGACAGAGGTCGTTTGCACCGCAAGGTGTCGCCTGGAGGAAGCAAGTCGGGGATGGCCGGCGCAAGCCGGTCGAGCCGAGGCGTTGATCCCAGGTGAGAGCAAGGGCGTGACCCAGTCTGGTAGCTCGTGTGCATTTTGGCTATATGCATCCAAGCCGGTAGGGGGAGAGGACAGGAAAATCCGTCTTCTCATTTCAACCCTGAGCAGCGATGGATAGGGCTTTTGCCTGAAACGAGTGAGCCAAGCTGGCAAGAAAAGCGTCTAGCGAGACCGATGGCGACCGTACCGCAATCCGACACAGGTAGGCGGGTAGAGGATACCAAGGCGATCGGAAGAACCCTCGTTAAGGAACTCGGCAACATGGCCCCGTAACTTCGGGAGAAGGGGCGCTTCGTACCTGCTGCTTGCAGTGGGCATCGAAGCCGCAGTGAAAAGGCCCAGGCGACTGTTTAGCAAAAACACAGGTCTCTGCGAACGCGAAAGCGGACGTATAGGGGCTGACGCCTGCCCAGTGCTGGAAGGTTAAGAGGAGGGGTGCAAGCTCTGAATTGAAGCCCCAGTAAACGGCGGCCGTAACTATAACGGTCCTAAGGTAGCGAAATTCCTTGTCGGGTAAGTTCCGACCCGCACGAATGGCGTAACGATCTGGGCGCTGTCTCAACGAGGGACCCGGCGAAATTGAAGTACCTGTGAAGATGCAGGTTACCCGCGGCAGGACAAAAAGACCCCGTGGAGCTTTACTGCACCTTGACATTGGATTGGGATTTAGCTTGTGTAGGATAGGTGGGAGGCTGTGAAGCTGGCGCGCTAGCGTCGGTGGAGCCAACGTTGAAATACCACCCTTGTTGGATTTCGGTTCTAACCGCGACCCGTCATCCGGGCGCGGGACATTGGCAGGCGGGCAGTTTGACTGGGGCGGTCGCCTCCTAAAATGTAACGGAGGCGCCCAAAGGTTCCCTCAGGCTGAATGGAAACCAGCCGAAGAGTGCAAAGGCATAAGGGAGCTTGACTGCGAGACCTACAAGTCGAGCAGAGACGAAAGTCGGGCTTAGTGATCTGGTACCTCCGAGTGGAAGGGGTATCACTCAACGGATAAAAGCTACCCCGGGGATAACAGGCTGATGGTGCCCAAGAGTTCACATCGACGGCAAGGTTTGGCACCTCGATGTCGGCTCGTCGCATCCTGGGGCGGAAGTACGTCCCAAGGGTTTGGCTGTTCGCCAATTAAAGCGGCACGCGAGCTGGGTTCAGAACGTCGTGAGACAGTTCGGTCTCTATCCGCCGTGGGCGTAGGGAACTTGACAGGAGCTGCTCCTAGTACGAGAGGACCGGAGTGGACGAACCGCTGGTGTGCCAGTTGTCCCGCCAGGGGCACCGCTGGGTAGCTATGTTCGGCAGGGATAAGCGCTGAAAGCATCTAAGTGCGAAGCTCGCCTGGAGATGAGGTTCCCCACCGGGAAACCGGGTAAGACCGCAGGTAGACCACCTGCTTGATAGGCCGCATGTGGAAGTTCGGTGACGAATGAAGCTGAGCGGTACTAATGGTCGAGGGCTTGACCACTTCAGCTTCTGACCAAGGGTCAGAGGGCTGATCGAATCGGATCACATCGTGAATTTCGACATACGACGAGATCGTTGATCTCTCGACTTCTCGGCGCCCGCGCTCGAGCGCATCGCGCGCTTCGAACGTACGGACGCAGCCGATCACATCCAGCAGCAGGATCCTGGTGACGCTAGCGGAGAGGCCATACCCGTTCCCATCCCGAACACGGAAGTCAAGCTCTCCAGCGCCGAAGATACTGAGAGGGCAGCCTTTCGGGAAAATAGGTCGTCGCCAGGATCTTGTGCTTTCCGGAGAACTTCGGGGCCGAGGCCGGTGGCTATGCTGGCTCGGATGACCACGGCCGACGCGGACAGGCCGCGCCCCGCCGGCAACCCAGGGACGTCGACGACAGCCGTCGATGCCCGTGGCGAGGAACTGCCTCGACCGTCCGCCGGCGACACAGCAGCAGACCACGCCAACCCCCGGGGCTGCCCGTTCCTTGTCGCCGAGGCCGGGGGCTGGCGTCTTGACATACCGACGCGCGACCACCGCTGTGGGGCGGTCAGCCCGGCGGCGTCACTCTCGCCCGAGAAGCAGGCACGCCTGTGCCTGACACCCGCCCACACCGGCTGCGCCACGTACCTCGCCTCGCTCACGGCTCGGACGGAACGGCTCGGAGCGGCGCCCGTCCGCCGTGCGACCCGCTGGGGTCTCGCGCGCACGACGAGCGTGATCGAGGATCCCGGGGGCATCCGCGCGCGGCTCCTCGCGACCCTGCTCGACCGGCGGCGATGGCCGGCGGTCCCGGCCGTGATCCTCGTGACGACCCTGTTCGTCCTTGCGCTGTCCGGGTTCCGCGCGGGCGTGCCGACATCCCCCGTCGCGACGGCCAGCCCCAGCACGCCCGCCTCCAGCCCGGTCACCGCGGCCACGATCGCACCGACACCCAGGGTCACGTCAGGCCCATCCGCGACCGCGGCACCGGAGGACACGGCGCCGCCACCAACGGCCAAGCCCACCAAGGTGCCCGCGACGCAGAAGCCCGCCGCGACCTTCCGGACCTACGTCGTGAAGTCGGGCGACTCGTTGAGCGCGATCGCCGAGCGGTTCGGGACGACTGTCGCGGCAATCGTCGACCTCAACAACCTGAGCAATCCGAACTCGCTCAGCGTCGGCCAGGTTCTGCGGATTCCCTGACGCCGCGCCTCGCGCGGACGCGCGCCCGAGCAGCACATTCGCGGGATGCGGCCGGTTGTGGATGCGGCCGGGTCAGGCCTGGCAGCCCCGGCACCAGGTCGTTGCCTCGCTCCTCGAGCTGACCTCGCTGAGGCGCGTCCCACATCGAGGGCAAGCCTCGCCGCCGCGCCGATGGACCGCGAGGAAGTCCCGCACCTGCTTCTCGAACGTCGGCGGGACACGCGCCTGCAGGACGCCATTCGCGTTCGCGAGCGTCGCTCGCATCGCCGCGTAGAGCGCGTCGACCTCTTCCGTCGCCAGCGACGATCGCCGGCGGAACGGGCTCAGCTTGGCTGCGTGGAGGATCTCATCGCTGTAGGCGTTCCCGATCCCGGCGACGAAGGCCTGGTTTCGCAGCAGCGACTTCAGCTCGCCCGGGTGCTTCCGAATGCGTTCGCGCCAGACCTCGAGCGTGAGCGCAGGGTCGTCGGCGTCCGGACCCTGTTCGGCGTCTTCGAAGCCGACGACAGGTCGCGAGACCCCAGCTGGCAGCAGGTAGACCTTGCCCATCTGGCTCGGGTCGCGGTAACGGACCTCGGCCGGCCCGTCGTTGGCCGGGAGCCAGCCTGCGCGAGCGGTCCACGCGGCGGCATCCTTCGGCCCTCGCGCGCGCGAGCCGAATCCCAGGACCACCGCCGTGTTCGCCGGGCGCTTGTCACCCGGCGCCGCGAGCTGCAGCCGGCCCGTCAGCATCGCGTTGATCGCGATGCGGTCGCGTTCGAGCTCGAAGACGATGAACTTGCCGCGCCGGCGGACACGCTTGACCTTCTGGCCGACCGTGGCCTGGAGCTCGGCCGGGGTGCCGCGCACGGCGAGCGGGGCGGGGGACTCCGCCCGTTCGATCGAGCGTCCCGCGAGGGCGGCATGAAGGGCGTCGGTGACGACCGCAAGATCGGGTAGCTCGGGCACGGGCCGCGATTGTAGTCGCGCTCGGGTGCGTGCTAGACTCCGCGGGCCCTTCGGGGCGGAACAGCAGAAGAGCCTCGCTCATCCCCATTCGAGCTCGAAGGAGCGGACCGCGGGCCCACCAATCCTACGGACCACTTGATCGCAGACCCGATGGCCTGAGCCGAGCGCTCGGGCCGTTTCGATTCCGAGGGAGCTCGTTTGTACAGGAGACCGAATTGACCGAAGAGAAGCAGGGCGGGATCGAGCAGCCGACCGAGGCGAACGCCGAGGCACCGGCAGCCGAACAGACCGTCGGGGCGATTGCCGTCGCCGACGAGCCCGCCGAGAGCCCGAGCCTCGACGCCGAGGCCGAGGCGACCGACACCGCAGACACATCCGACGCCGCGCCCGCCGAGGCGCTCGCTCCCGAGACCGCCACGCCGGCGGCCGTCGCCGAAGCTGAGCCCGAGGTCGCGCAGGCCGAGCCGGAGGTCGCGGAGGCCAGCGCAGCCGAGACGGCACCAGCCGCCGAGGCAGAGGCAGCCGGGGCCGTGGCCGCCGCACCCGAGCCCGAGACCGAGGCACCCGAGCCGGATGCCGATGCGCCCGGAGCAGAGGCCGTAGCGGCCGCTCCCGACGCCGAGCAAGAGGCACCTGCCGCCGCAGATGGCGCATCCCAGGCCGACAGCCCTGCGGCCGAGACAGATGCACCCGCCGCCGCGGATGAGGCCACCGAGGGCGACGCCGCCACGCCGGTCGAGGCAGAGGCGGAGGCAGCCGCAGCCCCCGCCGCCGAGGCAGCCGCAGCCCCCGCCCCCGTCGTCCCGACCGGCCCCGAGCCGACCACGATGGAGGAGCTGCTCGCGGAGCAGGACGCCGACATCAAGAGCTTCAAGCACGGAGACGTGGTCGAGGGCAATGTCGTCCGGATCGACAAGGACGAGATCCTCGTCGACATCGGCGCCAAGAGCGAGGGCGTCGTCAGCAACCGCGAGCTCTTCGGCCGCAACGCCGAGTCCCAGCCGGCCCTCGCGATCGGCGACACGGTCCTCGTGTACGTCCTCCAGCCGGAGTCGCCGGAGGGCCACGTCGTCCTGTCGCTGCGCCGAGCGGGCCTGGAGCGCAAGTGGCGCTCGATGCAGGAGCAGTTCGAGGCGGGCGTCATCATCGAGGCGCCGGTCATCGACCACAACAAGGGCGGCCTCATCGTCGACTGCGGCATCCGCGGCTTCGTGCCGATCAGCCAGATCGTCGACTTCCCGCGCCGGCCCCAGAACGACCAGCCGCGCGACGCGGCCCAGGAGATCGCCGAGAAGCTCCAGCCGTTCGTTGGCCGGAAGCTGCGGCTCAAGATCCTCGAGGTCAACCGCAAGGCCAACCGCCTGATCCTCTCGGAGAAGGTCGCGCTGTACGAGGAGCGCCGCGAGAAGCGGGACGAGCTCTTCAGCAGCCTCCAGGTCGGCCAGAAGGTGACGGGCAACGTCCGTTCCATCGCTCCGTTCGGCGTCTTCGTCGACCTCGGCGGGATCGACGGCCTGGTCCACAAGAGCGAGCTCTCGTGGAACAAGGTCAACAACCCCGAGGGCGGCTACCGCGTCGGCGAAGAGGTCGAGGCCGAGGTCATCGACATCAACCACGAGCGCGGCCGCATCTCGCTGTCGATCCGCAGGCTCCAGCCGGATCCGTGGCACTCGACGGTTGCCGACTTCAACGTCGGGGACATCATCGACGGCACGGTCACGAAGCTCGTCAACTTCGGCGCCTTCGTGCGTGTCCGTGACGGGCTCGAGGGCCTGATCCACATCAGCGAGCTGTCCAACCAGCGTGTCGCTCACCCGGGTGACGTCGTCCACGAGGGGCAGGCACTGAAGCTCCGGATCATCAGCCTCGACTCGGAGCGCCACCGCCTCGGGCTGAGCCTGAAGCAGGCGGAGGATGCGCCGGCGCGCCCGGTCGTCGACGCCGATGTCTCGGGGGCTCCCATCCCGGCGATGCGTGAGCGAGCCGAGCGAGCAGAGCGCGGCGAGCGACCCGAGCGGGGCGACCGCCGCCCACGAGGCGGTGATCGCGAGCGAACACGGGCCTACACGCCGTCAGACGCCATCCAGGAGCCCGAGGGCGGCATTGACACGACGCTCGCCGCGGCATTCGCCGGCGTGCGCGAGCAGCTGGCCCGGGCCGAGGCCGAGGACGACGTCGACGGAGCCGAGGCACCCGCTGCCGAAGCACCTGCCGCCGAGACCGAGGTCGAGGCGCCGGTCGCCGAGGTCGCCGAGGCACCCGCCGCGGAGCCAGAAGCGGCCCCGGCATCGGAGGCCGAAGCGGCGCCAGCGGCGGAGGCCGAAGCGGCGCCAGCGGCGGAGGCCGAGGAGGCCCCGGCGGCAGAGGCTGAAGCGGCGCCCGCCGAAGCGGTCGCCGAGCCGACCGTCGAAGCGGACGAGACCTCGAACCCGGAGCCGGCAGCGGAAGCCGCTGAAGCGCCGCCCGAGGCCCCGGCCGATGAGCCGGCAGCGGAAGCTGCCGCTGTCGAGGAGGCTCCGGAGGAGCCCGTCACGGCTGCCCCGGAGGAGCCACTGACGGCTGCCGCCGAGGAGCCCGCAGCCGAGGAGCCCGCAGCCGAGGAGCCCGCCGCCGAGGAGCCCGCCGCCGAGGCGAGCGCCAAGGCCGAGCCCGCCGCCGACGAGGCCGCTGCCGACGAGCCCGCAGCCGACGCGGACGCTCCCGCCGAGGACGACGCCAAGGCCTAGTCCTGGCCCGGACGCGTTTGCCCGTCGTACGAACGGGCCATAGGAGAAACCAATCCGGCCGGCCCATCGTCAGGTGGGCTGGTGATCCGCGCGCGCTTCCGAGGCGCACACATCAGTACCAGCGGTCACGCAGGTGGTCTTGACGAAAGGACCGCATGCTAGGATCGATTCAGCGCCTCAAGAGGGCGCAACAGGGGAACGGGCGTTCAAAAACATGGAGCGATTCGACAAGTTCACTGACCGGGCTCGCAAAGTCCTGACCCTCGCGCAGGACGAGGCGCAGCGCTTCAACCACAACTACATCGGCACCGAGCATCTGCTGCTCGGGCTGGTGCGGGAGGGTGAAGGCGTCGCCGCCCGCGTGCTCGAGAACATGAACGTCGAGCTGGCCAAGGTTCGAACGGCCGTCGAGTTCATCATCGGGCGCGGCGACCGGCCGGTCGTCGGTGAGGTCGGGCTCACCCCGCGCGCGAAGCGCGTCATCGAGCTCGCCATCGACGAGGCGCGCCGCCTCGGCCACAACTACATCGGCACGGAGCACCTGCTCCTGGGCCTCGTCCGCGAAGGCGAGGGCATCGCCGCGGGCGTCCTCGAGTCGCTCGGCGTGAACCTCGACAAGGTCCGCCACGAGGTCATCCGCGTCCTCTCGCAGAGCTCGTCCGTCGGGCCGGCGCAGGAGACAAAGCGCAGCTCCAAGACCCCGACCGTCGACGCTCTCGGCATCAACCTGACCGAGGCCTCGCGCGCGGGCAAGCTCGATCCGGTCATCGGGCGCGAGAAGGAGATCGAGCGGGTCATCCAGATCCTCGGCCGGAAGACCAAGAACAACCCGGCCCTGATCGGCGAGCCCGGCGTCGGCAAGACCGCGATCGCCGAGGGCCTGGCCCATCGCATCGTCGCGGGCGACGTCCCGGACATCCTGCTGAACAAGCGGGTCCTGACGCTGGACATCGGCTCCCTGGTCGCCGGCACCAAGTACCGGGGCGAGTTCGAGGAGCGCCTCAAGAAGATCATCGAGGAGCTTCGGAACACCAACGACGCCGTCCTCTTCATCGACGAGCTCCACACGCTCGTCGGCGCCGGCGCTGCCGAAGGCGCGATCGATGCCGCCAACATCCTCAAGCCGCCGCTTTCGCGCGGCGAGCTCCAGTGCATCGGTGCAACGACGCTCGACGAGTACCGCAAGTACATCGAGCGCGACGCGGCCCTCGAGCGGCGCTTCCAGCCGGTCATGGTCGAGGAGCCGACCCTCGAGCAGACCATCGAGATCCTCAAGGGCATCCGCGAGCGCTACGAGCAGCACCACAAGGTCACGATCACGGACGACGCCGTGAAGGCCGCTGCGGACCTCTCGATCCGCTACATCACCGACCGTCACCTCCCCGACAAGGCGATCGACCTCATCGATGAGGCCGCCTCGCGCGTCCGCCTCCGCCACGCGTCCGCGCCGCCACCGCTGCGCGAGGCGCAGCGCGAGCTGGACCGGATGACGAAGGAGAAGGACGGCGCGATCAACTCCCAGGACTACGAGGCCGCCGCGAAGCTCCGCGAGGACGAGGCGGCGCTTCGCGAGAAGGTCGACACGCTCCGCAGCGAGTGGCAGACGACCATCGCCGGCGACGCGCCGACGGTCGACGAGGAGGAGATCGCCCAGGTCGTCGCGATGTGGACCGGCATCCCGGTCACCCGCATCGCCCAGGAAGAGTCCGAGCGCCTCCTGCACATGGAGGACGCGCTCCACAACCGGGTCATCGGGCAGCAGGAGGCCATCGAGACGGTCTCGCGCGCGGTGCGTCGTGCCCGTGCCGGCCTCAAGGACCCGAAGCGCCCGATCGGCTCGTTCGTCTTCCTCGGGCCCACGGGTGTCGGCAAGACCGAGCTCGCCAAGGCGCTCGCCGAGTTCATGTTCGGCAGCGAGGACACGCTCATCAAGATCGACATGAGCGAGTTCATGGAGCGCCACAACGTCTCGCGCCTCGTCGGCGCCCCTCCGGGCTACGTCGGGTTCGACGAGGGCGGCCAGCTGACCGAAGCGGTGCGGCGCAAGAGCTACGCGGTCGTGCTCCTCGACGAGGTCGAGAAGGCCCACCCCGAGGTGTTCAACATCCTGCTCCAGATCCTCGAGGACGGGCAGCTCACGGACGCCAAGGGCCGCCGTGTCGACTTCCGGAACACGATCATCATCATGACCTCGAACCTGGGTGCGAAGCAGCTCCAGACGAACTCGTCCCTCGGCTTCCGCCCGGTCGCCGACGACGAGGGCGGTGGGCGTCGAGAGCAGTCCTACGAGCTCATGAAGGACAAGGTCACCGCCGAGCTGAAGAACAACTTCCGGCCGGAGTTCCTGAACCGGATCGACGCGACCGTCGTGTTCCGGAGCCTGACGAAGGACGAGATCCGGGAGATCGTCGACCTGATGCTCAACCGGGTTCGCGACCAGCTCAAGGCCCAGGGTATGGCCCTCGAGGTCACCCAGGCGGCGAAGGACAAGCTCATCGAGCTCGGCTGGGATCCGGCGTTCGGCGCGCGGCCGTTGCGCCGCGCGATCCAGAACTCGGTCGAGGACGTGCTCGCCGAGCACCTCCTCCTCGGTCGCTACGAGACCGGCTCGACGATCGAGGTCGACGCCAACGCCGACGACGGGCTCGTGATCCGGGCCGTCGAGCAGAAGACCCCCGTCGAAGTCTCCTAGGCCCGGCATGGCCCGGGCCCAGAGCCGCTTCGTCTGCCAGGCCTGCGGCGCGGAGTTCCTCCGGTGGGAGGGCCAGTGCCGCTCGTGCGCCGAGTGGAACACCCTCGTCGAGACGGTCGTCGCCGCGCGACCGCGCGCTGCGGCCTCGGGCGCACGGGGGCTCGTCGGGGTCATGGCGCCGGTACCGCTGTCGGCGCCATCGGACGGGCCGACGGAGCGCCTTCCAACGTCACTCGGTGAGCTCGACCGCGTCCTGGGCGGCGGGATCGTGCCCGGGTCGCTCCTGCTGATCGGTGGCGAGCCGGGCGTCGGGAAGTCGACGCTGCTCCTCCAGGTGGCCGGTGGCGTCGCGCGCAGCGATGCGGGTGTCCTCTACGCAACCGGCGAGGAGTCCGCCGCGCAGGTCCGGCTGCGTGCCGGGCGGCTCGGGCTCACGAGCGGCGTTCCCGGCGACGCGGTGCGCGTCCTCGCCACGAGCGAGGTCGGGGCGATCATCGAGGCGGCGACCGCGAGCCGGCCCGCGCTGGTCGTCGTCGATTCGATCCAGACGATGACGGTCGAGGAGCTCGATGGGCCGGCGGGCAGCGTCGGCCAGGTGAAGGAGTCGGCGCTCCGGCTGATGGAGCTGGCGAAGGGCCAGGGGATCGCCGTGGTCCTCGTCGGGCACGTGACGAAGGAGGGCTCCATCGCCGGGCCGCGGACGCTCGAGCACCTCGTGGACGCGGTGATCGACCTCGGCGGCGAGCGCGGCGGGGTGATGCGCCTCCTCCGGGCGACCAAGAACCGCTTCGGGTCGACCGACGAGCTCGGTGTCCTGGAGATGGGCGAGTTCGGGCTCCGCGAGGTGGCCGATCCGGGCCGGGCGTTCCTCGCCCAGCACGTCGGCGGCGCGCCCGGGAGCGTCGTCGCGGCGACCATGGAAGGCAGCCGGCCGCTCCTCATCGAGGTCCAGGCGCTGGTCTCGCAGGCGGGCTACTCGACCCCGGCCCGGCGTGCGTCCGGGATCGACCCGACCCGGCTCGCGCTCCTGCTGGCCGTCCTCGGGCGGCGGGCGGGTGTTCCCCTCGGGAGCCACGACGTCTACGCGAACCTCGCCGGAGGCCTGAGCGTCGCCGAGCCGGGCCTCGACCTCGCCGTCGCGCTGGCGCTGGCGTCGTCGCTCCGCGACCGGCCCATCGACACCCGGACCGTCGCGGTCGGGGAGGTCGGGCTCCTGGGCGAGCTTCGGCCCGTCGCCGGCCTCGACCGGCGCCTCCGCGAGGCCGCTCGGCTCGGGTTCGAGCGGGCCATCGTGCCGGCAGCCCGCGGCGGCTCGGAGACCGAGGTGCCCGGCATCCGCGTCGTGGCCGCGGCGAACCTGCGTGACGCACTCGCGGCCGCGCTCGGCGGTCCGCCGAGGCAAGGGGACGCATCGGTGCCGCCCGACCGCGGCGACGAGGCAGATCTGGCCGCCTCGGTGACGATTGATCGCTGAGCGCGAGTGATAGTCTGAACCACCCCACGATCGAGCGGCGACCCAAGTAGCAGAACGATATGGGTCGCTGGTGCTGGATCGCGACCAGTCGAGGCCTCGTTGATCCGAACCATCCACTTCCTGGGAGCCGCGCTCGGCGGGCTCATCGGGATCGTGCTCGTCATCGCGCAGCTGGCGGTGTTCCAGCCGGTTCCCGGCTCGGCGCTGCTGGTCCTCGCCTGGGTGGTGGCCTGGATCGTGCTGGGCTTCACCCTGCTGCCCTACCTCACGGTCATCCCGGCGACGGTGGCCCTTCGCGCCGTCCAGCAGCTGTCGACCGCCGAGTTCGTGACCGCGATCATCGGCCTCTTCATCGGGCTGGTGCTGGGCCTGCTCCTGGGCCTGCCGCTCTCCAACATCCCGGGGCCCGTCGGGACCCTGGCGCCGCTGGGAATCTCGCTGTTTCTCGGGCTGGCGATGGTCGGGCTCACGGTGGCCAAGCGCCACGACCTCATCATCGCGGCGGAGAGCATCGGCCTGCTCCGACGCGGGGCTGGGGAGGACGGCGCGTCGGGTGTGCCCCGGATCCTGGTCGACACGAGCGCGATCATCGACGGCCGCATCGCGGACATCGCGGAGTCGGGCTTCCTGTTCGGGATCCTCGAGGTCCCGCGCTTCGTGCTCGACGAGGTCCAGCGCCTGGCCGACAGCTCGGACGGCATGCGGCGGACCCGCGGGCGCCGCGGTCTCGAGATCCTGGGCCGGATGCGGAAGTCGGACACGACCCCGGTCCAGGTGATCGACGAGGACGTTCCGGGCACGCCGGAGGTCGACTCCAAGCTCGTCGCGCTGGCCCGCAGGGACGGCCGGGCGGTGCTCACCAATGACCTGAACCTGAACCGGATCGCCGACCTCCAGGGTGTTCGCGTCCTCAACGTCAACTCCCTCGCGAACGCCGTGAAGCCCGCGCTCCTGCCGGGCGAGGACCTTCGAATCCGGGTGATCCAGCCCGGGAAGGACGCCGGCCAGGGCGTCGGCTACCTCGACGACGGCACGATGGTCGTCGTGGAGGGTGGCGCGAAATCGATCGACAACGAGGTCGACGTGACGGTCACGCGAGTCCTCCAGACCGTCGCGGGCCGAATGGTCTTCGCCCACCCCCGGCAGGGCTGAGCGGTGGCCGCGGCGGGGGCGGACGCCGGCGAGGCGAACGCCGGCGAGATTCGAACGGGGTTCGCGACCGACGTTCACGCCTTTGGACCCGGAGACGGACTGTGGCTCGGCGGTATCGAGATCCCGGCCGCGCCCCGCCTCCATGGCCACTCGGACGGCGACGCCGCGCTCCACGCGATCGGCGGTGCCCTGCTGGGCGCCGCGGGCCTCGGCGACCTGGGCACCGTCTACCCGGCGGACGAGCGGACGCGCCGCGGGATCCCGAGCGGCGAGCTGCTCGCGGGCATCGTGCGGCGGCTCGCCGAGGCGGGTTGGAGCCCCGTCGCCGTCGACCTGACCATCAGCGCGGGCCGGCCTCGAATCGGACCGTCGATGCCGGCGATGCAGGCGGCGATCGCCGCGCTCCTCGGCCTGGCGACCGGCGACGTGAACATCAAGGGCTCGACGGGCAACCTCTCGGGCGACGTCGGGGCCGGCAGGGTGATCTCCGCGTCCGCCGTCGCGACGGTCCGGCGGGGCGGGGGAGTCGCGTGACGATGCGCCTCCGCGACACGCTCTCCGGCGCCACGCACGACCTCGAGCCGATCGAGCGTGGACACGTCCGGATCTACAGCTGCGGCCCGACGGTCTACGGGCCGACCCACATCGGCAACTTTCGGTCGTTCCTCTTCGCCGACGTGCTCGTCCGGTACCTCCGCTACCGCGGGTTGCGCGTCACCTGGGTCATGAACATCACCGACGTCGACGACCGGATCATCGCCAACGCCAACGCCGCCGGGGAGCCGATCGGCGACCTCACCGGCCGCTGGATCGAGCGGTTCACGCTCGACTTCGCCGCGCTCCGCATGACGACCCCGGACGTCCTGCCACGGGCCACGGACCACATCGATGAGATGGTCACGATCATCGAGAAGCTGCTCGAACGCGGGCACGCCTACCGGACCGAGGACGGGTCGATCTTCTTCCGGATCAGCTCGTGGCCGGCGTACGGGCGCCTGGCGCGGTTGGACCCGGAGCAGCTCCAGGTGGGCGAGCGGGTCGAGGCCGACGACTACGGCAAGGACGACGTCCGCGACTTCGCGGTGTGGAAGGGCCCGAAGCCCGGCGAGCCGTCCTGGGACACCGCGATCGGGCCGGGGCGGCCGGGCTGGCACATCGAATGCTCGGCGATGAGCATGCACCACCTCGGCCAGACGTTCGACATCCACACCGGTGGCATCGACCTGATCTTCCCGCACCACGAGGACGAGATCGCCCAGAGCGAGGCCTCGACCGGGCAGCCGTTCGTCCGGACCTGGCTCCACTGCGACCACCTCCGCCTCGGCGGCACGAAGATGGCCCGCCGCGTCGGCAACATCGCGCGGGTGGCGGACCTCCTCGATGAAGGCGTTTCGCCTCGCGCCCTGCGGTACGCGCTGATCTCGGTCCACTACCGGCAGGGGCTGGAGTACACACCCGAATCATTGACGGCCGCCGGGGCCGCGATCGAGCGGCTCGACGCGGCCGACCTGGCCCTCGATGCCTACGTCGAGGATCGAGCGGATGCCGCCGACCTGCCTGCGGTCCTGGACGAAGCGCGAGGCCGGTTCGAGGCGGCGCTCGACGACGACCTCAACGTCTCGGCGGCGCTCGCGGCGATCTTCGACCTGGTGCGAGAGCTGAACCGCCGGATCGCGGAGCGGTCGATCTCGACGGCGGATGCGGCGCGGGCGCTCGGCGTGCTGCGGGACCTCGATCGCGTGCTCGCGATCCTGCCGGACGAGACGCCGGATCTGCCGGCCGGCGCCGCCGACCTGCTCGAGCAGCGCGACGCGGCGCGGGCCAGCCGCGATTGGGCGGCGTCCGATCGACTTCGCGACGAGCTGGCGGGCCTCGGGGTCGCGGTCGAGGACACCCGCGACGGGCAGCGCTGGAAGCTCCTGGAGCCGGTTCGATGAGCGACGGGCCTCGCCGACCGCGCCGCGACGGGGGGCCGCCGCGACGAGATGGTGGTCCGCCCCGGCGTGACGGTGGGCCGCCGCGCGGTCGGCCGCCGGGTGGCGGCGGAGGCGGAGGCTTCCGCGGGCCGCGTGGCGGGTCAGGCGGGCCGGGCGGGTACCGCGGCGGAGGCGGCGGGGGCGGTGGAGGCTTCCGGGGTCCTGGCGGACCGCGCGGCGGCGGTCCTCGTCGAGGGACGGGCTTCGGTGGCGGCGGAGGCCAACAGGGCGGGCGCGGCCCTGGCGATGCGCGGCCGCGCTTCCCCGACACCGGCCCGGCGGAAGATTCGGGCCGCGAGCCCGGTGGGCGCCCCTTCGAAGGCGGCTCGGATTTCGAGCGGCCACGCTTCTCCGGCCCTCGGCCAGACGGCCCGCGCCACGGCGGACCGCGACCCGGTGGCCCTCGGCCCGGAGGTCCACGCCCGGGCGGCCCGCGACCCGGCGGACCGGGACCCGGCGGTCCACGCCCTGGGGGACCGGGGTCCTTCCGCCCGCGCCCCGGGGGACCGCGTCCCGAGCCGTGGGTCGAGGGTTCGCCGCCACGCATGCGGGATCCAGAGCCGGGTGGCCTGGGCGACCAACGGCCCAGCCGCCCCTGGGTCGACCGGCCGTCGGGCCAGCCCGGCGGACGCGGCGCACCGCAATGGCGTCGGTTCGACGAACCTTCGGTTCCGGCGCGTCCCGGAGCCCCCGCGCCGCCACTCGAGGAAGGCGAAGAGCTCGTCGCCGGCCGGCGCCCGGTCGAGGAGGCCTTCGCCGCAGGCCGGCCGGCCCGCCGCCTGCTGGTCACGCCGCAGCGCCGCCAGGCGCTCGAGAAGATCGTCCTGCATGCCACCACGCTTCGGATCCCGATCGTCGAGGTCGAGGGCGGGTCGCTGACCGCGCTTTCCGGCTTCGACGGTCACCAGGGCGTGGCAGTCGTCGTCGAGGCTCGCCGGTTCGCCTCCGTGGAGGACGTCCTGGCACGGTCGATCGAACGTGCCGAGCCGGCCTTCATCGTCGTGCTCGACTCGCTCGAGGACCCGCAGAACGTCGGCACCCTGCTTCGAAGCGCCGAGGCCGTCGGCGTGCACGGCGTCGTCTTCCCAACGGAACGTCAGGCGCCACTCTCACCGGCCGCGGTCAAGGCGTCCGCGGGCGCGACGGAGCACCTCCTCCTCGCCCCCGTCGACGATCTCCCGGCGACGCTCACGGATCTCCACCTGCGCGGCGTCCGGATCGTCGGCTCCGAGGCCGACGCTCCGCTCCTCGCCCGCGAGGCGGACCTGCGGGGCGCGATCGCGCTCGTCGTCGGCAGCGAGGGCCACGGGCTCTCGCCCGCCGTCCGCCGAAGGTGCGACATGTTCGTCCGCCTCCCGATGCGCGGCGCCATCGATTCGCTCAACGCGGCGGTGGCCGGTTCGATTTTCCTGTTCGAGATCCTCGGCCAGCGCGACGCGAGCGGCGCGAGTCCGTCGGTCCCGTCGGCCTCGGGCGTCGCGGCGAAGCCCGCGAAGCCCAAGGATGCGAAGCCGAAGGAAGCCACTCCAAAGGCAACGAAGCCGACGGCCGTCAAGCCGAAGGAAGCGAAGCCGAAGGCAGGAAAGCCGACCGGCGCCAAGGCGCCGGAAGCAGAGCCGAAGGCCGTTGCGGACCCGGGGAAGGCCACCAAACCGAAGCCCACCAAACCAAAGACCGCGACGGCTCCCCAGGCCCCAGCGAAATCCGCAGCCGCCAAGGTGACGACGGCGAAGAAGTCGGGCGCGGCGACAAAGGCAGCCGGGACCACTCGTGCAGCGACTACGCCGAAGACCACCGGGGAGCGGAGCGCCGTCGCGCCACCGGCAGACGTCGAGTCCGACCTCCTGCCCGACTAGCCAGCCGCGGCTCCGCGGTGCACCCGGGCTGCCCCGTTTGCCCGCGCTTGACCGGTTTCTCCGGAGCGACCTATCATTCGCCGGCGCTCCGGCTCGCTTTCTTTGGTTTGCCGTGCGCGCGCCGACGTAGCTCAATTGGTAGAGCAGCGGTTTTGTAAACCGCCGGTTCCGGGTTCGAGTCCCGTCGTCGGCTCCACTTCGCGAAGCCCTCGGGCCCACATAGCTCAGCTGGCAGAGCACTTCCTTGGTAAGGAAGAGGTCATCGGTTCAAGTCCGATTGTGGGCTCCAGCCGACCTCTTTGGCTCCCCGAACGTGGTGATCTCTGGCGAAGCCTTGCCCGTCGGGGCCGGGAAATCGCCTCAAGCATTGGAGTGAGACTGGTCCAGTGGCCAAGAAGAAGTTCGAGCGCAACAAGCCGCACGTGAACATCGGCACGATCGGCCACATCGACCACGGCAAGACGAGCCTGACCGCGGCCATCAGCAAGTACCTCGCGCTGAAGGGCTCGGCCGAGTACCGGGCCTTCGACTCGATCGACAACGCCCCCGAGGAGCGCGAGCGCGGGATCACCATCGCGATCGCCCACGTCGAGTACGAGACCGAGGCCCGCCATTACGCCCACGTCGACTGCCCCGGGCACGCCGACTACATCAAGAACATGATCACCGGCGCCGCCCAGATGGACGGCGCGATCCTGGTGGTCGCCGCGACCGACGGCCCGATGCCCCAGACCCGCGAGCACATCCTGCTGGCGCGCCAGGTCGAGGTCCCGTACATCGTCGTCTTCCTCAACAAGGTCGACGCGGTCGACGACCCCGAGCTGCTCGACCTCGTCGAGCTCGAGGTCCGGGAGCTCTTGAGCAAGTACAACTTCCCGGGCGACGACACCCCCGTCATCCGGGGCTCGGCGCTCAAGGCCCTCGAGGCCCCCGACGACCCGTCCAACGAGGCCTACGCCCCGATCCAGGAGCTGATGGACGCGGTCGACTCCTACATCCCGACCCCGGAGCGGGCGGTCGACAAGCCGTTCCTGATGCCGGTCGAGGACGTCTTCGGCATCAAGGGCCGCGGGACCGTCGCGACCGGGCGCATCGAGCGGGGCATCGTCAAGGTCTCCGACGAGGTCGAGATCATCGGCGTCAAGGCCACCCGCAAGGTCGTCGTGACCGGCGTCGAGATGTTCAAGAAGCTGCTCGACGAGGGCCGCGCCGGCGACAACGTCGGGCTGCTGCTGCGGGGCATCGAGCGCGAGGAGATCGAGCGCGGCCAGGTCATGGCCAAGGCCGGCTCGATCAAGCCCGGCACGACCTTCAAGGCCCAGGTCTACGTCCTGACCAAGGAGGAGGGCGGCCGCCATACCCCGTTCTACAACGGCTACCGGCCCCAGTTCTACCTCCGGACGACCGACGTCACCGGCAACATCAGCCTCCCTGAGGGGGCCGAGATGGTCATGCCCGGTGACAACGTCGAGATGGGCGTCGAGCTGATCACCCCGATCGCGCTCGAGGTCGGCCAGCGCTTCGCCATCCGCGAGGGCGGCCGGACCGTCGGCGCCGGCGCCATCACCAGCATCGCCGGGTAAGGCAGATGGCCAGGGTCGAAGCGCGTCCGACGCTCCAGCTCCAGTGCACCGAGTGCAAGGAGCGGACGTACACGACGCGCAAGAACAAGAAGAACGATCCGAACCGGATCGAGCTCATGAAGTACTGTCCCCGTGAGCGGCGCCACACCCTCCATCGCGAGGCCAAGTAGCGTCGATCGAACCGCAGGGGTGTAGCTCAATTGGCAGAGCACTGGTCTCCAAAACCAGCGGTTGTAGGTTCGAGTCCTATCGCCCCTGCCACATCTCGAAAGGCTGAGTAGCAATCTCGTGAAGCGAATTCGCCGCTTCGTCGCCGAGGCGATCTCCGAGCTCCGGAAGGTCTCCTGGCCGACGTTCCAGCAGACGCGCAACCTGACCGTGCTGGTGTTCTCCATCAGCCTGGTCGTTGGTGCGTTCGTCGCGTTCTGGGACGCGATCTTCCAGGGCGTCATCGGCTTCCTGGCGAACCTGGCATGAGCAGCACCGTGTCGACCGACGTCATCGCCAAGGGCCCCGACAAGCGCTGGTACGTGATCCACACCTACTCGGGCTACGAGAACAAGGTCAAGGCCAACCTCGAGCACCGGATCGAGTCGATGGGCATGGAGGATCGGATCTTCCAGGTCCTCGTCCCGATGGAGGACGAGATCGAGATCCGGCAGGGCCAGCGCCACACCGTCCAGAAGAAGGTCTACCCGGGCTACGTGCTGGTCGAGATGATCCTCGACCCCGACAGCTGGTTCGTCGTCCGCAACACGCCGGGCGTCACCAGCTTCGTCGGCGGCTCGAACATCCCGGGCGTCCGGAGCGAGCCCGTCCCGCTGGACGAGACCGAGGTCAAGCAGATCCTGCGGCACATGGGCGTCGAGACGCCGAAGTACCGCGTCGCGTTCACCAAGGGCCAGAGCGTCCGCGTCACCGACGGGCCGTTCTCCGAGTTCATCGGCACGGTCGACGAGGTCAATCCCGAGCGCAACAAGGTCAAGGTGCTCGTCAGCATCTTCGGCCGCGAGACTCCGGTCGAGCTGGACTTCCTCCAGGTCGAGAAGCTCTAGGAAGGAAGCCCACCGACCGTGGCCAAGAAGATTCGAATCGTCCTCACGCTGCAGCTGCCCGCCGGCAAGGCGACGCCCGCCCCGCCGGTCGGCACCGCGCTGGGCCCGCACGGCATCAACATCGTCGAGTTCACCAAGAGCTACAACGAGAAGACCGCCGACAAGTCGGGCCAGATCATCCCGGCCCAGATCACCGTCTACGAGGACCGCTCGTTCTCGTTCATCCTCAAGACCCCGCCGGCCGCGGACCTGCTCCGGAAGGCCGCCGGGATCGACAAGGGCTCGGGCACCCCGAAGCGCGAGACCATCGGCCGCGTGACCCGCGACCAGGTCCGCGAGATCGCCAACATCAAGATGGCCGACCTGTCGGCCAACGACCTCGACGCGGCCGCGAAGGTCATCGAGGGCACCGCCCGATCGATGGGCATCGAGGTCGGGAGCTAGCGACCGTCCGCCGGCACCTGACCGGCACTCCCGCGCGGGTCACCCCGACGCGCGGGCATCTGCGAGGGGGAGGCCGGTCCACCCGGCCGGAAGGAGCGACATGGCACACGGCAAGAAGTACGTCGAGGCGGCGAAGCTCGTCGACCGCACCAGGATCTACGCCCCCGACGAGGCGGCCCAGCTCGTCAAGGACACGACGACCGTCAAGTTCGACGCCACGATCGAGGCCCACCTACGCCTCGGCGTCGACCCCCGCCACGCCGACCAGATGGTTCGCGGCACCGTCGTCCTCCCGAATGGCACCGGCAAGATCGTCCGCGCGGCCGTGTTCGCCCAGGGCGAGAAGGCCCAGGAGGCCCTCCGGGCCGGCGCCGACGAGGTCGGGGCCGAGGACCTCGTGAAGAAGATCGAGGCCGGCTGGCTCGACTTCGACGTCGCGCTCGCGACGCCGGACCTCATGGGCCAGGTCGGGCGGCTCGGCAAGATCCTCGGGCGCCGCGGCCTGATGCCGAACCCGAAGGCGGGGACGATCACCTTCGACCTGGACCGCGCGATCCGCGAGGTCAAGGGCGGCCGCGTCGAGTTCAAGGTCGACAAGGCCGCGATCGTCCACGTGCCCGTCGGCAAGTCGAGCTTCGAGGCGGCCGCGCTCGTGGCCAACCTCGCGACGCTGGTCGACGCGATCAACCGGGCGAAGCCGGCTGGCGCCAAGGGCACCTACCTGCGAACCCTGACGATCGCCAGCACGATGGGACCGGGCATCCGGGTGGATATCCCCGGCATCCTCGCCGCCGCAGCGGGCTGATCCAGCGGCCGCAGCCTGACGCGAGATCGGGCATACTGCGCAACCCGCCAGCGATGGCGGGCCACGTCAATCGACGGAAGAACCAGCCGAAGACAGCCTGCGCCCGCGGGCCGCGCCAGCCTTCGCTGGATGACGACCGGGGCTTGATCCGCCGGAACGGATCGGACGAGCGCCCCTGGCGTTCGATCGGGGACGCCGGCGAGCACGCCGAGGCAGGAACGGATCGTTCGCCCTTCACGGGTGGGCGCACCCCCTGCACCTTCAGGTAGCGCCTCAGGGCGCCCGTCGCAGGGGAGCATCGGCCACGCGGTCGGAGCGCCCACCGCCGCGCGCCGGCTGCGCGCAGGAGTTGCAACGGAGGGCACCATGCCGACCGAGGCCAAGGTTGCGGCCGTCGCCGACCTGCGCGAGCAGCTCGCGAAGAGCCACACCCTGATCGTCTCGGAGTACCGGGGTCTGACCGTCCGCGAGCTCGCGGAGATCCGGCGCAGCCTGCGCAAGCAGGACGTGACCTACAGGATCGTGAAGAACCGGCTCTTGAAGATCGCTGCGGCCGACACCGTGGCATCCGCGCTCGACCCGCTCCTCATTGGCCCAACGGCAATCGCCTTCGGCCAGGACGAGGGTGCGACCGCGAAGGCCGTGATCGACACGATGCGCCCCTACCGCACGGTGCGGATCATGGGCGCGGTCCTGGGCGACCGGGCGATCGATGCCGACGCGGTCACGAGGCTCGCCTCGCTGCCGTCGCGCGAGACGCTGCTGTCCCAGATCGCCGGGATCTTCACCGCACCGCTGGCGACGACCGCCGGCCTGTTCGACGCGCCGCTGCGCGACGTCGCCGGGCTGGTCCAGGCGCTGGCCGACAAGCAGGCCGCCGCCGCGGCCTGACCGGTCCCAACCCGATACCCCAACCACAAGGAGACAGACCAGTGGCAACGATGACATCCGACCAGCTGATCGAGGCGTTCGAGAAGATGACCGTCCTCGAGCTGTCGGAGTTCAAGAAGAAGTTCGAGGACAAGTTCGGCGTGACCGCCGCCGCGCCGGTGGCGATGGCCGCCGCGCCGGCAGCCGGTGGCGCCGCCGCAGGTGGCGAGGCCGCCGCGGCCACGGAGGAGCAGACCGAGTTCACCGCGACCCTCACCGAGATCGGCCCGAACAAGATCCCCGTGATCAAGGTCGTCCGCGAGCTGACCGGCCTCGGCCTCAAGGAGGCCAAGGACCTCGTCGACGCGGCACCGAAGGCCGTCAAGGAAGGCGTCGCCAAGGACGAGGCCGACAAGATCAAGGCCGCCATCGAAGAGGTGGGCGGCAAGGTCGAGATCAAGTAGGTTCGCGAATTGGTTTTGCGTCGGGGCTCACCGTCATGGTGGGCCCCGATTCGACTCGCGAGAGGCTCGCGCGCGCACCGCGGGGCCACCGCGGGGCGTTTGACAAACGTGCCCTAAGCGATACACTCTGTCGTTCTGTGAGCGCGGGCCCCTTTCATCCTCATGTCCTCCGTCAAGGAGCGGTCTTTCATGCTGTCTTCCGCTGATTCGCCGGCTGTCGGCCAGCATTCGGCGGCGCGAAAGCGCTATGCCCGGATCCCCGAGGTCCTCCCCGTCCCGAACCTGATCGAGCTCCAGCTGGAGTCGTTTCGCTGGTTCATCGACAAGGGCCTGCGGGAGCTGTTCGACGAGATCAGCCCGATCAAGGACTTCACCGGCAAGGTCATGGAGCTCCAGTTCCTGGACTACGAGTTCGGGGACCCGAAGTACTCCGAGGAGGAGTGCCGGACCAAGGACCTGACCTTCAGCCGGCCGCTCTACGTCAACGTGGAGCTGCTGATCAAGGAGACCGGCGAGATCCAGCGCCAGCGCGTCTACATGGGCGACTACCCGTGGATGACGGACCTGGGCACCTTCGTCGTCAACGGCGCCGAGCGCGTCGTCGTCAGCCAGCTCGTCCGGTCGCCGGGCGTGTACTACAGCGAGCTGGAGGACCCCGGCTCGGGCCGGATGCTGTTCTCCGCGAAGGTCATCCCGAACCGCGGCGCCTGGCTCGAGTTCGAGACGAACAACAAGGACCAGCTTTGGGTCAAGGTCGATCGCAAGCGCAAGATCGCGGCGACGACCCTCCTGCGCGCCGTCGGCTACGAGACGAACGAGGAGATCACCGCCCTCTTCGGCCCGGTCGACGTCGACCCGGAGCATCCCTTCTCGGCGAACACGCTCGACAAGGACATCACCCGCACGCCCGCGGAGGCCCTGATCGAGGTCTACAAGAAGCTTCGCCCGGGCGATCCGCCCACGGGTGACAACGCCCGCGCGCTGGTCGAGGGCCTGTTCTTCAACTTCCGCCGCTACGACCTTGGTCGCGTCGGCCGCTACAAGTTCAACAAGAAGCTCGACGGCGCCGCCGCGCGGATGGGCATCGAGCTGGATCGCGAGAGCCGCACGATCACCCGCGAGGACATCGCGGCCATCGTCGGCCACCTCATCGAGTGCAACCGCGGCCTGCACCCGAAGGACGACATCGACCACCTCGGCAACCGTCGCATCCGCGCCAACGGCGAGCTGATCCAGAACGCCTTCCGGATCGGCCTGCTCCGCATGGAGCGCGTCGTTCGCGAGCGGATGACGATCCAGGAGATCGACAAGGCCACCCCGAACGCCCTCATCAACATCCGCCCGGTCGTGGCGGCGATGAAGGAGTTCTTCGGCGGCAGCCAGCTCTCGCAGTTCATGGACCAGACGAACCCGCTCGCGGAGCTCACCTCGAAGCGCCGCCTCAGCGCGCTGGGCCCGGGCGGCCTGTCGCGCGAGCGTGCCGGCTTCGACGTCCGCGACGTCCACCACAGCCACTACGGCCGGATCTGCCCGATCGAGACCCCGGAGGGCCCGAACATCGGCCTGATCGGCTCGCTCGCGACGTACGGCCGGATCAACAGCTACGGCTTCATCGAGACGCCCTACCGCAAGGTCAAGCGGACGGTCGCCTGGGACGACCCCAACCTGGCCGACTACCAGGCCGGCACGGACCTCGTCGCCAAGGGCGGCGGTGTCGTGACCAAGAAGGGCGCCTCGCTGGCCGACGGGGCCGCGGCCGAGCTGAAGAAGCAGAAGCTCAACGCCTTCCCGATCCGGCCCGTCGTGACCGACCAGATCGAGTATCTCCCCGCCGACGAGGAGGAGGAGCACGTCGTGGCGCAGGCCAACGCCCGCCTCGACGGTGACCGCCACTTCGTCGACGAGCGCATCCCGTCGCGCTTCCGCGACCAGTTCCCGGAGGCCCGCGCGGACCAGATCGAGTACATGGACGTGAGCCCCAAGCAGGTCGTCTCCGTGGCGACGGCGCTCATCCCGTTCCTCGAGCACGACGACGCCAACCGCGCGCTCATGGGCTCGAACATGCAGCGCCAGGCCGTGCCGCTCCTGGAGCCCGAGGCGCCGATCGTCGGCACCGGGATGGAGGAGCGGGCCGCCCGCGACTCCGGCCAGGTCGTCGTCGCGAAGCGCGATGGCGTGGTCATCAGCGTCACCGCCGAGCGGATCCGGGTCGAGGCCGACTCCGGCGAGCTCGACGAGTACCGCCTCCACAAGTTCGTCCGCAGCAACCAGGGCACCTGCATCAACCAGCGCCCGATCGTCGACCTCGGCCAGCGCGTCCGCGCCACCGAGGCGATCGCCGACAGCTCGTCCACGAGCAACGGCGAGCTGGCGCTCGGCCGGAACGTCCTCGTGGCGTTCATGAGCTGGGAGGGTGGGAACTACGAGGACGCGATCGTCATCAGCGACCGCCTCGTCAAGGACGACCTGTTCACCAGCATCCACATCGAGAAGCACGAGATCGAGTCCCGGGACACCAAGCTCGGGCCCGAGGAGATCACCCGCGACATCCCGAACGTCGGCGAGGAGTCCCTGAAGGACCTCGACGAGGAGGGCATCGTCTACATCGGCGCCGAGGTCCGCCCCGGCGACATCCTGGTCGGCAAGATCACGCCCAAGGGCGAGACCGAGCTGACCGCGGAGGAGCGCCTGCTTCGGGCGATCTTCGGTGAGAAGGCCCGCGAGGTGAAGGACAGCTCGCTGCGCCTGCCCCACGGCGAGCGCGGCAAGGTGGTCGAGGTCCGGGAGTTCCGGCGCGAGCTGAACGACGACCTCCAGCCGGGCGTGAACCGCCTGGTCCGGGTCTCGGTCGCGCAGAAGCGCAAGATCAGCGTCGGCGACAAGATGGCCGGCCGCCACGGCAACAAGGGCGTGATCGCGAAGATCCTGCCCGCCGAGGACATGCCGTACCTGCCCGACGGGACGCCGGTCGACATCATCCTCAACCCGCTCGGCGTGCCGAGCCGGATGAACATCGGCCAGATCCTCGAGACCCACCTCGGCTGGGCGCTCCACACCAAGGGCGAGTCGGCAGCGACCGCCGTCTTCGACGGCGCCACGGAAGAGCAGATCAAGGGCGAGCTCATCGACGCCGGCCTGCCGGACGACGGCAAGATCGAGCTGCGTGACGGGCGAACCGGCGAGGCCTTCGACCAGAAGATCACCGTCGGCTACATCTACATGCTGAAGCTCCACCACCTGGTGGAGGACAAGATCCACGCCCGCTCGACCGGCCCGTACAGCCTCATCACCCAGCAGCCGCTGGGTGGCAAGGCCCAGTTCGGCGGCCAGCGCTTCGGTGAGATGGAGGTCTGGGCGCTCGAGGCATACGGCGCCGCCAACATCCTGCAGGAGCTGCTGACCGTGAAGTCGGACGACGTCCTCGGGCGCGTCCAGACCTACGAGGCCATCGTCAAGGGCGAGGAGATCCAGCCACCGCGGGTCCCCGAGTCCTTCAAGGTCCTCATCAAGGAGCTCCGAAGCCTCGGCCTCAACGCCGAGATCCTCGACCAGAACGACGAGGAGATCCCGCTCGCGGAGGACGACGCCTCCGGCTACCTGCTCCCAGACCTCGGCGGGATCAACCTCGCCGGGTTCGAGGACTAGTCACGACCCACAACCTGCGGCGCCGAGCCCCGGCGCCGCCGCCCCTCTCGCCAGATCCCGATCGCGCCGCCGGGCCAAGCGACGCGGAGGAGACCGATGCTCGAAGTCAATAATTTCAACGCGATCCGCATCTCGCTCGCAAGCCCGGACCAGATCCGTGAATGGTCGAAGGGCGAGGTCACGAAGCCCGAGACGATCAACTACCGCACGCTCAAGCCGGAGAAGGACGGCCTGTTCGACGAGCGCATCTTCGGTCCCACCAAGGACTGGGAGTGCTACTGCGGCAAGTACAAGCGAATTCGGTACAAGGGCATCATCTGCGACAAGTGCGGCGTCGAGGTCACCCGCTCGAAGGTCCGCCGCGAGCGCATGGGCCACATCCAGCTCGCCAGCCCGGTCAGCCACATCTGGTACTTCAAGGGCACGCCGAGCCGGCTCGGGATCCTGCTCGACATCAGCCCGCGCAACCTGGAGCGGATCCTGTACTTCGCCCTGTACATCGTCACGGGCGTCGACGAGGAGACCCGCAAGCGGTTCGCCGCGAACATCGAAGAGGAGGCCGCCGGCCGCGGCGGCGAGTCCGGCAAGCGGATCGCCGACCTCGAGCTCGAGCTGAAGACCGGCATCGAGCGCAATCGGGACGAGTGGACGGCCCAGCTCAAGGAGACCAAGGCCGAGCTCGAGACCCAGCGCGCCACGCGGACCGAGGAGATCGCCGCCGCGGCCCAGCTGGTCGAGGCCCGGCTCGCCGAGCTGAAGACCGGCGAGGCCCCCGAGTCGATCGTCTTCGAGCCGACCGGCGAGGTCATCGTCCCGGCAGGGGAGAAGGGCGGCAAGGCCGCCACGGCCAAGCTCCGCTCCGTCGTCGGCACCGAGACCGAGCGCGTCAACGAGGAGATCCAGCAGCGCGAGCGCGACGAGGAGCTCGCGGTCGAGCAGAAGGTCGCCGACCTCAAGACCGGCATGGACGAGGCGCTCGCGGCCGAGAAGGCCGGGGCGAAGGAGCACGCGCAGGGGCTCAAGGATGAGCTGCGCAAGCTCCGCGACGAGCTCGAGTCGATCAAGCCGATGCTGACGATCGGCGAGACCGAGCTCCGCGCCCTCGACGAGAAGTTCAACCAGGGCGGAAAGGGCCGCCTGTTCACCTCCGGCATGGGCGCCGAGGCGGTCCGGGAGATCATCAGCCGGATGGACCTCGAGACCCTCGCCCGGTCCCTCCACGTCGAGGTCCGCACGAGCTCCGGCCAGCGCCGCAAGAAGGCGATCAAGCGGCTCCGCCTGATCGAGGCCTTTCGCCGTTCCGGCACCCGTCCCGAGTGGATGATCCTCTCGGTCCTGCCGGTGATCCCGCCCGACCTGCGGCCGATGGTCCAGCTCGACGGCGGCCGCTTCGCGACCTCCGACCTGAACGACCTCTACCGCCGCGTCATCAACCGCAACAACCGCCTCAAGCGGCTCCTGGAGCTCGGCGCGCCCGAGATCATCATCCGCAACGAGAAGCGGATGCTCCAGGAGGCGTGCGACGCCCTCATCGACAACGGCCGCCGCGGCCGCGCGATCGCGGGCACCGGCAACCACCGCCTCAAGAGCCTGTCCGACATGCTCAAGGGCAAGCAGGGCCGGTTCCGCCAGAACCTCCTCGGCAAGCGCGTCGACTACTCGGGCCGCTCGGTCATCGTGGTCGGGCCGGAGCTCAAGCTCCACCAGTGCGGCCTGCCGAAGAAGATGGCCCTCGAGCTGTTCAAGCCGTTCGTCATGCGCCAGCTCGTGGAGAAGGGCTTCGCCCACAACATCAAGAGCGCCAAGCGCATCGTCGAGCGCGTCCGCCCCGAGGTCTGGGACGTTCTCGAGGAGGTCATCAAGGACCACCCGGTCCTCCTGAACCGCGCCCCGACGCTGCACCGCCTGGGCATCCAGGCGTTCATGCCGGTCCTCGTCGAGGGCTCGGCGATCCAGATCCACCCGCTCGTCTGCACGGCCTTCAACGCCGACTTCGACGGCGACCAGATGGCGGTCCACGTGCCGCTGTCCTCGGCCGCCCAGGACGAGGCCCGAACGATGATGCTCTCGACGGCGAACCTGCTGTCGCCGGCTGACGGCACGCCGGTGGTGGCGCCGACCCAGGACATGGTCCTCGGCTGCTACTACCTGACGATGGAGCGTGAGGTCGAAGGCCGGAAGAAGGCGCCGGTGCGCATCTTCGGCGCCGAGGACGAGGCGCTGTACGTCTACGAGCTCACCGCCCGCGGTCTCGATCGCGCGAGCGGCCGGATCGACAACGGCGCCGATGCGGAGGCACCGGCACCCAAGAAGAAGGGATCGAACCCGACCGGCCGCCTCGAGCTCCACGAGCCCATCGAGGTCGAGGTCCAGGCCTGGGACGACGCGGCGGGCGAGCTTCGGCCGCGGCGCGTCCGGACCACCACGGGCCGGATCATCTTCAACCAGATCGTCCCGGATCGGCTCCGGTTCACCGAGCTGACCAACCGCGAGATGCGGCGAACCGACCTCAAGCGCCTCGTCGACGAGTGCTACCGGCTCCTCGGCCCTGCCGATACCGCGCACCTCGTCGACGGCATCAAGGACGTTGGCTTCGAGTTCGCGACCCGCGGTGGGATGACGATCGGCCTGTGGGACATCGTCACGCCGCCCCAGAAGGCGGAGGCGCTCAAGGCCGCCGACGACCAGGTCAGCGCGATCGACAAGCAGTTCCAGCGCGGCCTCATCACCGATGAGGAGCGCTACGAGCAGGTCGTCGAGCTCTGGAAGCGCACGACCGACGACATCTCGGGCCACATGATGAAGCAGCTCCCGGAGGACAACGCCCTCCGGATGATGACCGACTCGGGCGCCCGCGGGAACAAGGGCAACATCGGCCAGCTCGGCGCGATGCGCGGCCTCATGGCCGACCCTTCGGGCCGGATCATCGACGTGCCCGTGCGGAGCAACTTCCGCGAGGGCATGACGGTCCTCGAGTACTTCATCTCCACCCACGGCGCCCGGAAGGGCCTCGCGGACACCGCCCTCCGAACCGCCGACTCCGGCTACCTGACGCGTCGACTCGTCGACGTTGCCCAGGACGTCATCACCAAGGAGGAGGACTGCGGCACGGAGGAGGGCAGCTGGATCACGTCGGTCGACACGGCCGACATGACCGGGGCCACCTGGCCGGCGACCGACGACACGACCCGGCGCAACGTCCTCGACGAGTTCCGTCGCCGACTCGTCGGCCGGTACTCGGCCGCGCCGATGTACGACGAGAAGTCGAAGGGCACCTCGAAGAGCAAGCCCGGAGCGCTCCTCGTCGATCGCAACGAGATGATCACGGAAGAGGTCGCGCAGAAGCTTGAGGATGCCGGGATCGAAGCGGTCCTGGTGCGCTCACCGCTGACCTGCGAGGCCCGCTACGGCGTCTGCCGCCGCTGCTACGGCCGGAACCTCGCCTCTGGCGAGGCGGTCGGCATCGGTGAGGCCGTCGGGATCATCGCCGCCCAGTCCATCGGCGAGCCTGGCACCCAGCTCACGATGCGGACCTTCCACACCGGCGGTGTGGCGGGCCTCGACATCACGGCCGGCCTGCCGCGCGTCGAGGAGCTGTTCGAGGCTCGCGTCCCCAAGGGCAAGGCCGAGATCAGCCACATCGACGGGACGGTCTCGATCCTCCGCGCCGACACCGGCACGAAGGTCAAGGTCACCAGTCGCGAGGGCTACGACAACCCCCTGAACCTGCCCAAGAAGGCCGAGCTCCTGGCTGCCGCCGGGGACACGGTCGTCCTGGGCCAGGTCCTCGCTCGCGTCGAGGGCAATCCCGACATCGTCGCCCCCGCCGATGGCTTCCTGGTGAAGACCAACGAGGGCCTCGTCCTCCGGGCCGAGGACGTCGTCGAGCGCGACTACGCCATCCCCCACAACGCCCGGCTGCTCGTGACCGAGGGCCAGGAGGTTCGCGCGGGCGATCCCATCACCGATGGGCCGATCAACCCGCAGGAGTTCCTCGAGACCCGCGGCCGCGACGCGGTCCAGCGCTACCTGGTCAAGGAAGTCCAGAAGGTCTACCGCAGCCAGGGCGTGACCATCAACGACAAGCACATCGAGATCATCGTCCGGCAGATGCTCCGCAAGGTCCGCATCGACCAGCCGGGCGACTCGGAGCTGCTCCCGACCGAGCTCATCGACCGGCTCGACTTCGAGGAGGTCAACAACCGCGTCCTCGCGGAGGGCGGCGAGCCGGCGACGGCCCAGACCGTGCTCCTCGGCGTGACGAAGGCCTCCCTGAACACGTCGAGCTTCCTTGCCGCGGCGTCCTTCCAGGAGACGACCCGGGTGCTCACCGAGGCGGCCATCAACGGCGCCAAGGACCACCTGATCGGCCTCAAGGAGAACGTCATCATCGGCAAGCTCATCCCCGCGGGCTCGGGCGCACCGGCGAACCTCGCCGCGCGCAAGGAGCGGGAGCGGCGGGCGGCCCTCGAGGCCCTCGCCGGCGAAGCCCTCGACGACGGCTCGCAGGTCTACAACCCCTTCCTCGAGGAGGGCGAGGCCCGCACGCCGGACGACGAGCAGCCGGAGCCCGTTCCACAGCCGGTCGCGGTGGCCGAGGACGAGGAGGAGTTCAACCCCTTCCTCGTCGACGCCAAGGCCGGGGCCGGGGAGGGCGACGACTCCGCATAGCGCTGATTCGCGAGCGACGACGTCCACGGGCTCCGCGGCCACCCGCGGAGCTCGTGTCACGTTTGACACCCCGATCGGCCGATTGCTAAACTCCGCCTTCGTGTCCCCGGGGTTCGTGGACCCTGCCGAGGACCTCTCGCGCTCGTCTCCACGGGCGGCCAACCACAGCAAGATCGACAGAGGTAGCGTCTTCGTGCCGACGATCAACCAGCTCGTGCGCCATGGCCGGCGCGCCAAGATCTCGAAGATCAAGGCGCCCGCGATGCGCAAGAACTGGAACAGCCTGCGCCAGCGCCAGGTGCCGGTTCCGGGCGCCCCGCAGAAGCGGGGTGTCTGCCTCCAGGTGCGCACGATGACGCCGAAGAAGCCGAACTCCGCGCTTCGCAAGATCGCGCGCGTGCGACTGACCAACGGCATGGAGGTCACGGCCTACATCCCGGGGATCGGCCACAACCTCCAGGAGCACTCGGTCGTCCTCGTCCGCGGCGGGCGGGTCAAGGACCTGCCCTCGGTCAAGTACCACATCATCCGCGGCACCCTCGACGCCGCCGGCGTGCGCGACCGCAAGCAGAGTCGCAGCAAGTACGGCGCGAAGGCCGCTCCCGCGGTCGGGGGCCGCTAGATGCCGCGTCGCGCAGGGATCGCCCGCAAGACCAAGTACGAGCAGATCCCGGTCAACCGCAACACCGCCCGCTTCCACGCGAAGCTCATGCGCGATGGCAAGCGCCGCCTCGCCGAGCGGATCCTCCGCCAGGCGCTGGCCCGCGCCGAGGCCTCCGCACGCCGACCCGGCCTCGAGGTCATGGAGTCGGCGCTTCGGAATGCCACCCCGATCATCGAGGTCAAGCCCCGCCGCGTCGGTGGCGCGACCTACCAGGTCCCGGTCGAGATCCGGGGCGATCGCCGGCTGTCGCTCGGCGTGCGCTGGCTCGTCCAGGCCGCCCGCAAGCGCAGCGGCAAGAGCATGAGCGAGAAGCTCGCGGCCGAGTTCGTCGATGCCAGCAACAACCTCGGCGCCGCCGTCAAGCGCCGCGAGGACACCCACAAGATGGCCGAGGCCAACAAGGCCTTCAGCCATTTCAAGTGGTAGTCCGAAGGTCCATCTGATGGCACGACAGGTCCCGCTCGCGAAGACCCGGAACATCGGGATCATCGCGCACATCGACGCGGGCAAGACGACCGTGACCGAGCGGATCCTCTTCTACACGAAGAAGATCTACAAGCTCGGAGAGGTCCACGAGGGCGCTGCGACGATGGACTGGATGCCGCAGGAGCAGGAGCGCGGCATCACCATCACCGCCGCGGCCACGACCTGCTTCTGGAACGACCACAAGATCAACATCATCGATACGCCCGGGCACGTGGACTTCACTGTCGAGGTCGAGCGGAGCCTCCGCGTGCTCGACGGCGCGGTCGTCGTCTTCGACGGCGTGGCCGGTGTCGAGCCGCAGTCGGAGACGGTCTGGCGCCAGGCGGACAAGTACTCCGTCCCGCGCATCTGCTTCATCAACAAGCTCGACCGGACCGGCGCCGACTTCTGGCGCTGCGTCGACATGATCGTCGACCGCCTGGGTGCCCGCCCCGTGCCGGTCCAGCTGCCGATCGGCGCGGAGGACCGCTTCGAGGGGGTCATCGACCTCATCGAGATGAAGGCGATCCTGTACCGCGACGACCTCGGATCGAAGATCGACGTCGTGGAGATCCCCGAGGCTCTCAGGGCCGACGCGGAGACCTGGCGCCAGAAGATGATCGACATCGTCGCCGAGGCCGACGACACGCTGACCCACAAGTACCTCGAGGGCGAGGAGCTGACGCCGGCGGAGATCCGCCATGGCCTCCGGCTCGGCACGCTCCAGTCCAAGTTCGTGCCCGTGCTCACCGGCTCGGCCCTGAAGAACAAGGGCGTCCAGCCGATGCTCGACGCGGTGACCGAGTTCCTGCCGTCGCCGCTCGACGTGCCGCCCACGATCGGCATCAAGCCGGGGACGGACCAGGAGCTGGTCCGGACCGTCGACGACAACGAGCCCCTCTCCGGCCTCGTGTTCAAGATCGCCACCGACCCGTTCGTCGGGCACCTGGCGTTCTTCCGGGTCTACTCGGGCACCCTCAAGGCCGGCTCGTACGTGCTCAACAGCGCGAAGGGCCGCAAGGAGCGCGTCGGTCGGGCCCTCGAGATGCACGCCAACCACCGCGAGGAGATCAGCGAGATCTACGCCGGTGACATCGGCGCGATCGTCGGCCTCAAGGAGTCCTACACCGGCGACACCCTGTGCGACCCGGACCACCCGATCCTGCTCGAGACGATCTCGTTCCCCGAGCCGGTCATCGAGGTCAAGGTCGAGCCGAAGACCAAGGCCGACCAGGACAAGATGGGCATCGCCCTCCAGCGCCTGGCCGAGGAGGATCCGACCTTCCGGGTCCACACGGACCAGGAGAGCGGCGAGACCCTCATCGCCGGCATGGGCGAGCTGCACCTCGACGTCATCGTCGACCGCATGGTCCGCGAGTTCAAGGTCGCCGCGAACGTCGGCCGGCCCCAGGTCTCGTACCGCGAGACGATCCGCCGCCCGGCCGAGGGCAAGGGCCTGTTCAAGCGCCAGACCGGCGGCAAGGGCCAGTTCGGCCACGTCGAGCTCACCGCCGAGCCCAACGAGAACGGCGCCGGCTTCGAGTTCGTCGACAAGATCGTCGGCGGCGCGATCCCGCGCGAGTTCATGCGGGCCGTCCAGATGGGCATCAAGGAGGCCCTCGAGACCGGCATCTACGCCGGCTACCCGATGGTCGACGTGAAGGCCACCGTCCACGACGGGTCGTACCACGAGGTCGACTCCTCGGAGATGGCGTTCAAGATCGCCGCCTCGATGGCCATCAAGGATGCCGTCGCGAAGGCCAATCCGGTCGTCCTCGAGCCCATGATGCGGGTCGAGGTCACGATGCCGGACCAGTTCATGGGCGACGTCATCGGCGACCTCAGTGCTCGCCGCGGCCAGCTCGAGGGCACGGAGAACCGTGGCTCCACGACGGTCGTGCGCGCCGCGGTCCCGCTCGCCGAGATGTTCGGCTACGCCACGGAGCTGCGGTCGATGACCCAGGGCCGGGCCAGCTATTCGATGGAGCTTTCACATTACGCAGAGGTCCCGAGCAATCTCGCTCTGGAGCTCGTCGCCAAGTCCCGAGTCAGCTAGCAACCACGGTCGGAGAAGGGGAGAGAGAGCCGAGATGGCCAAGAAGAAGTTCGAGCGCAACAAGCCGCACGTGAACATCGGCACGATCGGCCACATCGACCACGGCAAGACGAGCCTGACCGCGGCCATCAGCAAGTACCTCGCGCTGAAGGGCTCGGCCGAGTACCGGGCCTTCGACTCGATCGACAACGCCCCCGAGGAGCGCGAGCGCGGGATCACCATCGCGATCGCCCACGTCGAGTACGAGACCGAGGCCCGCCATTACGCCCACGTCGACTGCCCCGGGCACGCCGACTACATCAAGAACATGATCACCGGCGCCGCCCAGATGGACGGCGCGATCCTGGTGGTCGCCGCGACCGACGGCCCGATGCCCCAGACCCGCGAGCACATCCTGCTGGCGCGCCAGGTCGAGGTCCCGTACATCGTCGTCTTCCTCAACAAGGTCGACGCGGTCGACGACCCCGAGCTGCTCGACCTCGTCGAGCTCGAGGTCCGGGAGCTCTTGAGCAAGTACAACTTCCCGGGCGACGACACCCCCGTCATCCGGGGCTCGGCGCTCAAGGCCCTCGAGGCCCCCGACGACCCGTCCAACGAGGCCTACGCCCCGATCCAGGAGCTGATGGACGCGGTCGACTCCTACATCCCGACCCCGGAGCGGGCGGTCGACAAGCCGTTCCTGATGCCGGTCGAGGACGTCTTCGGCATCAAGGGCCGCGGGACCGTCGCGACCGGGCGCATCGAGCGGGGCATCGTCAAGGTCTCCGACGAGGTCGAGATCATCGGCGTCAAGGCCACCCGCAAGGTCGTCGTGACCGGCGTCGAGATGTTCAAGAAGCTGCTCGACGAGGGCCGCGCCGGCGACAACGTCGGGCTGCTGCTGCGGGGCATCGAGCGCGAGGAGATCGAGCGCGGCCAGGTCATGGCCAAGGCCGGCTCGATCAAGCCCGGCACGACCTTCAAGGCCCAGGTCTACGTCCTGACCAAGGAGGAGGGCGGCCGCCATACCCCGTTCTACAACGGCTACCGGCCCCAGTTCTACCTCCGGACGACCGACGTCACCGGCAACATCAGCCTGCCCTGAGGGGGCCGAGATGGTCATGCCCGGTGACAACGTCGAGATGGGCGTCGAGCTGATCACCCCGATCGCGCTCGAGGTCGGCCAGCGCTTCGCCATCCGCGAGGGCGGCCGGACCGTCGGCGCCGGCGCCATCACCAGCATCGCCGGGTAAGGCAGATGGCCAAGCAGCGAATCCGGATCCGTCTCAAGGCCTACGACCACCGGCTGCTCGATCAGTCGGCGGCGCAGATCGTCGAGACGGCGCAGCGCACGGGTGCCGACATCGTCGGGCCCGTGCCCCTGCCCACCCGGATCGAGAAGTTCACGGTCCTGCGCTCGCCGTTCATCGACAAGGACAGCCGGGAGCAGTTCGAGATCCGCACCCACAAGCGGCTCGTCGACATCCTCGACCCCTCATCGAAGACCGTTGACGCCCTGATGCGACTCTCGCTTCCCGCGGGCGTCGACATCGAGATCAAGATGTGATGACGAGTCACGTCAACGCCGCCCAGCCGAGCCAAGGCCAAGGCGGCGCCGAGCACGAGAGCGAGCGCACGTTGAACGTGCGTGAGCGAACGCGCGCAGGGGCCAACGCGGGCATTGGCCGGATCGGCGGCGTCCGATGATCGGCCTGATCGGGCGAAAGCGCGGCATGACGCAGCTGTTCCAGCCCGACGGGACGATGGTTGCCGTTTCGGTGCTCGAGGTCGTCCCGAACACGGTGACCCGCGTCCGCACCTCCGAGCGCGACGGCTACACCGCCGTGCAGCTCGGCACGGACGAGAAGAAGAAGCTCACCAAGCCCCTCGCGGGCCAGCTCGGCGACCTGCCGAGCCTCGGCACGCTGCGCGAGTTCCGCGTCGAGGACGTCTCGGCCTACGAAGTCGGGCAGACCCTCGCGATCGGCGACGTGTTCGCCGAGGGCGACCTCGTCGACGTGACGGGCGTCTCGAAGGGCAAGGGCTTCGCGGGCCACATCAAGCGCCACAACTTCCATCGCGGCCCCAAGACCCACGGCTCCGACCATCACCGCGAGCCCGGCTCGATCGGCCCCGGCACCACGCCGGGTCGCGTCTACAAGGGCGTGAAGATGGCCGGCCACATGGGCGACGAGCAGGTGACCACCAAGAAGGTCAAGGTCGTCCGCGCCGACGGCGAGAAGAACCTGCTCATGGTCAAGGGCAGCCTGCCCGGGGCTCGCGGCAGCCTGATCCTCGTCAAGAAGGCCCAGTGATGGCATCGACCACCCTCTTCGACCGGACGGGCAAGAACCTCGGCAGCGTCGAGCTGCACGACGACCTCTTCAGCGCGCCCGTGAACGAGGCCGTGCTGCACCAGGTCGTCACGGCCCAGCTTGCCGGCCGCCGAACCGGCACCGCCGACACCAAGACCCGCGGCGAGGTCCGCGGCGGCGGCAAGAAGCCGTACCGCCAGAAGGGCACCGGCCGCGCCCGCCAGGGCACGCGCACCGCACCGCACTACCGCGGCGGCGGCGCCGTGTTCGGGCCGCATCCCGCGCTCGTACGAGCAGAAGCTGCCCCGCAAGATGAAGCGGCTCGCGCTCCGAGGCGCCCTCACCGCCAAGCTCGGCGACGAGGCGATCCGCGTGATCGACAGCTTCGGGCTCGACGCCATCAAGACCGCCGTCGGTCGTGGGCGTCCTCAGCGCGCTGAACGCGACCGGCCGGGTGCTGGTCGTCGCGCCCGCCTCCGACGAGACGCTCCGGCTGTCCGCCCGCAACCTGCCGACGGTCGTGGTGATCCTCGCGGACTCCCTCAACGTCGTCGACATCCTCAACGCCGACACCGTCGTGATCGAGCAGCCGGCGCTCGCCCGGATGGAGGAGGTCTACCTGTGAGCGCGCTCACCGCGCCCGAGATCATCCTGCGCCCGGTCGTGTCCGAGAAGTCGATCGACCAGTCGACGCGCGGGCGCTACACGTTCCGCGTCCACCCCGACGCCAACAAGATCCAGATCAAGGCGGCGATCGAGGAGCTGTACGCGGCCGACAAGGTCAGCGTCGTCGCGGTCAACGTCCTGACGACGAAGGCCAAGGAGAAGTCGCGCGGCACCCGCCGCGGGCGGATCCAGCGGCCACGACCTCGCCCTGGCGCAAGGCCATCGTGACCCTGGCCGCCGGCCAGAAGATCCAGTTCTTCGAGGGGGTGTAGGCATGCCGCTGCGCAGCTACAAGCCCACCTCGCCCGGCCGTCGCGGGATGACCCGCTCGACGTTCGAGGAGATCACGACCACCGAGCCCTACAAGCCGCTCCTCGAGCCGCAGAAGCGCGGCTCGGGCCGGAACAACCAGGGCCGCCTCACCGTGCGCCATCGCGGCGGCGGCGAGAAGACCCACTACCGGCGCATCGACTTCAAGCGCGACAAGCACGGCGTGCCGGCGCGGATCGCGACGGTCGAGTACGACCCGAACCGCTCCGCTCGCATCGGCCTGCTGCACTACCGCGACGGCGAGAAGCGCTACATGCTCCTCCCGCACGGCCTGAAGGTCGGTGACGTCGTGGTCTCCGGCATCGGCGCGGAGGCGCGCGTCGGCAACTGCCCTCCCGATCTCGCACATCCCGCTCGGCACGACGATCCACAACATCGAGCTCATCCCGGGCAAGGGCGGCCAGATCGTCCGCTCTGCGGGCACCGCGGCCCAGCTCCTGGCCAAGGAGGGCGAGATGGCCCAGGTCCGCCTGCCGTCGGGCGAGGTCCGCCGGATCAGCATCCGCTGCATGGCCACGGTCGGCCAGGTCGGCAACCTCGATCACGAGAACCAGAACCTCGGCAAGGCCGGTCGCGCCCGCCACATGGGCCAGCGACCGGAGGTCCGGGGAGTCGTCATGAACCCGCGCGACCATCCCCACGGCGGCGGCGAGGGCAAGTCCCCGACGGGCATGCCCCCGAAGACGCCGTGGGGCAAGCCCGCCATGGGCTACCGCACCCGGCGCGCGCGGACCGGCGGACTGATCGTCCGCTCGCGGCGCCGGAAGTAGCGGGGAGGCAGCCACATGTCCAGATCCATCAAGAAGGGCCCGTTCATCGAGCCCCGCCTGCTCGGCCGGATCGAGCAGATGAACAAGAAGAGCGAGAAGAAGGTCGTCAAGACGTGGTCACGCGCGTCCGTGATCTTCCCGTCGTTCATCGGCCACACGGTCGCCGTCTACAACGGCCGCAAGCACGTGCCGGTGTACGTGACCGAGAACATGGTCGGCCACCGTCTCGGCGAGTTCGCGCCGACCCGCACCTACCGCGGGCACGGCGAGAGCACCGACCGCACCACGGCGCCGAAGTAGGCATGGCGATGAAAGTTTCAGCGACCGCCAAGTACGTCCGCGGATCGACCCGCAAGGCCCGCCTCGTGACCGAGGCGATCCGGGGTCGTTCCGTGGAGGAGGCGACCGCCCTGCTCCGCTTCATGCCCCAGCACGCCGCCAAGGACGTCGCCGGGGTGCTGAAGAGCGCGGCGGCGAACGCCGAGAACAACCACAACCTCGCCGCGGACGAGCTCGTCGTGCTCGACGCGCGCGCTGATAAGGGCCCCACGATCAAGCGCTGGCGGCCGCGCGCCCAGGGTCGGGCATTCCCGATCCACAAGGGCGTCACCCACATCACCGTCACCGTCGGCGACCGGGAGGGCTGAGAGCATGGGACACAAGGTCCACCCGTACGGGTTCCGACTCGGGGTGACGCGCACGTGGACCGCGAAGTGGTACCACGACAAGGAGTACACGGCCCTCCTCAAGGAGGACATCTCGATCCGCCAGCTCGTGGAGAAGCGCCTCGCCAACGCGAGCGTCAGCGGTCTCGAGATCGAGCGCAACTTCGGCCAGGTCACCGTGACCGTCCACACCGCCAAGCCGGGCATCGTCATCGGCAAGGGCGGCCAGAACGTCGAGATCCTGCGCCAGCAGATCGGCGCGCTCACGAAGCGCAAGGTCAAGCTGGAGATCAAGGAGATCCGCCAGCCGGAGCTCGACGCGTACCTCGTCGCGACGAACATCAGCCAGCAGCTGAGCCGCCGCATCGCTTTCAAGAAGGCGATGAAGCAGTCCATCCAGCGGTCGATGAAGGCCGGCGCCAAGGGCGTGAAGATCATGGTCTCCGGCCGCCTCGGTGGCGCCGAGATGAGCCGCCGCGAGTGGGACCGGGAGGGTCGCATCCCGCTCGGCACGCTCCGCGCCGACATCAGCTACGGCCAGGTCCACGCCCACACGACCTACGGCCGGATCGGCGTCAAGGTCTGGATCTACCGCGGCGACGTCCAGCCGACCCGGACCCTGGCGCGCGACGCCGTCGCTCCCGCCGCCGCCGGGCAGGGAGCCTGACGATGCTCCTCCCGAAGAGGGTCAAGCACCGCAAGGTCATGCGCGGCCGGATGTCCGGGCAGGCCAAGGGCGGCCACTACGTCGCCTTCGGCGACTACGGGCTCGCGACGATGGAACCGGCCTGGATCACCAGCCGGCAGATCGAGGCCGCCCGGCGCGCGATGACCCGCTCGGTCAAGCGCGGCGGCAAGATCTGGATCCGGGTCTTCCCGGACAAGCCCGTCACCAAGAAGCCGGCCGAGACCCGCATGGGCTCCGGCAAGGGCGCCCCCGACCACTGGGTCGCGGTCGTGAAGCCGGGCCGGATCCTGTTCGAGATGGCCGGCGTCGGCCATGAGGAGGCGACCGAGGCGATGCGCCTCGCCAGCCACAAGCTGCCGGTCCAGACCAAGGTCGTGGCCCGCGAAGGCGCCGTCGAGGGAGGCGAGCGATGACCGACATCGCCAAGGTTCGCGAGATGTCCGACAAGGAGCTCGACGACGCCCTCAAGCAGGCCAAGCAGGACCTCTGGAGCGCGCGCTTCGCGCTTTCGACCCGCCAGCTCAACGACACCAGCAGCATTCCCGAGACGCGGCACCAGATCGCGCGGATCCTCACGGTCCAGCGCGAGCGCGGCCTCGGCCTGGTCCGAGCGACGAAGGCGCCCGCGACGCCGAAGAAGAAGCCGGCCCGCGCGACGCGCAAGAGCCGCTCCAGCAGCACCGGAAAGGGCGCGTAACCGATGGCCATGACCCAACCGACCGCGGGCACACCGCCGCCCGCGGCCAGCGCAAGACCAAGGTCGGGCGCGTGGTGAGCGACAAGATGGACAAGACGATCGTCGTGTCCGTCGAGCGGCTCACCCGCCACCGGCTGTACAAGCGCGTCATCCGGCTGACGACGAAGTTCAAGGCCCACGATGAGACCAACGACGCCCACGTCGGCGACACCGTCCTCATCGAGGAGTCGCGACCGCTCTCGGCCACCAAGCGCTGGCGCCTCGTCGAGGTCGTCCAGCGGGCCGGTGACCATGGCGGGGCCGACCTCGTGACCGAGGAGGACGCCGTCTCCGAGGCGATCCACTCCGCAGCCCACCCGGGTCGTGGCCGCCACGACGCGGACGCCGAGGCCGCCGCCGACGAGACCGCAGCGGCGGAGGACGCCGCGACCGCCGACGCCGAGCGCGCCGAGGTCGAGGCTGACGATGCCGCTTCGGCGAAGGACGCGCAGGCATGATCCAGGCCCAGACCCGGCTCAAGGTCGCCGACAACACGGGTGCACGCACCATTCAGTGCATCCGGGTGATGGGGCGCTCGACGAAGACGACCGCCGGGATCGGCGACGTCATCGTGGCGAGCGTCAAGACGGCGATCCCGAATGCCGCCGTGAAGAAGGGCGACGTCGTGCAGGCGGTCATCGTCCGCACCGCCAAGGAATACGGCCGCCCCGATGGCAGCTACATCCGCTTTGACGAGAACGCCGCCGTGCTGATCAACAACCAGGGCAACCCGCGCGGGACCCGGATCTTCGGTCCGGTGGCGCGGGAGCTCCGCGACCGCAACTACATGAAGATCGTGTCCCTCGCCCCGGAGGTGCTGTGATGGCGACCGGGCGAACGCGGGTCCCCGAGATCCGCAAGGGCGACACCGTCCTCGTGCTGTCCGGCAAGGACGCCGGGAAGCAGGGCGTGGTCGAGCGCGTGATCACGAACCTGGCCGCGGCCCAGCGCGTGGTCGGCTCCGGCACGGACAGCGGCCGCCAGGCCCGTCGTGGCTACTGGAAGCCGGCGTCGAGCCGGCCGGTTGCGGTCGTCGTCGAGGGCCTCAACATCGCGAAGCGCCACACCAAGCCCCGCCAGACCCAGGGCCGGACCGACCGTGCCCCGAAGGTCCAGCAGGGCGGGATCCTCGACATCGCCAAGCCGCTGGACGTCTCCAAGGTCATGCTCGTCTGCCCGAGCTGCAAGGAGCCGACCCGGATCCGCCACACCGTCCTCGAGGATGGTCGCCGGGTGCGCGTCTGCAGCCACTGCGGCAAGGCGATCGAGGTGACCGCATGACCGACCAGATGACGCCCGAGACCAAGGCGGTCGAGACCGACGTGGTCGAGGACGAGACGATGGACGAGCCGCAGGCCGCCGCGGACACGTCCGCCGAGTCCGCCGAGTCGGCCGCGGATCCGGTGGCCGCCACCGACAGCCCGGCCGAGAGCGCGGCAGCGGCGCCAGCCGTGGAAGCCGCGGATGCCGCCGAAGCCGCCGAGACCACGTCGGAGCCGGAAGCCGAGGTCGCGGCCGAGCCGGCCGCCGACCCCGAGCCGGAAGCCGCGCCCAGGCGCGAGCGGCGGCGCGAGGCCGAGCCCGAAGGCGTCCCCGCGTCCGAGCGCCCGGCAGGCCCGCGCGGCCTCCAGCTCAAGTACCGGAGCGACGTGGTCCCGGCGATGGTCAAGCAGTTCGAGTACGCGAATCCCAACCAGGTGCCGCGCCTCGCCAAGATCGTCGTCAACGTCGGCATCGGCGAGGCGCTCACCAACGCCAAGGCCATCGATGCCGCCTCGGGCGACCTCACGACGATCACCGGCCAGAAGCCGATCGTCATGAAGGCCCGCCGATCGATCGCCCAGTTCCGCATCCGGACCGGCAACCCGATCGGGCTCAAGGTCACGCTCCGCGGCGAGCGCATGTGGGACTTCCTGGAGCGGCTGACGCTGCTCACGCTGCCCCGCATCCGCGACTTCCGCGGCATCCCGAGCCGGTCGTTCGACGGCCGTGGCAACTACACCCTCGGGCTGCGCGAGCAGATCGCGTTCCCCGAGATCGACTACGACAAGGTGGACCGTCTCCGCGGGCTGGAGATCAGCATCGTGACGACGGCGAAGTCCGACGAGGAGTCGAAGCGTCTGCTCGAGCTCCTCGGCATGCCCTTCGCCTCGTAGGCGGGGGAGGGAAAGCGAATGGCAAAGAAGTCACTCATCGCCAAGGCAGGTCGGACCCCGAAGTTCGGGGTCCGGGGATACCACCGCTGCTTCGTCTGCGGCCGACCGCGCGCCTTCATGCGCCGGTTCGCGCTCTGCCGAATCTGTTTCCGGGAGCGCGCCCTCCAGGGCGAGCTGCCGGGCGTCACCAAGTCGAGCTGGTAGGTCCCACGTGAATATCTCCGATCCCATCGCGGACATGCTGACCCGTGTCCGCAACGCCTCCCGAGCGCGCCACACCGAGGTGGTCGTGCCGGCTTCGCGCACCAAGCGCGAGATCGCCCGCATCCTCAAGGCCGAGGGCTTCATCGCCGAGGTCGCCGAGGAGCAGGCCGGGCCGAGCAAGAACCTCAAGCTGACCCTGCGCTACGTCGACGGCAAGGTGCCGGTCGTGTCCGGGCTCAAGCGCGTCAGCAAGCCCGGCCTCCGGGTCTACGCATCCAAGACGGACATCCCGCGGGTCCTTGGCGGCCTCGGGGTGGTCATCGTCAGCACGAGCCAGGGGATCATGACCGGCGCGCAGGCCCGCAAGGCCCAGCTCGGCGGCGAAGTCCTGGCGTACGTCTGGTAGCCGCGATGTCTCGAATCGGACGCCTGCCCATCGCCGTGCCTTCCGGGGTCGATGTCGCCATCGACGGCCGGAACGTCACGGTCAAGGGCCCCAAGGGCAGCCTCTCGCGCGAGCTGCATCCCGAGATCGGCGTCGCCCGCGATGGCGACTCGATCGTCGTGACGCGCCCATCGGAGGCCAAGACCCACAAGCAGCTCCACGGACTGACGCGGACCCTCGTGAACAACATGGTGATCGGCGTGACGGACGGCTACCGCAAGCCGCTCGAGATCACCGGCGTCGGGTATCGTGCAGCGCTCGTCGGGCGCAAGCTCCAGCTCAACCTGGGCTACAGCCACCCGATCGAGATCGATCCGCCCCAGGGCATCAGCTTCGAGGTGGAGAACCCCACGAAGCTGGCCGTGGTCGGGATCGACAAGGAGCTCGTCGGCGAGATCGCCGCACGGGTTCGCTCGACCCGCAAGCCCGAGCCGTACAAGGGCAAGGGCGTCCGCTACGCGGGCGAGCAGATCCGCCGCAAGGCCGGCAAGGCCGGCAAGATCGGCGGCAAGAAGTAGCCCGCCGGACGAGAGACCGAGGTTCCATCGAATGACCGCAACCATCAGCCGCGGTGCGGCTCGCCAGAAGCGCCACCTGCGCCTGCGCCTTCGACTGGCGGGCGACGCGGCACGCCCACGGCTGGCCGTGTACCGCAGCCTGAACCAGATCTACGCCCAGGTCATCGACGACGCGTCCGGGCGGACGCTCGCCGCGGCCTCGTCGCTGGAGCCCGAGCTCCGGTCCGCGACCGGCACCAAGTCGGCCGATGCGGCCGTCGTCGGTCGCCTCGTGGCCGAGCGGGCGAAGGCTGCCGGGGTCGGCCAGGTCGTCTTCGACCGCGCCGGGTTCCGGTACCACGGTCGCATCAAGTCCCTTGCGGACGCGGCTCGCGAAGCCGGCCTGGATTTCTGAGGAGCTGACGTGCCACGAATTGACGCCAACAAGCTCACGCTCGAGGAGCGTGTCGTCCAGATCAACCGCGTCGCGAAGGTCGTCAAGGGCGGCCGGCGCTTCAGCTTCAGCGCGATGATCGTCGTCGGGGACGGCGCGGGCCACGTTGGCGTCGGGCTCGGCAAGGCCGGCGAGGTTCCCGAGGCGATCCGCAAGGGCGTCGAGGATGCCAAGAAGAACCTGATCAAGATCCCGATGGTCGGCACGACGATCCCGCACGAGGTCCGAACGGTCTTCTCGGCGAGCAACGTGCTCCTGAAGCCCGCCAGCCAGGGCACCGGCGTCATCGCCGGCGGCTCTGTGCGCGCCGTCGTCGAGGCCGCCGGGCATCCGCGACATTCTCACCAAGGTCTACGGCTCGACCAACCCGGTCAACGTGACCCGCGCCACGCTCGAAGGGCTTCGGAGCCTTCGCTCCGCCGCCGACCTGAGCGCCCGCCGCGGCGTCCCGGTCCGGCTCCACATCCCCGGCCAGCCGACCGCGGAGGGCGCCGATGCCCGGTAAGCTGCGCGTCACCCAGATCAAGAGCTCGATCAGCCACATCGCCCGCAACCGGGCGACCCTCAAGGCGCTCGGGCTGCACGGCATCGGGTCCTCGGTCGAGATCGTCGACAACGACGCGACCCGGGGCATGGTCCGCCAGGTCCGCTTCCTCGTCTCCGTGGATGAGACCGGCGCCGGCACGGCCAAGGGCGCGCCCGCCGAGTCGGCGGGCCAGGAGAAGTCCGAATGAAGCTGCACGATCTCAAGCCCGCGCCGGGGTCCCGCAAGCCGAAGCGTCGCGTCGGACGCGGCATCGCCGCGGGCCAGGGCAAGACGGCGGGTCGCGGCACGAAGGGCCAGAAGGCGCGTGCCGGCGGCTCGATCCCCGCATGGTTCGAGGGCGGCCAGACGCCGCTCCACCAGCGGATCCCGAAGCTCCGCGGCTTCACCAACAAGTTCAAGATCCAGTACGAGGTCGTGAACCTCGGCGACATCGCCCGCCTGGTCGAGCTCGGCGAGCTCGAGAGTGGCGAGCACCCCGATGCCAAGCCGGCCAAGGGCAAGGCCGCGCCGATCACCGTGAACCAGGAGATCCTCCGGGCCGCGGGCCTCGTCCGCCGGCTCGACCGGCCGATGAAGGTCCTCGGGAACGGCGAGCTGTCGACGGCCCTGTTCGTGGTCGCCGATGCGTTCTCCGCGAGCGCCCGATCCAAGATCGAGGGCGCCGGTGGCACTGTCTCCGTGCTCGAGGTCCCGACCGAGAGGCGCGAGGCCCTGGGCCGCGACGACGATCACGCCGACGACCATGGGTCCGACGACGCTCCGGCCGAGGCCGTCGCGGAGCCCGCGGTCGAGGCCGCTCCCAAGGCCGGCAAGGCAGCCCTTGCCGCCGAGGATGACCAGGACGCCGCCGAAGCCACCGACGAAGCCGCGCCCGCGAAGCCGGCCCGCGCTCCGAAGGCCAAGCCGGCCAAGGCCACCAAGGCCGCGAAGGCCGAAAACGCCGAGGCCGACACCGAGGCGAGCGCCGACGCTCCCGCAGCCGAGGCCGCGGCCAAGCCGGCGAAGCCGCGCACCCCGCGCAAGCCCAAGTCCGCCGAACCCGCCACGGACGAGTAGCCGACCGTGTTCGAGTCGCTGCTCAACGCCTTCCGCGCACCGGACATCCGCCGGCGCATCGTCTTCGTCCTCGGGATCCTGATTGTCTACCGGCTGCTGGCCCAGGTGCCGCTGCCGGGCATCGATCGCACGGCCCTCGCGGAGTTCTTCCGCAACAACGCCGCGTTCGGGATCCTGGACCTCTTTGCGGGCGGCGGCCTGTCGTCGCTCTCGATCGTCGGGTTGGCGATGAATCCGTACATCAACGCCTCGATCATCATGCAGCTGATGACGGGCGTGATCCCGTCGCTCCAGGCGCTGAGCCGCGAGGGCGAGTACGGCCGGCAGAAGCTGAACCAGTACACCCGCTACCTCACCGTCCCGATGGCGCTCCTCCAGGCCTTCGGCATCCTGTCGGCGTTCGCCGCCCAGGACGTGATCCCATCGGGCTTCGGTCTGGGCAATGCCCTGAGCTGGGTCCAGATGATCACGCTCGTCGCCGGCGCGATCGTCCTGATGTGGCTTGGCGAGCTGATCACCGAGAAGGGCATCGGCAACGGCATCAGCTTCATCATCTTCGCCGGTATCGTCAGCCAGGCCCCCGCGGGCCTCGTCCAGATGCTCCAGCAGCCCTCGCCCCGCGACATCGTGCTCTTCGCAGTCCTCGCGATCGTGGCGGTCATGGTGATCATCTACATCCAGGAGGGCCAGCGCCGGATCCCGATCCAGTACGCGAGCCGCGTGCGCGGGCGGCGCATGTACCAGGGCGGCCAGACGTTCCTGCCGCTGCGGGTCAACCTCGCGGGCGTGATCCCGATCATCTTCGCGATCAGCATCCTGTCGTTCCCGGGCCAGCTCGCGCTGTACTTCTCGGTGAGCGACGTGCAGATCGTGAAGGACGTCGCGACGGGCATCGGGACCTTCCTGTCGCCGACGACGATCCAGTACTCGATCATCTACTTCCTGCTGACCGTCGGATTCACGTACTTCTACACGGCCTTCACGTTCAAACCCGACGAGACCGCCGAGCAGCTCCGCAAGAACGGCGGGTTCATCCCGGGCATCCGACCGGGCCGGCCAACCCAGGAGTACCTGGGCCGCGTCGTCAGCCGCATCACCCTTGCCGGGTCGCTGTTCCTTGGCGCGGTCGCGGTGGCGCCCGTCCTCATGGGCGTGCTCGATCCTGCCCTCCAGGGCCTCGCGATCGGCGGCACCGGCCTCCTGATCGTCGTGTCGGTGGTCGTCGAGACCATGAAGCAGATCGAGGCGCAGCTGATGATGCGGAACTACGAAGGCTTCATCCGCTAGACGCGGAGACCCGGCCAGTGGATCGGCGACACGAATGACCGTAGCAATCCTTCTTGGCGCGCCGGGTGCCGGCAAGGGCACGCAGGCGCCGCTGCTTTCGGCGAGCCTCGGCGCGCCCGTGCTCGCATCGGGCGACCTGCTCCGGGCCGAGGTCGCCAGCGGCAGCGAGATCGGCCGCGAGGTCGACGCGATCATGCGATCCGGCGAGCTCGTGCCGGACGACCTGATGGCCCGGCTGTTCCTGGCCCGGCTCGGCAAGGACGATGCGCAGACCGGCGCGATCCTCGACGGCTTTCCGCGAACCCGCCCGCAGGCAGAGGCGCTGGACGCGGCGCTCGCCGCCTCCGGCCGGCAGGTCGACAAGGCGCTCCTGATCGAGGTCCCGATCGAGGATCTCGTGGGACGGTTCGCCGGCCGGCTGATCTGCAGGGCCGGAGGCCACGTCTACAACGAGTGGTTCAAGCCGCCCAAGGTGTGGGGCATCTGCGACGTCGACGGGTCGGAGCTCGTCCATCGCGATGACGACGCGGAGGCGACGGTCCGCGCACGGATGGAGCAGCAGCTCGGCCCGCTCCACGACGTCGCGGACTACTACCGGGGCCAGGGCATCCTCATCTCGATCGATGGCCTGCGGCCGATCGAGGACGTGGCCCAGAGCCTCCTGGATGCCCTCGGCTGGCACGCCGCGCCCACCGAATGATCACGAGGAAGTCGCCCGCCGAGATCGAGAAGATGCGCCGCGCGGGCCGGATCGTCGCGGAGGTCTTGGCGCTCATCGAGTCCGAGCTGCAGCCGGGCGTCTCCACGGGCCACCTCGACAGCCTGGCCGAGCGCCACATCCGCGCAGCCGGGGCGATCCCGTCGTTCAAGGGCTACCTCGGCGGCGGCCGCTACGGCAAGGGCCCGCAGGCCTTCCCGGCGAGCACCTGCATCTCGATCGACGACGAGGTCGTCCACGGCATCCCCGGCGACCGGAAGATCCGGGACGGCTCGGTGGTGTCGGTCGACGTCGGGGCGATCCTCGACGGCTGGCACGGCGACGGCGCCCGGACGTTCGTCGTCGGCGAGGTCTCCGAGGAAGCGCGAGCCCTCGTTGATGCCACCCGGCTGGCCATCATGGCCGGGATCGGCGCGGCCCAGGCCGGCGGCCGGGTCGAGGACATCTCCGCCGCGATCGAGGACGTCGGGATCGCCAGTGGCTACGGGATCGTCAAGCCGTTCGTCGGGCACGGCATCGGGACGAAGATGCACGAGGACCCCCAGGTCCCCAACTACCGCACCGGCCGGCGTGGCGACGAGCTCCAGCCGGGCGTCTGCCTCGCGATCGAGCCGATGTTCACCCTCGGCAGCGGCGAGGTCTACGTCGACGGCGACCGCTGGACCGTCCGCACGGCCGACGACGCGCTCGCCGCCCACTTCGAGCACACCATCGCCATCACCGCCAATGGCCCCGACATCCTCACCAGGGTATGAAGTGGAAGGCCGGCCCACCGGCGGCACGGGAGCGGCCGCTCGAGCATTCGCAACGAGGGTCACGTACCTCGCGTGACGCCGGCGGAGGGGCCGGGCGGGCCGACCGTTGGGAACGAAGTTCACATGGGGAGGCCTGACCGTCACCGCAGCCGACGGCAGGCGAGTGATTGCCACTCGATGCCGATTCCTGATAGGCTGCACTTTCGTGTGTCGGCCTCCGTTGGGCCGGCATTCCGTGTGAGAAAGGGACCCAGCACCGCCCGTGGCAAAACGTGATGCGATCGAAGTGGAAGGCACGGTCGTCGAGCCGCTGCCCAACACGATGTTCGCCGTCGAGCTGGAGAACGGGCACCGAGTGCTGGCGCATATCTCCGGAAAGCTTCGGATGAACTTCATCCGGATCCTGCCCGGCGACCGCGTCCGCGTGGAGCTTTCGCCCTACGACCTGACGCGCGGTCGGATCACGTACCGCCTGAAGTAAGACCCGTCCGACGAGGACGGCCGCGAACGACGAGGAAACGTTGAAAGTCAGAGCCTCCATCAAGGCCCGTTGCGACAACTGCAAGGTCATCCGCCGGCATGGCACGGTGATGGTCATCTGCACCAACCCCAAGCACAAGCAGCGACAGGGGTAGGGATCGATGGCACGCATCGCCGGCATCGACATCCCCCGCGAGAAGCGGGTCGAGGTCGCCCTGACCTACATCTACGGCATCGGGCTGCCCACCGCGCAGAAGATCCTCGTCCAGACGAACGTCAATGGCGACACGCGAGTCCGCGACCTCACCGAGGACCAGGTGAACCGCCTCCGCGAGCTCATCGATCGGCGCTTCAAGGTCGAGGGCGACCTGCGCCGCGAGGTCGCGCTGAACATCAAGCGACTCCAGGAGATCGGCTCGTATCGCGGCCTCCGCCATCGGCGGAACCTCCCGGTCCGCGGCCAGCGAACCAAGACCAATGCGCGCCAGCGGCGCGGCCCGAAGCGCACGGTCGGCGCTCGGCGCAAGGCCACGAAGTAGCGGCGGGGATCGAAGAGCGATATGGCTGAACGCAAGAAGGCGGTCAAGCAGCGCCGCCGTGAGAAGAAGAACGTGCCGCAGGGTCACGCCCACATCCAGGCGTCGTTCAACAACACGATCATCACGATCACCGACCTCGGTGGCTCCGTGATCAGCTGGGGCTCCGCCGGCGTTGCCGGGTTCAAGGGCTCCCGCAAGAGCACCCCGTACGCCGCGGCCCTCTCGGCCGACGTCGCCGCCAAGAAGGCGATGGAGCATGGGATGCGCCAGGTCGAGGTCTTCGTCAAGGGTCCGGGCGCGGGACGCGAGCAGGCGATCCGCTCGCTCCAGTCCGCCGGGCTGGAGGTCAGCGCCATCACCGACGTCACGCCCATCCCGCACAACGGCTGCCGCCCGCCCAAGCGGCGCAGGGTCTGATCCATGGCTCGCTACACAGCATCGGTCTGCCGGCTCTGCCGCCGCGAGGGTGCCAAGCTCTTCCTGAAGGGCACCCGCTGCTACACCAAGAAGTGCTCCTTCGAGCGGCGCCCCACGCCGCCCGGCCAGCACGGCGTCCGCCGCCGCAAGATGGGCGAGTACGGCATCCAGCTGCGCGAGAAGCAGAAGGTCCGCCGCGTCTACGGCGTCCTCGAGCGGCAATTCCGGAACTACTACCGTGAGGCGGAGAGCCACACGGGCGTGACCGGCGAGGCGCTCCTCCAGCGGCTCGAGACCCGTCTCGACAACGTCGTCTTCCGGCTCGGCTTCGCGGCCTCGCGCCCGATGGCCCGCCAGCTCGTCAACCACGGTCATTTCACGGTCAACGGGACCCCGACGGACATCGCGTCCTACCCCGTGAAGCCCGGTGACCGCATCGAGGTCCGCGAGAGCCGTCGCAACCGCGAGGCCTTCAAGGTCATCAAGGAGACCCTCCGCTCGCACCAGGCGCCCGATTGGCTGAGCCTGGACGCCGCGAAGCTCGGTGGGTCACTCGTCAGCATCCCCCGTCGCGACCAGATGCCGCTCGATCTCTCCGAGCAGCTCGTGGTCGAGTACTACTCGAGGTAGCCCCGCTCATGATCGAACTCGAGACCCCGCAGATCGAGCCCGTCGAGGAGGGTGGCGCCGGCACGTACGCCAAGTACGAGGTCGGACCGCTCCAGGCCGGCTACGGCGTGACGCTCGGCAACGCGCTCCGGCGCGTCCTGCTCTCCTCGCTCGAGGGCGCCGCGGTCACGTCCCTCCAGATCCGGGACGTCTACCAGGAGTTCTCCACGATCCCCGGGGTCAAGGAGGACGTCACCCAGATCGTCCTGAACACCAAGAAGCTCCGCATGAAGAGCTTCGCCACGCACCCCGTCCAGCTCCGGCTCACCAAGAGCGGCGCCGGCGCGGTGCTCGCGGCGGACGTCCTGGAGTCGGCGGACGTCGAGATCGTGAATCGCGATCTCGTGCTGATGACCCTCGACTCGGACGACGTGACGATCGACATGGACATGACGGTCGAGCGCGGCGTCGGGTACCTCGGTGTCGAGCGGACCGAGGCCCTGCCGATCGGCGTCATCGCGGTCGACGCGATCTTCACGCCCGTCCGGAAGGTCAACTACTGGGTCGAGAGCACCCGTGTCGGCCAGGTCACCAACTTCGACAAGCTCACGATCGAGATCGAGACCGACGGCACGATCGGGCCCGAGGAGGCGCTCAGCCGCGCCGCCTCGATCCTCATCGAGCAGTTCCGGCCGTTCGTGACGATCGGCCAGGCCCAGATGGCCGCCGACCGCGGCGTGCCGGGCATCCCGCAGCTCCCGCCGAACATGCTCGACATGCCGATCGAGGAGCTCGACCTCCCGATGCGGGCCTACAACTCCCTCAAGCGCAACAACATCGTCAAGGTCGGGCAGCTCCTCCAGCTCAAGGACGAGGACCTGCTCCGGATGCGCAACTTCGGCAAGAAGTCGCTCGACGAGATGAAGGAGCGCCTCCGGATGCGCGGCTTCATCCTCCCCGAGACCGAGCCGTCGGAGTTCGACGGCGACGAGGGCGAGGAGGACGAGGCGCCGTTCGAGGATGAGGACGCCTGATTCATGGCGCACAAGATCGATGGCCGGAAGCTCGGCCGGAAGATGGGCCCCCGCCTCGCGCTGTACAAGAACCTCACGGTTTCCGTGCTGCGCTACGAGCGCGTGAAGACGACCGAGGCGAAGGCCAAGGAGATCCAGGGGCGCGTCGAGAAGGCGATCACGCTGGCCAAGCGGGGCGACCTGTCGGCCCGCCGCGCCATCATCTCGCAGTTCCCGAACGAGCCGCTGGTCATCACGAAGCTCTTCGACGAGATCGCGCCGAAGTACGCGGATCGCTCGTCGGGCTACACCCGCATCGTCAAGCTCGGCCCACGGGCCGGCGACGCGGCCGAGATCGTCCAGATCGAACTGGTGTAAGCGATGCCCGAGAGGGCGCCTCGTCGGTCGGCCGCAAAGCGGTACAGAGCGACGGTCGAATATGACGGCACGGAGTTCGCGGGCTTCCAGGTCCAACCTGAAGCCCGGACTGTCCAGGGAGAGCTCGAGGCCGCGCTGGCCCGCCTGAGTGGCGGGATCCGCCAGCCGGTCATGGGCGCCGGGCGGACCGACGCCGGGGTGCATGCCACGGGGCAGGTGATCGCGTTCACCTATCCGGGCAGCCTCTCGGCCGATGGCCTCACCGAGGCGCTCAACGGGACGCTCCCGCCGGATGTCGCGATCCGCGACGTTCGACGGGCGCCCGCCGGGTTCAACCCCCGCTACGCCGCCCGTTACCGGGAGTATCGCTACTCCATCTGGAACGGACCGCGAAGCCCGCTCCGGGAGCGCACGGCGCTCTGGGTGCGGGTGGGGCTGGACATCGCCGCGATGGCGAGCGCCGCGACGGCCTTCGAGGGCCGCCACGACTTCTCGGCATTCGGCGGGGCCGATCCCCAGCCCGTTCGGACGATCCATCGGATCAGGGTCCGGCGGCAGGGATCGACGGTCACGATCGACGTTCGAGCCGACGCCTTCCTGCGGGGCATGGTGCGACGGATCGTCGCGGCACTGCTCGCAGCGGGGAGGGGAACGCTCGAGGTCTCGGCGGTGCCGGGACTGCTGACCGCCGGGAGACCGGCACTGGCAGGCGCGATGGCGCCGGCCAGGGGGCTCTGCCTCCGGCGCGTCGTCCTCGGACGGCGAGCAGGCGACAGGGCGACAACGACGGAGACAGGACACGAGGACTGATGAACGACAAGACGTACACGGCGCGACAGGGTGATATCGAGCGGGAATGGTTCGTCGTGGATGCGGCGGGCGTGACCCTCGGTCGCCTCGCCACGCGCGTCGCGCGCGTCCTCGAGGGCAAGCACAAGCCGACCTGGTCGCCGAACCTCGACGGCGGGGACCACGTCATCGTCCTGAACGCCAAGAAGATCTCCGTCAGCGCCGCGAAGCAGTCGACGAAGCTCTACCAGCGCCACAGCGGCCACCCCCAGGGCTTCAAGGAGGAGACCCTCGGGAAGCTGCTCGAGCGCCGGCCCGAAGAGGTCATCCGCCGCGCGATCAAGGGCATGCTGCCTCACACCCGCCTCGGCGCGCAGCAGCTGCGGAAGCTCAAGATCTACGCCGGCTCCGACCACCCTCATCAGGCCCAGCGGCCTGAACCGCTCGCCTGACGGAGGACCACGACATGGCAACTGCGCAGAACTACAACTCGGGCACCGGCCGCCGGAAGACGGCCGTGGCGCGGGTCCGGCTCCTGCCGGGTGAAGGCGAGATGGTGATCAACGGCCGCTCGCTCGTCGAGCACTTCGGCGCGGCCATCGACGAGGCCGACGTCCGGATGCCGTTCCAGGTCACCAATACCCACGGCCGCTACAACGCGATGATCAAGGTCGAGGGTGGCGGGGTCACCGGCCAGGCCGGCGCCATCCGCCATGGGATCGCCCGGGCACTGCTCGAGCTCGAACCCGAGTATCGCGTCGCTCTTCGACAGGCCGGCTTGCTCACCCGCGACCCGCGGATGAAGGAGCGCAAGAAGTACGGCCTCAAGCGCGCACGCAAGGCGCCGCAGTACACGAAGCGGTAGTCACCCCGTACCTCGGGCGGTGACCGGCGCCGCGAATGACGCGGTAGGCTCGGCCACGTGAGCGAGAGCCTGTTCGACCAATACAAGGCAGCGTTGCGGCGCGGACACATGGCTGCGCTCGCCGGCGAGCTCGACGACGCCCTCGCGGCCTACGACGCCGCGGCCCGCCTCGTCCCGGAGCGGGCACTCCCGCTCGCGAGCCGCGGGACCGTCCTGCACCGGCTCGACCGCTGGCCCGAGGCGGCCGAATCGTTCGATCAGGCGCTTCAGCTGGCCCCCGACGACGAAGCCGCCCTTCGAGCGCGCGCAAGCGCCCGGTCCGAGCGTGGCCTGCGATCCGGGGCCGCCACGGACTTCGAGCGGCTCGCCTTCGTCCTTGACATTGCCGGCCGATCGGCGCCCGCTGCCGACGCGGCTCGCCGCGCCGCAGAGCTCGAGCCATCTGACGCCCGGAACGCCCTCGCTGACCGTCTCGGAGCCGCCGCCACCCACCTTGCCGACCTGGTGCCGCCCGCGCCTGCGAGCCCGCCCGTGCCTCCGACCCCGCCCGTGCCCGCGAGCCCGCCCGCGCCTGCGAGCCCGCCCGTGCCCGCGAGCCCGCCCGTGCCCGCGAGCCCGCCCGCCGCCGCTGTCGACGCTCCGGCAGAGGCCGACCCGGCTCCCCCAGCCGCCGACGCGCCTTCCGAGGATCCCTGGAGCGCCGCGCTCGATGCCCAGCGGCTCGAGGGGATCGACAGCGCGACGGCCCGTCGACCGCCGATCACCGATGCGGCGGCGTACGACGCCCTCGAGGCGCTGCGCGCGGAGCTGGAGGGCGGCGGGCGAACAGGAGACCCGGGTAGCGGCGCTGCCGCGGCCGCCACGCCAGCTGCGGGGGAGGCTGACGGACCAGGGCCGCCCGCCGAAGCGGGGGATGGCGCAGCGGACGCGAACGCCACCGGCCTCCCGGGCGACGCGAGCGAGACGGGCGAGAACGGCGAAACGGGCGGCGCCTGGCCCGGGATCGACCTGCCCTCGCCGCCACCGCCGCCCATCGAGGGTCCGCCGCCCGACCCCGAGGAGCTGCTGACCCAAGCCGCGCTGGCCCTCGAGCGGGGTGAGGTCGACGCGTCGCGAGACCTCATGCTGACGGCTGCGCGGGTCCATCGCGACGCGGGCCGCATCGACGCGGCGCTCGAGATCGCGCTGAACCTCCTCTCGATCGCTCCGGGCGATCCGCGCGTCCACCTTGCCATCGCCAACCTCCAGCTCGACCGTGGCTGGATCGACGTGGCGACCGAGAAGATCGCGCTGCTCGTCCGGCTGACATCGCTGACGGGCGACACGCAGGCCGAGGCGGACGTCCACGGACTCGCCTCCGAACGACTGCGCGACGAGCCCGCGCCCTCGACGGCGGGCCGCTGACCGGACTCCCGTCGCCTCGGGACAGGCGTTTCGGGGAAGGTCGCGACGTATACTCGCCCCGCAGATGCCGCAGCTTCTGCAGTCGATCCTCGAACAGGTTCGACTCGCGTCGGTGCTCGACATCGCGATCACTGCCGTCCTCATCTACTGGCTCTTCAGCCTGATCCGAGGAACGAGTGCCGTCCGGCTCGTGATCGGCGTGTCGGTGCTCTTCGCGGTCTATTTCGCCGCTCGGCTCCTGAGCCTGCGCCTGCTCACCCAGATCCTCGAGACGGGCGCGGTCGTCGGCCTGTTCGCGCTCGTCGTGATCTTCCAGCCCGAGCTCCGGCGGGCGCTCGATCGCATCGGTCGGGTCGGCTCGCTCGGGCTGGCTCCATATCAGCGGAGAGCCGCCAAGCGGAGCTCGTCGCCGGCGAGGTCGCGCGGGCGGCCGGCATCCTGTCGGCGGAGGGCCATGGCGCGCTCATGGTCATCGAGCGCGAGACCGGCCTCGAGCAGATCGCCGAGACGGGCGTGATGATCCACGGCGACCTCTCGGCAGACCTTCTCCGGACGATCTTCTCGCCCCGCTCGCCGCTCCATGACGGCGCGGTGGTCATCCGGGGCAGCAGGATCCTCGCGGCCGGCACGGTCCTGCCGCTCGGCGAGACGACGATGCACTCCGAGCGATTCGGGACGCGCCACCGGGCCGCTCTCGGCACCACCGAGCAGACCGACGCCATCGTCGTGGTCGTGTCCGAGGAGAACGGCCAGGTGAGCCTCGTCGAGCGCGCGCGCATCCGGCGCAACCTCAACGAGGCCCAGCTCGCCCGGGCCCTGCGAACCGCCCTCGAGCCGCCGGCCGATCGCGCCCGCCTGCGCCTCCCTTCGTCCGTGCCCGGGGGCTCCGCCCGTTTCGCGGAGCTGCGCCAGGCCGTTCGCCGTGAGCGGGCGTCGACCGAGCCGCTCCCGCCCGACGAGCCGATGAGCGCCGCCGACCCCGAGGCCCCCGACGATCCGCCAACGGCAACCGACGCGTTCGCCGACGACGCGTCGAACGGCCGCGACGCCGCGACGGCCCGGACCGAGGATCGAGAGCCCGCGGGAACTCGCGGGCGAGCGGGGTAGCGTCGGCATGCCCCGCGTCATCGGGTTCGTCGTCCACAACTGGCCGCTGAAGGTCGCCGCGATCGCCCTCGCGACGCTGCTGTACGGCGGCCTCGTGCTGTCCCAGGCCACGCAGCCCTTCGCGAGCCCGGTTCCCATCCAGATCGCCAACGCCCCGGCGAACGTCATCGTGCTGTCCGAGCCGGGCTCGGTGACGGGCATCCGGTACGTTGCGCCGCCGGACCTCGGCTTCCGGGTCGACGAGCACGACGTTCACGGCGTCGGTCGACCTGCGCAACGTCCAGGTCACGGGCGGCCCCGTGCTGGTGCCGGTCACGGTCGAGGCGGTCGACCCCGCTCCAGGTCCTCGACTTCGAGCCTCGTGCGATCTCGATCACGATCGACCGCGTCGGGAGCAAGCAGGTCCCCATCCGGGCCGAGCTGCTCGCCGCTCCCATCGGGCCTCGATGCCGGCGAGCCGGTCGCCGAGCAGACGACGGCGAACGTGCGCGGCCCCCAGTCGATCGTGAACACCGTCGCCGAGGTCCAGGCGCGAGGTCGCCGTCGACGCGCTCGGGCATCGACGTCAACCAGCTCGTCACCCTCGTCCCGATCGACGACAAGGGCCAGCGCCTCGGCCCGGCCGCGCGCGTCGAGATCGACCCGCCGCAGGTCCGCGTGCGAGTGCGAGGTCTTCACGGACCGGCGATCCAAGACGCTCCCGGTCAGCCCGACGGTGAACGGCACGCCCGCGGCCGGCTTCGAGATCGACTCGGTCGAGGTCGATCCGACGGTGGTCTCCGTCGAGGGCGACGCGAACGACCTGGCCGGCCTCGACCATGCCGACACGGCGCCGGTCTCGGTCGCGGGCGCGTCTTCGGAGTTCGTCCAGACCGTCGGGCTCGGCGCTGCCCGAGGGCGTCGCAGGCGCTCGGCGCCGGCTCGGTCCAGGTGACGGTCCACCTCCGCCCGATCACGGCGACCCGGACGTTCGAGGCCGGGCTCGTGCTCGTCGGCGCGCGGCCGGATCGGCACTATCGGCTCTCCGACTGACCGTGTCCTCGTCACGATCGGCGGCTCGCTGCGCCGACCTCGACCGGCTGTCCGGCACGAACCTGGCGCTGACGGTCGACGTGACCGGGCTCGAGGATGGCACGCACACCGTCGCCGGTCTCGGCGAACCTCCAGACAGGCCTGACGCTCGTCGGCGCGAACCCGAACCCGATCGAGGTGACCGTCACGTCACCGCCGCCGCCGGCGTCACCCCCTCCCGGACCGTCGCCCGCAACCTGACGGCGGGCCGGGACCACCACCGCAGCTAGGAGCACCCACCAGCCTTGCCACGCCTGTTCGGCACCGACGGCATCCGAGGGGTCGCGAACGTCGACCTCAAGCCGACGACGGCCTTCGCCCTTGGGCGCGCCACTGCGCAACGGCTGGTCGGGCCGGGCGGCGCCGATCGTCGTTGGACAGGACACGCGCCGCTCCGGAGACATGTTCGTGGCGGCGATCGCCGCCGGCGCGACGAGCCTGGGCGTCGACGTCCACATCGTCGGGCGTCGTCCCCACGCCGGCCCTGGCGTTTCTCGCCGGCGAGGGCGACGTGACAGCGGGGATCATGGTGTCGGCCTCGCACAACCCGGCCGAGGACAACGGCCTCAAGGTCCTCGACGCGGACGGCCTGAAGCTCGACGACACCGTCGAGGACGAGCTCGAGCAGCTGATCTGGCGCACCGACGAGCTGGCCGGGGTCCCGCCGGACACCTCGGCATCGTCGTCGACGCGCGGGACCGGATCGACCGCTACGTCGCCCACCGCGACGGTTCGGCCCGCCGCATCGATGCGTCCGCGCCTCCGGATCGTCGTGGACTGCGCGAACGGCTCGGCCAGCTCGGTCGCCGGCGCGGATCCTCGGCGCCACGGGCGCGACCGGTCGAGGTGATCCACGACGCACCCCGACGGGCTGAACATCAACCTCGATTGCGGCGCGACCGCGCCTGCCGCGCTCGCGGCGCGGGTCGTGGCGGCGGGTGCGGACCTCGGGTTCGCGCTCGATGGCGATGCGGATCGCCTCGTGGCCGTGGATGCCGCGGGCCAGGTCGTCGACGGCGACCGGGTCCTCGGCGTCCTTGCGCTGGAGCGCCTGTCCCGGCCCGGCGCGGACGGCGCCGACCCCGCGATCGGGACGCTCGTGGTCTCCGTGCTCTCGAACGGCGGCCTCCAGGCGGCCATCGAGGGCGCCGGCGGGACGGTCGTGCGGACGCCGGTCGGCGACAAGTACATCCTGGAGGGCATGCAGGTCTCCGGGGCGGGCCTCGGCGGCGAGAAGAGCGGCCACGTGATCGTTCGCGAGCACACGACCTCGGGCGACGGACTCGTCACGGCGCTGGAGCTGCTCCGGGTCGTCACGACGAGCGGGAAGACCCTCGCGGAGCTCGCCGAGCGGATCCCGCTCCTGCCCCAGGAGCAGCGGGCGGTTCGGGTGCGACACAAGGAGCAATGGGAGGGCGACCCGGAGCTCCGGCGGGCGATCGCCGATGCCGAAGCGCGCCTCGGAACGGGCGGGCGGGTCCTGGTGCGGCCGTCCGGAACGGAGCCGTCGCTGCGCGTGATGATCGAGGGTGAGGACGCCGAGGTCGTCCTCGAGCTCGCCGACGGTCTGTCGGCGCTCGCGGAGCAACGACTACACTGACCGGCCGATCACGGGAGATCCACGAACAACGTGTGCGGAATTGTCGGGTATACCGGGCCGCGTGAGGCCGGGCCCATCCTCATGGAGGGGCTCCGGCGCCTCGAATACCGCGGCTACGACTCGGCCGGCATCGCGCTGGTCGACGACCAGGGCGACCTCTTCGTCGAGAAGCGCGCCGGCAAGCTGGTCAACCTCGCCACGGCGATCGCCGAGCGGACGCCGCATGCCGCCCTGGGCCTCGCGCACACCCGCTGGGCCACCCACGGCCGCCCGAGCGACATCAACGCCCATCCCCAGGTCGATTGCACCGGGCGGATCACGGTCATCCACAACGGGATCATCGAGAACTTCCAGGCGCTCCGCGACGGTCTCGAGGCACGCGGCCACACGCTGGTGTCCGAGACCGACACCGAGGCGATCGCGCACCTGATCGAGGAGGCCTACGACGGCGATATCGCCGAGGCAGCCCGGACCGCGCTCCGCCAGCTCCACGGCGCCTACGCCCTCGCGATCATGCATCGCGACGAGAACGACCGGCTCGTGGGCGCCCGCAAGGACGTGCCCCTCGTCGTCGGGGCTCGGGGAGGGCGAGTCGTTCCTCGCCTCGGACGTCGCGGCGATCCTCGCCCACACCCGCCGCGTCATCTTCCTCGAGGAGGGCGACGTCGCCGACCTTCGCCCCGGGGGCGTCGTGATCACCGACGTCGAGGGCCGGCCCGTGGAGCGCGTGCCCGAGACGATCGAATGGACGGTCGAGGCCGCCGAGAAGGGCGGCTACGACACCTTCATGCTCAAGGAGATCCACGAACAGCCCGAGGCGCTTCGGCAGTCCCTCATGGGCCGGCTCCTGCTCGCGGGCCGTATCCAGGTCCCGGAGCTCGAGCCGGTCATCGGCGCCGTGCAGACCGCGACCCGCGTCGAGATCGTCGCCTGCGGCACGGCGTCGTACGCGGCGATGATCGGGGCGGCGGCGATCCAGGAGTTCACCGACCTCCCCGCCCGCGTGACCGTCGGTTCGGAGTTCCGCTACAACCCGCCGCCGCTCGATGCGCACACCCTCGTGATCGCGGTCACGCAGTCCGGCGAGACCGCCGACACGATCGCCCCGACGCGGCTTGCGCGAGAGCGGGGCTGCCCGATCATCGCGGTGACGAACACCCTGGGATCGGCGATCACCCGCGAGGCCAACGCGGTCCTGTTCCTCCAGGCGGGCCCCGAGATGGCCGTGGCCGCCAGCAAGACCTTCGTGACCCAGGTGACGACGCTCGTCGTCCTGGCGGCCGGGATCGCGAAGCTCCGAGGCTCGCTCAGCGACGAGGCCGAGGCCGCGCTCGTCGACGGGCTCCGGGGGCTGCCCGATGCGGCCGCACGAGCGCTGGAGCTGAACGCGCCGAAGTCGATGGAGCTCGCGCGCCGGTACGTCAACTCGCGCGGGTTCATGTTCGTGGGCCGTGGCGCGACCTACCCGGCCGCGCTGGAGGGCGCGCTCAAGCTCAAGGAGATCAGCTACGTCCACGCGGAGGGCTATCCGGCGGGCGAGCTCAAGCACGGCCCGATCTCGCTCCTCGACGCCGAGTGCCCGCTGGTCGCGGTGGCGACGCGCTCCACGACGTACGACAAGCTGATCAGCAACGTGATGGAGGGCCGGGCGCGCGACGCCAAGGTCATCGCCGTGGCCACGGAGGGCGACCAGGGGATCAGCCGCATGGCCGACGACGTCGCCTGGGTGCCGGACACGCACGAGCTCCTGAGCCCGGTCCTGGCGATCATCCCGCTCCAGCTGTTCGCGTACCACGTGGCGCTTGCCCGTGGCACGGATGTCGACCAGCCGCGAAATCTCGCGAAGTCCGTCACGGTCGAGTAGCGTTTCCCGCCGAATGGATGATTCGGCGGGCATCGCGCCCCTCTCGCCGCTCTCACCGCCCCCCGGGACGACCGAGCTGGGCATCGACATCATCAAGGTCGGGCGCATCAAGGACACCCTTGCGAAGTTCGGGCGGCGATTCGCCCGACGCGTCCTCACCGAGGCAGAGGATCGCTACGTCCGCGACCGCCCCGAGACGTTCGCCGGTCGGTGGGCCGCGAAGGAGGCCGTGAGCAAGGTGCTCGGCCTCGGGGTCCGCGGCATCGGCTGGACCGAGATCGAGATCGAGCGGCTGCCGACCGGCCAGCCGAACGTCCGGCTCCATCGCCGCGCCGCGGCCCGGGCCGAGCAGCTCGGCATGGGCCGGATCGCGGTGTCGATCAGCCACGAGGCCGAGTACGCGGTGGCGATCGCGTTCGGGATCCGGACCGCTGGGGGCCGGTTCCTCTTCCCGCCCGACATCGAGGCGCGGCTCGACGACCGCGAGCGCCGGATCCTCGCCCGCATGGAGCGGCTCCGGGGGATCACGACGCCCACGGCGGCCGCTGGGGCGCCAACGCCGGCCGCGACGCCCGAGCCCGAGCCGTCCGATGCCTGACAAGCGGCCGCTCGGATTCCGCCGGCAGGAAGCGACGCCGTCGTCGGGCGAGGCGTCGGAGGCCACCGCGGTCGTGACGATGGACGACGCGGCGGCGGCGGCGCTGCTCCCGGAGCGGCCCGTCCGAGGCCACAAGGGCACCTTCGGGAAGGTCCTGGTCATCGCCGGGTCACTCGACTACGCGGGCGCGGCCCTGCTCGTCTGCCGGGCCGCGGGCCGCGCAGGCGCGGGGCTCGTGACCCTCGCGATCCCGGAGTCGCTCCAGCCGCTGTTCGCCGGGAAGGTCGTCGAGGCGACCACGATGGCGCTGCCCGAGGACGACGTCGAGGAGGTCGATCCCGAGCCGTCGATCGCGCGAATCCTGGACCACGAGAATGACGCGATCGTGGTCGGGCCGGGCCTCCGCCCCGGCCTCGCGACGACCGAGCTCGTCCGGCTGCTCCTGGCCCCACAGGAGCACGAACCGGAGCCCGCGCCGCTGGTCCTCGATGCCGAGGCGCTCCGGGCGATGGCGACGATGGGCGAGTGGTGGAGCGGGACGGTTCGGCCGTGCGTCCTGACCCCCCACGTCGGCGAGTTCGCGCGACTCCGAGCCGGCGCAGGCGTCGAGGAGGGCAGCGACGGCGACCTCGATCAGGACGAGTCTCGACGCACGGCCGCAACGGCGGCCGCCGCGGCATGGAACCAGGTCGTGGTCCTCAAGGGCGCGAAGACGGTGATCGCGGAGCCGGATGGCACGGTGACTGTGGCGCCGTTCGAGAACCCGGCGCTCGCGAGCGGGGGCACGGGCGACGTGCTGGCGGGGATCATCGGGGCACTGCTGGCCCAGGGGCTCAAGCCCGGACCCGCGGCGCGCCTCGGCGTCTACCTCCACGGTGCGGCGGGCGAGTCCATCCGCGACCGCATCGGGGACGCGGGACTGATCGCCTCCGACCTGCCCGACAGCATCCCGATCGTTCGCAAGCGCCTGGCGAGCCTCGCCGAGCGGAACAAGCCGGGCAAGCGTGTCGGCTTCACGGTTCGTGACGGCGATGGAGCAAAGGCCTGACCGGCAGCGCCGCCGCACCCTCGATCGAGGAGCGCCTTTCGGCGGCGGGCCTGCCGCCGCTGCCACGCACCGCCTGGGCCGAGATCGACCTCGACGCACTCGTTGGGAACCTCGCCGTTCTTCGATCGATCGCGGGTCATGGCGTGCCGGTCCACCCGGTGGTGAAGGCCGACGCGTACGGCCATGGCGTCCTGCCGGTCGCTCGAGCCCTCGCCGCGGCCGGGGCCGACGGGTTCTGCGTCGCGACGTTCGACGAGGCGGTCGACCTGCGGTCAGCCGGGATCGGGGCGCCGATCCTCGTCCTGTACCCGATCCCGCCAGCGCTGGCAGGGGAGGCTCGGCGGGAGCGGATCGCGATCACTGCCGGCGACGACGAGCTGCTGGCGGCGGCCCTCGCCGGCGCGGCCACGGAGCCGGATTCCGCCTTGCTCGACCTGCAGCTCGAGGTCGAGACGGGCCTCGGGCGTGGCGGCTTCGCCGTGGACGACGTCGTCGCGGCGGCCCGGTCGATCGAGGGCTCACGGGTCGGCGCGGCTCGCGGGCCTCTGGACACACCTCCAGGCCGCCGAGGACGCAGCCCGCACGGCGGCCCAGCTCGCGCGGTTCGAGGAGGCCGCGGCCGCCCTCGCCGGCGGCCGGGATCCGGATGCCCCGCGGCATCTCGCCGCGAGCGGCGGCCTGCTGGTCGATGGCGTCGCCTCGTACGACGCGGTCCGCCCGGGCCTCGCTGCCTACGGGATCGTGCCGGAGGAGCTTCTGGAGGGCCCTGGGGGTGCCTCGCCGGCGCATCGTCGAGGCCGCGGCCGGGCCTTCGGCCGGTGCTGTCGCTTCGGGCGCGCCCGGTTCGCGTCGCGGACCTGCCGGCAGGCTGGGGGATCAGCTACGGCCCGACGTTCGCCACGTCGCGACCCAGCCGGATCGCGACGCTGCCGCTCGGCTACGGCGACGGCTGGCCCCGGTCCCTCTCGAATCGCGCCGAAGCGCTGGTTCGCGGCCGGCGGGTGCCGCTCGTCGGCAACGTGGCCATGGATGCCGTCATGGCCGACGTCACGGACGTGCCCGGGCCCCCGGTCGAGCGCCGCGGACGAGTTCGTGCTCATCGGCGTCCAGGGGTCGGATCGGATCACCGCCACGGAGGTCGCGGCGGCCCGCGCCACGAACTCCTGGGAGGTCGTCACGGACCTCTCCGCGCGCCTGCCCCGGGTGTACCATGCGGCGTCCGTTCCCCGGGAGCTGCGGACCCTTGCCGGGCACTCGGCGAACCCCAGGAGGTCGATGCGACCGTGAGCGAGGCGAGCCGCAGCGAGCAGGGCGGCCTCGGCGAGGAGCAGCGCGACGAGCTGGTCGAGGAGGTCGCGCGCGAGATCCAGCTGCGCGGCCTCACGGCACCGGCGGTCCACTTCCTGCAGGCCTCGCGCCCGTACCGGCCGCTCGGCGCGAACGCGATGCTGTTCTTCGATCCGGTGCTGCACGGCCTCTTCGGTGGCGAGCTCCCGAGCGCCTCCGCGCTCCTCGCGGACGAGGATGGGATCGAGCAGCTGATCGAGCGGCTGGAAGACCTGTCGGACGAGACCGGCTGGGACGCCTGAGCCGTCGGCGGCGCCCGACGGCTAGCATGACCCGGTGACGACCGTTCCACGGGCGCTCCTCGCCATCGACGCGGGTGCGGCCACCACCTCCGTTGCACTCCTCGGGCATCCCGGCATCACGCTGGCGGCTCCTCGGCTCGATCGCCGCTCCCGCCGGCACCCCGCCTGCCTCGCTCGCCACGGTGCTCGCCGGACGCCTTGCCGCCGCCGACGCGGATCTCGCTCGCGACCTCGAGGTGTCCGTCGAGAGCGTCGTGGACCTGCCACGCCTCGAGACGACCTCCGAGCCACCGCCAACGCTCGCGGTCCTCGGAGCCTCGCGGCGCGCGGTCGCGCTGCTGGAGGCCGTTGCGGAACGCACGCCGTGGCGGGTCCGCGCGGCATCGCCCGAGAGTCACGACCCGCGCGAGATGACCGAGCTCGCGCTCCGGCCGGACGTGATCGCGGTCCTGGTCGGCGCCGGGGACCCGCCGGGGCCCGACGAGCGCGGCTGGCTCGACGACCTGGCGGGACTGGTCGGCGCCGTCGACGCGCCGGCGCCCCGAGCTGCGCGTCGTCCTCGCCGGTCCGATCGGCGCTCGAAATGCCTGGGCCGAGGGCGCCGGCCGCCCGCTCGACGGGACACAGACGCGGATCGTCGAGGGCCCGCCCCTGGGCGTCCGGAGCGGGCCGGACGAGCCGCTCCGCGAGATCCTCGAGAGCCTGCTGCCCAGCACGGGCGACGCGCGCCAGACGGCCGTCCGCGCGCTCCTGTCCCTCGCCGATGCCCTCGACCGACGCCTCGAGCTGCTCGACATCGGGATCGACGGAGGGCTCCGGGCCATGGCCACGCCCGGCATCGCCGACCAGGGTCCGGCGGCCGTTGCTGTCCGAACGGCGAGCGCCGCACTGGTCCCCATGCACGTCGACGACGCGGCGGTCGATGCCGTCCTTGCCTGGACGACCGGGAGCCTGGACCGGCACCGGATGGGCGACCGCCTCCTCGACCTGCAGGCCCAGCCCTGGGCCGACGCCTCCGGGGAGGGAGCGCGGCTCCGGCTGGCGGCCGCCCGGGCGGCGCTGACGCGGCTTGCGGCACGGAGCCAGGACATCGGCCTCATGGCCAGCCCGGATGTCACGATCATCTCCGGCGGCGCGTTCGCCGTCGCGCCCCCACGGGCCGTGGCGCTCGCGATCGCCGATACGATCCGCCGTCCCGGTGCCACCCAGCTTGCGATCGACCATGCGCGCCTCCTCGGCCCGATCGGGACCATCGACGACCCGGATGAGCGGCGCGACCTGCTCACGGATCTGGCCGACGACCTGCTCGCCCCGATCGGCAGCCTGCTCGTCGTCGGCAGCGTGCCCGGCGGCCGCCGCGGCGCCTCCCGGGCAGGCCGGCTGACCCTCGATGGCGATCGCCACGGCCGCCACGATCTCGCCGCGCGGCGAGGTGTCGTTCGTCGACCTCCCGCCCGGTGACCGGGCGCTCGCGACCCTCGAGTTCCGCGAGGCGGTGCGCGTGGGACACCGCGCCCGGCGCGTTGCCGTGCCCGTCTCCGGCGGCGTCGGCGGCCTCGCCATCGACCTCCGCGACGTGCCGCTGCGGCTCCCGGAGCGCCGCGACCGGCGGCGGGCGGCCCTGGCGGCGTGGGGCGAGCTCGCGTGGCCGGGAGACGAGCGATGACGATGGAGCACGGCGCGGCCACCGCGACGGCAGAGCCGGCCGGCCTCGAGCTGGTCGCCCAGCGACCCCTCGTCACGTCGCCGATCGACGCGTTCTTCCGGCTCCACCCAGGCGACCGCCCGCTGGTGAAGGCCGGCGAGGCCGTGGGCCGGGGCCAGCCGATCCTCGAGCATCACCGCGATCCGCGGACGATCGTGGTGGCCGGCGTGATCGGGGAGGACGGGACAGCGGTCCCCGGCGATCGCTGGAACGGCACCCCGGGCCACGACGCACGCGAGGGCGAGGTCCAGCCGGGCGGCGAGCTGCTCTTCCGAAGCGGCAACCGCTGGCGGATCGCCGGCGGGGACCGGCCCGACACGCTCGAGGCGCCGTTCGGCGGGGTCGTGCACGAGGTTCAGCCGGGGACCGGGGTGACGATCCGCTCGTTGTCGAGCGCGGTCGTGGGCCGATCCGTGCTCGCAGGGCCCACGTGGGGCCGTCTCCAGGTCGCAACGGGCCCCGACGGCGAGCTCCGGGCGCAGCATGTCGACGTCGGCGCCGCCGGGGCGATCGTCGTCGCCGGGGCGCGCATGGACGCCGAGGCACTGACCCGCGCCAGGGCGGTCGGGATCCGGGGCGTCATCGTCTCGGCGCTCGGCATCAAGGAGCAGCGTGACTTCCTCGCCTCGGAGCGGCGTGGTCGGGCTGGCGTCCACGGCCTGCCGCCGTTCGGGATCCTGGTGCTGGACGGCGCGGCGCGCCGGCCGATCGCCTCGTCGGTCATGGCCCTGTTCGAGGCCGCGGAGGGCAGCATGGTGGCGATCGTCGCCAACCCGCCGGCCCTCGTCATCGACGACGCCAGCGTTTCGCTCCCGCCTGCCGTGCGCGACCTCGTCCGCGTCCGGTCCGGCCCGCTGGCCGGCGCCGAGGGCACGTGGGCGGGGCTCGCCGGTCCCCGCCGGTTCCCGGCCGGGGTCACGCTGGAGGCGGCGTTCGTCCGTTTCGGCGGCCGACCGCCGGTCGCGATCCCGATCGGCGACCTCGAGCGCTTTGCCTGACCGCGTGGCAACCGTTCCCGGCTCGACCGTTGAGCTGGCCAGCGAGAGCCCCGAGACGACCCGGCAGCTCGCGGCGCGGCTCGCGTCCGTCGCCCAGCCCGGCGACATCGCTGTGCCTCTGGGGCGACCTCGGGGCGGGCAAGACCGTGTTCGCGAAGGGGTTCGGGCTCGGGCTGGGGATCGCGGACACGATCAGCTCGCCGACGTTCGTCCTGATGGGCGAGTACGCGGGGCGGCTGCCGCTCTTCCACATCGACCTCTACCGCCTCGCCACGGCCGAGGAGGCCCTCGACGGCGGCCTGCTCGACGATCGACAGTCGACCGGGGTCGTGCTCATCGAATGGCCGGATCGACTCGGCGCGGCCCTGCCGCCCGCCCGGCTCGACGTCAGGATCGCTGGGACCGATGGAATACGGCGGATCTCGCTCGAGGCGATGGGGGCGGGGTACGGGCGATACATCGAACCGGCGGCCGCGGCGTGACCGGATCGGACGCCCCGGAGCCGCGACCCTGGCTGCTCGCGATCGACACGTCGACTGCGACGATCGTCGTTGCGGCCGGCTCGACCGACGGCGAGCTCCTCGACCAAGAGGCGTTCGAGGGCCGCTACCGCCACTCGCAGGAGCTGCTGCCGGCGATCGTCCGGTTGACGGAGCGGGCCGGGCTGCGCGTGGCCGACCTCGCGGGGATCGTCGCCGGCGCCGGCCCGGGCGCGTTCACCGGTCTCCGCGTCGGGCTGGCCACCGCGAAGACCCTCGCCCACGAGCTCGAGCGACCGATCGTGGGCATCTCCAGCGCGGAGGCCCTGCTCGTCGCCGTCGACGGCGCGGACGCGCTTTGGCTGCCATCCGGACCTCGCGATCGAGTCGCTGGTGACGCCCGGCGCCGAGCCGCGCGTGGTTCGGGCCGAAGAAGCTGATTCGGGTGCAGGGGGCGCTGCCGACCCCGACGCTGCCGCCCCCGACGCAGGTGCCGAGTCCGGCATCGCTGCCGGCACGCGGACGCTTGCCGTCGACCTCGACGGTCGTGCCCCGGAGCCCGCGCTGGAGCTCGGACGCCGCGCCGTCGCGGGCCTCGGGGCAGCGCTGCTGCGCCTCGGTGCGGCACGCCTTGCCCGGGGCGAGTTCGACGATCCAGAGCGGCTCGTGCCGCGCTACGCCAGCCCGCCGCGAGGAATGCCGCTCGACGGCCCGGCAGAGCAGCCTGGTGGAGGTGTCGCGTGGTCGCGCGACCCCCGGTAGCGCTGCGGATCGAGCCGATGACGCTCGACGACCTCCCGGCGGTCCATGCGATCGAGCGCGCCAGCTTCGCCGTCCCGTGGCCCGACGACGCGTACAGGAACGAGATCCGCACGAACCGGCTCGCGAGCTATGTGGTCGCCCGCCTCGGGGAGGATGTCCTCGGGTTCGCGGGGCTGTGGGTCATGGTCGACGAGGCCCACGTGACGACGTTCGCCGTGGACCCGCGCTGGCGCCGCCGCGGGGTGGGGGAGCGGCTGCTCCTGGCGCTTCTCGACCTGGCCGTCGTCCGTCAGGCCCGCGAGGCGACGCTCGAGGTCCGGCTCTCGAACCTGCCGGCGCGCAAGCTCTACGAGAAGCACGGCTTCCGGCCGGTCGGGATCCGGCCGCGTTACTACTCCGACAACGGCGAGGACGCGCTGATCATGACCACGGAGGCGCTCGCATCGCTGGGGATGGTCGAGCGGATGGCGCGCCTCCGCGCCGAGCTGGACGAGCGGCCCTTGGACGACGCGACCCCGTTCGACGCGCCCCCGGACGGCTCATACCGCGGATGACGGCGCCATGAGCGGGCCCCTCGTGCTCGCGGTCGAGTCCTCCTGCGACGAGACGGGCGTCGCGCTCGTCGAGGGCGGCACCCGGATCCTCGCGAACGTCGTTGCCAGCCAGGTCGCGCTCCATGCGCCGGCGGGCGGGATCGTGCCTGAGGTCGCCGCCCGGGCGCACCTGCGCTGGATCCTGCCCGTGCTCGACGAGGCCTGGTCGACCGCTGGCGTGACGTGGGACGATGTCGGGGCGGTCGCGGTCACCCGCGGGCCGGGCCTCGCCGGGTCGCTCCTGGTCGGGATCAACGTGGCCAAGACGCTCGCGTGGGTCCACGACAAGCCGTTCATCGGCGTGAACCACCTCGAAGGTCACGTGTATGCGGCGTGGCTCCGCGACCCAGGCCAGCCCGATGGCGAGGCGCCGGCCTTCCCGCTCGTCGCGCTGGTGGTTTCCGGCGGGCACACCTTCCTCGTCGAGATGACCGACCACCTGACGTACCGGCTGCTCGGCCAGACGGTCGACGACGCGGCCGGCGAGGCGTTCGACAAGGTCGGCCGGCTGCTCGACCTGCCGTACCCGGGCGGCCCGGAGATCCAGAAGGCGGCCGAGGGTGCGGTCCGCCACGACACCCGCTTCCCGCGGGCGTGGCTCGGCGATTCGTACGACTTCTCGTTCTCGGGGCTGAAGACGGCGGCACGGCGCACCGTCGACGCCGCGCGCGCGGACGCCGGCCTCCGCGAGCCCGAGGAGCCGCTGCCGCACGTCGTCACCGCCGAGCTCGCCTGGGGCTTCCAGGATGCCGTGGTCGACGTCCTCGTCGCGAAGACGATCCGGGCCGCGCGGGAGATCGACGCGCGCTCGATCGTGCTCGGGGGCGGCGTCGCGGCAAACTCGGTCCTGCGATCGCGCCTGGCTGGCGAGGCCGAGGCGCTCGGCATCCCGCTGATCGTGCCCCGGCCCGGCCTGTGCACGGACAACGGCGCGATGATCGGCGCTGCCGGAGCCCGGCGGTTCCTCGCCGGCGAGCGCTCCGGCCTCGACCTCGAGGCGACGCCATCGCTGCCGCTCGCCCGCTGACGGAACCCCGGTGACCGTCGACCGCCCGCCCCGCCCCCCGCGACTCGACCCGCTCGAGGTCCGCCGGACGCTGAAGCGCGAGGGGCTGCGTGCGCGCCACGCCAGGTCGCAGAACTTCCTCGCCGACCCGGACGTGCTCCAGGCGATCCTCGACCTCGCGGAGGCCGGGCCGGGCACGCGGGTCCTCGAGATCGGGCCGGGGCTCGGGATCCTGACCGGCGGGCTTCTCGAGGGTGGCGCCGAGGTCACCGCGATCGAGCTCGATGCCGGGCTCGCCGCGTACCTCCGCCAGCGCTTCGCGACCGAGATCGACGAGGGTCGCCTGACCCTGATCGAGGGCGACGCGCTTGACCAGGACCTGCCGGATGTCGTCCCGGCGCCCTACCGCGTCGTGGCGAACCTGCCGTACCACATCACCAGCCCCAGCCTCCACCGGCTGCTCGAGCGTCCGCCGTCCCCGGAGCGGCTGGTCCTGATGCTCCAGGCGGAGGTCGCGGACCGGATCGCGGCGCCGACCGGCCGGATGAGCTACCTCTCGGTGTTCGTCCAGTACCACGCCGAGGTCGAGGTTCCGCTGCGCGTCCCGCCGGAGGCGTTCGAGCCCGCACCGAAGGTCTCGTCCGCGGTGGCCGTGCTCACCCCGCGGGCCACGCTCGCGCTGCCTGTGGAGCGCGAGCCCTGGCTCTGGGGCCTGGTCCAGACTGGATTCCGGGAGCGCCGCAAGATGATCCGGAACGTGCTCGCGCGACAGCTCCACACCGGCCAGGACGGCGTGACGGGGCCGCCTGTCGGGCAGGCCAGGGTCGATGTCGCGCTCGACGCCGTCGGGATCGCCGGCGACCGGCGGCCACAGACGCTGTCCGTCGAGGACTGGCTTCGCCTCAACGACGCCCTGGGCCGTGGTGCCCCGCGATGACCGACCGCGAGCTGATGCCCGTCGTTCGCCTGGCGCCCGCGAAGCTCAACCTCACCCTGGCCGTGCTCGGCATCCGGCCCGACGGGTTCCACGCCCTCCACTCCGTGATGGTCCCGCTGGGCCTCGCCGACCGGCTCAGCCTCGCACGCGCCGCCGGTGGCGAGGACAGCCTCCACGTCGTCGGCGCCGACGGGGTCGCCATCGGCGGGCCGCAGGCCTTCGGCTCCGTCCTGCGCGGGATCGCCGAGGCACGGGAGGTCATCGGCCGGGGCGCCGAGACGTTCCCGCTCGCGGCCCGCCTTGAGAAGCGAATCCCGATTGCCGCGGGCCTCGCCGGCGGGAGCAGCGACGCCGCCGCCGCGATCGATGGCGCTTTCGAGGCCTGGGGCGCCGAGGCATCCCCGGACGATCGGCGACGAGCGGCGATGGCAACGGGCTCGGACGTGCCGTTCTTCCTCGCCGGCGGGCCGGCCCTCGTCGAGGGCCGCGGTGAGCGCGTGACGGCGCTGAGCACGCTCCGCGGCGAGGCGCCGGGGGTGCTGCTCGTCACACCGGCGGCGCCGATCTCCACGCAGGAGGCCTTCGCCGCATTCGACACCAACCCGGCAGCAGCCCCGTCAAGCGCCGGCTCGACGCGCCTGTCGTCGGAGCACCTCGCGGCCGAGCTCGGGCCCGGGCACCCACCGATGCGGAGCGCCGACCTGGTGCTGCGCGCCGGCGTGCTGGCCGTCGCCAACGACCTCGCAAACGCCGCCGACGTCGTTCTGCCGGGGCTGCGCGCCCTCCGCCGCTCCCTCACCAGGCTCCTCGGCGCTCCGATCGGCCTCTCGGGCTCCGGCCCGACCCTCTGGGCGCTCTATCCTGCCCTCGAGGGCGCCGAGGAGGCCGCCGCTCGGGTTCGCGAGGAGGTCCGCCTCGGGCTGCTGGACAGCCCCGGCGGCGGACCGCCGTTCGTCGCCGCAACCACCATCGCGCGAGGGAGAGAGCCATGAGCCGTCGAGCCGTCAGCACGAGCGCCGCGCCGTCCGCCGTCGGGCCGTACAGCCAGGCCATCGCGACCGACGACCTCGTGTTCTGCTCCGGCCAGGTCGGGCTGGATCCTGCGACCGGCGAGATGGTGGCCGGTGGGATCGAGGCCGAGGCCGAACGAACCCTGAAGAACCTCGAGGCCGTCCTCGACGCCGCGGGCTGCTCGATGGCGAACGTCGTGAAGACCACCTGCTTCCTGGCCGACATCGCCGATTTCGCGACGTTCAACGCGATCTACGCCCGGTTCTTCCCCGATCCGCCGCCCGCGCGCTCGACGTTCCAGGTCGCGGCGCTCCCCAAGGGCGCCCGGGTCGAGGTCGAGGCGGTGGCCGTTCGGGATCGGGCCTGAGGCGCCCTCGAATCGTTTGACGCCCTTGCCACACCCCGTGAGAATGCCCGCGTGACCTCACGTACCGAGCCGTCCGGAAGGACGGTGGCGGTCGTCCTCGCCGCGGGCCTCGGCACCCGCATGCGCTCGAGGACGCCCAAGATCCTCCACCCGCTGTGCGGCCGGCCGATGCTGGCCTACGTCCTCGATGCCTGGGACGAGGCGCTCGGCAGCCTGAAGGGCATCGGCGGCGCCGCTGCCGCCGGCTCGGGAGCGAGACCCGACGCTCCCGTGGTCGTGTACTCACCCGCCACGGAGGCGATTCGCGACGTCGTCGGCGACCGAGGCCGTCTCGCCCTCCAGGACGTCCCCCGCGGGACCGGCGACGCGGTCCGCGCGGCCCTCGCCGAGCTGCCGAAGGAGGTCGACGAGATCCTCGTGCTGTCGGGCGACGTGCCCCTCGTGATCGGCGACCAGCTCGTCGCCGTGGTCGAGCAGCGGCGCCTCGACGACGCTGCGATCGCCCTCGCCTCGGTCTACGCCGCTGATCCCGCCGAGCTGGGCCGGGTCGTCCGGAGCGAGTTCGGCTCCGTGGAGAGGATCGTCGAGGCCCGCGACGCTTCCGCGGACGAGCTCGAGACGAACGAGGTGAACGCCGGCGTCTACGCCTTCGATGCGGCGTGGCTGCGCCGGCGGATCGAGACCCTCAGCCCTTCGAAATCCAACGGCGAGCTGTACCTCACGGACCTCGTCCAGCTGGCCCGCGAAGACGGCCGGATCGTCAGCGCCGTGGGCTTCGACGACGACGGCACGCTCGACGGGATCAACGATCGCAGCCAGCTGGCCCAGGCGGAGTGGGCGCTGCGCGTGCGGATCAACGAGGCCCACATGCGCGCCGGCGTGACGATGCGCGACCCGTCGACCGTCTACATCGACTGGGGCGTCACGATCGGCGAGGACGTCACGCTCGATCCCGGCGTCCTGCTCAAGGGCGCGACGTCGGTCGGTGAGGGCTGCCTGATCGGACCGGACACGACCATCGTCGACTCGACGATCGGGCGGGACGTGGCGGTCCGTCGCAGCGTGGTCGAGCAGTCGACGGTCGAGGACGGCGCGTTCATCGGTCCCTACGCCCATCTCCGGCCCGGCAGCCACATCGGCCCGGGGGCCGAGGTCGGGAACTTTGCCGAGGTCAAGAACTCGCGCCTCGGCGCACGGGTCAAGCAGCACCACATGAGCTACCTCGGCGACGCCGACCTCGGCGACGGCACGAACGTCGGGGCCGGCACGATCACCGCCAACTGGGATGGCCGGACCAAGAACCGGACCACCGTCGGCAAGAACGCGTTCCTGGGCGTGGACACGATGCTCGTCGCCCCCGTGGAGGTCGGCGAGGGCGCGAGGACGGGCGCGGGCGCCGTGGTGACGAAGGACGTCCCTGCGGGCAAGCTCGCGGTCGGCGTCCCGGCGCGCATCCGTGAGCCGCGCGCGCAACCCGACGCCGGGAACGAGTCCGCCTGACCATGTCGTTCCCGCTCGGCGAGATCCTGTTCCTCATCTTCCTGACGTTCCTGGAAGCCTTCTTCGTCGCGGCCGAGATCGCGCTCGTCTCCGTCCGGCGGAGCCGCATCGACCAGCTCGTCGAGGAGGGCAACGCCGGGGCCCGGCGTGTCCGTCGGCTCCTCGACGACCCCGGCCGGTTCCTGGCTGTCGCGCAGCTCGGCCTGACGTTCATCGGCTTCTTCGCGTCGGCCTTCGCCGCCGTGAGTCTCGTCGACGGGCTGGAGGGGCTGATGACCGGCCTCGGCGTCCCCGTCGGGACCGCGGAGACCGTCGCGCTGGTCGTCGTGACGATCGTCCTGGCCCTCTTCACGATCGTCTTCGCGGAGCTCATCCCGAAGTCGATCGCCCTCGGCAGCCCCGAGCGCTGGGCCCTCATCCTCTCGCGCCCGATCGACCTCCTCGCTCGCCTCCTCGGGCCGATCGTGACCGTCCTGAACGGCATCACCCGCTGGGTGGCGCGCTCGATCGGCGTCGACATCAACGCGGAGGCCGCCATCAGCGCGGACGAGCTCCGCCTCATCGTCGAGCGTGGCGGGGAGCAGGGCGTCCTCGAGGCCGAGGAAGAGCAGATGATCAACGCCGTCATCGAGCTCGGCGACCGGCGGGTCCACGAGGTGATGATCCCGCGCGTTGCGATGGCCGCCCTGCCTGACAACGGGACGCTCGAGCAGGCGATCGACCTGGTCGTCGAGGTCGGGCATTCGCGCATTCCCGTGTACCACGACAGCATCGACGAGATCGTCGGCATCCTCTACGCGAAGGACCTGCTGCCGTACCTGAAGCCCGACGCCGGGCCCCGGCCGGCGCTCCGCAAGCTGCTGCGATCGCCGGTGCTCGTTCCCGAGTCGATGACGGTCGACGACCTGCTCCACGAGTTCCAGCGGCGCAAGGTCCATCTCGCGATCGTGCTCGACGAGTACGGCGGGACCGCAGGCCTGGTGACCATCGAGGACCTCCTCGAGGAGATCGTCGGCGAGATCCAGGACGAGTACGACGTCGAGGAGCCGATGGTCGAGCGGCTGTCCGACCACGAGGCCCGGATCGACGGCCGCGCGGACGTCGACGAGCTGCTCGAGCTGTTCGACCTCGACCTCAAGCTCGAGGACGCGGAGGAGTACGACACCGTGGGCGGGCTCATGTACCACCGGATCGGCGGCGTGCCTTCGCCCGGCGACACGGTCGAGGTCGACGGCCTCCACCTCGAGGTCGAGACGACCGATGGACGCCGGGTCGGCAAGGTCCTGGTCACGCGCCGACTGGACAAGGGCCAGCGCGACGACGATTCCGACGGCACGCCGCCGACGCTCCGCTCGGACAAGGACCTCCGAAGCGCCAAGGCGAAGGCCACCGGGAGCCGCGCCAAGCGCTGACCCTCGCCGGCGCGGAGCCGGTCTCAGGCGCTGATGACGGAGCGGATGATCTCCTCGAGACGCTCGCGGGGCTCGCGCTCGATCGTGCCCGCGGCGTCGAGCGACGCCAGGGCGCGGTCGCGGTGCAGGAGGGCCTGGTCGCGGGTGTAGTCGCGGGCCCCGGCTCGCTCGAGGATCGCGGTGATCTCCGCGACGTGCTCGGCGGCGAGGCTCCCGTTCGAGTAGAGCTCGATGAGGCGCGCGCGATCGGCCGGCGCGGCATGCTCGTAGGCGTAGATGACCGGCAGGGTCTTCTTCTTGCGCGGCACGTCCGTCGGCTCCTTGCCGGTCGAGCGCTCGCGGCCCCAGATCCCGAGCAGGTCGTCGTTGAGCTGGAACGCGATCCCGAGGTCCCAGCCGAACGCCCGGTAGCGGCGGATGACCTCCTCGTCGTCGGTCGCCAGAACCGCACCCGCCTCGATCGACGCGGCGATGAGCGCGGCGGTCTTGCGCCCGATCATGTCGAAGTACAGCTCGACCGAGAGCGCGTCATCGTGCTCCGCCATCCAGATGTCGAGGTACTGCCCCTCGCACAGCGCGACGCAGGTCTCGTCGTAGAGCTTCATGAGCCGCAGGACGGTCCGGTCGGCGAAGCCGAGGTCGGTCAGGCGATGGAGCGCGATCCGGCTGAGGCTGAAGAGCATGTCGCCGGTGTTGATCGCCTGCGGGATGCCGTGGAGGGCCCACAGGGTCGGGCGGTGGCGGCGCTCGCGGTCGTCGTCCTCGATGTCGTCGTGGACCAGGCTGAAGTTGTGGCCCAGCTCGACCGCGGCGGCGCCGGGAAGGGCGCGGCGGTGGTCGCCGGTGATCGACGCGTAGGCGAGCAGGCCGAGCAGCGGCCGCATGCGCTTGCCGGACGAGCCGGAGCCGTCGAGGCCCAGGTGGTAGCGGCACATCTCGTAGACGCCGGCGGTGGCCGGGTCCGCGCCCTCGAGGACGTGCAGGATCTCCGCCTCCGTGTCGGCGATCAGCTGCGCGATGTCGGGGCTGGTCGAAAGCGCCATCGGGGCGAGTGTATCCGGCAGCGCAGAAACGTGCGCGACGAAAGTAGCGGGTTCGCGGCCTCAGTGGCGCGGGCCGTCCTGACGCCGGCCGCGAGACAAGTGATTCCGTGGAGCGTACTGTCGTGTCGTGCCCGCACCTCGTCGCTACGTCACCGAGGCCATCGTCCTCTCGCGCTTCGACTACGGCGAGGCGGACCGGATCCTGACCCTGATCACGCCGGCCGGCGGCAAGATCAAGGCGATCGCCAAGGGCATCCGGAGCCGAAGTCGCGGATCGGCGGGTCGGTGGAGCCGTTCGCCGAGCTGCGGCTCGCGCTCGCGCAGGGCCGGACGTTCGACGTCATCACCCAGGTCGAGGTCGTCCATCCGTGGCTCCGGATGCGCGACGACCTCGTGTCGTTCGGGACGGCGTCGTACATGGCCGAGCTCGCCAACGGGACGCTCGAGGAGCGCCACGGCGCCGAGAACGTCTACCTGCTGCTCCGGCGGGCCTACGAGATCCTCGACGCCGGCATGGCGCCCGGGCGGGTCGCCCGGTGGTTCGAGGTGCATCTCGCCGACGAGCTGGGCGTTCGACCGGAGGTCGATCGCTGCGTCGAGTGCGGCCGTCTGCTCGAGGCCGACGAGCGCTACCGCTGGCTGCCGCCGCAGGGCGGCGTGCTGTGCGAGCGCTGCCCGGGGCCGCCGTTCGAGCGTGCCGGCCTCTCGCTGGAGAGCCTGAAGCTGCTGAAGGCCTACCAGCGCCTCGATGTCGAGGCGCTCGCGGCGTTGCGCGTCCGACCCGAGTCGGAGCGCGAGGTCGAGATCGCGATGCGCGAGTTCCTGGCGTTCTCGCTCGATCGCCGGCCGCGCTCGCTGGCCTTCCTCGACGAGGTTCGCGCCGGCGTCGAGCCGCGCCGCGCCGTCGAGCCGCACGCCGCCGTCGAGCCGCGCCCCGCCGTCGTGCCGGCTCGCTGATGGCCACGGTCGAGCTTCGCGACATCGTCACCGAGGCGGATCGGGCCGCGGCCCTGGCGCTGCGGACCGGCCCCGGCCAGGACCAGTTCGTTGCGAGCGTCGAGCAGTCGTTCGCGGACGCGCTGGAGCATCCGGAAGCGTGCGCCCGCTACTGGGCCGTCTACGACGGGGACCGAGGCCGTCGGCTTCGCGATGATCTGCGACGACATCCCACGGGAGACGCTCGACGCAGATCCGACGCTGGCCGGCCCGTACTTCCTGTGGCGACTGCTCATCGATGAGCGCTTCCAGCGCCAGGGCTACGGCACGGCAACGCTCGATGCGGTCGTCGCCTACGTGCGCAGCCGGCCGAACGGCGACGCGCTGATCACGAGCGCGGGCCAGGGCGAGGGCAGCCCGCAGCCGTTCTACGAGCGCTACGGCTTCGTCCCGACCGGCGAGGTCATGGAGGACGAAGTGGTGCTCGCCCTCGACCTCAAGGCCGGCCGTCCAGGCCTGGCTACACTCCGGCCATGACGTCCAAGGCCGACATCTCACCCCAGAACTGGGCGGCGCTCGTGGATGCCGCGCCGGCCATCGCTCGGGCCATCAGCGCTTCGGGTGGGTCGGCAGGCAATTCGGAGAAAGAGCTCGACGCCTTCGTCCAGTTCGCCTCCGACGCCGCGGTCGCGGGCGAGGGCGAGAGCCTGCTCGGGGGGCTCGTGATGGACGTCGCTGCGCGACTCGCGTCGGGCGTCCCCGCCCCCGACGGCGACGTCTACGTGGACGGCCTCGAGAAGGCGCGCCGTGCGGGCGCGATCCTCGCAGTAGAGGCGGATGCCGGCGAAGCCGGCGAGCGTCCGTGCCTGGTACCTGGCGGGTGCTGGCGTCGTGGCCGCCGCGGTCAAGGAAGGCGGCGTCCTCGGGATCGGCGCTGTCGATGTCAGCGACTGGGAGCGCGAGACGACGCAAGCCATTGCCGACGCGTTGGGTGCCACGGAGTAGCGCCCGAGCCCTGCTAGCATCACTCGCCAACGCACCCCGCGACCGTCCCTTCCACGGCCGGCCGCCAGAAGGAGCCCTCCGTGCCCAACCCCCCAACTGCCACCGCGGATGACGTCGCGCCCGCTGTCTCCGAGCTCGACACGATCGTCTCGCTCGCGAAGCGCCGCGGCTTCGTCTACCCGAGCTCCGAGATCTACGGCGGCATCAACGCGGTCTGGGACTACGGGCCGCTCGGGCGTCGAGCTGAAGAACAACGTCAAGCGCGCCTGGTGGCGGGCGATGGTCCAGGAGCGGAACGACATCGTCGGCCTCGACGCCGGGATCCTGATGCATCCCCAGGTCTGGATCACGTCAGGCCATGTCGGGTCGTTCAGCGACCCGCTGGTCGAATGCGAGACCGACCACCGGCGCTTCCGCCTCGACGAGCTGCCCGGCGCCGAGAACCTCTCCGCGACCGACCTCCAGGATCCGACCGTGGTCGACCGACTCGGCCTCAAGTGCCCGGTCGATGGCGGCAAGCTCACGCCGCCGCGGCGCTTCAACCTGATGTTCAAGACGTTCATGGGACCGGTCGAGGAGGACGCCTCGGTCGTGTACCTCCGTCCGGAGACGGCCCAGGGCTCGTACGTGAACTTCAAGAACGTCCAGCAGAGCTCGCGCAAGAAGATGCCGTTCGGGATCGCCCAGATCGGCAAGAGCTTCCGGAACGAGATCAGCCCCGGCAACTTCGTTTTCCGGATGCGCGAGTTCGAGCAGATGGAGATGCAGTATTTCGTCAAGCCGGACCAGGCGGCGGCGATCTTCGAGGAGTGGCTGCCGCGCCGCTGGGACTGGTACACGCGCTACGGCGTGACCGAGTCGCGCCTGCGCTTCCGCGAGCACGCCCCGGACGAGCTGGCCCACTACGCCAAGAAGGCCGTCGACGTCGAGTACCGCTTCCCGTTCGGCTGGAAGGAGCTCGAGGGCATCCACAACCGCGGCGACTTCGACCTGTCGCGACACCAGGCCGCGTCGGGCGAGAACCTCGAGTACTTCGATCCCGCGACCGAGGAGCACTTCATCCCGTTCATCGTCGAGACGGCCGGCGGGCCGGATCGGTCGGCGTTCACGTTCCTCATCGACAGCTACCGCGAGGAGGAGGTCCGCGGCGAGAAGCGGGTCGTCCTCGGCCTGCACCCGGATCTCGCGCCGTACAAGGTCGCGGTGCTGCCGCTGCTCAAGAAGCGGCCCGAGATCGTGGAGCTGGCCCACAAGCTCCGCGACGACCTCGCGAAGGACGTCATGGCGGTCTACGACGACACGGCCGCGATCGGCAAGCTCTACCGCCGCCAGGACGAGATCGGGACGCCGTGGTGCGTGACGGTCGACGTCGAGTCGCTCGAGGACGGCGCGGTGACGATCCGAGATCGCGACGCGATGACCCAGGAGCGGGTGCCGGTCGACAACGTCAAGCGGGTCATCGCCGACCGGCTCTCCGCCGCCCGGGGCTGACGGCGCCGCCGATCCCGAGCGTGGTTTCGCACGGCTCCTCGGCGCTAGACTCGCCCGATCGAGGAGGTGCCGGCGTGGCCGTGACGATCCGGAAGTGGGCGACGTTCGTCGAGGAGCTCCACCAGGAGGGCGGCAAGCCGCTTGCGCGCCCGCTCCGCCGCGTCGCCGTCGCCGTCGTGGTCAAGAACCCCTACGCAGGCGCGAACGGCGACGACCTGACCGAGCTCATCGACTTCGGCGAGCTCCTGGGCGAGGAGCTGACGCGGCGCGCCAAGGAGGCCCTCGGGACGCCGGTCGAGGCGTACGGCAAGGGCGGCATCGTCGGCGAGGCCGGCGAGCTCGAGCACATCGCGGCCTGCCTCCATCCCAAGTTCGGGGCGCCGACGCGAGCCGCCGTCGGCGGCGTCTCGATCCTGCCGTCGGTCAAGAAGCGCGGGGCCATGGGCGCGACCCTCGACATCCCGGTCCATCACATCAAGGCGATGCTCGTCCGCTCGCACTTCGACGCCATGACGATCAGCGTCCCCGACGCCCCGGCCTCCGACGAGCTCCTGCTCGCGATCGCGGTCGCCGACGGCGGCCGGCCGCACGCCCGCGTGGGCGGCCTCCTGGCCGAGGACGCGGTCGGCGAGGACGGGCTCCGCTAGCCGACGCCGGGCGGCGAGGCAAGCGAGCGCGAATTTCGATGCGGACCCTGATTCGCAACATCGGCGCCGTCGTCACCGGCGACATCGATGCGCCGCTCGCGGACGCCAATGCGATCCTCATCGCCGACGGCCGAATCGAGGCGGTGGGGCGCCGCCTGGCCGCCGAGGGCGTCGACCAGATCATCGACGCGAAGGGCACGACGGCGATCCCGGGCCTGATCGACTCCCACGCGCACCCGGTGTTCGGCGACTTCACGCCGCGCCAGCAGACCCAGGGCTTCATCGAGTCGGGCCTGCATGGCGGGGTCACGACGGTCATCTCGGCCGGCGAGGTCCACCTTCCGGGCCGCCCGAAGGACGTCGCCGGGCTCAAGGCGCTCGCGATCGTGGCGGCGAAGGCGTGGGCCACCTTCCGTCCCGCAGGCGTGAAGGTCCACGGCGGCGCGCCGATCCTGGAGCTGGGGCTGGTGGAGCGCGACTTCGCCGAGATGGCCGAGGCCGGGGTCAGGCTCGTCGGCGAGATCGGGCTCGGGAGCGTCAAGACCGGCGCGCAGGCGGCGCCGATGGTCGCGTGGGCGAAGCAGCACGGGATGACCGTGACGTTCCACACCGGCGGTCCGTCCATCGCCGGCTCGAACCCGATCGCCGCTGATGCGGTGCTCGAGGCCCGGCCGCACATCGTCGGGCACGTCAACGGCGGCACGACGCCGATGTCGGATCCGGACATCGAGCGCGTCATCGCCTCGGATATGGCGATCGAGATCGTGCACTGCGGCAACGGCCGGGCGGCGATCCACGCGGTTCGCACGGCATCGGCCGCGAGTCGCAGATCGGATCGCCTCGCGGGCCTTCGGCGGGTGATCATCGGCAACGACGCGCCGTCGGGGACCGGGGTCGTGCCGCTCGGAATCCTGCGCGTGATTGCGCACCTCGCGTCGCTCGGCGGCGTGGCGCCAGAGCTGGCCGTTGCCATGGCGACCGGGAACACCGCGCGGGTCCACGGGCTGGATGTCGGCGTGCTGGCGCCCGGCCGGGCGGCCGACATCGTCCTGTGCGACGCGCCGGTCGGCTCATCCGCGTCGACCGCGCTCGAGGCGCTCGCAATTGGCGATCTGCCAGGCGTCTCGATGGTGCTGATCGACGGCACCGTGCAGATCGGACGCAGCCGGAACACGCCACCTGCCGGGAAGAGCCGCCGAGGTCGTGGGCGCGGCCCCCGCGGCTCCCGGCGGTCACTGACGTGGCCGGGAAGGTCAGCTACGGGCTCCGGCTGCCCACCTTCGCGCTCGGCGAGCAGACCGCGAGGCTCCAGGACATGGGCGTCTACCTGCGCCGCGCCGAAGACCTCGGGTTCGAGAGCGCGATGCTCATCGACCACCTGCTCATCGCACCGCCCGCGTACCGCGTCGCCTGGCTCGAGCCCATCGCGCTCCTCGCCGCGCTCTCGGGCGTCACCCGGACGATCCGCCTCGGCACGCTCGTGCTCGTGCTGCCGTTCCGCGATCCGGTGGCGTTCGCGAAGGAGTGGGGGACCCTCGACCAGCTCTCGGACGGACGAACGATCCTCGGCGTCGGGGTCGGGTGGAACAAGGAGGAGTTCGCCGCGCTGCGGATCCCGATCGAGGAGCGCGGTCGCCGGATGAACGAGATGCTCGAGGCCATCACCGCGCTCTGGGCCGGCGACGACGTGTCGTACGAGGGCAGGTACTACCGCTTCGAGCACCTCACGATCGAGCCGAAGCCCGCGCAGAAGCCCCACCCGCCGATCTGGATCGGTGGCGGGACGCAGCCGTCCGAGAAGATCTACGGCCAGGGCGTCGACACGATCACGCCGGTGCTGCGCCGGATCGCGAAGTACGCCGAGACGTGGGTTCCCCACAGCTCCGCCACGGCCGAGATGGTCGCCGGCGACTGGGCCCGGATCCGCGCGCTCATGGTCGAGAACGGGCGCGACCCGGATGGGATGCGGCGCGTCTACTCGAACTTCGTGCACATCCTCAAGCCCGGCGAGAAGCCCGAGTCCGCCGCGGCGAAGTTCCGCGTCTATTCGGGGATGGACCTGCCGTACTGGCAGGAGTTCTACCTCCTCGGCGAGGCCGAGGCCGTGGCCGAGCGGATCCGCGGCAAGATCGAAGCCCTCGGTGGCGTCGATCACCTGATCCTGAACCCGCTCGACTGGGATCCGGCCTCGATCGAGGTGCTCGCCGAGCGCGTGCTGCCGCTCGTCACCGCGCCGTAGGCCGGCGCTCGACCGATGGGCACCTACCTCCGACCGACCGACGTCAACGAAGCGATCGGGGCGCTCGCCGCCGGTGGTCCCGGGGGCAACCCATGGGTCGTCGTCGCCGGCGCCACCGACCACTACCCGGCCAGGGTCGGCCGCCTGCTCGACGAGAACATCCTCGACGTCACGGCGATGTCGAGGCTCCGCGGTCTCGAGGCCGTCGATGGGGGATGGTGGATCGGGGCGCTGACGACGTGGACCGACCTCGTCGAGTCGCCGTTGCCGCCCGCGTTCGACGGCCTGAAGGCGGCGGCGCTGACCATCGGCGGCGCCCAGATCCAGGCTCGCGGGACGATCGCCGGCAACATCTGCAACGCCTCGCCCGCCGCGGACGGGGTGCCGAATCTCCTCGCGCTGGACGCGGTCGTGGAGCTCTTCTCGAAGCGCGGCCCGCGCAGCGTTCCGATTGGCCAGTTCATCACCGGCAACCGCCGAACGGCACGACGGCCCGATGAGCTCGTGACGGGCGTGATCATCCCGCCCGTGATCCGCGGTACGACCGTTCGCTCGACATTCGAGAAGCTCGGGTCGCGCGCCTACCTCGTCATCTCCATCGCGATGGTCTCGGCTGTCGTCGAGATCGGTGCAGAGGACAAGATCGCGCGGGCACGGGTGGCCGTTGGAGCGTGCTCAGAGGTGGCACAGCGACTCCCGACGCTCGAAACCGAGCTCATCGCGCGGTCCGCCTCCGAGGCTGCCGCGTCGATCGTCGATGTCGTCCGACTGGAGCACCTGGACCACCTTCGGCCGATCGATGATGTCCGAGGCAGCGCCGGGTATCGCCGCGAGGCAGCGCTCGAGCTCGTGCGACGGGCGGTCGCGAAGGTGCTGGCGTGACGGCGGTCGGGTTCACGCTCAACGGGCACGCCGTGCGGGTCGACGTCGAGCCGCAACGGCGCCTCTCCGATGTCCTGCGCGACGACCTGGGCCTCACGGGGACGAAGGTCGGGTGCGAGGCCGGGGACTGCGGCGCGTGCACGGTCCGGCTCGACGGCCGCCAAGCCGTCTCCTGCTGCGTCCCCGCCGCGCAGGTCGAGGGTGCCGAGATCACGACAGTCGAGGGCCTCGCCGCGCCGGACGGCACGCCGAGCGACCTCCAGGAGGCATTCCTGGCCCTCGGCGCCGCGCAGTGCGGGATCTGCACGCCCGGGATGCTCATGGCGGCCGACTCCCTGCTGCGCGGGAACCCGAGCGCCGACGACCAGGCGATCCTCGACGGCATCGGTGGCGTCCTGTGCCGCTGCACGGGTTACGTGAAGATCGTCGAAGCGATCGCCGCGACGCGGGATGCGCGCGTGGGCGGGGACCACCCGGTTGCCGGGTCGGCGAGCGGCGCGGTCGCTGATTTGCCGGCCATCGCCGTCGCCGACTCGCCCGAAGCCGGGTCCGCTGTCGGATCCCGGATCGCGAAGGTCGACGGGTTGCCACGCGTGCTCGGGACCGCGCGCTTCGGCGCCGACCACCGGCCGGAGAACGTCCTCGCGGTGCGCGCCGTTCGGTCGCCGCACGCGCGGGCGAGATTCGAGATCGGCGATCTCTCGACAGTGCGCGCTCGGCACCCGGGGATCGTCGACATCCTCACGGTCCGCGACATCCCCGGCCAGAACCGCTACGGGATCTATCCGATCGGCAAGGACCAGCCGGCGCTCGCCGACGGCGTCGTCCGCCACCGCGGCGAGGCAGTCCTGGCCCTCGTCGGCGACGAGCGGACGATCGCTTCGATCGACGACGGCGACATCCCGATCGCCTGGTACCCCGAGGATCCATTGCGAAGCCTCGACGACGCCCTCGCCCAGGGCGCGCCGCAGCTCCACGAACAGGCGCCCGGCAACGTCCTCGTCCGCGGACGGCTCGCCTCGGGCGACGTCGAGGAGACGCTCGCCGCAGCGGCCGTGACGGCGACGGTCGAGGTCGAGACGACCCACGTCGAGCACGCCTACATCGAGCCCGAGGCCGGTCTCGCGCGCCGCGTCGGCGACCGCATCGAGCTCACGGTCAGCACCCAGGCGCCGTACATGGACCGGGACGAGGTCGCGCTCATCCTCGGGCTCCCGCCCACGAGCGTCCGGATCGTCCCGACCGCCTGCGGCGGTGGCTTCGGCGGCAAGCTCGACCTCGGCGTCCACGCGCTGATCGCCCTCGCCGCGTGGCGGACCGGCCGGCCGTGTCGGGCCGTCTGGACCCGCCCGGAATCCATGGCCGCGAGCCCGAAGCGCCATCCCGCGCGCATCCGGGCAACCGCAGGTGCCGACGCGGACGGCAACCTGACCGGCTTTCGCTTCCACGGCGACTTCGACACCGGCGCCTACGCCTCGTGGGGGCCCACCGTGGCCAACCGCGTGCCCGTCCACGCGATGGGGCCATATCGGTGGGACACCGTGCTGGCGACCACCCAGGCCGTGTACACGGACAACCCGCCGGCCGGCGCCTTTCGCGGCTTCGGCGTGCCCCAGGCCGCGATCGCCCACGAGACGCTTCTCGACGACCTCGCCGAGCAGCTCGGACGCGACCGGCTCGAGCTCCGCCTCGCCAACGCGATCCGCGCCGGCGACAGAACTTCGAGCGGACAGGCGCTGGTGGCCAGCGCCGGCCTCGGAGCCTGCCTGGAGGCCCTCCGCCCGCACTGGGAGGACCTGCGCGCGGCCGCCGAGGCTCACAACGCGACCGCCAATGGCGGGACTCGCCGTGGCGTCGGCATTGGGGCCATGTGGTACGGCATCGGGAACACGGCTCTGGCCAACCCCTCGACGATCGAGATGGGCGTGACCCGCGATGGTCACGTCGTCCTCCTCTGTGGCGCGGTCGACATCGGCCAGGGCGCATCGACCATCCTCGTCCAGATCGCCGCCGACGCCCTCGGGGTCGCCACCGACGCGCTCGACCTGGTCAGCGGCGACACCGATCGGACGGCCGACGCAGGCAAATCCTCGGCGTCGCGCCAGACCTTTGTCTCGGGCAACGCGGCGCGCCTGGCCGGGGAGGACCTCCGGCGCCAGATCCTGCTGCTGGCGGAGGTCGACGACGGCGCGATCGCGTTCGAGGCCGGCCCCGAGATCGAGGCCGGCACCGGAGCCGGCAACGTCGCCGGTCGCATCGTCGTCACCGACACCGCGGGCCGCGCGACGACCATCGAGCTGGCGGAGCTGCCACAGGTCGACGTCACGGATGCCCAGACGGCGTGCGTCCTCGCGGGTCGCGGCACGTTCGATCCCGACACGACGCCGCTCGACGCCGACGGCCAGGGCGTCCCGTACCAGACCTATGCGTTCGGGGCCCAGATTGCGACGGTCGATGTCGATCCCGCGCTCGGGACCGTCAAGGTGCGGCGGATCGTCGCGGCCCATGACGTCGGGCGGGCGATCAACCCGACCCAGGTCGAGGGGCAGATCCACGGCGGCATCGCGCAGGGCCTGGGGATGGCGCTGATGGAGGCGTACGTGCCCGGCCGCACGGAGAACCTCCACGACTACCTGATCCCGACCGCCGGCGACATGCCCGAGATCGAGTGCCTCCTCATCGAGGACCCGGAGCCGTCCGGCCCGTACGGCGCGAAGGGCGTGGGGGAGCCGGCATTGATCCCCACCGCGCCCGCCATCCTCGGCGCCATCCGCGATGCGGTTGGCGTCCGGCTCACGCAGCTGCCCGCGACGCCGGACCGGGTGCGCGCGGCGATCGTCGCGGCGCGACAATCGACCTCGTGATGGCGCTTGGCACGACCGCGCAGGCCGGTCCGCGACCGCGTTCGATCGTCCTCTACCTGCTGGGAATCGGCGGCCTGGCGTTCACCCTGACGATCCTGTGGATCTCGATGCGGCTCGTGATGGGCATCGGCGGGTTCTGTGCCAGTGGCGGGCCGTACATCCCGAGGGTCGAGTGCCCGGACGCGGTGATCGCGCTGACGCCGCTGAGCATCTTCGGCCTGTTCATCTTCGGCGGCCTCGCGCTGTGGGGCGGCGCACAGCTCGGCGGGGGCTGGGCAGGTCTCGTCTCGCTCGCGTGGCCGGCGCTCTTCCTGTCGCTCGGCTGGAACTTCCTCGAGTTCGGGCTCAACCCGCCCGGTGCCGACCCAGGCGAGCTCGCCTGGGGCTGGCTGATCTGCGCCGTCGTGTTCGGGCTCATGGGCGGTGTGCCGCTGATCCTTGGGATCTGGGGGCTGCGCGAGGCCTCGCGGGGCCGATCGCAAGCACCCGGGAGCCACTACACCAGGCGCGTGGCGGCCTCACCGCGGGGTGGCTATGAGCTCCACCTCGTCGACCGCCGACCACGCACGTCCGTGGTCGCGGACCGCCTCGAGCGCCTCGCGCGGCTCCGCGACAGCGGCGACCTGACCGAGGCCGAGTTCGAGGCAGCCAAGCGGGCAACCCTCGAGGAGACAGCCGAGTGATGGGCCTCCAGCCACGCTGGCTCCTCGTCGCGACGCTGGCGGCGATCGTGGTGGGCGTTGCCTTGGCGCTCTGGGTCTACAACGCCGTCGCCGCCTGATCGAATCAGGCAGACTGCGCCGCATGCCCACGAAGGTGATCCTCGACGTCGACACCGGCACGGACGACGCCGTGGCGCTCATGACCGCGGCCCTCTCGCCGGACATCGAGCTCGTGGGCGCGACGAGCGTCAACGGCAACACGACCCTCGACTACACGACGGAGAACACCCTCCGGATCTTCGACTTCATCGGGATGCCCGAGGTGCCGGTCTATCGAGGTGTCGATCGCCCGCTCGTGCGCACGGACGTCAAGCGCGGCATGGCCACGCGGATCCACGGCGACATGCTCGACCTGCCGGAGATCTCGAACGGCGCGAAGCTCCAGGAGGGGCACGCCGTCGACTGGCTGATCGAGACGTATCTCGCCTCGAACGGCGACATCGTCCTGTGCCCGGTCGGGCCGCTCACGAACATCGCGATGGCGATCCAGAAGGAGCCCCGGATCCTGGATGCGATCCCCGAGATCGTGATCATGGGCGGGGCCCATGACCACGGGAACATCACGGCGTCGGCCGAGTTCAACATCTGGCTCGATCCGGAGGCCGCCAGGATCGTCGTCAACTGCGGCCGCCCGATCCGAATGGTCCCGCTCGACGCGACCCATCGGGCGCTCGTCTCGACCGAGGATGCCGCGCAGCTCCGGGCCCTCGGCACGCCCGCGGGCGAGGCCGCGGCGCGGTTCGTCCTCCAGCGGATCGACGGCTACGACGCGACCCAGCCGATGCCCCGTCGCGGCGACGCCCTCGCGGCTCCCGTCCATGACGCGCTCGCGGTGTGCGCCATCATCGACCCGTCGATCCTGACGACCGAGCACATCCCGGTGGACGTCGAGATCCACGCGGAGCTCTCGCTCGGTCGCACGGTCTGCGACTTCCGATTCCGCAGCGGCAAGCCCGCGAACGTCCATTTCGCGATGGATGCGGACGAGCCGAAGTTCAACCGGATGCTGCTGGAGATCCTGGGCCGCACGGCGTAGGCGTCGCCGACCTTCAGAGGCGGTCCGCGACCTTCTGCGCGAGCGCCTCACCGGTCTTCTGGAAGTCGTCGTCCTTCGGCGCCGCGATCTGGATCGTGGCGACGGTGCTGCCCTTGAAGACGAGCATCACGAAGCCGGCCGCGGGAGCGTAGACGGCCCGAGCGCCAGAGACAGCCACCTCGACCGAGCCGGGCAGCGACAGGTAGCCCGAAGGATCGGTGTTCGTGTTGGCCGGATCGAGGATCGAGACGATCACCGCGGGCAGCACGCCTGCGGACACGAACGCACAGGCCGACGATGCGTCGGTCTCTGCGGCGCCAACCGGCTGGGCCTCGATGTCGGGCCGGCCCGTTGCCGCTTCGACCTCCTCCGTCGTGAGCAGGTCGCAGGCCTGTCCAGTCCCGGAACCGCCACCGGGCGTCGCGGCGGGCCCGTCGGTCGCTGCCGGGGCCCCGTCCGTCGCGGGACCCGATGTCGGACCGCCGGCCGCGGTCTGGCCGGGTGCGGTGGTCGGGGTGCTGCCGCCGCAGGCGGCGATGAGGAGTCCTGTTGCGACGAGCGTGCTGAGCATCCGTTCGCGGATCACGGCTTCACCTACCTCCGAGCTGTCGTTCGCGCCCTGCCCGAGGCAGATGGCGACGAAACGGACTATCGGCGGCGCAAGGATGCCGTGTCATCGTGAAGTTGCGCCAAGTTGGCAACCGGCCGGGGCAGGACCGCCGCCCTACTCGTCCGTGGACGTCCCGCCGCCGGTCGGCTCCTTGCCCTTCGGCCAGTAGAGCTCCTTCTTGACCTGCGGCTCCGGGAAGCCGCGGCCCAGGAGCGTCTCCTCGGCGGCGAGAATCATGTCCGGGTTGCCACAGATGTAGGCGATCGTGTCGTCCGGCGTGAGGCCGAGCTCGTCGCAGACCGGCCCGACGATCGATTCGACCCGGCCCCAGCGGCCGTCCCAGCCGGCATTCTCGGGAGCGTTCGGGCGGGACACCGTCGGGACGAACGTGACCGGGTACTCGCCGCTGGCCTGCCAACCCTCGATGAGCTCTCGGTAGCCGAGGTCCCGGGCATACGAGACGCCGTTCAGGAACACGGCCTTCCGCGGGCGCCCCTCGCGCATCGTCCGCTTCATCATCGAGACGAACGGGGCATTGCCCGTGCCCGACGAGATGAAGAGGTGGGTCCGGTCGTCGTCGGGCTCGAGGGTGAACTTGCCCTTCGGGCCGATCATCCGCATCCGGTGCTCCAGCGGGAGGCGCCACAGGAGCGGCGTGAACAGGCCGCCCTCGACCAGCCGGACGTACATCTCGTAGCCCTCGGAGCCGGCCACGCCGGGGTCCGAGGCCACCGAGTAGGGGCGCTGGACGATCCGGCGTGCCCGTGGGGGTCGTGGGATCCTCGACGAAGACGCCGATCGTCATGTACTGGCCGGATTCGAACGGCGTCGCCTCGCCATCGAACCGAACCCAGAAGGTCGACAGCGACTCGGTCGCGTCCTCGCGCCGCACCAGCGAGGCGTTGTACTGCGGCGCGTCGGGCAGGATGACGCGCTCGTCCGTCTCGAGCATGCCCGCGATAGTAGCCGCCGTGTCCGCCCCGGCTTGCCGCGTGGGGTCGCGGCTACAATTCCTGCGCACCGCAACGAACGAGCGGCACGAGCTGCCGCGTCCGCCCGAAGGGAGCCCCGCCCGCATGGCCACGAAAGCCCCGACCGCCCCCGAGCGCGCCCACAAGGCGGCCAAGCGCTACATCTACGCCTGGGGCGAGGGCACGGCCGAGGGCAACGGGCAGATGAAGGACCTCCTCGGCGGCAAGGGCGCCGGCCTCGCCGAGATGACCAAGGCCGGCCTGCCGACGCCGCCCGGCTTCACGATCACCACGGCTGCCTGCAACGACTACTTCGCCGCCGGCGAGAAGCTCCCCGACGGCCTCTGGGACGACGTCCTCCAGGCGATGCGCGAGGTCGAGCGTCGGACCGGCAAGGGCTTCGGCGACCCCGCGAACCCGCTCCTGGTGAGCGTCCGCTCCGGCGCCAAGTTCTCGATGCCCGGGATGATGGACACCGTCCTCAACCTCGGGCTCAACGAGGCGACCCTCGACGGCCTCGTCAAGCTGACCGGCAACGAGCGGTTCGGGTGGGACGCCTACCGGCGGTTCATCCAGATGTTCGGCCGGATCGTCATGGACGTGAAGGCCGAGCGCTTCGACGAGCCCCTCGAGGCCCGGAAGCACGCCCACGGCAAGGACGCGCGCGACACGGACCTGACGGTCGACGACCTCAAGGCCCTCGTCGCCGAGTTCAAGGACGTCGTGAAGGCCGATACCGGCCGCGACTTCCCGACCGATCCCGTACGAGCAGCTGGACCTCGCGATCAAGGCCGTGTTCGCCAGCTGGTTCGGGAAGCGCGCCAACGACTACCGCAACAGCCAGAAGATCGCCCACGACCTCGGCACGGCCGTGAACGTGGTGACGATGGTCTTCGGCAACATGGGCGACGACTCCGGCACCGGCGTGGCCTTCACCCGCGACCCCAACACCGGCGAGAACAAGCTCTTCGGCGAGTACCTCACCGAACGCCCAGGGCGAGGACGTCGTCGCGGGCATCCGGACCCCGGCGGCGATCAGCCAGCTCCAGGACGACATGCCGGCGGTCTACGACGAGTTCAACCGGATCGGTCGGCAGCTGGAGAAGCACTACCGGAACGTCCAGGACCTGGAGTTCACGATCGAGCGCGGGCGCCTCTACATGCTCCAGACCCGCGATGCGAAGCGGACCGCGGCTGCCGCGGTGAAGATCGCCACGGACATGGTCGACGAGGGCCTCATCTCGAAGACCGACGCGGTCAGCCGGATCGAGCCCGCCCAGGTCGACCAGCTGCTGCGTGCGACGTTCGACCCCTCGGCGCTCAAGACCGCGAAGCGGATCGTCAAGGGCCTCAACGCCTCGCCGGGCGCTGCGGTCGGCAAGGCCGTCTTCGACGCCGACACGGCCGTCGAATGGGTCAACAAGGGCGAGAAGGTCATCCTCGTCAGGATCGAGACGTCACCGGACGACTTCCACGGCATGGCCGTCGCCGAAGGCATCATCACGGCCCGCGGCGGGGCGACCTCGCACGCGGCGGTCGTCGCGCGCCAGATCGGCAAGCCGTGTGTCGCGGGCTCGGCGGCGCTGGACGTGAACTACGCGGACAAGTCGGCGGCGTGCGCGATCACCGGCATCGACTTCGACGAGGGCGACTGGCTCTCGCTCGACGGGACGACCGGCGACCTCTACCTCGGCCAGCTGCCGACCGTCCAGGCCCGGTTCGAGGACCAGCCCGAGCTCCAGAGGATCCTCGGCTGGGCCGATGAGATCCGGCGCATGGGTGTCTGGACCAACGCCGACAAGCCCGAGGAGGCCGCCCAGGCCCGCGGCTATGGCGCGGAGGGCATCGGGCTCTGCCGGACCGAGCACATGTTCCGCGAGGGCGACCGGCTGGAGATCGTGCGCGGCGCGATCCTCGTCGCCAGCGTGGCGACGCGGGCCAAGGCCAAGACCGCCGCCGGCGAGGCGCTGAGTGACGACGAGCGCGAGGCGATCGCGACCTTCGACGACGCGATGGCCAAGCTCGAGGTCCTCCAGCAGGGCGACTTCGAGGGCATCTTCAAGGCCATGGACAGCCTGCCCGTGGTCATCCGCCTGATCGACCCGCCGCTCCACGAGTTCCTGCCGAACCTCGAGGAGCAGCTGGTCAAGGTCACCCGCGCCGAGTCGGCCGGGAACGCCTCTGAGGAGGACCGCGAGCTCCTCCGGACGATCCAGTCGATGCACGAGCAGAACCCGATGCTCGGGCTCCGGGGCGTCCGCCTCGGGCTGATGATCCCGGACTTCGTGAAGGTCCAGACGCGGGCCATCCTGAACGCCCAGATCGCGGTCAAGAAGGCCGGTGGCAACCCGATCGCCAAGATCATGATCCCGCTCGTCGGCCACGTGAACGAGCTGTCGGTGACGAAGGGCCTCCTGGAGACGGAGGCCAAGGCTGTCGAGCAGAAGGCCGGCGTGAAGGTCGACTACAAGTTCGGCACGATGATCGAGGTCCCGCGCGGCGCCCTCACCGCCGACGAGATCGCGCGCGAGGCTGAGTTCTTCAGCTTCGGCACCAACGACCTCACCCAGATGACGTTCGGCTTCTCCCGCGACGATGCCGAGGGCGGGTTCCTGCTCAAGTACGTCGAGGACAAGATCCTGCCCGTCAACCCGTTCCAGACGCTCGACGACGCGGTCGCCGGGCTGATGAAGATCGCGGTCGACAAGGGCCGGGCAACGCGCCCCGGGCTCGAGGTCGGGATCTGCGGCGAGCACGGCGGCGACCCCGAGTCGATCGCCAAGGTCGAGAAGATCGGCCTCGACTACGTCAGCTGCTCGCCGTTCCGGGTCCCGGTGGCTCGCCTTGCGGCGGCGCAGGCGACCCTCGCGTCGCAGTCGTCCCTGGTCGCGAACGACAAGTAGCGGGCCTGCTGAACCGGGCCGTTCGTACCGCCCTGCTCGGTACCCACGAGCCCTGAACCGCCGCGCACCGGTCGCGCATGCTCTCCGGCGATGGCAGAGCGCGAGAACCTCTACCGCGTCCTCCAGGTCGATCCTGCCGCGAACTCGCTCGTGATCCAGGCGGCCTACCGCGTGCTGGCCCGCATCTTCCACCCGGACGTCGAAGGTGACGACGAGGAGATGAAGCGCCTCAACCACGCCTGGGCGATCCTCGGCAACGCTCGCCTTCGTGCCGAGTACGACCGCCAGCTCGCGGGTCGCCACCAGGGCCCGGCGATGGCCGCCGCATCCCAGGGCAGCTCGGCCGGCCCGGCTGCGTCCGCCCCCGCGTCGCACGTGTCGCACCGCGCCGCTCCCGCCGATGACCATGCCGGTCCGCCGCAGGGCGAGCCGTTCGGTCCGCTGCTGACATTCGGGCGCTACGACGGCTGGACGCTCGGCCAGGTCGCGCGCGTCGACCCGCCGTTCCTCGAGTGGCTCCGGCGCGTGCCCGCGGGCCGTCAGCTGAAGGACGCCATCGACGTGGCGCTCCAGCGGGCGGACGGTGCCAGGCGGATCGGGATTCGCCCCGACGCCGGCTCGACGAACAACCATCCGGTCCACACCTGGGCGCCGGGCGCCCCGACGAGGGTCCGCTAGCACCCTGACAGGGCGTCTCGCCGACAATGGGGTCGTGCAGACGGCCAGCCAGACCCGCCATCGGGTCACGATCGTCGGCGGGGGATTCGGGGGGCTCTACGCCGCGCGTCGCCTCGGGCGAGACGATCGGATCGACCTGACGCTCGTCGACCGTCGCAACCACCACACCTTCCAGCCGCTGCTCTACCAGGTCGCGACGGGCGCCCTCGCGCCGGGTGAGATCGCCCACCCGCTGCGCGCGATCCTCCGCAAGCACCGCAACACGACCGTCCTGCTCGGCGAGGCAGTCGGGCTGGATCCGGAGCGCCGCGAGGTCCTGCTCTCGGACGGTGGCCCGATCGCCTACGACACTCTCGTCGTCGCGACCGGCGCGCGCCACGGCTACTTCGGCCACGACGAGTGGGCGGGATTCGCGCCGGGGCTGAAGTCGATCGACGACGCGACGGAGATCCGGCGCCGCATCCTGATCGCCTTCGAGGCCGCCGAGCGCGAGCACGTCCCCGAGCGTCGGCAGGAGTGGATGACGTTCGTGGTCGTCGGTGGCGGTCCAACCGGTGTGGAGCTCGCCGGTGCGCTCGGCGAGATCGCAAACGACACCCTGAAGCGCGACTTCCGGTCGATCTTCCCGCCGGACGCCCGGATCATCCTGGTCGAGGCGCTGGACCGCGTCCTCCCGACCTACCCGAAGGGCCGATCGAAGTCGGCCCGGCGGCAGCTCCAGCGCCTCGGCGTCGATGTCCGCACCAGCGTGCGGGTCACCGACATCGGCGAGCACACGGTCACGGTCGAGCCGGCGGCCGGCGGGCCGGCGGAGCCGATCCACGCCCACACCGTGCTGTGGGCCGCCGGAGTCCAGGCCTCGTCGTTCGCGCGCAAGGTCGCCGAGGCGCTCGCCGCGGAGACGGACAAGGCAGGCCGGATCAAGGTCGGGCGGGATCTCACGATCCCGGGCCATCCTGAGATCTTCGTGATCGGCGACGCGGCGGTCCAGCCCTGGAAGCCGGACCAGCCAGTGCCCGGCGTCGCCCAGGGTGGCATCCAGCCCGGGAAGTACGTCGGAGGCGCCATCCTGGCCCGCCTGGACGGCGAGACGCCGGCGCCATTCCGGTTCAGCAACCGCGGCGAGGTCGCGGTGATCGGCCGGCTGTCCGGCGTCACCAACATTCCGTGGCTGGGCCCGTTCGGGCAGACCGGCGGGTTCCTCGCCTGGCTGCTCTGGCTCGGGATCCACATCGCCTACCTGATCGGCTTTGCGAATCGCCTCGTGGTGCTCACGAAATGGGCCTGGAGCTTCCTGACCCACGGTCGGGGCTCGCGCCTGATCACGGGGCAGCCGCTCCTGCCCGACATCGAGGAACCGGAGCCGCCCGCATGACGACCGACCCCACGCCCGCTTCCAAGCCGGATCCCCCCGCGCCGGACATCTCGGACAACGTCGCCGAGCGGCGCTACGAGGCCCGGATCGACGGGGAAGTCGCCGGCTGGGTGGAGTACGGGCGCGTGCAGGGCCGGATCGTCGCGCTCCACACCGAGGTGCTTCCCGAGTTCGGCGGCCGCGGGATCGCGTCAGCGCTCGTTCGGCGAGTCCTCGACGACGCACGCGCGGCGAACGTCAAGGTCACGCCGCGCTGCCCGTTCTTCGTCGCCCACTTCGAACGGCATCCGGAGGACGCCGATCTGGTCGCGCGTCAGCCCCGGCGGAGCTGAAGGAAGACCTCCTGTCAGCGGGCCCGTCTGATCTCGGGCCGGATCATTCCCAGCGCGGTGCGCGGGAGGTTGCGGGGGAGCCGGCGGCCGCTCTCCACCGGCGCGGCGGTGGGCACGAGCAGCTCGCGATCGGATGCGAGGCACTCGCAGCTGGCCTTCTCGAGCAACGTCGGGTCGAGGACGTGGACCGTGCCGCGCCGGAACTCCGCGGCGCCCTCGCGGGCGAAGCGGGCGCCGACCGTCGAGACGGCCGGGCGCGAGACGCCGAGCAGGTCGGCGAACGACTCCTGGGTCAGCGGGAAGGACGAGCTGTTCATGCGATCCCGGGCGAGCAGGAGCCACCGCGCCGCGCGCTGATCGAGGCTGTGGAGCCGGTTGCAGGCCACGGTCTGGCCAAGGTGGCCGAGGAGCGCGATCGCGTAGCGATCCACGCACCGCCTGAGCGTCTCGCTGGAGCGCATGGCCGCCCGGAAGCGCTCGGCCGACATCGACTGGGCGATGCCCGGAACGAGCACCGCCGCGTCCATCACGCCGGTCTCGCCGAGCGCCGCGGCGATGCCGACGATGCCCTCCGAGCCGACGATCGTCACGCCGGCGGTTCGACCGTCGGACATCGTCACGGACAGGGCCACGAGGCCAGATTCGGGGAAGAACACGCGCCTGACCGGCGCGTGCGCGTGGACAAGTGAGCGCTCCGCGTCGAGCCGGACCCGCTCCAGGTCGCCCCGGAGGTGATCGATGTCGCGTTGGGGGAGCGTCGCGAGCAACCGCGAACCCGGCATGCCGCTCGCACCCGCGATGTCGGTGCTGGCCATGGGTACAACGTTCTACGTCGCAGGGTTACAGACGGGTCACTCCATCTGTTCCGAAGGAGACAGAACCGCCACGTGCGCAGGCTTAGCCTTCGAGACTGTCACGATTCTGCAAGACTCTCGGCAGGATCCACCGAATCCGAGGCTCCCAGATGCCGATTCCGGATCGCTCGATGTCGTCGAAGCCGCGTGCGTACGTCGCACCGCTGGCCCAGCCTTCCGTGACGGCTCGCGTGGCCAGGCTCCAGACGGACATCGCGACCCGGATCCTCGACACCGCCTGGTTGGCGCTTCACGCGCTCGGCGCGCACCGCTGGCGCGATGGCTGGGAGACCGACGCCGAGAAGGGCTGGAGCCGCTACCGCGGGTCCCGATGCACGGTCTGCGACGATCCCTGGGAGGGCTGGTAGGCCGAGGCTGCGCCTCCCGTCGCTGACGGCGGCGCCCCGTCCTTCCGTCGTCCGCCGAGCAGGCGGCGAACGATCCCGAGCAACGTCAGCGCGAGCATGACGCGCGCTCCGAGGACGCGGAACAGCAGGAACTTGCCGATCGCTCCGAACATGCTGCAACGCTGACAGGTCGGCGATTGCCGCGGCGGTCCGCCGGCGACCGATCACCGAACAACTGCCTCGCAGCCGTTCCGTACCATTCGCGACGTGGACCACACCACGGCCGTCACCGTCCTCGAGGTCGGGGCCATCCTGCTCATGGCCGCCGCAGCGGGCTGGCTGGCGCGGCGAGTTTCCCTGCCGGCGATCGTGGGGTACCTCGCGGTCGGGATCGCGATCTCGCCGTTCACGCCCGGCTACGTGGCCGACGGATCACAGGTCAGCCTGTTCGCCGAGGTCGGCGCGATCCTCCTGCTTTTCGAGGTCGGCATCGAGGTCGACCTGCGTGAGCTCCGGCGCGAGCACCCTGCAGTCCTCTGGGCCGCCCCGGTCCAGATGGTGATCACGTTCACCGCTGCCATGATCGCGTTCATCGCCTTCGGCCTGGCCCTCGAGGCCGCAGCCCTCCTCGGTGTCGCGATCGCGATGTCCTCCAGCGTCGTCGTGGTCAACATCACGCGAAGCCGTCGCAGGACGACGGACAAGGGCACGGAGCACCTGCTGATCGGCTGGTCGGTGCTCCAGGACGTCGTCGGAGTGGCCGGAGCGATCATCCTGCTGTCGGCCGTGGGGGCGGCCCAGCCGATCGAGATCACGCTCCTCGGGCTGGTCGTCTTCGCCCTGCTCTCGCTCGTCGGGGCGTACCTGCTACCGCGGATCCTTGCCAACCTGCGGTCCGAGCCGGACCTGTTCCTGGCGGTCTCGATCGCGACAGGCTTGGCCGTGGCCGGCGCCGGCGCCGTCCTCGCCGGCATCCCGCTCGCGCTCGCCGCATTCGTGGCCGGCCTGACCATCAGCGAGGGCCCGATGGCCGCGGAGGCCCGCAAGCGGCTGCTGCCGTTCCGCGACCTTTTCGCGATCTTCTTCTTCGTGGCCATCGGCACGCTCATCGACCCGACCGCGCTCTTCTCGCGCGGGCTGGGCTGGCTGGCACTGTGCCTCGGGCTGGTCATCATCTTCAAGGTCGCTCGTGATCGCGATCCTCGCGCGGCTGTCGCGGCTTCCGGCAAACGCCGGCCAGCTCGGCGTTGGCCTCGGCCAGATCGGAGAGTTCGGGTTCGTGCTGGCGACCGTCGCCGTCGCCCGGGGCGTGCTCCCCGCGGAGGTCTACGCGGCGTTGCTCGCCGCCGTTGCGATCTCGATCGCCGGCTCCTCGATCCTGGTCCGGCTGATCCGGCCGGCACCGGCACCCGCGCCCGTCACCGCCTGAGCGATCTCGCGCGGGCCGGGGGACATGACAAGACCCCCTCGCGAGGAGGGGGTCTTGTGTTGCAGGTGCAAGGAGGTTCCCCGATGAGCAGTCGACCAGCTACTTGTCGAGTCGCACGACGAGGTTGTCGAACGAGCCGGCGGTGATGATCCCGCAGCCGCTGGCCGCAGGGTTGTTCGGGGTCGGGCATTCGCCGACCGACAGCGGGCTCTGGGTGAAGTTGCCCGTGAACCACCCGGTGATGGTCTTGGAGCTGCCGCCCTGGGCGCTGACGACGTAGAACATCGCCCACCCGACGAAGCAACCGCCAGCCTGATTCCCCGGCGTGCACGGGCCCGGGTCCGACGATCGGAACCGGGACCGTGTGGCCCGACGAGGTACTGGTCCACGTCGCCGTAGAGCGCGGTGTGGTTGCCCTGGTTGTGCTGACCGAGGTACTGGTCGAAGTCGAACGTTGCGGTGACCACGTTCGAGCCGTTGATGATCTGGCGGACCTCGTTGGTGTTGACGTTGTTGCTGCCGTTGAAGTCGGTCCAGGCGATGTCGAGCTGCGAGTTCGGGTAGTCGCCGTTGCTGTCGCCGAAGTTCTGCTGGTTGCCCGCGCCGTACTTCGGTGTGCCGTCCGCGTTGAAGGCGTTGATGCTCATGGTCCATGGGGCAGCGCCCACGGCCGTGTCGATGGAGCCCGTGATGGCTGCAGCTTCCACGGAGACGTTCCAGGATGTGGCACCCAGGACCCGCGCGAAGTTGTTCGCGTGCGGCGACGTGATGTCCACCCTGATGCGGTAGCCGGACCGCATCGAGCTCAAAGGCCGGCACGTTGACGGTTGTGCCGCCGCGCCGTTGGTAAAGCCATTGCGGGTCGCGGCCGCGAGCGCCGCCGTCTGCGCCGTCGCCTGCCATGTCGCGTGGTTGCCCACGCCGGACTGGCTCCCATGCAGGTAGGCGTTGGCTCCTGCGACCGCCGCGAAATCGGCGGCGTTCTGCTCGGTGCGGCGCTGCGCGAACGCGCTGCCGCCGTCGAGCACGAGCCCGACCATGCCGATGATGACGATGAGTCCGAGCGCGAAAATCACCAGGATCTGCCCGCGCTCGCGTTGCGCGGGAGCCTGACGATGACCGACCATGCTCCGAACCTCCCTGGTTCTGCTACTGACGTTGCTCATCGGTTCTGACTCAGTGGCATTTGGATCCGGCTCTTTGCCTGGATCGGGATCGTGCCGAGGAAGCCCAGGAGCGACACCGGTGTGTAGGTGGAATGCGCCGTGACGACGACGAACTCATTCAGCAGGCACGGCTGGGCATCGGGTGCTCGAGTTGGTACTGGTCACGCACACCGGCTCGTCGATCACGAGCCCGGGAACGAGGGCCTTCTGCGTCGCGACCGTCCGCTGGGCCTCGGTGCTGTAGCCGACCGGAGTCGTCGCCTGATTGGGTTTCACGCTCGCCGTCCGGGCGACCTCGCGGGCGGCCTGCGACACGCCGTTGTAGATGTAGATCCCGCGCCCGAAGTCGAAGATCGCCATCAGGAGCAGCAGGAACGGGATGAGGGCCAGCGCGAACTCGACGAGGGCCTGGCCTCGATCGCGGCGCTGTCGACGACGCTTCATCGGTTCAACCCTTGGTCAGCACGGTCTTGCTGATCGAACATCGGCCGCGTCGCGTTGGTGACCGTCAGGGTCACCGTGTAGGTGACAGCCCTCGCAGTTGTAGTCGTGGCTGATCGTCGGGAGGTTCCCGGCGCTGGTGGTGTCGTCGCCGAACTCCCAGCGCCAGAACGTGATCTGGCAGTTGCCGGACGTCGGCGTTGACGTGCTCGACGAAGTCCACCGGCTTGTTCTTGTTCTGCTGCGAGAAGGTGAAGTTGGCGACCGGAGACGAGCAGGTCGGGGCGGACGGCGTCGGCGTTGCGGCCGGGGGCCCGGAAGGCGTGGGGAACGGCGTGACGGTCGGCAGGACGGTCGGCGTCGGCACGGGAGTCGCGGTCGGCGCCGCCGTCGGCGTACTCCCGGCGGTGACGGCGTGTCGACGATGTCGGCAGCGGCGGTCGAGCTGAACGCCATGTTCGTCCCGCCGAAGAACACGGCAAGGATCGGCGTCAGGAGGTTGAAGTGACCGGTGACCTTGACGGTGACGACATCGCCGTACGCCCCGGCGGCGCAGCCGCCGGCGGGAGTGCACGTCCAGCACGACGTCGGCCGGCGCGATCGTCAGCGAGCCCTGGGCCTCGTTGAGGATGGCGCACATGACGGTGTTCGACGCGCCGCAGGCCGCGTTGGCGACGTAGCTGCCGCCGTAGGACGCCTCGTACGCGCCCTCGCGGGCGGAGTTCGCGACGGTGATCTGGGCGAAGAAGATGCGGCCGAGGTCGATCGCGGCCAACACCAGCACGAGCAGGACGGGCAGGATGATGGCGAGCTCAACGAGGGCCTGGCCGCGAGTCATGCGGCGCCACGTTCGTCGTGAGCGAGCCTCTTGAGCCTTGCCGTTCAATCCAACCCCCGCTATTTGCAGACGCAATCGCGTCGGCCGGAATTCTGTCTGGGCCAGTTTGCAGCAGACATTACATGTGTCGACCGGGGACCAGGCCGTCGGTGCGGCCGCGCACCGAGGTCCGCCGCCGGCAAGCGACAACGAATCTGGTCCAGCGGATTCCGATGGCTGCCGCCCTGAACCCGATTGCCACGGCGAACCGGTCCCGCTCGAGACCATCCGTGGTGCCAGCTGGCATCACCCGTTCGTACGGCAATGTCAATCGAAAGGTACTGGACGTGATAATGCGCGCTGATGCCGGGGGGTGTCGCTGAGGAGGGGAGCGAGCCGGCCCGCGGGGTTGCCAAGGTTGCGACCAACCCTGCACTCGCTCCGAGATGGAAAGCGTGCCCGAATGAATCGACCCCGCGCACTTGCGCAGCACCTTGTCGCGGCCCTGCGGTCGCGCACCGGTGCTTCGCGCGGGCAGGCGTTCCTGGAGTTTGCCCTGGTCCTCCCCGCGCTGCTCATCCTGGTGGGCGGGGCGGTCGACTTCGGGCGGCTCTTCTACGCGAAGATCTCGATCGCCAACGCCGCGCGGGAAGGTGCTCTCTGGGCGGCGCAGCACCCGGATTCCTGGATGCAGGGTTGCGACGCGGCCCAGCCCGTCAGCGGCACCAACGATGATCAGGTCACGTGTCACGCGCGGAACGAGGCTGCCTCCGGACTCTTGACGATCAAGAAGTCCGATGTCACCTGCTCGTCCACGGCCGCGCCGACGTTCACCGCGTGCGCGACCAACTCGCCAGCTGAAGGCGGCACGGTCTACGTCAACGTCAAGGGAACGTTCACGACGATCATGGGCGGGCTGACGTTCAACCTGGAGTCCACGGCCGTCGGACGGATCGTCCAGATGCCGGCAACGGTCGCCGCGTCGCCCCAGACGATCACCTTTGGTTCGCTTGCAAACGAGGATGTCGGCGTCGGTTCGGTGACGGTCAGTGCGATTGCCAGCTCCGGGCTCGCCGTGACATTCACCACGACGACGCCGACGGTTTGCGGCTCGAGCGGGAGCGACGGCAGCGTCATCTCGCTGTTCATCCCGGGGACATGCACGGTCGTGGCAGACCAGGCGGGCGATGCGCACTGGACGCCGGCGCCGAGCGTCTCGCAATCGTTTCAGGTGACAGGCCCGCCGCCGCCCCCGCCCGGTGGTCAGACGATCACGTTCGCGCCGATCGCCAACAGGGAGCTCGGCAGCGGCCCGGCGACGGCGAGCGCAACCGCGTCATCGGGCCTGGCGGTGACGTTCACCGTGACGACCCCGACGATCTGTGGCTCGTCGGGCACGAACGGCTCGATGATCAGCCTGTTTGCCGTCGGGACCTGCACGGTGCAGGCCGACCAGGCTGGCAATGCATCCTTCACCGCGGCCCCGTCCGTCTTCCAGTCGTTCAGCATCACGGCCCCTCCGCCGCCGTCCTGCCCGGCACCGACGTTGTCATTCACCATCACGCCGGCGACGGGCAAGGCCTACAAGAACCCAGGGCAGCCGGGGACCACCTTCGCGTTCGATGCCACCGCTTCGACAATTCCGCCGAATTGCCATGCGGTGTGGTCGTGGAACTTCGGGAACTCAGCCGGCACATCCAGCACGCCGTTCCAGACGACCTATGTCTATCCGAGCGCGGGCCCGCTGCCCAACCGGCAGTTCACGGTGACGCTGGTGGTCTCCGTCGACGGTGGCTTGCAGGGCTCGACGACGCGGATTGTCACGGTGAATCCCGCCATGAGCGCGCCGCCACGAGCGGGGTCAGGGCCTGGTCGAGTTCGCGCTCGTCCTGCCGGTTCTCCTCATGCTGATGCTCGGCGTGCTCGACCTTGGCCTGGCCATCTACCGATCCAACGGGACCTCACAGGCGGCCCGCGAGATCGCCCGAGCGGCGAGCGTCCATCCCTGCAGCGTCTCGACCGCGTGCGTGCTCGGCGACACACCCGAGGTTCAGGCCGTCATCGCGACGCAGAAGCAGCTGATCCCCAACCTCTCGAACCCGATCTTCAAGTGCGTGCGACCCGACGGCAGTGTCATCTCCGGTGCCGGAGACGGGTGCTCACCCGGCTATTCGGTGCGCGTCACGGTCATTGCCCCGTACAAGCCGCTTAGCCCTCTCGGGTTGATCGGAACGTGGAACCTCCAATCGTCAAGCACGATCAAGATTCAATGAAAGGACTGGTCATGGACTCCACTGATCGCACCCGAGAGCGAGGCCAGGTGCTCGTGCTCTTCGCCCTCTCGGCGTTGGCCATGATCCTGATGGTCGGCCTCGTTCTCGACGGAGGCTCGACGTACGGCCAGCGACGGTCGCAGCAGAACGCGGCGGATCTCGCCGCGCTTGCTGGCGCGAACGCGTGGCTCCTCGACGGCGGCGACGCGGCGTCCAAGGCCGCAGCGGCCACGGCGACCGCGCAGCTGGTTGCCAGCCAGAATGGCTTTCAGGACGCGGCCAACGACGTCGTCGTCACGGTCGATCCGCAGCCATACGGCACGGCCGGGGGCCAGTCGGTCAAGGTGGACGTGACCGGCAAGCACTACAACGCGTTCGCCGGCATGGTCGGCATGAAGACCTGGGACGTTTCCGTGACGGCGACGGCCGTGACCGGGCTCGGGGGCGGGCCGCGCGGTGTGGCTCCCATCCTCTTCCTGAACAGCACCTTCGTGAACGGCTCCGGGGACATGCTGCCGCAGTACAGCAATCCGCTCAGCCCGTTCACCTTCGGCGAGGCGAATGGCGACGTCCCCGTCTCGCCGAATGACATCTCCTGGACCGTGTTTGCCTCGCCCGCAAACCTGAACACGAACACGGTGCGCAACATCATCAACGGCTCGGACCAGCTCAGCCGGCCGGTGACGTTCGGTCAGTACATCGGTCAGCACAACAACGGCAATCACACGGCCCTGTACAGCGACGTGGATCAGTACCTCGGCAGGCCAGACGCTCACGGTTCCGATCGTCGACATCGCCGGCAACTTCCAGGGTTGGGCGATGTTCCACGTGGTCAGCGCGTCCGGCGGCTCGAGCAAGACCATCACCGGATACTTCACGACGGGATTCTCCGAGGACCTCGAGGTCTGCATGAGCTCAGCGGACTGCCCGGTCACCTACGGCGGAATCAGGGTTCTCAAGCTCATCAACTAGGGTCGCCACGCGTCTGACGTCTCCAGCCCGGTCTAGCGCGGACCGATGACTCGGAGCGCCCGGGGCCGGGTCGTGAGGTCGACCGGCGTGGCGCCGAGCTCCTGTGAGTCCGCGCGGACCGGCAGCGGGTGGTGGCTCCGGATACGGACGCGCGCCGCTCGGTACGTCGCCGTCGTCGTGCCCGAGCCTATCCCGAGCGTGAGCCGCACGAACTCCTTGAGCACCTCGAGGGGTCCGTAGCCGAGGAAGCAGACGACGTCGAGCTGGCCATCGTCGATCTGCGCGTCGGGTGCGGCCTCGAGGGCCCGGCCGGTGAATCCGCCGTTCGCGATCGCGACGCTCACCGCGCGGTGGCGAACCTGGCCACCATCGAGGTCCAGCCAGATGCGCGTGCGCCGGTGGCGGATGGCACGCCACAGGAGGTCGATCGCCGAGCGCAACCGACCCTCCGATACCCGCGTGGCGTCCGCGAGCATGTCCGCGGCGAGGCCGATCGTCGCGACCTCGAGGAACGGCTGGTCCCGCACGACCCCGACGTCGATCGAGCGGACCGAGCCGGTGGCGAGAATCGCCGCTGCCTCGTCGAGCTCGCAGCGGGATGCCGATGCTCCGCGCGACGTTCATGGCCGTGCCGAGCGGCAGGATGCCGAGGGCCGCGTCGCGATCGAGCAGCTGGAACGCGATCGACCGAACGGTCCCGTCGCCGCCCGCGGCGACGATCCGCTCGACTCCGTCCGCCAGCGCCTGCTCGACGCGCCTCGTGGTGTCCTCCTCGGACGGGCTCTCGAACAGCTCGGCGTCGAGGGCGTGGGCGTCGAGGGCGCTTCGAAGGGCCGCTCGCGCGGCGTCGACATCATCCGAGCCGCCGGCGCTGGGGTTCCAGATGACGAGGGTGCGCGTCATCGATCGGGCAGGCGCCGTCCGAGGGCTCGCTCCAGGATCGTCCGCGGCGTCGTCACGTGGTACAGCTGGATGAGGATCAGCAGGTAGGCCAGCCCGAGCAGGTAGGAGGCGACGACGTCGGTCGTCCAGTGGTGGCCCTGCTGGATCCGACTCGGCCCGACGAGCGCCAGCACTCCCGTCAGGGTCATCACGGAGGCGTTCCGGAGCGGTCCGTCTCGCAGATGCTCGGCGAGGAGGAACCCGAGGAAGCCGTAGAAGGCCACGTAGGTGAGGACGTGGCCGCTCGGAAAGCTCGTGCCGCCGAGCGGTGCCACGACCACGCGCACCTCCGGCGGGAGCGGTCGCGGCCGCCGCATGAACGCCTTGATCGCCGTCGAGAGCGCCGCGCCGCCCCACGACGCGAGCTGGAACGCGGCAGCGCGACGCCGACCCGTCACCCACCACGCGGCCATGATCGCCGGCGGGATGAGCCGCGACTGGGGCGGGAATCCCGGCCAGGAGGCGAGCCGCATCAGCTCCGCGACGGCCGGGTGCTGCCACGCCTGGAGGCGGATCGTCATCGCGAGGTCGAACGCCGCGCTGCGCTTGGCGCGCACAAGGGCGAGCAGGCCCGCGAAGGCGGCCACGAGGGCACCGATGACGCGTTCGGCAGTCACGCGCGGATCCTCACGCGTCTGCCGCTACGGGACCGTGTTCGATCGCCCGGGTTATGCGGCGATTGGCATCGATTTCACGAGCCTACGGAGCGGGCGGCGTCGTGGGCTCGGGGGTCTTCGGGCCGCCTCCGGGCTTGTCGGTCGGCGGCGGCTCCTCGGTGGGCGGCGGCGGTGGCTCCTCGGTCGGCGGAGCAGTCGGGGCCGCCGTGGGTCCGGACGTGGGTCTCGGCGTCGGCGCGGGCGTCGGCTTCTTCGTGGGTGGCGGCGCGAAGCACGTGACCGCTGGGAGCCTGGTCTTTGCCGTGTCGTCCGAATCCTCGGGAACCGTCTCGAGCCCGACGGGCAGCGTGCCCGCCACGGGGAACGCCTGCGCGCCCAGAGCGCGGATCACGTTCAGGCGGGGGACCAGGATCGACCCCCGCGGGTCGTTTCGGGCGCCGTGCACCATCGGGTACTGGATCACCGCTCGGTACATGTGGTCGCGGCTTGATCCCGATCGCGGCCGGCAGGTACTGGCCGATGGTCGCAGGGTCGACCGACGTCTGGACGAGCTTGCCCATCGCGTCGATGAACGCGGCGGGATCCTCGAGGAAGCCACCGTCGACCAGCCGGTCGCGGGCCGCAATCACGATCTCACCCTGGCGCGCCGCGCGGGTGAAGTCGCTCTCGCCGTACGACTTGCGGATCCGGGCGTAGGCGAGCGCGGCCTGGCCATCGAGGTGGTAGCGGCCGGCGTTGATCGCGAAGCCGTTGAACCCGTACTCGTCGTACCGGGCATCGCAGAGGGCCCGCCGGACGGTGACGTCGACCCCGCCGATCGCAGTCGATCACCCGCACGAAGCCCGGCAGGTTGACCTGGGCCCAGCCGTCGACCCGGACGCCGAGCAGCTCGCCCAGCCCGGCCGCGAGCACGGCCTGCCCGGAGGTCGCGCCCGGGAACTTGCCCGGAAAGCGATTGGCGTAGGCGACGAGGCCGTTGACCTTCGGCCGGAAGACCCTGCCGTCCGGCAGCGGCAGGTCGACGAGGTCGCGCGGCACGGACACCATCGAGACCGCGCCCGCGACCGGGTCCATCGAGGCCACGATCATCGTGTCGGTCAGGGCCTGCGTCCGATCCGGTCCCGAGTCCATCCCGATCAGGAGCACCGTGAACCGGCCCAGCTCCGGCGGCTCGCTGGCAAGCGGCGCGCCCGCGGAAGCCGTGGGCAGGACCGCGAAGTCGTCGTCGCTCGCGACGGGTACCGGCACGGACGGCTTGTAGGGGGCCTCGACGGGCGCGAAGACCGCGACCGCGGCCTGTCGCGTCACCTCGGTCAGGTACGCGGCATAGACGCTCGGGACAAGGACGAACACGAGCCCGACCGCGGTGAGTGCCGCACCGCGCCCCCGCACCGGCCCGCCGCCGCGCCGGAACGCATCCGCGACGGCCAGGATCCGCCAGACCACGAGCGCGAGCTGCGCCACGAGGAGCGCGGCGATCACGCCCGGATCGAGGAAGACGGCGAGCAGCGAGATTCGATCCCGGGTGAACAGCGCCGCCATGATCAACCCGAGCAGCACCAGCGGCGGCAGCGCGAGCAGGAGGCCCTTGCGCCGCGCGCCCATCGAGAGCTGGCCGAGGCCGGGCCACAGCGCCGAGAGCAGCGCGGCCACGTGCCGATTGGTCCTGAGCGGTCGGTGGATGGGTGGTCCCTCGCTGCTATCGGGCCCCGGGCAGTTGGCCGGCGGCGTTCGTGACGGCGAGGGCAGGTGCTCGCGCGACCGTGCGCCGCAACGCTCGTCACCAGCGCCGGGCGGATTGTAGACGTCCGTCGCGGCCCGCCGTCGCGCCCCCGATGCGTCCGGCGCTGAGCCGGCGCATGCAATCGCGAGATGACGTGCCGCGGCTCACGATGGCGGCATGGATCTCGTGCGTTTCGGCCGCGGCATCCGCGCCCTTCGAATGCGCCGGAGGTGGCGCCAGCGCGATCTCGCCGCGGCCGCCGGCGTGAGTCAGACGACTGTCGCGCGGATCGAGCGCGGCAGCGGCGACTCGGTGCAGCCGCGAAAGCTCGAGAGGGTTGCGAATGCGCTGGGCGCCAGGGTCGACTTCCGACTCAACTACAACGGCGAAGCGCTCGATCGGTTGCTGGACTCCGCACACGCTGCGCTCGTCGAGGTCGCTGCAGGGCTTCTTCGTGCTGCCGGCTGGGAGGTCGTCGTCGAGGCGACGTTCTGGATCCGCGGCGAACGCGGCTCCGTCGACATCCTTGCCTTTCACGCAGCGACACGGATCGTTCTGGTCATCGAGGTCAAGTCCGTCGTTCCTGATGTGCAGTCGATGTTGGCGTCGCTTGACCGCAAGGCGCGGCTTGCGATGGCGATCGCACGGGAGCGTGGCTGGGCGCCAAGGGAAGTTGCCACGCTGCTGGTGATCGGCGACGACCGAACGGCTCGACGTCGGGTCGAGGCGCACGTCGCAACCTTCGGGCAGACCTTCCCGGATCGCTCCATCGCCGTTCGACGCTGGCTTGCGGCGCCGGACTCCGCGAAGCCGATTCGAGGCCTGTGGTTCCTGTCAGGCAGTCATCGGATGACTCCTCGTCACCGCGTTGCTCGACCGCGGGCGGCGGCCCGTGCTCAAGCGGCACCGGATCGCCACGCCCTTCATGTCAGCAAGTCACCGAGCGACTCGTCGTCAGAAGTCCGCTGACGAAGAGTCACCTCATGGTTTAGTGACGGGATCGGCCTTCAAGAACACGTCGCGGGGGCGTCGCGATGGACTCAGGCGGTCGCCGCGGATTCCTCGCCGGCGAGCTCGCCAGCCGTGCCGCTCGCGTCGTCGCGGGCCAGCGCCGTGTCCGCGAGCACGCGCCAGCGGGTGGCGAACAGCCAGGCCAGCAGGTACAGGCCCGCGACCACGAGCAGCAGTGAGCGGTAGCCCGTCAGGAGCGCCAGGTATTCCATCGCGCCACCCGCCATCGCGCCCAGGAGGTTGGACGCGAAGGCCATGTCGGCGGTCTTGGTGTCACGGAAGGAGTAGGTGAACACGAGGTTGGCCAGGAAGACGGGCGCGAAGGCCACGACGCCCGCCAGCAGGTAGCGCAGCCAGGGCGGGTCGATCAGCAGCGACTCCGGCGGGAGCATGAACGCGACCGCGAGCGCCACGAAGAGCCCGCCGTACAGGAGGCCGGCGCGCTGGATCCGGAATCGGGCGTTCACCAGGATCGCAAGCAGCACGGAGGCGAGAATCGCGAAGAACGCCAGGGCGTTGACGAGCCACGTCGAGCCGAACAGCAGCGAGAAGCTCGACGAGCGATCGCGTCTCGAGCAGCAGGAACGCGATCCCGAGCACGAAGAAGTGCGGGCTGAACCGCCGCATCGACGTGCCGCCGACGCGCGCCGCGCCGAACACGCCGAGCACCGCGATGACCAGCGCGAACGCGAGGCCCGCGAGGTAGTGCGGGGCCACGAACGGCGTCCGGAGGTACAGGAAGGGCCAGTCGTCGGTCGCCGGCTTGGGCTCGGGCTCGCCGACTGCCGGCACCTTGTCGACCGTGTCGGCCGGCGGCGGGCCGCCGTTCAGCGCATCGATCTGCGGCCCGACGGCGAAGATCGCCTTTCGCGCGTCGTACATCCGCATGATCGGCGGGCTCTCGAAGGTCTCGTCGAGCATGGCGTTGATCTTCGAGATCAGCCACTCCTCGCGGTAGTAGTTGTAGACCACGAACACGCCACCCGGTGCGAGGTGGTCCCTGACCGACTCGAACGCCTGCTGCGTGAACAGGAACGACTCGAGCCGGATGTTGGCGGTCGTGCTGACGAGCGTCAGCGAGTCGGGGAGGGCGAAGATCACGAGGTCGTACTGCTGGTCCGTCCCTCGGAGGAACGCGCGGCCGTCGTTCTCGTGTCGCGTCACCCGCGGGTCCTGGTACGGCTGGTTGGGGTGGTTGTCGATGCCGAGCTTCTGGATCGCCCGGTCGATCTCGACCGCGTCGACGTGCTCGGCCCCGTTCCGCAGCGCGATCGCCACGTCCGTTCCCGAGCCCGCCCCGACGATCAGGACGTTGTCGTAGGTCCGGCCCGGGAACCACTTGTAGAGCTGGTCGTAGAACTGCTCCTTCGGCGCGTCGACCGGGTGGAGCGCCTGGTGGGGGATGCCGTTGACGTTGACGTACAGCTCGCCGTTGCCGGCGATGTACGTGTTGATCCGGTAGTACGGGGACCAGAGCTCGTTCGCGTTCCCGGCCTGGAAGGTCAGCACGAGCACGACGGCGAGGGCCGCGGCTCCCAGTGTCCGGAGCGCGAGCCCGCCACTTTCGGTCCCAGCCAGGAGCAGGGTCACGAGGATTGCCGCGGTCGTGAACCACACGAACGGCGGCGTGCTCGCGGCGGACAGGATCGTGAACCCGGCGATCCCGAGCATCGAGCCGACGATGTCCCAGCCGTATGCCTGCAGCGGTGGCATCGAGCGGAGCAGGGGACCGAGCGGCATCGCGAGCGCCGCCATGAGCGCCGTCACGAGACCGAACACGATCGGCAGCACCAGGAAGTTGACGTCGGCCGCGCCGCTCTCCGCGAGCCCGAAGAACAGCTCGTCCGTCGAGTCGACCTGGAAGTTCCAGCTCCTGGCTCATGATCAGCGCGACGACGATCGCGAGCAGGACCGGGAAGATCGCGATGGTGTCGAGCGACCGCCGCCGGCCGAGCAGGATGCCGATGCCGATACCGAGGAAGCTCGCCATCAGGGTGAAGTTCGAGAAGAACCCGAGATACCGGACCTCGGACGGGATCCACCGGATCAGCAGCAGCTCGACGAACAGCAGCGTGCCGCTGGTGAGGACGAGGCGGGTGCGGTTGCCACGCAAGCCGTCGAAGAGGCCGCCCAGCGGGTCCGAACCCGGCCGGGGGCCGGTTGTCATCACGCGAACGGTACCGGTTCCGCCCTCGGCCGTCCGGGCAGGCCCGAGGGACACCACCGCGACCGCCACGCCGACCACCGCGAGCACGGCGAAGCCCGCCGAGACACCCGCCGCGGTGACCTGCGCGCCGAGGATCGCGCCCGCGACGCTCGCCCCGACGACCCCACCCAGGTACCGGCCGGTGTAGTAGGTCCCGGCGGCCATCCCGACTCGTTCACGGGCCACGGCCCCGAGCGCCGCCGCCTGCCGCGGCGAGGTCAACCCGTTCCCGAAGCCCACGACGGCAAGGAGCACGGCGATCGTGACGATCGATGCGGTGGCGCCTGGCAGCGCCAGCAGTGCCAGCCCGACGGCGCTGACCGCCGAGCCGGCCACGACGAGGGCCCGCCGCCCGCGCCGGTCGGAGGCCCGGCCGCCGAAGGGCGAGACGATCGCGCCGAGACCCGCCAGGCCCAGGAGCGCGATGCCGCTGACCGTGGCACTCGCCCCCAGCAGCTCCTCCGTGGCGAGGGGCACGAGGATGAAGCTGCCGTGCAGGATCACGGTCGAGCCGAAGACGCCCGCGAGGGCGGCCGCGAACGGGCGGTGCGCGAGTAGCCGGGGATCGACGGCGGGCCGCTCGTGTCGCAGCTCGACGAACACGAGCAGGGCCAGGAGCGGCACGACGGCGAGGGCCGCCACGAGCTGCAGGTCGCCGCCGCGGAGCGCGATCAGGACGGCGACGATCGCGGCGCCGAGGAGCGTGAGGCCCAGGGCGTCGATCGGCGCAGGCTTGGTGCTCGAGACGTGCACGTCGCCCGCCGTGCTGACCCGCAGCCCGACGAAGAGGGCGGCGAAGACGCCCAGCGGCACGGCCAGCACGAACAGCGAGCGCCACCCGAACGCCCCGACGAGGAGACCGCCGATGAACGGGCCGATCGCCGCGCTGGTCGCGACAAGGAGGTCGAACAAGCCGAATGCCGCGCCCTGCTGATCCGGAGGCGACGTCTGCCGGACGAGGGCCGCGGAGCTTGTCGAGATGAGCGCCCCGCTCGCGGCCTGCCCGACCCGCGACAGCTCGAGGACCTCGAAGGACGTCGCGAGGGCGGCGAGTGCCGATGCCGCGGCGAAGGCGAGCACGCCAACAAGGAACGCCCGCCGGTGCCCGAATCGATCGCCGATCGACCCACCCAGCGGGCAGGGCCACCGCGACCGCCCCGAGATAGAGCGTCACGAGGGACGACACCTCGTTGGCCCCGAGCCCGAACGTGTCCATCACGTCCGGCAACGCGACCGCCAGCATCGTGGAGTTGAGCGGCACCAGGATCGTGCCGCTCGCGACGCCGAGCATCGCGGCGGTGAGAAGCCGCGGGCGCCTCAAAGGAGCCGGACGGTGCCCGCGGTGCCGTCGATCTCGACGAGCCGGCCGTCGGCGATCTTCGTGGTGGCGTCGCCGGCCCCGACCACGGCCGGCAGCCCGAACTCGCGGGCCACCACGGCGGCATGCGAGAGGACCCCACCGGTATTCGTGATCAGGCCACCGGCGATCGTGAAGATCGGGACCCAGGATGGGTTCGAGGACGGGCAGACGATGATGTCGCCGGGCTGGATTCGCCCGAAGTCCTCCTGCGAGAGCGTCACCTTCGCGGTCCCTCGGACGACCCCGGCCGATGCGCCGGTGCCCTTCAGGAAGTCCGGCTCCTTGTTCGTGATCCGGGGCCCATCGAAGAGGTCGCCGGTCGACGGCTTGTCCGGGATCTTCCCGACCCGGTACGGAACCGTTCGCGCCTCGTCGCGAGCGTGCGCGGCGCGCCGTTCCGCGACGAGCTTTGCGCGACTGCGACCGTCGCGAAGCGCGGCCGCGACCTCCTCCCGATGGAGGAAGAAGACGTCGTCGGCGTCATCGAGGACGCCGTCGCGAACGAGCCGCGAGCCGACGCGCAGCGACAGCGTCCGGAGGCGCGCCTGCGACAGCCGGTCGATCCAGTAGTTGTGGCCCTCGGTCAGCCAGCCGATGTCGCGAGCGTGGCGGAGCGTCGTCTCGAAATTCGCAAGCGCGTCGGGCTTGTCCGCGAGCGCTGCACGCACGCCCGCCTCCAGCTCCGCGGCACGCCGGGCCAGTGCCGCCTCTCGCTCCCGAGCCGGCGGGGCGGGGGAGCGCAGCCTCGGCGCGATCCGACCCAGGAAGAGGCGCGGCGCCTCGGCCCACGAGGCGAGCCGCAGGTCGTCGTGGTTCTGCCCGAGGTGGCCATGCTCGGCAAGGAATCGCTCCGTCGCGTCGACGAACGCGTCGCCGCCCGGGAGCGAGCGGAACACGTGGAGATCGAGCTCGTCCCTCACGTCGCCCTCGCCGGCGGCGGCTTCGATGGCCCGGCCGAGCTCCCCGTCCCCGGCGCCCGCCAGCGCCGCGAGCGCCTGGATGCCCTCCTCGACGTCCTCGAGCTCGTGGTGTCCGCCGCCCACCAGCCCGAGCGCCTCGGCGTCGTGGCCGGGACCCATCGCGGACGCGTACGCCGCGACGAGGTCCTCGAGCACCTGGTAGGGACCCATGATCGCGATGAAGTGCAGCACCCAGGCGCGCTCGCCCTTCAACCACGCCTGCTCCCACGCCGTTGCCGCTTCCTCGGCGGACAGCTCGTCGATCGGCAGGGAGGCCATCCACGCGAACATGTCCCGCAGCTCCGGCAGGATCTCGTCCTCCCAGAGCGAACGGGTGAGCGGGATCCGATCGCGGTTGACCTGGATCCACCATTCGTCCTTGGCCTTCTCCTCCTCATCCGGCACGTCGCTCTTGAACGCGAAGTAGGCGTAGCTGTTGAACGACATCGGGAGCAGGTGCCATGGCGCTCCGAACATCGCGTAGAACGGCGCGAACGCACCGCCCGTCACCCGCAGGAACATGTCCTGGGCGAGCGGGGTCAGCGCGAACGGCGCATGCATGTCGTCGCGCTCCCAGGACTCCTCCGCGTCCGATGGCTTCGCGAACGTGATCGGGAACTCGTCGCTCCCGAGGAAGGTCGCGCCGGGCTCGACGGGTTCGCCGGGTTCGCCGGGCTCACCGCTCATGCGGTCGCCAGCGCGGTGATCGGGCGCGCCTGGAGCAGGTACCAGGTGCCGGCGGCCTGCGCGGCCTCGATGTCGACCGGTGCGCCAAACCCGGCTTCGACGGCGAGCGCCAGCTCGACGATGCCGGCGAGCCCCGCGGCGTCGAGCGCCGGCCCGGCCGGGTCTTCCCCGGGCTCGAGCTCGACGGTGGCGCGCGAGGCCTTGTCGACGACGTAGGTGTCCGGCGTGACCGTGCCCGCGACCATCGCGTCGCCGAGGCCGCGGACCGCGGTGAGCACGAGCTGGTCCTCGCGGCCCGTCACCGGGTGGCGAGTGAAGGCAACGGCGGCCGCGTCCGCCGGGACGAGCGCCTGGACGACGACGGCCATCGCGACGTCGCCGCCGGGCAGGCCGCGGCGCTGCCGGTACGCGACGGCCGCCGGGCTCCAGAGCGAGGCCCAGCAGCGCGCGACGGCGGCCGGAACGTCCGGCGGGGCGAGGTCCAGCTCGGTGTCGTGCAGGCCCGCATAGGAAGCGACGGGTCCCGTCCTCGCCGATCGCCGATGACCGGACGGCGAATCGCGGATCGGCGATCCCGGTCGCCCGCAGCTCGCCGATCAGCCGATCAAGGCTCTCGCCGAGCGGTGCGGCGATGGACGGAGCCAGCGGCTCGGTCGCGAGCCGCTCGAGCCAGGCCGGCGGGCCATCGCCGGCTGGACCGGCTGGATCGAGCGACGACCGCTGCGCGCGGAAGGCGTCGGTGGTGAGGCAGAAGCCCGGCGGGACGCGAAAGCCCATCCGGATCAGCCGGTCGAGCGACGCGCCCTTGCCGCCGAGCGCCGCCGGATCGAGAGCCTCGCCGAGCCACGCGATCACGCCACCGTGGTGATCCGGCACCCATCCCTCCACTCGCGAGCACGCCCTCGGGGCGCACCGGAGCCGGGAGTCTAGCAACGCGTTCCGGGCACGGAAAAGCCCGGCGGCATGGTCGGCCGCCGGGCTCTGTGTCGTGAAGGGCCGCGTGGCGGCCCCTTGGAACAGCTAGCGAGCGGTGTAGTTCTCGGTGGAGCCGGGAGTCTCCTCCTCGGCCTCTTCCTCGACCTGGTCGCCGGCACCGGCGCCCGCGCCGGCCCCGACAGCCCCGCCGACCACGGCGCCCGGAGGGCCCGCGATCGCGCCGCCGACGACCGCGCCGGTCACGGCACCAGCCGCGCCGCCCGCGCCCGCACCGGCCTCGTCGTCACCCTCGGCCGCCTCGCCGGCGATCGCGCCGCCAGCAGCACCGATGGCGCCACCGATCAGCGCGCCCGGAGGGCCACCGACCGCGGCGCCGACCGCCGCGCCACCGAGCGCACCAGCGCCGGCGCCCATGGCCTCGGTCCCGGCCTCTTCGTTCTCGGGGGCCGTGTCGTCGGCCAGCTTGTCGTCGCGAAGGTCCCGATCGTCGTACGTCATGGTGTTCCCTTTCCCTTCAAGATGGCGCGGCTGGATTCCCCGTCCGCGCTGCCGAGACGATGGGGCTGGCGCCGTCGCGGCGAGCATTCGCCGGAGCCTTCGGACGTTACGAATCCGATCCAGCCGCGGACCGGTCGCCGCCGACTCCGGGACGACGCGCCCAACCCCGAATCGGCCGCGCGTCGCCTTCGCGAGGCGCGCGTCACGCGCCGCCGCGGACGTACCTTCGGCAAGCAACGCCCGCGCGTGCAGCATCCGGTCGTACCGCGGCGCCCGCCGGTGTCCGCTCCCAGACCGCACGACGAGGGGATCCGCACGATGGATGCCATCACGCTGCTCAAGCGCGACCACGACAAGGTCAAGTCGATCCTGGCCGAGCTCGAGCCGACGACCGAGCGCGCCGAGAAGACGCGGACCGAGCTCTTCGCGAAGCTCAAGCGCGAGCTGACGGTCCACGAGATCATCGAGGAGGAGATCTTCTACCCGACCCTGAAGCAGCATCCCAAGGCCCGCGACATCGTCCTCGAGGGATACGAGGAGCACCACGTCGTCGACACCGTGATGGGCGAGCTCGAGGCCCTGTCCGTGGACGACGAGACCTGGGGTCGCGAAGTGCAAGGTGATGATCGAGAACATCGAGCACCACATCGAAGAGGAAGAGGGCGACATGTTCGTCAAGGCCCGCCAGGTCTTCGACCGTGCGGAGCTCGAGCAGCTCGGCGCGGCGATGGAGGCTCGGAAGGAAGAGGCGATGCGCGAGCAGGCCGCGGCGACGGTCTGAGGCCCCGCGCACCAGGTACCAGGACCACCGCGCACCACCCCGCGTCCGAGCCGCCGCGCCGGCGGCGTACCAGCGGGGCATAGCCCATACGGGGGATACCAAAGGTCCCAGTCCGCTGCGACGCTTCCATCGTCGATCGCGGGCTGAGCGGCTTTCCGGGGACCGCCCGGCGTCGTGCGGCGGCGCCAGCTTGGAGGAACCCGTTGACAGATCGGGGGAATGCGGACGCGCTTCGTCGTGCCCTCCGGGTCTTCGGGTGGATCGTCCTCCCGCTCGGGGTGCTGTGGTCACCAATCGGCGCGCTCCTGGGCGCTCCCTCGATGGCCATGTCCGGCCTCATCGCCGCGGCCTTCGGCGCCTGGCTCCTCATCGAATCGGGCCGCTCCCGGAACAGGTCGAAATCGTCTCTTGCGCTCCGCGTTGCCACCGCCGGCCAGGTCACGGCCGTCCTCATCGTCATCGCCGAGCCGACGATCGGCTTCGCGGTCGCCGTCGGCTCGCTGATCCCGATCATCGTCGCGCTGCCGTACGTGCGGCGCGAGTCGCTGACCACGCTCATGGCCGTGAGCTCCGCCGTCGGGGCGTTCTCGCTCGCGGCGCCCTCGATCATCCCGTGGGGCTCGACCTTCACCGACTCGCTCGCCTTCGCCATCCCCAACGGCGCCGTCGTGGTCGTGTATGTCCTCTTCCAGCTCTTCCTCTGGAACGCCAGCACCCGCCTCACCGACACCACCTCGGAGCTCCGCCACGTCATCGAGATGTCGCACGACCTCGCCGCGACGCTCGATCCCAAGGACGTCGGCCACGGCCTGGCCCGCCACATCGCGCTCGTGGCCCACGCCGAAGCCTGCGTGCTCAGCACCTGGGACAGGGAGGGCGATCGCGTCGTCACGTTCGGCACCTTCCCGCTCGAGGCCCATGGGGAGCTCCAGCCCGCCTGTACCAGCTCGCGGACTATCCCGGCGACCCGCCGCGTCCTGGTGGCGCACCAGCCGTACGTCGTCCACGTCGATGACCCCGCCGCGGACCGGGCCGAGGTCGACTACCTGCGGACCATCGGCCACCAGCACGCTGGTGATGCTGCCGCTGGTCGTGCGCGACGAGTCGATCGGCATCGTCGAGCTGTCCTCGACCCGCCAGAACGCCTTCGGCGACCGCGACGTCGAGCTCGCCGAGCTGCTCGTGCGCGAGGCCGCGGTCACGTTCGAGAACGCCCGCCTGCACCGAGGAGCTGCGGCAGCTCGCCTACCGCGACCCGCTCGACCGGGCTTGCCAACCGGTCACGCCTCCAGGACCGCGTCGACCACGCGCTGGCTCGGCTCCGCGGGCGAAGCCGAGCATCACGCCGCCGTGCTGTTCATCGACCTCGACCACTTCAAGCACCTGAACGACCGCTTCGGCCATGCCAAGGGCGACCGCGCGCTGAAGGTAATCGCCGAGCGGATCAAGTCGATCATCCGGCCCGGCGACACCGCCGGCCGCCTCGGCGGCGACGAGTTCGCGATCCTCCTCGAGGACGTCGAATCGGTCGAGGTCGTGCAGGCGGTCTGCGATCGGCTGCTCGACCGGCCTGGGCCTGCCGATCGACCTCGATGACGCCGCCCCGATCATCGGCGCGAGCATCGGCTACGCGATGAGCGACGCGGACACGTCGAGCGCGGACCTCCTGCGCAAGGCCGACACGGCGATGTACGCCGCGAAGGCCGCCGGGCGCGGCCAGGTCGTGGCGTTCCGCCAGGAGCTCCTCGACACGGCCTCCGCCCGTAGCGAGCTCGCCGCCCTCCTGCGAGGCGCAGAGAGCCGCGACGAGCTGCAGCTCCACTTCCAGCCGGTCGTGAACCTCGACGACGGCTCGACGGTCGGCGTCGAGGCGCTGGTCCGGTGGCAGCCAGACGGCCACCTGCTCCACCTCCCGGCGGACTTCATCGAGCTGGCCGAGGAGACGGGCGAGATCCTGCCCATCGGCCGCTGGGTGATCGCCGAGGGCTGCCGGCGCGTCCGAGCGTGGCAGACGCGCTACGACATGCCGGGTCTTCGGCTGTACGTGAACCTCTCCGCCCGGCAGTTCCGCGACCCGGGCCTCGTGCCGATGATCGTGTCCGCGCTGGCGCGAACCGGCCTCGACGCCGGGAGCCTGACCCTGGAGATCACCGAGGGCACCCTGCTGATCCCGGGGTTCGAGACGGTCCAGCGGATCGGCGAGCTGCGAGCGCTGGGCCTGCGCCTGGCGATCGACGACTTCGGGACCGGCTACTCGTCGCTCGGCTACCTCCACGCCTTCCAGATCGACGAGCTCAAGATCGACCGGTCCTTCGTGCCCGGCGGCGAGGGCGTGGGCGACGCGCACGTGCTGTCGCAGGCGATCGTCGAGCTCGGACGGGCGCTCGGGCTGGACATGATCGCGGAGGGCATCGAAACCAAGGACCAGGCCGACTGGTTCCGAACGCTCGGCTGCCGCATGGGCCAGGGCTTCCTGTACGCCCGCCCGATGTCCGCCGACGACCTCGACCGCTACCTCCGATCCGACCATCCCGACGGTCGCCGCCGCGGTCGGTCGGCGCGAAGCCGGCACTCCCGCTTGGCGGCACGCGGCCCTCCAATGCCGGGATCACCGACGTCCTCGGAGCGCGCAAAGCCGCCGGCTGATCCCGACCGCGCGCCGCGAGCCCGCCCGCGAGGCCGTTGCGATCCTTCTCAGCCTGTGGATGCCGCGCCGAACGGCCGTACCCGGGCATCCTTGGCCGATGCTCGACCACATGAAGCCGCAGGTGGGGCGCCTCCACCGCGCGCTCCTCGGCATCGCCGCGACCTGTCTGGCCCTGTCGATGGCGGCGTGCGCCGGTGGGTCCACCGCCAGCAACCTCCCCGAGGACCTCTCGTCGATGGAGATCCCGACGTTCCCGCCCGATGACCTCGCCTCGGGGACGGCCGCCTGCATCGACGCCCCGACGATGGCGATCATCGACCAGCTTCGCGCCCCGGGCGCCGACGTCCCGGCGCTCCTCGTCGCGAACGAGGACGCGCTCGTGACCGGTCTCGGAGACCTCGAATCCGCGGATCCGGCCGTCACTGAGTGGCGCGACGCATTGCTCACCGCGCTCACCTCGGACGACATGACGGCCGCGGCGGCGCAGGTCGCCCTGCTCGCTTCGAACGAAGTCGCCCTCACGCCCTGCTGATGCCCGGCTCCTACAGCCAGTCGATCCTCCGGAGGACCACGACGCCCACGGTCGTGGCCACGACCGTCGCGGCCACGACGAGATAGAACCCCGGCCCGGCATTGCCGGCGAGCGCCCCGGCCGCCTCGCTCATCCCGAAGATGCCCCCGACTGCCCCGATCCCGGCGATCAGGACGGTCACACCGGTCAATCGCTTCATGATCCGCGAGAGGTTGTTGTTGATCGTCGAGAGGTAGATCTCGAGCGACCCGGCGACGAGCTCGCGGAGCAGGTCGAGCTCCTCGTTCAGCCGGATCAGGTGGTCGTACACGTCGCGGAAGAAGAAGACGTTCTCGTTGCTGATGAGGCGGAACTCGCGGCTCGTCAGCTGGGCGAACACCTCGCGGCTGGGCGCGACGATGTGGCGCATCCGGATCAGCTCCCGCCGGAGCTGGAAGACCTGCTGGAGGGTCTCGCGGTCGGGTTGGCCGATGACCCGGTCCTGGACCGTGTCGATCTCGTCCTCGAGGGTGTCGAACACCGGGAAGTAGCCGTCCACGATCGCGTCGACGAGGGCCCACAGCAGGTGGTCCGGGCCCTGCTCGAGCACCGCGCCGACCCCGCCCTTGAGCTGATGGGCGGCCATCGGGTTCCAGCCCGCCGGGTGGACGGACAGGAGGAAGTCCGGACCGAGCACGAAGTCGACCTCGTGGGCCGTGACCTCGGTCTTGCGCTCCAGCACGAACGCGACGATGTGGATGACGTCGCCGACGAGCTCGACCTTCGCGCGCTCGTTCTTCTCGCTGATGTCCTCGACGACGAGCGGATGGAGCCCGAGCCGTCGACCGACGGCCGCGACGAGGTCCGGCGCGGGACTCGCGAGGTCGATCCAGGTGCGGCTGCCCTTCGCCGCCACGAACCGGCCCAGCTCGTCGACGTTGGTGGACTCGATCAGCTCGCTGCCGGCCCAGCTCCGGATTCGGATCGCCACGGTCGCGATCGTACGCGACGGCGGTGGCGCCCGAGGCACCGGCCCGGCATCATGCGCCGGTGACGAGGGGCAGGCTCGAGGCATTCAGCGACGCCGTGATCGCGATCGTGATGACGATCATGGTCCTCGAGCTCGTGCCGCCCCACGACGCGACGCCCGAGGCCCTCCTCCAGCTCTGGCCGATCTTCTTCGCCTACGTCCTGAGCTTCGCTCATCTCGCGATCTACTGGAACAACCACCACCATCTGCTCCAGGCCGCCCGGACGGTCAGCGGGCGCGTGCTCTGGACCAACATGCTGCTGCTGTTCTCGCTCTCGCTCATTCCGTTCGGCACGGCATGGATCGGCGACACCCACTTCGCATCGTTCCCGATGGCCGTCTACGGGGCGATCCTGCTCGCTTCCGCGTTCTCCTACGGCTTCCTCGTCAATGCGCTGCGATCCGTGCCGGGACAGGCGCCGATGCTCGCCGAAGCGCTCGGGAACGATCGCAAGGGCCGGATCTCGCCGCTGTTCTACCTCTCGGCGATCCCCATCGCCTTCGTCGCGCCCGCGGTGTCGTTCGGTCTGTACGTGCTGGTCGCCGCGATCTGGATCGTCCCGGACCCGCGCATCGAGCGGCGGATCGCGGCCTGAGCGGCGGCGGCCTTCGCCGTGCCGTTGTCATCGCAGGGGCGGTGCTGGCCGGGCTCGCGGTCGGCGTCACGATCGATGTGCTTCGCATCGGCGGAATCGATGCCTGGGTCGCGGCTCGGGGGCCGACGGTGATCCCGAATGTCCCGCCGTACGACCCTCGCGGTCGGGTGGTCGAGGTCGACGGGACGGACATCTACCTCGACTGCCGTGGCGAAGGCAGTCCGACGGTCCTGCTCGAGGCCGGCTTCGGGAGCGGCGCCGGTGGCTGGGGCGAGACGCTGGACGGGATCGCGGCGTTCACGCGGGTCTGTGCCTGGGACCGGCCCGGACTCGGGCGGAGCGAGGCTCGTCCGGTCCACAGCGCCGGCGAGACGGCCGAGCTGCTCGTCGCGACGCTCGTGATCGCGGGGGAGCCCGGGCCCTACGTGGTGGTGGCGCACTCGTTTGGCGGCGTGTACGCGCGGCTCTTCGCCGACCGCCTCGAGGCGGAGGGCCCGAACGGCGACGTGCGGTCGTTCCTGATGCTCGACACGTACGAGCCGGACCTCGGGATGGACATCGATCCGTTGATCCCGGCACGGGTTCGAGCAGGGATCCGGGAGGTCCTCGACGAGACAGCGGCGATGCTCGCCGGCGGCGAATTGCTCGACTGGGACCGGACGATGGCCGAGCTGGCCGCCGTCGGCCAGGTCAAGCAGCCGGTGATCCTGCTCACCGTAGACCAGCGGTCGAGGTGGGTCGATCCCGATCCAGCCATTGCGAACCTCCTGGTCGAGGCCTGGCACCGGAACATGCTGGCTCGCTACCCGAACGCGACGTTCGAGGTCGCCGATCGTTCGGGCCACGTCATCCCGTTCGACCGCCCCGACCTCGTGATCGCGCGGACGCGCGAGCTGGTCGAGCGGGCGCGCTTGACTCCCTAGCGGAGCTCGTAGCCGAGCCGGGCGGCGGCGCGGGCCAGCGGCAGCGAGAGGCCCGGATGGGTCAGCGGCATGTGCAGTGTCGGCTGTGACGCCATCGCCGGCAGGGCGCGCTCGTACAACGCGAGGTTCAGCGATCCGCCGGCCATCGCCGAGCGATAGAGCAGCCCGGCGACCTCCGGATAGGCCCGGTGGATCGCGCGGCTCCAGGCCTGCGCCGTCGTGCGGCGCCCGGTCGCGATCGCCTGGCTCGCCCCGGCGCGCGTCGGCCAGAGTCGGGTGAGATCGAGGAGGGCGAGTGCCTCGACCAGCTCGAAGCCGACCAGCCACGGCGCCTGGCGCCGGCGATCGACCAGGCGGCCGCCCTGGAACGACTCCGCGATCGCGCCGACCGCGTCCAGCGACGCGTAGGAGATGGCGCGAACCGGATCGTCGTGCGGCGGCGGGTCCTGGTGGTCGAACCTTCCGGTGGCCGTCGGCCCGTGGCGGCGGAACTCGTTCCACGTGACGGGATGGGGCCCGCCCGCGCGGTAGACGCGCCAGCACAGCGTCCCGGCGGCAAGGATCGCGAGGTCACGGCGACGGAGCTTCGGGAGCTCGCGCGGGGGAGACGGGAGCTTCGCCGCCTCCGGATCGTCGGTCACGCGGCCGCTGCAGTCACGGGCCGCTACAGCTCCCGCGCGATCGCGGCCACCGGGTCCGGCGAGCCGCCGGAGCGGAGCCACTCCAGGGGTGAGACCGGCCGGTCGCCCACGGTCAGGTCGGTGCTCGGGTCGCGCAGGAACGTCCACACGGCCACGGGATGGAGGTCCGGGGGCATTGCCAGGCTGACCGCAGGGAGGCCGCGGATCGGGGCGCCGTCGTCGAACTGGGCACGCGGGAAGCGCCATTCGTCGTCCTCGCGGATCGCGAGCAGCGTCCGCTCGGCGGCGCGCTGGCGGATGCGCGCACGGGTGACTCCGAGGCGCGCGGCGACCCCGGCGACGTCCTCGCTATCGGCCAGGATCGCGGCGTAGCGCGCGGCTGCCTCGCCGATCGGGTCCGGCTCGGTGCGCCGGCGTCGGGCGAGATCGAGACCGCCGGCTCGAAGCGTGAGCGCCTCCGAGGCGGAGACCTGCGTCGTCGGATCGTCGATTCTCGCCTCCGTGCCGCGAAGCTCCTCGATGGCCCGTGTGGCGGCGCGAGCGAACCGCTCCTCGTCGATCCCGGCATCGCCGAGCACGACCTCGAGCCGGCTGAGCGACGCGCGGCGGCGGGCGGTGGCGGGGGAGAGAGCGGCGGCCGGCGCGGCGGCTGCTCTCGCGGTCGCTGTCCTTGCGGTTGCAGCGCGGGAAGTTGGTCGGGGCATGTTGCGCGTCCTTTCGTGACAAGGACACGCTAACGCGATGCAGGGCGACAGTCAATCCGTGCCGGTCGCGCTCGGCGAAAACCTATGCCAATCGCCACATACCGGGCAGCGCATCGGGTCACGTGCAGCGCAAGCGGGATATGTCGCGATTGGCATCACGTTCGCGAGCCCGCGACGCCCAGGGTGCGAGTCCACGCTCAGGTGCGACGTCGCCGCTCGGGTGCGGCGTCAGAGCCGCTCTCGCCTGCTCAGCTGCGGCGAAGCTCCGTCAGCTTTCCGCGAAGGTCCGCGTCGCTCCGCATGAGCTCCGCGAAGGTTCGGACGAGCACGGGATCGAAGTCGCGCCCGGCGTTCGCGGTGAGCTCCTCGAGCGCCGCCTCGGACGACACCGACTGCTGGTATGGGCGGTCATTCGTCATCGCGTCGAAGGCGTCGGCGATCCGGACGACGCGCGCCGCGAACGGGATCCGATCGCCGTACAGGCCGTCGGGGTAGCCGGTGCCGTCCCAGTTCTCGTGATGCGATCGCGCGATCTGGCGCGCCACGCCGAGGTCGGCGCTGCCCTGTAGGACCTCCTCGCTCCAGATCGGATGGAGGCGGACGATCGCCCACTCGTCGGGGTTCAACGGCTCGGGCTTGAGGAGGATCCGGTCGGGTACCTTGAGCTTCCCGATGTCGTGGAGCATCGCGCCCCAGCCGATCTCGGCCGCGGCGACACCGTCCACTCCGCCCCGCGCCGCGAGCCGGCTCGAGAGCAGCTCCAGGCGCCGCACGTGCTCGGCGGCGTCGGTGTCCCGGGACTCGGCCGCGCGCGCGAGGACCAGCAGCGTCTCGCGCTCCCGCTCCAGGAGCTGTCGCAGCCGCGCGCGAACGTCATCGCCCATCCCGGCCGATCGGTCGAGGAGGCTCCCCACGAGGGCGCCGATCCCGGCGTAGGACGTCGCGCGGATGAGCCAGGCCGCGGGATCCTCGACCGCATCGAACCCCAGCAGCGCCGGCACCGGCCCGAGCGACGCGCTCACGAGGATTCCCGTGGCGGCGCCGCCCCGGACGCCGAACGCGTAGGCGGCAAGCGCAACCGGCAGGTACCCGAGCTCCATGAGGGCGTTCGGCGCGCCGCCGCTCAGCCGGACGAGCGCGAAGGTCAGGAGGGTCAGGGAGGCGATCGCGAGCGTCGTCACGGCCGGATCGTCCAGCTCGCGGCGCGCGCCGGCGAGGCCGCGCGTCACGGACGGCAGGCGAGTGGCCGGCGAGCGAACCCCCGAGGACGCCCCCATCTCGACGCGAGTGTCCGCCGATGCGACATCGACGCAAGCAGCCCGATGGGACCACAGCGCGGCTGCAATTCGGGTGGCGCCGTCAGAAGGGAGTCCGGCGCCGGCGCGCACCACCGGACCGAGCGCACGCACCAGCGCCGGCCGCGCCGCTACTTCGCCTCGACGAGCCCCCGCATGTTCGCGTGGAGGTCGCAGACGAAGACGTAGGTCCCGGCTGCGAGCGCCGGCACCGGGTACCAGCGCGTCGCCGGCCCGCCGAACAGCACGCCTTCGAAGAGCCGACGCTGGAGCGCGGCGTCGGCGTAGATGGAGACGTTGTGCTGCACGGATTCCCGGTTCTCGAAGATCAGGGTGAACGGCGTCCCCGCGGGCACGAGCAGGGTCTCCTGGTCGAAGGCGACGTCGATGGCGGCGAGCTTCGGGCTGGCCGGGTCGAGCGACGCCGGCGGGCTCTCGTAGCCGAGCGCGCTGCTGCCGCAGGCCGCGACCGCGGCGGCGAGCCCGAGGAGGAGGCCGGCGGCGAGGAGCGCGCCGGCCCGTGGTCGAGCGTGTCGTTGGTGGAGCATCGAAGGGCCTCCCTAGGCCTGCAGCGGGCGAACCGCGCGACCGATTCGACGAAGCGGATTGCCGTCGTAGGCCCGGATCTCGACCGCGAGCAGCGCGATCAACGCGACCTCGACGGCCTTCGCGATGTAGGCAGTTTCGTAGCGCGGACCCATCAGGTACCAGCCGACGATCGCGGTGATCGCGTAGCCGACGAGGCCGAGACGGATGAACCAGCGGAACCGAACGGCCAGCGCCAGGGGCACGACCAGCGCCGCCGCGGCGACGAGGTAGCCGATGCCATTCAGCTCGAACAGCAGGCTGCCGAGGATTCAGGTGGATCCACCCGGTGGTGACGGTGAGCGCGACGATCGCTGCCCGGATGAGCAGCCCGGCGCCGGCCGTGGGTCGCATGGCGTTCATGGTCTGTGCTCCCTGCGCTGCGTTCTTGCGTGCTACTTCCATGTAGCACGTTATGTCACCAAAGCAGGCTACTGTCAAGTAGCACGTTGTTGGGCGGGCGAGGAGTCGCCTGTCTGTCCGCAGGTATAACGCGTAGTGATATATCGAGAGACGATATAACGTGGATCGTTATAACCTGCGACGGGCCGGCGCGTCAAGCCCCGAGATCAGGGGAGCGGGGGCGCCTCGTCGCGGCCGATCGCACCGTCGAGGAAGTCGGCCATGAGCCGCCCGTAGCCCGGGAGGCCGCGGTCGTAGCCGAGGGCCCAGAAGCCGCCGCCGGCCAGGCCCTGATCGCGCGCCAGGGCGAGCTTCGATCGGAGCGTGGCAGGGGAGTCGTAGTACGTGATGAGCCACTCGTCGCCGTCCTGCTCGGCGAACCACTCGGCGATCTCGATCGGATCGCGCGTCGGCTCGAAGGTCGGGTCGGCCAGCGTGTCGACGTTCTGGTGCGGGAGCCAGGCGATGCCATTGCCGAGGACGGGAAAGTCGCGATCCGGCCCGATCGTCCGCCAGGTCATCCCGTACAGCGGGAGTCCCAGCAGGATCTTCTCGCGTGGCACGCCGGCCTCCACGTACCGGCCGATCGACCAGCGGAGCGTCGGCACGCCATCGAAGCGATCGACCGGCGAGCTGGCGCCCGGTGGCGAGCCACCCCAGTGATAGTCGTAGCCCATCAGGAACACCCGATCGACCCCGGCTGCCGAGGCCGTCGCCGCATTGCCGATGCCGCGCTCGCCGGCCTCCGTGGCGACGCTCAGCTGCGCGTCCGGGATCTCGGCCCGGAGCAGCGCACCGAGCGCCGTGAGGAACTCGCCGTAGGCCGTGCGGTCCGCCGGATCGAGCAGCTCGATGTCCACGTTGATCCCGTCCACGCCGAGGTCGACGGCAAGAGCCACGAGCTCTTCCACCGTTTGGTGCCACGGCGCCGGGGTCGGGGGCCGCGCGCTTGCGCCAGGCGAACCGTCAACCCCGCCGGGTGGCGCGAGCCGACCGAAGAATCGGCCGTTCTTGGTGGCCCCGAAGCTCGTGAAGACGAGCTCGACGCGAGCATCGCGATCATGGGCCTCGCGGATCAGCCGCCGGCCGATGTCGCCGGTGATCCGCCGGTAGCCCTGCGGGTTGGTGTTGATCGAACCGTCTCGGCGCGCCGCGACCGAGAAGAGCCCGAGGGTCGTGACCGGGGTCGAGCGGAGGTGGTCTGCGACGGCGTCGTTCATCTGCCAGTACGGCAGGAAGCCGAAGAGCTCCGTCCCGCCGAGCGGCGGGCGCGGCGTGGGCTCGGGGTTGAGGGTTGCCTCGGGTCCGACGGGTCCACTCGAGCCCTGGGCAGCGGAGGCGCCCGGGCTGCCGTCCGGATTCGCGTCGTGACGGGGCCCGAAGAAGCCGGTCAGGACGATCGAGGCGACGACGACTCCAACGACCAGGAGCATCGGAACGACAACGCGGAGCCTCCCGGACATTGGGGGCAAGAGTAGAGGAGGCGGTTCAGGCCCTCCGCCACCCCAGCCGGAGAGGGGCTACCGTAGCGGCGTGGACGACGCGGAGCTCCTCGCGGTCGCGATCGAGCAGGCCCGGATCGGGCGCGCGGAGGGCGGCGTGCCGATCGGCGCGGCGATCCTCGTCGACGGCGCGGTCGTGGGTGCGGGGCACAATCGGCGCGTCCAGCTCGGGAGCGCGATTCGGCACGGCGAGACCGACGCCCTCGAGGTTGCGGGGCGCCTCCCGGCCGCGGCCTACCGCCGGGCGACGATGGCGACGACGCTCTCGCCCTGCGACATGTGCACCGGCGCGATCCTGCTCTACGGCATCCCCCGGCTCGTGATCGGGGAGAACCGGACCTTCTACGGCGGCGAGGACTACCTGCGCTCTCGCGGCGTGGAGGTCGTGAACCTCGGCTCGGCGGAGTGCTACGACCTCATGCAGGGGTTCATCGCCGCGCACCCGGACGTCTGGAACGAAGACATCGGGGAGGACTGATGGCCAGGACCAGCGCCGCCGCCGCAGCCGCCGCCGAGGACGCGCGCAAGGTCCGCGTCGGGCACCGCGATCGCCTTCCGTGCGGCCGTGGTCATCGTCCTCGTGGGGCTCGCGGCGTGGTGGATCTACCTGGTCCGCGACGTCCTCGTCCTCGGGCTGCTCGCGCTCGTCATCGCCGCGGCGATTCACGCTCCCGTGGAGATCCTGGAGCAGCGCGGCGTCAGGCGCGTCTTCGCGGTCGTGCTCGTCTACCTCGGGCTGATCGTGCTGATCGGGATCCTGCTCACCCTGCTCGTGCCGCCGCTGCTCGCGCAGGCCCGCGAGTTCGCCGCCGACCTGCCGACGATCCTCGGCTCGCTGTCGGGGTCGATCAACGCCCTCCTCGCACAGCTCGGCCTCTCGACCGGCGGAAGCCTCGTCGACACGATCCTCGGATCGCTGGGCTCGCTCGGCGGGATCCTGGCTCGCATTCCCGGCGTCATCGTCGGGTTCCTGAGCGCGCTGCTGCTCGTGACGTTCCTCAGCGCGCTGATGATCCTGGAGCGGGATCGCGCAAGAGCCTGGACGATGCGCTTCGTCGCGCCGGCGGATCGCCCGGCCCTCGATGGCCTCCTCCGCAAGGCCGCGGACCGCCTCGGCGCCTACGTCCGAGGCCAGCTCCTGATCATGGGCGTCACGGGCGTCGGCTCGTTCGTCGGGCTCACCGTCATCGGCATTCCGTTCGCGCTGCCGCTGGCGATCTTCGCCTTCCTGACCGAGGCGATCCCGATCGCGGGGCCGGTCATCTCGGGCATCGCGATGATCGTGGTCGCCTTCACCCAGTCGCCGGCCCAGGGGCTGCTCGCGGTCGGACTCGTCGTGATCATCCAGCAAGCCGAATCGCTCGTGCTCGTGCCGGTGATCCAGGGCCGGCTCATCTCGATCTCGCCGGTCGTGGCGCTGCTCTCGGTCCTCGCGGGGTCCGCGATTGGGGACATCCCCGGCGCGATCCTCGCGATCCCGGTCGTCGCGATCGTCATGGTCGTCATCGACGACGTCATCCTGCCGTGGCGACGAATGCAGATCGGCGACGACCCCGCGCCGGCGGTCGCGGCTCCCACGGAATCGGCGAGCCCGCCGGAGCCCGCACCCGGCTGACCAGCTCGCCACCGGGTCCAGTCGGCACGGGGTCCAGTCGCCGCCTCCTGCATGTCTACGGGACACGAATCTGGCGCGAGGAGCCCAAGGAACGGCGATTTGACGGTGTTGGCGCAGGTGCCGTGCGCCACAGACACGATCGGCGCCTCGAACAAGGGGATCGAGCACCTCAGGGGGCTGGTTCGTGTCTCACAGACATGAACACCTCCGGCGGGGTCGCCCGATCGCCGATGTGCGCGAGGTATCCGCCAGGTTCGTGACTGGGAAACACGAGAGGCAGGCTGGTTGGCTTGCGAGAGTGGAATCGGCGAGCCCGCGGGCCTGACGCGTCGGGTCCGCGGTGCCGGACGGCACCGGGCCCCTGACCACTTCGCCATCGACAACGCCACCCGCCAGCGCCGACCCTGCCCGGCATGGATCGTCGGGGGGCTCGAGCCCTGCTCGTGCTTGCGGTTATGGTCGTTCCGCTCCTGGCGCTGCTCGTGCCGCGCACGCAGCCCGGGAGCGACACGACCGCGGCCGGAAACCCCGGAGGTCCGCCCTCATCGATGGCCGGTCCGACCACCTTCGCGGCGGTCGGGCCGACCGCCATCCCCGGCTCCAGCACCTGGGACGAGGTCCTTGCCGTGCCGACGCCCTCGGCCAAGGCCGTGGTCAGCGCGACGACCGACCCGAACTCAGCTGCCGGTCCCAAGCCCACGAAGAAGCCCGGCAGGACACCGAATCCGCCGGTTGGCCCGACAGCTGCCCCGACCCTCGGCCCCATCGCGGGCCCGACCACCCATCCGACCGTTCCTCCGACCCCGAAGCCCACCACGTCGCCGACGCCGGCGCCCACCGCCGCGCCGACCGCACACCCGACCGCCGCGCCGACAGCGAACCCCGGGCCTTGCCCGCTCTTCCCCTCGGACAACGTCTGGAACCGCCGCATCGACGACCTGCCCGTGCGCTCCGACTCCGCCACGTTGATGGGCTCGATCGGGCTGTCGGCGCAGCTCCACCCGGACTTCAGCTCGACCGACTGGAATGACGGCGTCGGCTACGGGATCCCGTTCAACAAGGTCACCGGGTCGACCCCCCTGGCGGACGTCGCGTTCCGCTGGGACGACGAGTCGGAGGCCGGTCCCTACCCGATCCCGGCGAACCCCAAGATCGAGAACGCTTCGGACCGCCACATCCTCATGTGGGACACCGAAGGCTGCGACCTGTACGAGCTGTTCAACGCCCGGAAGTCAGGCGGCGAGTGGCAGGCGGACTCGGGCGCGATCTGGAACCTGCGCTCGAACGCCCTGCGCCCGAACGGCTGGACCAGCGCCGATGCGGCGGGCCTGCCGATCCTGCCGGGGCTCGCTCGCTACGACGAGGTCGCCGACGGCGTGATTCGCCACGCGCTCCGGTTCACGGCGCCGCGGACCTGCGACGGCCACATCCACCCGGCCCGTCACGACGCCGGGAGCTACAGCTGCTCGACGTACCCGCCGATGGGGCTCCGAATCCGGCTCAAGTCGTCGGTCGACATCTCCGGCTTCGGGCCGCAGGCCCGGGTGATCCTGCTGGCGCTCAAGCGCTACGGCATGTACCTCGCGGACAACGGCTCGGCGATGTACGTGACCGGCGCGCCGCACGCCAACTGGGACGACGACCAGCTCCACGACTTCGGCCAGCTCCACGGCTCGGACTTCGAGGCGGTCGACACGTCCGACTTCCGGTAGCGACCGCCGTTCGGCGGTTCGGCGGGGCGCCGGGCCGGGGCGCCGGAGGCCGGGCGCCGGGGGAACCCGACTCAGGCGATGCCGGCGCGCTTGTCCAGGAGCTGCAGCAGCTCGTGGGCCGCGAGCTCGACGGCCTTGTGCCGCCACTCCGCGGCCCGGAAATGGACCGCGATGATCCCGGTCCGGTGGATCCGCCGGAGGTCGCCGTAGACGAAGGCATAGCGGGCCTTCGTGCCATCGGTCCGGCCCTCGGTGAGCCCGAGGTGCCAAAGGGCGTACTCGTCCCAGCCGTGCGTCTTGAGGTAGCGGTTCTGGTCGACCGCGCTGGGCTGGCGCTCGCCCCAGTCGCTCCGCAGGATGTACTGGCGGCGCTCGATCAGGTCGCGGGCATGCTCGAACGCGGCCTCGTTCAGCTCGTATCGGGCCATGGCACCGATCCTGCGCCCGAGGCGGCAGCCGATTCGCCTCAAGGTTCGGGGTCGACGGCCTCGCGGCACCGATTCGATCAGCTACCGAGTCGATCAGCTACCGAGTCGATCAACGCGGGTCCCAGCGCTCGAGCGCGCCGCGGAGGCGCGCATCCACGTCCGGCGAGACGGCCCCGTCGGGCGCGAGTCGGTCCAGGCCGATCAGCGCGGCGCCGAGCACCGGCGGCGCCGCAAGCCGCACGAGCCGCGCTGCGGGCGCCGCGGCATGGATGCCGCGCTCGAGCCGGTCGTAGAACGTCGAATCCCTGGTCCGAAACACGCCGCCGGCGAGCACGACCTCCGGATCGAGCCGACCGAGCCGCAGCCGCCTGATGAGCGCGCTCGCCATGCCGACCAGCTCGTCGGCGAGGCGGTCGATGATCGACCGGGCGACGGCGTCGCCGCCCTGCGAGGCTTCGAAGACCATCGGCGCCAGCTCGGAAACGCGGTGATGGTCCACCTGCCCGACGTACAGAGCCTTCGTCAACGCTCGCGGCGAGGCGAGGCCGAAGGACGCCGGGACGCTCCGCTCGAGGGTCGTCCGGGGCCCCCGCCCGTCGCGCCCGCGGACGGCTGCCGCGAGCGCCGCCTGCCCGATCGAGCCGCCGCCACCCCAGTCGCCGGAGTACTCGCCCACGCCGTCGAACCGGGCCGATCGGCCATCCGGCGCGACCGCGGCCGCGTTGCTGCCCTGGCCGCAGATGAGCACGACACCCCACGGACGGTGGGTGCCGGCACGGAGCGCGCCAAACGTGTCGTTCAGGACGGTGGTCGAGGTCGCGAGGCCGGCGGCCTCGATCGAGCGGCGAAGCAGGCGGACGTCCTCGGGGTAGTCGGCGCCGGCGAGGGAGTAGACAGCGGCAGCCGCGATCGGCTCGCCCCGTTCGCCCCTGGTCGGTTCCCTCTTGTTGTCGGGGGCCGCGCCGAGGCCTCCGGCAGCGCGTCGCGCCTCTGCGGCAAGCGCCACGAGGTTCGCGATCCCCCGATCGAGCCCCACGGCCTGGTGCGAGATCGTCGGGCCGCGGACCGCCGCGAGCAGCGTCCCGTCGGCTGCCACGAGGGCGAGATCCGCCTTGGAGTTGCCGCCGTCGACCGCAAGCACGGCCGGTCGCGACTCCGCGCCTCCCATTCCTTGGGTCACGCCGCTACGCCGCATCCGAAACGTCGCGCCTGGGCACGGCCCGTACCGGCAGGTCGTCGAGCCGCACGAAGGTCGCACCGCGCGCCCGCAAGCGCCGGACGATCGCCGGCAGCGCGCCAACGGCCGGGTCCGGCCAGGTGTGCAGGAGCACGACCGCGCCATCGCCATGCGCGATCGCGCCTCCGACGACCGTCGCCGCGACGTCCCGCGCCGAGCGCTCGGGCTCCCAGTCGACCGCCGCGACGTGCCAGCCGGCATGCCGGTAGCCGGCCGCCCGGATCGCCGCCTGCACGCGCCGATCATCGTCTCCCGACCCGAACGGGCAACGGAACCAGGGGTGGGGATCCACGCCGGCCGCCTCGATGATCGCCTGCTCGCCGCGGGCGATGTCGATCTTCAGGCCGTGGCCGGAGAGGCCGACCATCCGGACGTGGTAGTGCGAGTGATGCCCGACGAGGTGGCCGTCGGTCGCGATCCGCCGCGCGAGCTCCGGATACGCCTCGGCCCAGCGGCCCTGGACGAAGAACGTGGCGCGGACGTCGAGCCGGGCGAGGAGATCGAGCAGGCGTCGATCGTTGCCTGCCCGGGCCGGTCGATCGGGATGCTCGGCGTCGAACGTCAGGGCGACGCGGAACGGTGGCGCCGAAGAGGTCACGACCGGGAATCTGCGCCTATTTCTCGATGCCGGTGATGACGATGCCGCGGATGAAGACCCGCTGGAAGATGAAGAACAGGATCACCGGGATGACCAGGGTCATGATGTTGCCGGCCTGGATCAGCGTCGACTCCGAGAAGTAGATGCTGTGGAAGTGGGACAGCGCGACCTGCAGCGGCTGCATGTCCTCGTGGCCGGCGAGGTAGATCGAGCGGCCCGAAATAGTCGTTCCACGAATAGACGAACGTGAAGATCGAGACCGCGACGATCACGGGCCAGGCCTGCGGCAGGATGACCGAGCGGAGGATCCGCAGGGGGCCGGCACCGTCGATCATCGCCGCCTCGTCGTGGTCGCGGGGGATCGTCATCAGGTACTGGCGCAGCAGGAACACGTCGTAGGCGTTGGCGAAGAACGTCGGCACGAGGAGTGGCAGATAGCTGCCGACCCAGCCGAGCTTCACGAACACGGCATACGTCGGGATCAACGTGACGGCAGCCGGCAGGAAGATCGTCGACAGGACCAGCGTGAAGAGCGCCGCCCGCCCGGGAAGCGGAACCGCGCGAACCCGTAGGCAACGAGCGTGCACGAGAGGACCGTCCCGAAGGTCGTCACGATCGCCAGGATCAGGGTGTTCCCCAGGTGCCGAGGGAAGTCGATCGCGTTCCAGACATCGATGTAGTTCTCGAAATGGGGCGAGATCTCCCACGGTTGGGCAAGGGACCGCCACGAGCCCTGCCAGGCGATCACGCCGGCGTCCGGGTTGGCCGGGTCGATGAAGTCGCTGTTCTGGCGGCCCTTCTTGACGAGCGCAAGCTCGCGAATCGCGCCGTCCGGCATCGGCACGAAATAGACGTCGTAGGACTCCCCGTCCCACTCGAACGTCCGCGGGTCGGACGGCAGGATCGGCGAGTTCGCCTGCGACATCTGCGCCTCGGTCTTGACCGAGGTCAGGAAGCTGTACGCGAGCGGCGACAGGAAGACCAGGAGGATCCCGAGGTAGAGCGTCGTCAGCAGGCCTGTCCGGGTGAGCTCGGCCGGCGTGCGGCGCCGACCTCCGCGGCGGCCGACCGCGGTGATCCCGGTCGTCGACCACGTGGTCCTCACCGCTCGCCCGCGTAGAAGACGTACCGCCTCGAGAGTCGGAACAGGACCACGGTGACCACGAGGGTGATCACGAAGAGCATCCAGGCCATCGTTGCCCCGTAGGACATCTGCTGGAAGTTGAAGAACGTCCGGAAGATGTTCAGGTTGAAGAACATCGTCGAGCCGCCGGGCTCTCCGGTGCCGTTCTTGAGGACGAGCGGCACGAGGAAGTACTGGAGCACCTCGACGATGCCGAGAATCAGGGTGTAGAAGAGGACCGGCGACATCATCGGGACGGTCACGTGGCGGAGCTGCTTCCAGGCCCCGGCGCCATCGATGCGAGCCGCCTCGTACAGCTCGGTCGGGATACCACGGAGGCCGGCCAGGTTGATGATGATCCCGGCCCCGATGCCCCAGAGGGCGATGATCGCGAAGCCCGGGTAGATCCAGAGCTCGTCGTAGAACCAATCCGGGGGGCTGGCCCAGCCGAGGAGCCGCAGGCCCTCGTTGAACCAGCCGCCGGGACCCAGCATCTGGTTCCAGATCAGGCAGCCGGCGACGAACGGGACGACGTAGGGAGCGAAGAAGAGCGTTCGCATCGCGCCGGCGCCGCGGATGTACCGGCTGTTGAGCCCGAGCGCCACCGCGAACGGCACGATCAGCGAGACCGGCAGCCAGACCGCCGCGAACTTGAACGTGACGAACAGGGACGACCAGACCTGGGGGTCGCGCCCGAGCGTCGTGTAGTTGTCCAGCCCCACGAACCTGAGTGGCTCCTCCTGGCGGAGGGTCACGTTCATGAACGTGAACGCGAACGTCGCGATCATCGGCAGGGCGGTGAAGGCGATGAACCCGATGATCCAGGGCGAGACGAAGAGGAGCCCCTGGCGCGCCTCGCGGCGCGCCAGGGGAGACATCCGAGACCAGGCACCTCGTCTCGCCAGGCCGCGGAGCCCGGAGAGCCCGCGGCGAGGCGAGGTGACGGCAACCGGCAGCTGCTCCATCGTCCTGGGCCGGTGCTATCCGGCGGCTACTTGTCCCACTCGGCCTGGACTTCTGCCAGGAGCTGGGCGATCTGCGCATCGATATCGAGCTTCCCGTCGGTGAGCCATCGACTCCGGAACTTGCGGAGGATGTCGTTGGTCTCGTTGTACTTGGGCATCCCGCCCTCGAAGTTCGGGACGTCGGCGTACTGGACGCTGTCGCTGACGACCTGCCAGTCGGCGTCCTCCGGGAAGCCCGCGGTAGCCCCGAGGGTCTCGAGGAACGCGGGGCGCTCTGCCTCGCGCGCCGGCATGCCGCCGTACAGGGTCAGGAGCTCGTCGCCGCGCTCCTCCATGAGGTAGGCCAGCGCGGCGAACGCCGCGTCCGGGTTCTTGCTCGGCTCCAGGATCGCGAACGTGTCCGCGTTCAGGGGCGACGTAATAGTCCCGTTGTAGGCCGGGACGGCCGCGATGTCCCACTTCCCGCCGGTCTCGCCATAGTCGGGCCCGAGGCCGTACGTGATCCACAGGAAGTTGGTGCTCATCGCGACCTTGCCGGAGAAGAACGCCTGGTCGCCGGCGGCGATGGCATCGGAGTTGAAGACCTGGTCGGTCATGATGAAGTGGTCTTTCCAGACGCCGTCGTAGACCCACTTCCAGGCGGCGGCCCACGCTGGCGGGACTGCCGCCGTTGCGCCGTCGCCGCTGTCGAGGCTCCCAGCCCCGAAGTACGAACCCAGGCCGCGGAGGTCGTCCCGCTGCGGCTCGAAGCCGTACTGGACGATGTTCGTCGGGTCGAAGTTCGGATCGTTGGCGTCACGGCCCTCGCTGTCGACGGTGAGCAGCATCGCCAGCTCGCGGACGGTGTCGTAGTTCCACTCGACCTCGGTGCCGTCCGGCATCGTGTACATCTCGCCGTACTTGTGGGGCGGCTCGGCGAGATCGATCTCCTCGAACATCTCGGGCACGTACCACAGCACGGACGGGTAGAGCGAGAAGGGCACGCCGATCTGGCCGTCGGACGTCTTGTTGAACTCGACGAGGTTCGCCGGGAACTGGCTCAGGTCGTAGGCACTCTCCGTGAGGTACGGGCTGAGGTCGAGCCACTGGCCCGCGAACTGGGCGATGCCACCGACGCCGACCGGGCCCGCGATGTCCGGCGAGTTGTCGCCGGCGATCTGGGTCGAGAGCGCGCCGGGCGCCGCCTCGTAGGTCGTGACCTCGAACTTCAGGCTGCTGCCCGGGTAGCTCGCGGCGAACTCGTTCGCCACCTTCTCCTCGGTCGGCACCTGGGCCTCCGGATCCTCGCCACCGCCGAGGCAGCAGAACCAGCGGAGGGCGGCCGCGTCGAACGCGGGCACGTGGAAGGTCTGCGCGGGCGCGGCCGTCGGGCCTTGCGTCGCGGGCAGGCCCTGGGTCTGGCCCGCGGCGGCCGTTGTCGTCGGGGACGTGGTCGGCGAGCCGCAGGCGCTCGCGACCAGAACTGTCGCCGCCATCAGCGACAGGACGCGCCGGGATTGCGTGAGCACGAGCTCCTCCTTCTCGACTCAGCCGGCGACGGATGCCGGCTGCTGTTCCCGGGCGCGGCTGGTGCCGGACCGGACGACGATGCGGTCGACGTAGTAGCGGGTCCGGTCGCCTCGGACGTACGTCCGTCCGAACTCCACCGGAACGCCATCAGGCGTGTATGCGGTGCCCTCGACGAGCAGGCCGAGGCTGCGACGTGCGACGCCCAGGAGCTTCGCCTCGCGGGATGGGAGCAGGACCGGCTCGAGGATCTCGCGGGCACGAGCGACGGACGTTCCGTAGCGCTCGTTCAGGAGCGCGTAGAGCGAGCCGTGCTCGAGGTCCGAGGCGAGCAGCCCCGGGAACCGCTCCGCGGGCAGGTGGACCATCTCGAGGAGCAGCGGCTCGCCGCCCGCGAGCCGGAGCCGCTCGACGTACAGGGTGGGGGAGCCGGCCTCGAGCTCGAGGGCCGCTGCGACCGTCTCGCTCGCCGCCTCGGGGCGGGCCGCGACCAGGCGCGTCTCCGCGTCCAGGCCGCGGCGCTGCATCTCCTCGGTGAAGCTCAGCGAGTCGGCGACGCCGACGTCCAGGCGCGGCGCGAGCACGAACGTCCCGCGACCCTGGCGGCGTTGGAGCCGGCTCTCCCGCGAGAGCTCGTCCAGGGCCCGCCGAACCGTGATCAGGGAGCAGCCGTAGAGGGTCGCGAGCTCGCGCTCGGGCGGGAGCCGCTCGCCCACCTTGTACTCGCCAGAATCGAGCGCCGACCGCAGGTCAAGATAGACCTGGTGGTGGAGCGGGACGGGACCGATCTCGAGGCGGTAGCGCGCCACGGGTCGCTCGGCTCCTCCTCCATCGGGGTGGGTTTCGGTGGTCGGGGTCTTGTGCCTGGCGCGAGAGTTGATAACGTTATAAGCAATCGCATCCGCCGATGTCAAGGCGGAGTGCAGCGGAGGAGCGGGGTTTGGGCCTGAAGCTTGCGGTCGTGGGCGGCGGGAGCACCTACACGCCGGAGCTGATCGACGGGATCGCGCGGCGGGCCGATCGCCTGCCGGTCGACGAGCTGGTGCTCCTCGACATCGATCCGGAGCGGCTCGAGATCGTGGGCGGGCTGGCCCAGCGGATGCTCCATCGGCTTGGCTGGGGCGGTCGGCTCACGGCCACCTCGGACGCGGATGCGGCGATCGACGGCGCCGATTTCGTGCTGATCCAGCTGCGGGTCGGCGGGCAGGCCGCACGGCTCGTCGACGAGACGCTTCCGCCGAAGTTCGGGACGATCGGGCAGGAGACGACCGGGGCCGGCGGGTTCGCCAAGGCCCTGCGAACCGTGCCGGTCGTGCTCGACCTCGCGGAGCGCGTGGGCCGGCGGGCGGCTCCCCGGGCGTGGATCGTCGACTTCACCAATCCCGTGGGGATCGTGACCCAGGCCCTGCTCGACGAGGGCCACCGGGCGATCGGGCTGTGCAACGTCGCGATCGGGTTCCAGCGGCGGTTCGCGGCCCGGTTCGGCGTCGAGCCGGAGCGCGTGGAGCTCGAGCACGTCGGGCTCAACCACCTCTCGTGGATCCGTGGCGTCAAGGTCGACGGCGTCGAGCGGCTGCCGGAGATCCTCGAGGAGGCAGCGGCGGACCTCGCCGACGAGGTCGGAACACCGCCGGGGATCGTCCGGCTGACGCACTCGATCCCGAGCTACTACCTCAAGTACTACTACGCGTTCGACAAGGTGCTCGCCTCGCAGCTCGACGGCGCCGAGTCGAGGGCCGGGCAGGTGATGGACATCGAGTTCGAGCTGCTCTCGATGTACCGCAACCCGAACCTCGACCAGAAGCCGGCGCTGCTCGAGCAGCGTGGCGGCGCGTTCTATTCCGAGGCGGCCGCCCAGCTGATCGCGTCACTCCACGACGGCCGTGGCGACGTGCAGGTCGTCGACATTCGGAACGGCGACGGGCACGGCGAGCGAGCGCTCCCCGATCTGCCGGACAACGCGGTCGTCGAGGTCCCGGCGCGAATCACGCGGGAGGGCGCGCAGGTGCTGCCGCAGGCGCCCCTCGAGCCCGGGATGCGCGGCCTCGTCCAGGCGGTGAAGGCCTACGAGGAGCTCGCGGTCGCCGCGGCCAAGTCCGGCGACCGCGACGTCGCACTCCGGGCGCTCCTCGCCAACCCGCTGGTCGCCCACTGGTCGATCGCCGATCCGCTGCTCGATGCGCTGCTCGAGGCCAATCGCAACCACCTGCCGCGCTTCTTCCCGGCTGCGCCGAACGGGTGAGCTCCGACCGCGCGGTCGCGAGCCGCCGTGGCCTTGCGCCGCGCACCCGAGCGGCCCTGGCGTACCTCGTGCTCTTCGGCGGCTTTGGGGCCGTCTACCCGTATGCCGCGCTCTACTACCTGGCCAGAGGCCTGGACTACGCGGAGATCGGGGCGATCATCAGCCTCGGCGCGATCGTCGCGTTGGTCGCGGGCCCCGCGTGGGGCGCCATCTCCGACCGGCGGGCCGGCTCGCCGCGGGTGCTCCTGGCAAGTGCCGGCGTGGCGCTCGCCGGCGTGGCGTTCATGTCCGTGGCCGCGAGCTTCGCCGCCATCCTCGCGGCCAACATCGTCATCGCCGTCGGCTTCACCGGCCTGACGCCGATCATCGATGCCCGCGCGCTCGAAACCGTTCGGGACGAGCGCGCGAACTACGGCCCCGTCCGGGCGTGGGGCTCGGTCGGGTACGTCGCCTCGTCGCTGTTCACGGGCTTTGCGATCCAGGCCTGGGGCCTGGGAGCCATGTTCGTGGTCCTCGCGGCCGGGCTGGTGCTCGCGGCGGCGATCGGCCTTCGGCTCGCGCCCGCCGTGGTCACCCGCGCGGACCGGCCATTTCGCGCGACGCTCCTCGTCTTCCGGACGCCGGCCCTGCTGCTCTTTCTCACGGGGATGCTGTTCACAGCCGCTTCACTGGCCGCCGCGGTCAACTTCGTGGCCCTGCGGTTCGAGGAGCTCGGTGCGGCGACGGGCGTCATCGGGATCGCGTCGGCACTGTCCGCGGCCGTCGAGGTACCGGTGATGCTCCGATTTCCGAGCCTCGCAAGGCGATTCGGCGGGACACGGCTGCTGGTCGCGGGCACCGCGTTCATCGCGCTGCGGTCGGCGCTCGCCTCGGTCGCGGCCGACCCGGCGCTGCTCGTGGTCGCAAGCGGTATCGGCGGCATCGGGTACGCGTTGTTCCTGGTCGGCGGGGTCACGTTCGTCGCGGAGCATGTGCCCGCACACCTCGCTGCCACGGGGCAGGGCATCTTCCAGGGCGTGACGTTGAGCCTGAGCCAGGTCGTGGCCGCGGCAGCCGCGGGTCTCGCTGCCGGAATCGTGGGGATCGCCGGCATGTTCGCGATCGCTGCGGTTGTCGGCGCCGCGGCAACCGTGGTCGTTGCCATCGCCGTGCTCCCGCGGCGCCCCGTACGTGCAGAATCCACGCCATGACAACCAAGCTCGGGATCCTGCTCTGGAACCAGGCGACGGACTGGCCCGCGTACGAGGCGGCGGCGAAGCGCGTCGACGCGCTCGGCTACGACAGCCTGTGGGCCTGGGACCACCTCTATGCGATTTTCGGCGACCCGTACCAGCCGATCTTCGAGGGCTACACGACCCTCGCCGCGTGGTCGAAGGTGACGACGCGGGTCCGGCTGGGCCTGCTCGTGGGCGCGAACACGTTCCGGAACCCCGGGGTCGTGGCGAAGATGCTGACGACCATCGATCACGCCTCGGGCGGGCGGGCCATCGCGGGCCTCGGCGGCGCGTGGCATGAGCTCGAGCACGCCGCGCACGGGATCGAGTTCGGTGCGTCTCCGGGTGAGCGCCTGGGCTGGCTCGACGAAGCGGCGGCCGCCGCTGCGCACCCTGTTCGCCGGCGGCACGGTGACGTCGGAGCCGGGCGCGCACTACCAGTTCGACGAGCTCGTGCTGCTTCCACGCCCCATCCAGGAGCGCCTGCCGATCATGATCGGCGGCTCGGGCGAGAAGAAGACGCTGCGGACGGTCGCGAAGTCGGCGGACATGTGGAACGCGATGGGCACGCCGGACTTCCTCCGCCACAAGATCGAGGTGCTCCAGCGGCACTGCGACGACGTCGGTCGGGACATCGCCGAGATCGAGTTCACCGGCGGCTGCAAGCCGATCATCCGCTCGACGCGCGAAGAGGCGCGCCGCCTCTGGGAGGCCCAGATGGCGCACAACCGAACGCCGATGGCCGACGTGCTCGACGACGACACCTTCTGGGTCGGCACGCCGGAGGACATCGCCGAGAAGATGGCCGAGGTGAAGGCGATCGGCTTCCACACGTTCCTCGCCGAGATGGCGGCACCCTTCGACGACGAGACCGTGGATCGCTGGATCAACGAGGTCCGCCCGATGGTCGACGGGAGCCAGGGGAGCTAGCAGAGCCACGACTCGCGGCGACGACTCGCGCGCCGCCCGGGTTGCCGCCCGGATCCCGTACCTCTCACCTCCGGACCGCTATCCACGGAAACGCCCGGCCCAATGCTGGTTTGAGGGGCAACGACGGCTTGGCCACGCTCAGCCTGGCCCCGGAGACCGGCCTGGAGGCCGCTCGAACCCGGGATCTGGCGGATAGCTGTCCGTGGACGACGATTGGAGAACTTCCGCGTGGGGAGCGAGGGTCAGCCGCGGCGCGTCACCGCCGGCCGACACCGGGGCTCCCCGAGGTAGTGGTGCGGGCCCTGCGACCCGCCCTGTAGCGCGGTGCGCCGAAATCGAACATCTTGGCGGCGTGACAGAGGAGCTTGTCGCGTCGATCCCGGAGATGGAGCGTTCGATGCCCTTGCGGCTGGGCTCGTGCCCGCGCGCGCCCTGGGGCTCGATGTCGCCGCGGCCGAAGCCGTCCTGCGCGAGGGACGCACCATGCATGGCGGGAATGGAACGACGGCCGGGGCAGGCCACGCGGCGAGGGCCGAGGAACACGCGGCGGCCCGCGCGGCCCTCACGAATCTCGCCCAGGCGGCGGGCCTGAAGGCTCGCGGCGTTCGCGACCTGATCCCGGATCCGGCGCAGCGCCGGGGGGCCGAGGCGTTCGCTCCGCCCGCGCCGGTCGAGTCCGCACGGGCGCGGCTCGGGGAGGCGTGGCACCGGATCCTGCGAGGCTGATCGGACTAGGCTCCGGCGATGACCGAGGTCGGCACGTTCCCGAGCGGCCAGCCGTTCCTCAGGGTCGGAACCGGACCGGCGACCATCGTCTACCTGCCAGGGCTGATGATCCAGGCCGGCACCCCGGGCGCGGCGGAGCTCGGATCCTTCGAGGGCGGCTATCACCCGTACCTCGAGGCCGCGACCTTCTGGACCGTCTGGCGCCGCCCGCACGACGGCCCGACCTCGATTGCCCAGATGGCGGCCGACTATGCCGCGGTGATCCGATCCGAGATCGTGCCCGATGGCGGCGCCGTCGGCGTGATCGGGCTCTCGACCGGCGGCGTGATCGCCCAGGACCTCGCGGTCGATCACCCGGACCTCGTGGGACGCCTCGTCCTGTCGCTCACGGCGGATCGGCTGTCGGAGCGCGCGCTCGCCCTCAACCGTCGCGCTGAGGACCTCATCCGGCGCGGGAAATGGCGGCGCGTCTATGCGTTGCTCGCCGGGGCGATGTTTCCGACGAAGGCCACCCGCATGTCGATCGCGATGTGGCTGTACGGGCCGCGCTGGATGGGAGCGCCGGCGGACCCGACCCACGCCCTCGCGGAGATCGAGGCCGAGGACGTCCACGACCTCGGGCCGCGGCTCAGGGAGATTCGCGCGCCGACGCTCGTCCAGGGCGCCGGGCTGGACCCGCTCTACCCGCCCGAGCGGAATCGCGCGCTTGCCGCGGCGATCCCCGGCGCCCGCCACGTCGAGTATCCCGGCGTCGGCCACGCCGGGCCGGGACCCCAGCTCCTCGCGGACGCCGTCGCGTTCCTCACCGAGGGCTAGGTCACCAGCGAGACCTGGGTCACCAGCGAACGACGACCGGCGAGCCCGTGCGCGAGAAGACGTCGTAGTAGAGGTCGAGCAGCTTCTCGTTCGACTCGCCCTTGTAGCACTGGCACCAGTCGATGAGCTTCACGCGGATGCCGTCGACGTAGACGATCGAGTCGCGCCAGCCGGAGCCCATCGCGGCGCGAAGCCGAGGGCCGGCAGCCGCGAAGGCCTGCACGCCGGAGCGATCAGGGTGGTCGACCGTGCACGGCGAGGATCCCGCGCGGCAGTAGTACGAGGCGTTGCCCCGGATCGCGTGCGTGGTCCGCGGGGCCGGCGGCGGGACGGTGACGACGATCGGCTTGGCCGGGTCGATCGACGGCCGGGCGCGAGGCGGGGGAGTCGTTGCCAGGACGATGTCGCGGAGCTCGCCCAACTCGCCGGCATCGGCGAGATCGCCGGGGCGCGTTGCCGCCGGCGAGGAGCTGCCGCTCAATGGCGGCACCGAGACCTGGCGAAACGCCGATTTGGGGATCGGGGTCGGTTCGCTCTGCTGGGACCCGGCCGCGGCGGTTGCCGCGAGGGACAGTGGTACGACGACGAGGATGAGGGCTATCGCCCTCGCCCGGGAACGCAAGCTGGTTCGCACATGTCGTCGACAGGGGGTTCGACGATGAATGCACCCATCCTGCGCGCGATCGGGTTGCGGTCGGAGAACGCGGGCAGCGGATCGGGTTGCATCTGGGGGGCAGTGGCCGCCCGCGCCGCTCGCGGCGGGCGAGACCATCGCGCCAGCGCCGAGCCCCTCGCCGCCCGCGCCGCGACGCACCTACAACCCCACCCAGTGGCCGGACCCGCTTGATGCCGAATGGCTCGGCGGCACCTGGGCCCTCGTCGCGGCGGTGCCGGGCCCGCAGCTCGAGCCCGTTCGCTATTTCCTCGACTTCGGCAGGGAGATCCTCGTGACCGACGAGGCCGGCGAGCCCCTGGCGTGGGCCGGCCGCCTCGAGTCCGTGGAGTGGTCCGATCCGCGCGGCACCTGGACCGTGAAGCTCCGCGCGCCGGAGCCGTGCGGCAAGGCGACCTACAGCGTGACGATCAAGGGCGGGCTCCTGTTCATCCCGATCGAGGAGGCCTGTCGCGAGCGCTTCGGCATCCTCGTCCACGACGCCTGGAACCGGCCGATCCCGAAGCCGACCTGATCGAGACCTGATCGCGGGCCTCGGGCTGGTACAGTCGCGCCGGGTCGCGCTGGAGTTGCGGAGGTCGTCCACATCAGACGAGCACGAATCGGGGGCGCCGCCTGGCTCGCATTGGTCGCCATGGGCGCCATGCTCGCGGGGCCGATGCTCGTTGCCGCCCAGACGGCGGAGGATCCCTCGGACGTCGTGCTCGTCTTCGACGTCTCGAACTCGATCCTCCTGTCCGAGGACGGCACGAACACGGAGTTCGCCGACGCCCTCGAGGGCATCGCCGACCGGGTCGAGGCGAACGCCGAGGACCTCGCGATCGGCAACGCCGAGATCTCGTTCGTGGTCTTCGGTCGAACGGCGATCACCTATCGCGATCGCTGCCTGCGGCTGGCTCTGCACGAGGATCCCGCGGCGATCGCGGCGCTCGAGCGGTGCCTCCGGGACATCGCCGCGGAGTATCGAGCCGGCCCCAACGCGCAGGTGCGGGATCGCATCAACACGCAGAACACCGACCACGTCGCGGCGTTGCGCGCGGCAGCCAACCTCCTGCCCAACGAGACGACCCGCTCGGCGGTCATCTTCTTCACCGACGGCCAGCACGATCCCCCCGGCACGGCCCGCGACGACGAGAACGTCGTCAACGAGGTCGAGGCGGCCTTCGAGGGCCAGACCCCGCTCGCGATCCTGCCGGTGGGCCTTGGCTCGACGGCCGGCGCCTTCGAGACCGAGCTCCGGGCGATCTACAGCACCTATTTCCGGGACATGGAGCCGTGCGAGGGCCGGGCCAGCTTCGCGTGGCCGACGGTCGTGTTCCCCGAGGCCGACAACGCGGGGATCGCCGTCGCGCAGGCCCTCCAGGAGGTCACCTGCAGCTTCAACTTCGCCCCGCCCCCGACCGCCGCGCCGACGCCGGTCCCAACGCCGACCGCGCCCCCGCCGCCCGGCGTCCCCCTCAACGTCCAGGTCCTGGCCGGCAACGAGTCGCTGACCGTGCAGTGGGTCGCGCCGTCGGAGGGCGTCGCGGGCATCACCGGCTACCTGGCGCGCTGCACACCCGAGGGCGACGGCGACCCGATCGAGGTCCGGGTCGAGGGCCCGGAGCAGGTCGAGGCGGAGCTCCCCGGGCTCGAGGCCGGCGCGCGATTCCACTGCGCGGTCGCCGGGGTTACGGGCGCCGTCACCGGGCGAGTTCAGCCCGGAATCGGCGACGGTCGCCGTGCTGGCGATCCCGTTGGCGCCAGGGCAGCCCCGGATCGAGCCGGGCGATGCCGCGGCCCGCGTGTCCGTGGACCCCGTCGCCGGCGGTGCGCCCGCGGAGAAGTACATCTTCGAGTGCCGCGACACCGCGGGCGCGATCGCCGGCTCGGCGCTGGTCGACCAGCCTTCCGGCGTGGTGCAGGGGCTCGCGAATGGCCAGACGTACGACTGCATCGCCTACGCGGAGAACCGGATCGGGCGGAGCCCGGCGTCGGTCGCGTCCGCGAGCTTCTCACCGTGTGGCGGGCTGTTCGAGTGCCAGCCGTGGACGAAGTTCGTCGCTCATCGGGGGCGTGCTCGCCGCGGCGCTCGCGATCGGGATCTACGCGTTCAACCGCTACCGGCGGCGGAACCGCGTCTGGATCACCGCGCAGATCGACGGCGGCGCGAACACGCCGCTCGGTTGGGGCCCCGAGATCGGGATCCGGCTCGAGCGTGACGAAGGGGCGGCTGGTTCGCCGCGCTGCGCCCACTCGATGGGGCGGACATCACGGCGCGGTACCGGGGCTCGGAGCGGTTCGTCGTCCAGTCGAAGGCCGGGATCCGTGACGTCCACCAGGGCGACCCCGCGCCGGTCCGGGACGAGGCCGGGGCCATCCACGAGCTGATCCTGCGGCGCTACCGCCAGCGGCCGAAGGAACGCGTCGCCGCGCCCGCGGCCCCGCGGCCGGCCGAGGCCGCCAAGGCAAGCGAGCTGGGCAACCGCCTCGAGGGCAAGGACACCGAGACGCCGCCGGAGACGGACCTGGTCGGCTGACCGTGGACTCTCTGAGCGCGATCCTCGCGATCGTCGTCGCGATCGCGCTGCTCTTCGAGGTCGCGCGCCGCATCGGCGTGCCCTATCCGAGCCTGTTCGTGCTCGGTGGGCTGGCGCTCGCATTCGTGCCCGGGCTGCCCCGAATCACGCTGGAGCCGGAGCTCGTGCTCCTCGTCTTCCTGCCGCCGCTGCTGTTCGAGGCGGCCGTCGAGACACCGGTGCGGGAGCTCCGGACCGACGGCTGGCCGATCATCCGGCTCTCGATCGTGCTCGTGCTGCTCACGATGCTGGCCGTCGCGATCGTGGGACGCTTCGCGATCGGGCTCGATTGGGCGGCTGCATTCACCCTCGGCGCAATCGTCGGCCCGACCGACGCGATCGCCGCGACCTCCGTCTTCCGCCGGCTCGGCCTTCCCAGGCGGGCGGCCGCGATCGTCGAGGGCGAGTCCCTGTTCAACGACGCGACCGCGCTCGTCGCGTACCGGACCGCGCTCCTGGCGACGATCGGAGGGACGTTCGTGCTGGCGGACGCGGTGGCGGGATTCGCCGCTGCCGTCGTCGGCGGCATCGCGATCGGGGTGGTCGTGGGGGTCGCCGCCTCCCTTGTCCTGCGCTGGCTGGACAACCCGCCGGTCGAGGTCCTCCTGTCCCTCGTGATCCCGTTCGTGGCCTACCTGCCGGCGGACCGGCTCGGGCTCTCGGGCGTGCTCGCGGCGGTGGCCGCGGGGCTGATCATCGGCAACCGGCTCGGGACGATCCTGGGGCCGCAGACGCGGCTGCTGTGGCTGTCGACCTGGAAGATGGTCGGGTTCGTGCTGAACGGCTTCGCGTTCGTGCTGGTCGGGCTCGAGCTGCCCGAGGTCCTGGGAGAGCTCGGCGATCGATCGATCGGCCAGGTCGCCCTGATCGTGGGGCTGGTGACCGCTGCCGTGGTGCTGACCCGCCTCGCCTACGTCGAGGTCGCCAGCCGCATCCCGAACTCGACCCGGCAGCAGATCGCCCTCGTCAGCCCCGAGCTCGCCCGGCGCCTCACGTGGGTCGTCGGGTGGTCCGGGCTCCGCGGCGCCGTCTCGCTCGCGGCGGCCCTTGCGCTGCCGCAGGACTTCCCGGAACGCAACCTGATCCTGCTCGTGACGTTCGTCGTGATCGTCGTCACGCTGGTGGGGCAGGGGCTGACGCTGCCGAGGCTGGTCCGCTGGGCGCGCATCGAGGGCGTCGACATCGACGGCGACGAGACGACGCTCGCCCGAAGTGCCGCCTACCGCGCGGGCCTCGACGAGCTGGTCCGAGCCCGTGTCGCCTGGCCGGGCCACGCCGAGCTGATCGACCGGCTCGAGGCCGGCCTCCGCGACCGCACCGAGCACCTCGCCACCGAGGACGCGAACGAGACGGCCGAGCGAGCCCAGGAGCGCCTCGAGCACGAAGAGATCCAGCGCTCCGTCATCGCGGCGCAGCGCACGGCCGTGATCGAGCTCCGCGACGCCGGCCAGATCAACGACCGCACGCTTCGCCTCATCGAGCGCGACCTGGACCTCGAGGAGCTCCGCGCAGAGGGATAGGGGGCCCACTTCCCCTCGACGAGCCCCGAGGCGTGTCTGTCAGACACGAAGGCAGCTGGAAGTCCCGTGAGGCGGGCCCATTTCGTCGCCTTCATGCCGATTTCGTGCACCACGGACACGATCAGGCCCCAGATGCGGCGAATCGGCCCAGTCAACTCGTTGTTCGTGTCCACGAGACACGAACAACCACTCCACGGGGCCACGAGTGGCGATAAGCCGCAGGTAACCGCCCAGGTCTTGACTGGTAGACATGACAGCGCCAGGACCTGGCAGTCGAGAACGAGCTCGCCTCCTTCGGACACTCCGTGAGCGGATCGGCAGGCAGGTTGCCGAGCTTCGGACCGACGCAGGCGTGACCCGAGCCGATCTCGCGCGGTGCTCGGGCGTCGATCCTGGACACCTCTGGCGCATCGAAGCCGGCACCGCGAACGCCAGCCTCGATGCTCTCGTCGCCCTGTCGACCTGCCTCGGAGCGGACCTCGGCGTCCGACTGTTTCCGACGGCGGGATGGCGTCTGCATGATCGCTTCCAGGCGCCGATGGTCGAGGCCCTTGTGAGGTTGCTGGGAAATGCATGGCAACCGCAGCCAGAGGTGCCGATCCCAGCTGCGCGTGGGGTTGCCGATCTCATCCTGCGGCGCGGGCTTGACCATCTCACGATCGTGTGTGAGTGCCATTCCGAGATTCGGCGGCTCGAAGCCGTGCTCCGGAGACTTGCCGAGAAGGAGGATGCGGTGCGAGCCCAGTCCCCACCAACGGACGTTGTGGCCAGCATGCTGCTGCTCAGATCCACGAGGCAGACTCGAGAGGTCGCAGCGTCATTCGCGGCGACCCTCTCGGCTGCCTTTCCAGCGAGGACCGTCAACGTCCTCGACGCGCTTCGTGGCAGCGCCGCGTGGCCCGGTTCGGGGATCGTCTGGGCGACGGTCGAAGATGGAAGAGCCGAGGTCCTCGACGCACCGCCGCGCGGGTGTCGCGTCGGCAGGTGAATGCGTGCAGGGCATGGGCTTGCGCAATTGCGCAAACCGCGTAGAATAGTTGCAGAGTCAACGATCTACGTCGACACCAGCAACCCAGGAGCCCTCTGAACATGAGCCTCGCCACGGCCCTCGAGCCGAACCCGACCGGCCATCCATCCCCAGCGCCGGGGTTCGGCGATCGCGCCGACGACGCGACCATCGAGCGCACCGCGGACGCCCTCAAGGCCAAGGGCTACACCGTCCACGTCGTCGAAGATGGAGACGAGGCCCGCGAGGTCATCCTCGACATCCTCCCGGAGGGCGCGGAGGTCGGACAGGGCGCCTCGCACACGCTCGAGGTCATCGGCGTCACGAAAGAGCTCGAAGAGTCCGGTCGATACGACGCGGTCCGGAAGCACACCCGCTCGATGGATCGCAACTCGCCGGAGGGCCTCCGGGCGATGCGGAAGCTCGGCGTCGGGCCGGACTGGTACGTGAACAGCGCCCACGCCATCACCGAGGACGGCACGATCGTCGTCGCCTCGAACACCGGCAGCCAGCTCGCGCCCCTCGCGTTTGGCGCCGGCGAGGTGATCTTCGCAGTCGGGTCGCAGAAGCTCGTCCCGGATCTCGCCACCGCGCTCCAGCGCCTCGAGGAGCACACGCTGCCGCTCGAGAGCGAGCGGATGCAGGGCCTCTACGGGATCGACAGCGAGATCAAGAAGCTCCTGATCATCCGCAAGGAGTTCCGGCCCACCCGGTTCACGGTGGTGATCATCAAGGAGCCGGTCGGCTTCTAGTCGGAGCCCCCAGCGAGCGTCAGGCGGGTGCGAGCGGCCGGGCGCTGACCCGTTCGAAGAGGCGCTGATACGCCTCACCCACGCGACCCCAGGCCATCGGGCGGGCATGGTCATGGGCGCGTTCGCCGAGGTCCGCCCGGAGCTGGGGGTCGCCAAGGAGCCGGATGACCGCCTCGGCGAGCGCCTCCGGCGTGGGATCGACGAGCAGGCCGCGGCCATCGGCGAGCAGCTCCTCCGCGTAGGGGTAGCGGGTGGACACCGTCGCGCGGCCGGTCGCCATCGCGTAGGAGAGCGGGCCGGAGAGCATGGTGTCGAGGTCGGGGTTCGGGGTGACGAAGACCGTCGCGGCCTGGAGCCAGCGGGTGAGCACGTTCCGCCCGACGAACTCGTCGACGAACCGCACGTTCTTGGTGACCTTCAACGCGGCGGCGCGCGCGGCGAGCGACGTCCGGTAGGCCTGCCCCGATTCGCGGACCACGTCAGGGTGCGTCGCGCCGAGGATCACGTAGACCGCCCTCGGGTGGGCCGCCACGATCGCCGGCAGTGCCTCGATCATCAGCCCGAAGCCCTTGTCCGGCCCGAGGAGCCCGAAGCTCAGGATCGCGTCCACCCCCTCGAGCCCGAGCGTCGGTGCGATCGACTCGGGGGCGACGCTCGGCAGGTCCGGTGCGCCGTAGGGGATGACCTCGACCGCACGCCGGTCGGCGCCGTACTCGTCGACAAGAAGGCGAGCGGCGGTCTCGGACATGACGACGGTCGCCTGGACCGTCCGAATCAGCTCCGCGAGGATCTCGCGCTGGTCTTCGGTCGGCCGGCGGGGGAGCGAGTGGAGCGTCGCGACCGCGGGGATCTCGAGGGCGTGGACGAAGTCGAGCACGGAATCGCCGCCCGGGCCACCCCAGACGCTGGCATCGAACTGGATGGACGCGACGTCGGCGCAGCGTGCGAGCGCGCTGGCCGTTCGGGCGTAGTCGGGCCGCTCGTCGAGGCGAATCCGGTGGTGCACCTCGAACGCGTGCTTGTCGGCCGGCTCGTCCGAGTAGAGCGCGACGATCTCACGGTCGGGGGTGACCCGGCTGAGCTCGGCCGTGTAGCTCGCCAGGCTGCAGACGCGCGGCGAGTACGTCGAAACGAAGGCGGCGCGGACCATGGGGATTCGGTGTGAGAAAGCACGAGGCGGCCCGTCCGGGTGGACGAGCCGCCTGGAGCGTTGCCTAGACCGCGGCGCTGGAAGCGGCGCGGACCTTGGCGGCGCGAGGACCCTTCGGGCCCTCCTCGACCTCGAACTCGACCTTCTCCCCGCCGTTCAGGCGGTCGAAGTCAAGCGAGCTGTCGAGGGCGCCGCGATGGAAGAAGTAATCCTTCGCATCCTCGGCGGTGATGAAGCCAAAGCCGCGATCGGCGATGACCTTCTTGATGGTTCCGGTGGTCACAGTGACCTCCAAAGCTTCCCGAACTGGGCTACAAAGCGCACGGTCCGTTCGAGAAGGAGGTAGGGCCACGCGAGGCACCGCGAGTTGCGGTGAGCCACCAGCGTAGCACGGACGTTCGCACGCACCGGACCCAAAACTCGATGTGGCAATTCGCGCGCAGCGCGGTATGGTTCGAGATCCGGACGGGGAACCGGTAGGGACAGGGCAGGTCGCAGGGCGCAACAGAGCGCGCGAGGGCAGCGGGCAATGATCCTTCGGGTGCTTCGGGGACGGGTCATCGACGGCGAGGAATCGCGGCTGACGCGGTTCGTCCGAGATGAGGCCGTTGCCCACGCGCTCACGATCCCGGGGCTGCTGTCGTTCCAGCCGGCCGTCCGCGCGACGCGGGACGGTACGGAGCTGGTGATCGTCTCGACCTGGACGGGCTTCGACTCGATGACCGCCGCCGGCCGCGACCTCTACTCACCCGTGTCGATGCCCGGCGCCTCCGAGATGCTCGCCGAAACCCATGCCGAGCACTACGAGCTCGTCATCGGCGAGTCGCGCTCGATGCCCCTGCGCAAGGCCAAGCTCAGGCTCACGCGGATTCCCATTCGAGCCAACACCGAGGCGCGGTACTACGAGACCGTCCGGCAGTGGGCGGATCGATTGCTCGACGAGACCGGGCTCGTCGCCTTCAGCCTCGGGCGGAGGGTGGTGGGGCGTCAGGACGACATCGTCGCGGTCCAGATCTGGCAGGACGAGGACGCGCTGCGCGACGCCGCGGGCACGGACCTCGCAAAGCCGATGGGCGGCGAGGAGCTGTCGCAGTTCTGGGCGGCCGAGCCGACGATCGAGCACTTCGACGCGCTCACCGCGGTCGATGCCCAGCCGAATGCCCCGGCGATCCTCCTTGCCGACAACAGCCGTCGCTACGTGCACGCCACGCCCGCGGCGGCGCGCCTCTCCGGGCGGCCGCTCGCGCGCCTGCTGACGATGCGGGTCGAGGACCTCACGCGGCACTCGGAGCGCACCGAGGTTCGGGACGCCTGGGATCAATTCGTCGCCGAGGGCTCGATGGAGGGGCCGTACGTCCTCGAGCGGCCGGATGGGTCGGAGGTCTCGGTGCGCTACGCGGCCAAGGCCAACGCCCCATGGCCCGGCTCGCACGCCTCCCTCCTGGTCCCGGACGACGACAGCGGACGACCTCGACGTCGATCGGGCGCTCGTGGACGCCGGGCTCGTGGCCCGGTACGCCCCGGGCTGACCCTCGGGGCGTTGCTGCCGGCGCCTCAGCCGATGGAGCCGAAGAAGTCGAACTCGTCGTTGCCGAGCACGTCGGGACATGTCCCGTCCGCGACGCTGTTCAGGTACGCACGGTAGAGACCCAGCAGGTCGATACCAGCCTCGACGGGCATGTCCTCGGCGCTCGCCGTGCCCGCGCTTATCAGGCCGGACACGGCCTCCTTGATCCGCCCGGACGCGTCCGCGCAGGTGGCCGCGCCGAAGTCGCTCAGCTGCGTGTTGTCCAGCGCGGCGACCCGCTCGTTGACCTGCAGGTAGGGCTCCGTGCCCGGGGCGTTCGCGGACGCGACCTGGTGGATCGCCGCCCAGGGCGAGCGCGCGTCGAAGTAGGCGAACTCGAGCCCGACCTCGGAACAGCTGTAGGTGGCGTTCCCGTCGTTGGCGACCAGCAGCTCGACGCCCTTCTCGCTCGCCGCCTGGTCGGTGGTGAAGAAGTCACCCAGGGTCGATGTCGCAGGGTCGAAGCCGGAAACCACGGGTTCGATCGCCTTCAGGTACTCGACGAAGCCCGCGGCGCAGGCCTCGGGGATCGTGACGCCACCCGGGGGCGGGAGGAGCGTGGCGCCTGGCCCCACGGTCGCAGCTGGACCCGCTGTCGCGGCCGGGCCGGGCGTCTGGCCAACTGCGGTCGTCTGCCCGGGTCCTGGTGTGGCTGTCGGGCCACCCCCGCACGCTGCCAGCACCACCACGACCAACGGCAACAGCCTGCTCATGGCGCTCCCTCGGGGTCGCCGCGGGTCTCGGGGAGCGACGCGGCCCGGTCCAGGCCATCGAGGATGAGGTCGAGCCCGAACGCGAACTCGAAGTCGTCGTCGCAGGCGCCCAGGACGCCGTCGTGCGTCACCTGGGTCGCGAGCTCGGTGATGCGCGGGTAGACCGAGGCGAGCTTGCCTGACCGGATCGGATCGTCCTCGGGTGGGGGAGCGGTCGCGGGGTCCGGCGTCGAGTCCTCGAAGAGGTCCTGGTTGAATCCCAGGATCCGGCTGCCGAGGACGTGGAGCGCGTGGTGGGCCACGTCGACCGAGAAGCCGCCGGCGCGGAGGATCGCCAGCACGGACTCGATGTAGGCGAGGGTCGCCGGGCCACCGACGCCGCGGTCCTCGAGCACTCGGCGAGCCCAGGGGTGGCGGAGCATCACCGCGCGGGCGTCGAGGATCTGGGTCCGGAGGGCCGCCTTCCAGTCGTCGCCCGTCGCCGGTGGGGAGATCCGGATCTCGCCGACGATCGCCTCGACGACGCCGTCGAGCAGGTCGTCCTTGTGGCGGACGTGGCGGTAGAGGGCCATCGCCTCCACGCCGAGCTGTTGGCCGAGCTTGCGCATGCTCAGGGCGTCGAGTCCGCCCTCGTCACCGAGCTCGACCGCGGCCCGGAGGACGAGGTCACGGCTCAGACGGGATCGGCCGGTCTCGGTTCGAGTTGTCGTTGCCATCGAATTTGGACCTTGACAGGTTTACGGTGTAGCGGCTACGTTTACGACGTAAGCATACACCGTAAACGCAAGCGATCCGGAGGAGAGCACGACATGGCGACGACGACCACAACCACCACCGAGACGAAGACGATCGATCGATCGAAGCCGTCGCCGAAGGTGCCACCCTGGCTGATCCGAACGATCTGGAAGGGCCATCGAGCGATGCTGCGGCTCACGGGCGGGCGCCTCGGGCTTCGCCGGCCGACCCCGACGCAGTGGGGGATGCTCCGGCTGACGACGGTCGGGCGCCGGAGCGGCGCGAAGCGCGTCGCGATCGTCGGCTACGTCGAGGACGGCGCGAACCTCGTCGTGCCGGCGATGAACGGCTGGCTCCAGCCCGAGCCGGCGTGGTGGCTCAACCTCCAGGCCACGCCGAGTGCCGTCGTCCGCCTGTCGGATGGCTCGACGCGCGAGCTCCGGGCCAGGTCCGCGGACGGCGAAGAGCGTGCGCGACTGTGGCGGCAGCTGGTCGACATCGGCTCGGCCGCGTACACGGATGCGAATGCCGCGACGCGGGCCCGCGAGGCGGCGATCGTCGTGCTCGAGCCGGCTGCCGGCGTCAGCCCTTCTTAGGGCGAGGCGACGGCGGATCCGAGCCGCCCGAAGCGCTCGTCGAACGTGAAGACCGGCAGCGCCCCGAATGCGCGCGCACTGGCCGCGATGAGCGCGTCCTGGAGCGGCGACGAGGGGAACGCGCGGGCGCGCACGAGGGCGTCCATGACATCCGCCTTCGAGAGCTCGAGCGGGATGAGATTCGTCCTCGACACGAGGTCGATCAGGGCGTCGAGGATGTCCGAGCGGGCGAGCTCGTAGTTCGAACGGAGGACGTGCGCGGCCTCGACGATCACGAGGATCGAGATCCCGACGTCCGCGTCGCCGTCGATGATCACCGCCGCCCGCTTGGCCTGGTCGGGCGGCTCGCCGACGAGATAGCGGACGACGACCGACGTATCGACCCCGATCAAGGCTTGCGATCCGGATCCGGCGTGCTCTCCGCGACGTGTCGAAGGGCGGACCACGTCTGGTCCGCCGGCATTCGACCGACCTTGTCACGCAGCGCGCCAGCAAGCGAGCGGCGATGCGGCGCCGGGACGAACTCGATCACGACCTTGCCGTCCTCGACCCGCTGGACGGCGACATCCCCCGCGTAGACGCCCAGTTCCTCGCGAATCGCCTTTTCGATCGTGACCTGGCCCCGCTCGCCGACCGTGCTCGCCATGCATGCCACCTTCGATACCTACTTGACAACGCAAAGTATGGCTCTCGACCCGGCGGTATGTCAACGAGGCCGGAGGGTCGCAGCCTGATGACCGCGCGTTGAGCCGGCATGCCTACCCTTCGAGGCATGCCCCAGCCTGACGCCGAGGCGCTCCTGCGCGACCTCGACCCGGAGCAGCTCGAGGCCGTTCGGCTCGTCGACGGCCCCGTCGCGATCCTCGCCGGCGCGGGCACCGGCAAGACGCGGGTGATCAGCCGCCGCGCGGCGCACGCCATCGCGACGAACGCCGTGCCCGCGGACAAGGTGCTCCTCGTCACCTTCACGGACAAGGCCGCCGACGGAGATGGTCGAGCGGATGCGGGCGCTCGGCCTGCCCGGGGTCATGGCGCGGACGTTCCACGCCCACGCGCTGAGCCAGCTACGACACTTCTGGCCCAGCCGCCACGACGGCGCGCCGCTGCCCGAGATCCTCGACTCCAAGCGCCGCTGATCATCGCCGGCTCGCCCGGCAGCTGCCCGGCCACTACCGCTTCACGCCCTCCAAGGACATCGCCGACGCGATCGAGTGGGCCAAGGCCCGCCGCATCCGGCCCCGGCGCTACGAGGCCGAGGCCCCGGCGGCCGGCCGCGAGCCGCCGATCCCGGCCGACCTGTTCGCGCGCATCTACGCCGACTACGAGCGCGCCAAGGAGCGCAACGAGCCGGATCGACTTCGACGACATGCTCTCGCTGACGGTCGAGCCTGCTCGAGACCGACCCGGACGCCGCCGAGACCGTCCAGGCCCAGAAGACCTGGATCAGCGTCGACGAGTACCAGGACACGAACCCGCTCCAGGAGCGCCTGCTGGAGCTGTGGCTCGGCGAGTCGCGCGACCTCTGCGTCGTCGGCGATGCCGACCAGACGATCTACACCTTCACCGGCGCCACGCCCGACTACCTGACCGGCTTCGCGGCACGCCATCCCGACGCCCGCGAGATCACGCTCTCGCGCAACTACCGGAGCTCGCCGCAGATCCTCGCGCTCGCGAACCGGCTGCTCGCCGCCGAGGGCCGCCGGAAGCAGCTCGTGGCCACGATGCCCGCCGGGCCGAAGCCCTCGATCGATCGCTTCGCCGACGCCGATGCGGAGCTCGCGCACCTGGTCGCGACGATCGGACGCCTCGTGGGGGAGGGGATCGCGGCGTCGGAGATCGCGATCCTCGTTCGCATCAACGCCCAGATCCCACCCGATCGAGGCCGCGCTGACGAAGGCCCGGATCCCGTTCCGCGTCCGCGGCCAGCGGTTCTTCCAGCGCCCGGAGATCCGCGACGCGCTGCGCCTGCTGCGACGCCTGCCGGAGGACGCCGTCGGCTCGATGCTGCTGGCCGCGTTCGACGCGCGGCTGCGCGTCGGAGCTCGGGTTCGAGGACGACTCGAGCGGCGCGGGAGCCGCGGGCGGGCCGCCGTCGCGCGCAGGAGCGGAGGCGCGCGAGCGCACGGCCTCGCTGGCGCTGCTGCTGGAGATCGCGGGCGAGGCGGTCGCGGCTCGGCACGACCTCGATCGGGCGGCGCTGGCGGCCGAGTTCGACGCGCCGGGCCGCCGCGGAGGGCGAGGGCGCAGGCCGACGGCGTGAACCTCCTGACGCTCCACCGCGCCAAGGGCCTCGAGTGGGACGCGGTCCTGCTGCCGCAGCTCGAGGACGGGACGCTGCCGATCCGCCAGGCGGAGTCGGACGACGAGCTCGCCGAGGAGCGCCGGCTGCTGTACGTGGGGCTGACGCGCGCCCGGCGCCACCTCGCGCTGTCGTGGGCGGAGAAGCGCCTCGGCCAGGGCGATCGCGAGACACGGCGCCGGCCCAGCGAGTTCCTCGCCGCGCTGGGGGATCGCCCGGCCCGCCGAGTCACGATCGTGCCCGGCGCGCCGCTCCCTGCGCCGCGCCGCGCTCGCGACGAGGACAGCCCGCTGATGACGGCGCTGCGGGAGTGGCGGCTCGATACCGCGCGGTCGGATGGCGTGCCGGCCTACGTCATCGCGCCGGACTCGCTGCTGATCGAGATCGTCGACCAGCGCCCGACCACCATCCCGGCGCTGCGCCGCATCAAGGGCATGGGTCCGTCCCGACTCGCGCGGTACGGCCAGGAGATGGTCGAGCTGGTGACGGCGCTCGCGGGGGAATGAGAAGGAGGCGCTAGGTCGGCTCGTCGGCCTCCGGGACGACCAGCCAGTCGTGCCGCATCGCCGCGAGCACCGCCTGCGTCCGGTTCGGCGCGCCCAGCTTCCGCATCGCCCCGCGAAGCTGAATTCTTGACCGTCTGCTCGGCGACCTCGAAGCGCTCGGCGATCTCCCGGTTCTTCAGACCCTTCGCGACGTGCTGCAGGAGCTCGATCTCGTGCGGCGTCAGCGGGTTGGGCTCGCCGTCGGCGACCGTCGGCGTGTCGCGGAGGTCAGCGAGGACGCGCTCGAGGAGGTCGGGCCGGTCCTGGAGCTCGTCGTGCAACGGATAGTCGCCGAAGGCCACGCGGCGGATGATCTCGACGAGCTCGGCCGGCTGGGCGACCTCGGAGATGTGGGCCCTGGCGCCGATCTCCACGGCCTCGATGATGCTCGCATCGTCGTCGTGGCCGCCGAGGACGACGAAGGCAGCGTCGGGCGTCTCACGTCGCAGCCGACGCGTCGCCACGCTCCCTGAAGGCTCCTCGAGGGAGGTGTCGATGAGGACGACATCTGGCGCCGTCGAGTCGACCACCTCGCGGGCCTCGTCTGCCGAGCCGACCTGGCCGACGACCTCGATGCCCGCTGCGCGGTCGAGCACCTCGCGGACGCCCGTTCCCATGAGCGGGCGCGATTCGACCATCACGAGGCGGATGGATCGGTCAGGCATCGGGGTCCCCCGGGGCCGCACCGGGGCGGTACGGTCGTGCCTTTGATCGTAGGAAGGCCGCATTGCGTCCGCATCCCCCATCGGGGCGCGGACGGCTACGCGGAAGTCCTGTTGGGCGGTTACAGATGCATCGCGTCGTAGACTCGGGCCGTGGAACCCAGCATCCGGGCGCTGTTCCATCCCGCGCCGGGCCTGACCTTCCTCGACACCGCGACCTACGGGCTGCCGCCGGACCCGACGACTGACGCGATGCGCCGGGCGCACGACGAGTGGGTCGACGGCACGGGCAAGTGGGTCGAGTGGGACAAGCAGTCGGAACGCGCGCGCGTTGCCTTTGCGCGCCTGATGCACGTGACGCCGAGCCGGGTCGCGCTGCTCCCGACCGTTTCGGTCGGTGTGGGGGTCGTGGCCGCCGCGCTCCAGCCTGGCGACCGGGTGGTCGCCCCGGCGGCTGAGTTCCGGTCCGTCCTCTATCCGCTGCTGGTGGCGCGCGACAGGGGCGTCGATCTCGTCGAGGTGGAGGACATCGACCGACTGGTCGAGGCGATCATCCCCGGCACGAAGCTCGTCGCGCTCAGCCTCGTCCAGATGCAGACCGGGCGGGTGCTGCCCGTCCGCGAGATCGTCGATCGCGCCGAGACCGTCGGGGCGCAGGTGCTGCTCGACGCGACGCACGGCGTCCCGTTCGTCGACCTCGGGGACGTCGTCGACCGCATCGACTACAACCTCGTCCACGGGTACAAGCACCTGCTCTGCCCGCGCGGCGTGTCGTTCATGGTCCTGCGCGAGGATCACATCGGGCCGCTGCCGCCGATCGTCTCGAGCTGGCGCGCGTCGGACAACCCGTACACGCAGTTCTTCGGCGGGCCGCTGCAGCTCGCCGACGGCGCCGCGCAGTACGACGCCTCGCTCGCGTGGCATCCCTGGATCGGCGCGGCCGAATCGCTGGAGCTGCTCGTCCAGTGGCAGGAGGCCGGGTGGCTCGAGGAGCCCGTGGCGCTGGCACGGCAGCTCGCGGACCGGTTCGGCATCCCGTGGGGCGGCGCGACCCTCGTGTGCCCGCGCATCGACGACGCCGAGCTCGTCCGCGCCGCGCTCGACGAGCACCGCATCAAGGCGGCCTTCCGCGGGACCGCCATCCGCTTCTCGACGCACGTCTACAACGACGAGGCCGACATCGAGAAGGCGGCCTCGGTCATCGGGCCGCTCGTGGCACAGCCAGTCGCCTAGCGACCCTCGCGCATCAAGGAACGATGACCGTCATGCCGGCGACTGGTTGCGGTTGGTCCATCGCCATCAGCGCGGCGGGCGCCTCGTCGAGGGAGATCGTTCGACCGACGAGTCGGGCGGGATCCAGCCGGCCCGAGGTGATGTCGGCGAGCATCGCGGCGTAGTCGTGGGCGGCCATGCCGTGGCTCCCGAGGATCTCGAGCTCGCGGGCGATGACGACGTCCATCGGGATGGGCGCTCGCGCGTCCGGGCCGACCATCAGCCCGACCTGGACGTGCCGCCCGCGCTTGCGCAGGCCGGCGATCGAGTTGAAAGCCGTCGAAGCGCTGCCGAGGGCGTCGATCGACAGGTGGGCGCCGCCACCGGTGAGCGCCTTGATGGCTCCCGCGACGTCTGCGACGGCGGCGGCATCGACGGTCGCCGTCGCCCCAAGCTCGACGGCTGATGCGAGGGCGCGCTCGGAGACATCGATCGCGACGACGCGCGAGCCGGCCGCGACCGCGATCATCACCGCCGAGAGCCCGACGCCGCCGCAGCCGTGCACGGCCACCCACTCGCCCGGCGCGACCCGGCCCTGCCGCATGACCGCGCGATGGGCCGTCGCGAACCGGCAGCCGAGGCCAGCCGCCGTCACGAAGTCGAGCTCGTCGGGCAGGCGGACGAGGTTGACGTCTGCGCGGTGCAGCGCAACGAGCTCCGCGAACGAGCCCCAGTGCGTGAAGCCCGGCTGGAACTGGTCGTCGCAGACCTGGTGGTCGCCGGCGAGACAGGGCTCGCAGACGCCACACGCGCAGATGAACGGCACGACGATCCGATCGCCCGGCTTCCATTTCCGGACGCCCAATCCGACCTCCACGATCGTCCCGGCCAGCTCGTGGCCCGGCACGTGGGGCAGGGGAATGTCCGGGTCGTGGCCCATCCAGCCGTGCCAGTCCGACCGGCACAGGCCAGTTGCCTCGACTTTGACGACGACGCCATCCGCGGGTGGCGAGGGATCAGGCACGGAGCGGATGGCCGCCGGCTCCCCGAAGGCTTCGAACATGACCGCTCGCATCTCGGCGCGAGTCTAGGTGCGGCCTACCACTCCAAGCGCGACCACAGCGAGGCCGTGAGCGGAAGCGAATCCTCTGTCCACGCCCGGTTGTCAGCGGCGTCCAGCTCGAGCGCGCGATCGCGCCGCTCCTGGTTGTCTGCCTGCGGGAGCCTGCGCAAGCGCCGGGCATCTGCCTCCCGGGCGCTGGGCAATCGCTTGCGGCGTCGATGCGGATTCACGACGTCGTGGTCACGAGACGGCGGATCGGCTGCCCCGTGATCGCGGCGATCCGCTCGTAGTCCTTGTCAAGATGCACGATCGGAAGGTCGGCGCGTTCGGCGACGGCGGCGACGATCAGGTCGACGAGCCGAACGCTTCGCTGATGCCCCGGGCCGCTCGCCGCGAGTGCGCGATGGACGCTCAGCGCACGCTGCCAATCCTCGGGCGTCGTCGTGATCACCTTGGCGGCCTGCAGTCTGACGCTGAAGGCTTCGTATTCAATGAGCTGGCGGGCGCCGTTCAGGTATTCAAGGACGATGGGCTCCGTTACCGCGACCGCATCATCCGCCAGCGCGTCCGTCAGGTCGCGCCCGGCGGTCGGCTCGCGAGCAGCAAGGATCAGCGCACTCGTGTCCCAGATCTCAACCACCGTCGACGTCCGACCCGTACGGCGCCTTGTCCTCCGCAAATCGGTGCGACCGCATCGCATCGAGGTCCTCGAGGGTCAGCGCAGGGCGAAGGCTGGCGATCTCCATCCGCAAGCGCCTTCGTACCACATCGGACAGTGCGGCATGGACCGTGTCGGTGGTCCTGGTCGTCCCGAGTGCTTCGGCGGCTTTGCGGACCAGATCGACGTCCAGGTCGATCGTGGTGTGCTTTCTCATCCCGGCACGATATGCAGAAAGGTGGCAGCAGTCAATGCATTGCGAGGTCCCGTGCCTGCATATTGGAGCCTCCAATGGTGCGGCGGTTGAACCGAGCGCGCCGACGACTGCCTACTCTCGATCCCACGAGGTCGAACCTTCCGTCGAGCTGACTCGTCTGGATGGTCGATGGAGCAGCCCGTGGTCCAGCGCCGCACGACCCAGCCGGGAGTAGCGCCCGCCGCACTGGACGACGTCCACGAGCGCTTCCTTCGGCTTGCCGGAAGCGGGATGGATCGCGCGTACCGGCTTGCTGGGCTCGTCCTGGGCGATGGCACCGAGGCAGAGGACGCGGTCCAGGACGCACTCCTGCGGGCGTGGAACTCCGCCGGAAGCCTTCGCGACGCCGCGGGGTTCGAGGCCTGGTTCGATCGGATCCTGGTCAACGGCTGCCGCGACCGAATGCGGCGACGGAAGGTCCTCCGGTTCATTCCGATCGATTCGACCCACGACACCGTGCCGGTTCGGGACGTCTTCGGCGCCATCGGCGAGCGCGACGCGATCCTCGCCGGCCTCCAGGCCCTCCAACCCGACGACCGCGTCGTGGTGGTCCTCCACTACTGGGCGGACCTGCGCCTCGAGGACATCGCGGCGCGGCTCGAGTGCCCCACCGGAACCGTCAAATCGCGCCTCCACCGCGCGAAGTCCGTCCTCCGGACACAGCTTGGCGCGAGCCGTGACGAGGTGCAGCGATGACCGACGAGCTCGACCTCCGCCTCTCCGCGGCCTTCCGGTCCCTGGACCTGCCCGCCTCCGATCCGCGCCTCCGCGACACCCTCGAGGCGCTGCGGGTGAGGGGCTCGACGAGCGCCGCTCGCAGCACCCGGCGCCCGTGGATCGCGGTCCTGGCTGCGGCCGCCTCGATCGCGGTCGCCGTCGGGCTGGTCTTCGGCCAGCTCGGAATCCTGCCGTTCGGTCCCTCGCCCACGGCGACACCGGTCCCGACCGCCCCGCCCGCGCCCAGCCCGGCGCCAACGCCGGAGTCGACGGGATGGGTCGGGTATACGGTGGCCACGCTGCTCGCGGCACGAGCCGCCGGCGAGGTCGGGGACGAGCAGGTCCTGGTCGCCGGGTGGTGGACGGATCTGCGACCCGACGTGGCCTGCGGCACGCCGTCACCTTCGCCGCTCCTCATCGCCTGCGGCGACGGGCAGTTCGGCCTGATCGACGACGAGAAGCCCATCGGTACATGGGACGGCGACACGTTCGTCCCCACCGATGGCCCTTCGCTCACGCCGCTCCTCTCGCCGGAGCTGCCGACACCCGGCCTCGGCCGCAGCCTCATCGGCCTGGTGGACGAGGCGGGCGACCCGTCTGGGCCCGTCTTCAGCACCGTCATCGGTCGCTTCGACAGCCCGCTTGCGGATGCCTGCCCGGCCGAGCTGCGCCAGGCATGTCGCGATCGATTCGTCATCGACGAGATCATCTGGGTCGAAGCTGGCGGCCCGCTGCCGACCCCCGACCCGTCGGCTCCCGCGCCCGATCCGGACGACCCGCCGCCGGCATCCTTCCCGCAGCTGGTGGAGAACTGCTCGCTCCCGCGGACTCCGTCGCCGGAGCCGGGTGATCCCGAGCGGATCGAGATCGTCAGCAGTCGATGGGTCGCATTCGAGTCGCTCAACGTTCAGCCCTCAACGATCGAGCTCATGACGGCGCTCGCCCCGAAATGGGTCTACGTGGCCGTGACCGAGCCCGACGTGCCGCTGAACATGTGGACCCCCGACCCGTCCGGATCGGATCGAACCCGCCGCTGGATCGGTCAGGCGGTGTGCATCGGCTGGGACGGGATGACGGGCATGTTCCACTCCACGGTCCCGGGCACGACATACGAGCTCTGGAGCGATGGTGAGCGCGTCCCGTTGGAGGTGTTCCCGCCCGAGCCATCGTCGCGCCCGACGCCATGATCCGACCGCCTGGCCCGCGGTGACCGGGCGGGCTCGGGAGGACCAGGTGGCGCTCGAGTCGCATGCGCGGTTTCCGCTGCTGCCGGGTTCCCGGGTGGCCCCGCCTACCATCTCGACCGTGCGTCTGGTCGGTCGCTGGTGCCTCGCGCCGATCCTCATGGGATTACTCGGCGTTGTCGCGTGCCAATTGACCGCTCCGCCCTCGGCGCCGGGTTCACCTCCGGCGTCGGCCGAGCGTGCCACTTCCGAGCCTTCGTCTTCCGCGCCGGCAGGCGAGCTACCCCTTGCCGGCGCGATTTTCGGCAAGTGGCTGCCGGAACCCGTGCCCATTCCGCCGAATCTCGTACCGCGGGTGGACCAGGCGTGCCGCGCGAACCTTGGCGCTGACCTTCCCGCTGGCGCCGTCATCAACCTGATCGACGCTCGCGGCGGAGGCGTCCTGCAGACGTACTACTACGCGAATGTGAGTGGTGGTTGGGCGAGCTGCACCGACATGGCCGTCGACCCCCTGGGTGGCGTGTCGGCCGAGCGCGGCCACATCGTGTCCGCCGGAACTGGAGACCTCGACCCCCTCGAGCTCGAGTTCACGGACTTCAACTGGTCCGGCGAGGATCCGATCACCGCGAGCCATCTCGTCGGCCGCACAGGCCCGGGCATCGCTCGAGTCGAGATCCGGAGTCCGGGACAGCCCTCGATCGTGGCCTCGAGCGCGAACGGCTGGTGGGCCGCCTGGACGCCCGGTCCGATGCCCGCCCGCTGGAGCATCGTGGCGCTCGACACCCTTGGGCGCGCAGTCGATGCCGTCGACGGGGTGCCCCAGGACTCGCGCGGCTAGTACGCTCCGGCGATGCGGCTCGAGGACTACCCGCGCTTTCCGCTCCTGATCGGGCCGTCGCCGATCCAGAAGCTCGAGCGGCTGACGAAGCACCTCGGCGGCGCGACGCTCTGGGCCAAGCGCGAGGACCTGAACTCGGCGTACGCGTTCGGCGGGAACAAGACGCGGAAGCTCGAGTACCTGGTGGCCGACGCGCTGGCGCAGGGCTGCGACACGCTCGTCTCGATCGGGGGCGTCCAGTCGAACCACACCCGCCAGGTCGCGGCCGCGGCCGCCGTGGCCGGCCTCAAGTGCGTGCTGGTGCAGGAGAGCTGGGTCGACTGGCCCGACGTCACCTACGACCGCGTCGGCAACATCCTGCTGTCGCGGCTGATGGGCGCCGACGTGCGGCTCGTGAAGGCCGGGTTCGGGATCGGGTTCAAGGAGAGCTGGGAGCAGGCGCTCGCGGACGTCGAGGCGGGCGGCGGCAAGCCCTACGCGATTCCCGCGGGAGCGTCCGACCATCCGCTCGGCGGCCTCGGGTTCGCGTCGTGGGCCCGCGAGGTCGAGGTCCAGGAGCGCGAGCTCGGCGTGTTCTTCGACACGATCATCGTCTGCTCGGTCACGGGCTCCACCCAGGCCGGGATGATCGCGGGGTTCGCGGACCGGCCCGGGGCGGGGGAGCGGCGGATCCTGGGGATCGATGCGTCCGCGAAGCCCGCCGAGACGCGGGACCAGATCGCCCGGATCGCGCGCTTCACGGCGGAGGCGATCGGCCTCGGGCGCGACCTGCGCGACGACGAGATCCTCCTCGACGACCGCTACCACGCCGGCATCTACGGGATCCCGGACGAGTCGACCCTCTCGGCGATGCGCCTCGCCGCCCGCCTCGAGGCGATGATCACCGACCCGGTCTACGAGGGAAAGTCGATGGCCGGGATGATCGACCTCGTCAGCCGCGGGGAGATCGAGCGGTCATCGAACGTGCTGTATGCGCACCTCGGTGGGCAGCCGGCGATCAATGGGTACGCGAGCCTGTTCGCCTGAGGGATTCATGGGACATAGCCTTCCCGCTGGCCGCTCGCGGTAAGCTCGACCATGCCGGCTGTCTCACTGGAAATCAGAGATCGGTTCTGAATATGACGACAGCCCGTCGTCCTACGAATTTCCGGCGAGGTATCTGCGCTTTTTCGAGCGCACAAACGGCGAGAAGCCGCTCTATGCGGTCATTTACGAGCCTCGAGGTAACACCGGCCGCGGTCGCATGGCGTACGTGGCGCTTGCGGAAATCGTTGGCGAACCCGAGATCTCGGCTCGCAAGAGCAAGGCCGGTGCGTCACTCTGGCGCGTGAACTACCGGCGATCGGCAGAGCCATTCGACACACCGGTGCCTCGAGAATGCGCTGGTCAACCAGTGGAGTCGTGGCTGCAGTCGCTGGATCGCGGACGAGCACGGAATGTCGCAACAGTCGGCCGTGCGGTCCGCCCGCTCACGGATTTCAGATCTGGCGACGATCCTTCTTACTCTTGCTAATGCGCAGCTTCCAATGGTGACCGAGTATCCACAGCTCGATCACGCCGCCGATGCGAAGGTGGTCGCCCGCGAGAGGTCTGAGGCGCTGGTCGAGTCGTTCGTACGCGCAGCGAGTTTCCGTCGCGATGTCCTCGATGCCTACAACTACCGCTGCGCAATTACCGGCCTCGGCATCGGGGCAATCGCACGATCAAGTCCAAGCGCCTGCTGGACGCCGCGCACATCCGCCCGGTTCTGGCCGGCGGGCCGGACTTGGTCATGAATGGTCTGCCTATGACCCCAACAGTGCACAGACTGTTTGACAGCGGGCTCATTGGTTTTGAATACGTAGACGGCACGCCCCGCCTTCGCCGGTCGCCAAACCTCGAAACATCGATGACTGCGGCTCCTGGCCGCGGGGTGACGCTTGGGCTCGTCGAGAACCTTCCGCTTATCCCGCCGAGAGCCCAGGCGTTGTGGCCGCACCCGGAATACCTGCGATTTCATCTCGCCAGCGTGTTCCAAGGCAAGCCCTCCGATTGAAGGCAATGACAATTTTGGCTCCCGATGTCGCACCTCGGTCGTTGCTTCCATTCGCCACGGAGACTCGCCGTCGCCCTCAGGTTGACGGCGACGATGCACGGAGCACCTCGTTCCAGCCGTCCGCATCGAGCTCCCAGACGTCGAGCATCTGGCTACCACCCGCTTCCGCGATCCCGCCAACGAGCACGAGCACCTGGCGCTTCGCATCGAACGCAACCTGGTGCCCACCTCTGGGTGTGGGCGCTGTCGCCAACGCGAGCTCCGTCCAGCCGTCCGTCCACAGCCACGTGTCGGATGCCATTGGGCTCACGCTCGCCGACCCCGCCACCGAACATGACGATCCCTCCGAGCCGCTCGTCCCACGTTCCTGGCGCGTTCACGCGCTTTCCGGGCCCGTCGCCGCCCGTGATCTCGATCCAGGTATCGCCGTCCCAGCGCCAGGTGTCGGCCAGGAAGTCGCCATCGTTGCCGGCGACCCAGTGTCCACCCTGGAGGAGAACATCACCGGTGGCCCGATCCTCGGTCATGAGACTGACGAAACGGGGTCTCGGGCCGGTTTGCGTGACGAGGGACCAGGTCTCGCCGTCCCACGCCCACGTGTCGGCCCGTTGCTCGAACCCGACCGCGCCGCCGAAGAGGAGCATCCGTCCCGTGTCGGGTTCGTAGGCGAGACCAGCCCCTTCGCGGGCACCCGGCCCAGCGTCGCCGGCGACATGGACGGTCCAATCGCGGCCGTCCCACTCGAGCGTCTCGTCGAACGCCGTCCCGGAGCTCGAGATCCCGCCATGCACGACGACGACATTGCGGACCGGATCCCGGCCGATCGACCGCAAATCCGCGTGCCTCTGGACCGGCCGCATCGAGCAGCTCCCAGGCGGTGCCTGTCCAGCTCCACAGCTCGGTCGGCATGGCAGGGCCGGTTTCCTGGGCGCCATTGACGAGGACCACGCGCTCGATCTGCGGGTCGTAGAAGAGCCCGAACGTCTGGCCGAGGACGAGCTCGGTGGGGAGGGGTCCTGGGCTTTCCTCGGGTCTTGCGGCCGGCGCCGAGGCCGATGGGGACGTGGTCGCTGCGGGGAAGCTCGCAGTTGGGCCCGTCGGGCCGCCGCACGCGACGATCAGGAGCAGGCCGGCTGTGGTCAGGAACGACAGAGCTCGCATCGGACCTCCGGGGATTGGCGTGGTGCTCACGAATACGCCCCGCAGGTCGCGCGTCTTGCGCAGCCAAGCCGTCCGATCCGCAGGCGGCGGGCCGCAGTGGATCCGCGGCGCGTAGGCTCGACCGATGCGCATCGTCTCGCTCCTCCCGTCCGCCACCGAGATCATCGCCCGCCTCGGCCTCGCCGACTCCCTCGTCGGCCGCTCGAACGAGTGCACCTACCCGCCGGAGGTCGCAGCACCTGCCGGTCGTGACGGCGGCGCGGATCGACCCGGCGGAGCTCGAGAGCGTCGAGATCGACCGCCAGGTCCGCGAGGCGATCAGGGACGGCCGCTCCTCTACGCGGTCGACGCGGCGCTCATCGAGCGCCTCGCACCGGACGTCATCGTCACCCAGGACCTGTGCACGGTCTGCGCCGTCAGCTCGGGCGAGCTCGGGTCGGCCTGCCCGGTCGGCGCGACCGTGATCTCGCTCGACCCCTCGACGCTCGAGGAGGTCGCCGCATCGATCGAGACGCTCGCGTCGCGGCTCGGCGTCCCGGAGCGGGGCAGGGAAGTCGCCGGCGAGATGCGCGCGACGATCGACGACGTCCGACGCCGCACCGACGCCGCCATCCGCGCCGGCGCCCGCCGGCCGCGGGTCTTCGTCGCCGAGTGGATCGACCCGCCGTTCGTGCCCGGCCACTGGCTGCCCGAGATGATCGAGGCCGCGGGCGGCGAGGCCCTCCTCGGCGAGCCCGGTCGACCGTCGCACCCGACGACCTGGGACGACGTCGCGGCCGCCGATCCCGAGGTCGTCGTCATCGCGCCGTGCGGCTTCGACGTCGACGAGGCTGTCCGTCGCTCCGCCCACCTCGACCGCGAGCGCATCGCCCCGAACGCCCGCTGGCTCGTCGTCGACGGCGACGCCTACTACTCCCGCCCCGGCCCGCGCCTCGCCGACGGCGTCCGCCAGCTCGGCCACCTGCTGCACCCCGATGCCGTGCCGGATCCCGGGCTGCCGTCGGCTGCGGTGGGACCTTAGTGGGGTTGTTCCGGGCCTCGTTGTGGACGCACGGTCGCGCCTACGCATGAGGCATCCAATGGTGAACGGCGCCGGCCCGGCCGACGTTGCCGGTCGAACCTACGCTGAGGTCATCGCGGGAGTCACGGCCAGTCTGACCGGCGACTTCAAGCACGACGGCGCCCTCATCACGTCGGTCGCTCAATCGTGCGGAGGTCATCCCCAAGCCAAGGAGATCCTGCGCGAGCTTGGGCGCATGCTGCATGCGATCGCCCCGGCCGACGTGAGAGTCAAGTTCGATGGGATTGCTGACGGCTTCGAGCGTGGATTTGACCAAGGCCTGACAGCAGCCCGTGCGAAGATCGGCGCTGGCGACTTCGCGACGGCCCGGATCGTGCTGGAAGAATCTGGTCCGCCAATACGGGACTGGCAATGGCCTGTACGTCGACGACAGCGTCTCGGAATATCGCCACTTCGCAAACCCCTTCGAGCTGGCGATCTATGGACAGCTCTACCAGCCAACAAGGCACGTGCGGAAGCTGCCTCAGGATCGCGCCACGCTCTACTCACTCCTCGGCGCGGTGTTGATCGAGCTTCGAGATCTGGATGGCGCTGAGGCGTCGCTCAAAGAAGCGCTTCGCGTCAACCCGGTAAGTACCTATGCCATGTTTGAGCTGGGCGAGGTCATGAAGCTTTCCGGCAGGAAGTCGGAGCTGCGCGAATTGACGCTTCACGCCATGCAGGTCGCTCATTCGGTGGACGCGCTCGCACGCGGCTATCGGAACTTGGGCTACCTCGCGGTTGAGGATGCGAACTACGAACTCGCCGTGGCCTGCTACTGCATGAGCCTCGGTATCGATCGCGGTCACGCCCGGGCCGCCGAGGCAGAGCTGCGCTATGTCGAGCAGGTCACGGGAAGAACTTTCGTGCTACCGGATCGGCCTGCGGTTGAGGCGACCCTCGCACACAACGGGATCCAGGTTGGACCGAGTCCGTTGGTGCGCAAGCTCATGAGCTCGAACACTTGAGATGACCAAGAAACGGGACATCCTGGACGAGATCGCGAACTCCCATCGCCACGAGAGCGGTGTGATCCACAGCCACGATCCGGCCGAGCATTCGGAGGAGGAGGCTGCCGAAATCGCAGGTCGCAAAGAGCGGGCCCTCGCGGATGTTGCGCGGATGCGGGCAGCGACCAGACCGCAGTCCGAAAGCAGAGGTGTACATATGGCAACGGATGCGAAACGACGCAAAGAATTGCCATCCCCGGCTGCGGCCCAGGCGATGGGAGAAGCCGACGGCGAGAAGCTGGCGCAAGCTGTCGCTGCGGTCCTCTTGGCAGCGCACATCCCAGCTCTCTATGGCGCTCTCACACTCGCTGAAGGGGGCCTCTCGAAGATCCCAGGATCGGCCGATTTCGTCGCAGGGATTGCTGAGGACGCGCTCGGCTCTAGCTGGCCCTGGCGAGGCCAAAACGCGTATGCAGGCGGGACGCGCGAATCGCGTCACGCATACCGAGACGGATTTGCAGCCAAGTTTGCATCCGCCCTGCGATCGGAGACGACCCTTGGTGGCGCGGTCCGCGAGCTCGCCAGGGAACCGTCGGGTCCGACTCGCACGACGAGGTCCGATGACCTCTTCCCGTGGGTTGCGGCGATGACCAGGCTCGGGACGCGAGCAAAGGCCGACGAGGATGACCTCAATCGAAAACGGGCAGCGGAACAGGCAACCGGTAGGTTGTGTCGGTGGATCGTTCCGGCTCCCCGGAAGATGGGCTGGCTCGAGCGCGGAAGCGTGTCGCGGGAGTTCCCAGCGACTGTGGAGCCCCTGCCTGGGCAATTTGTCGCGGTCGTCACCTCACGCGACGTCGGCAAGCCCTTCTTCCGAGCGGCATTCTCATCGCGCATTGATGCGGCAGAGGTCGCCGCGGCCGTCGCTTCCGTTCGCTGGCAGATCGCACATCTTCCGCACCTCAGCGAATTGGATCGCACTCTCGATATGGGAATGTTCTGGCGGGAGCCTTTTGGCATTGACGTCTTCGATGAAATTATCAGGATCGCCGACCGTTCCGACCGTATGGCGCGGGGCATGGGGGTCGCCGCCTTCGGCGACAGCATCGCATGGCCCCAGATCGAACGAGGGGAAGTGGGCGCGCTCTTGCGGCGGTTCGATCCTCCCCCATTCGGGCTCGGGAACGTCCACGCGGCCTAACACGGTGCGGGGCCGGCCGTCGACGGCCGGATAGTGGTGGGGAGATGACCGAGCCGCAGGATCCGGCCGTCCCCGAGCCTCTTCAGCGGCGAACGTACGAGGCGGCTGCGCTGGTGCGACAGCACCCAGCGGTGCTCCCGCAACGAGAACAAGCAGCGGCTGTACGCGATCGCGTGTCCCCCAGGCACCATCCATACGGGCCAGCTCGAGTACAGCCGGTGGCCGGGGCTCCTGCTGCCGGTTCCGCTCGAGCTCGACGCGGTAGGCCTCGACCGCCTCGTGGTGGTTCGCGACGGCTAGTACGACTACCGCCCGGTCCTCGATCCGAGCGTCGGCGTCGAGTGGCACGTCAACTTCGCCGATCCAAACCTCTTCGATGCCTACGGCTCGGTGCTGTTCGCCCAGGACGAGATCCAGGTCGCAGAGCATCCGAGCCTCGGTTCGCTCCGCGAAGCGATCGTCGCGGAAGGTCGACCCGCCACCACCATCGCGAACGGTCGTCCGACGCCGGTGCTCGTCCTGGGAGCCGAGCGGCGCCTCAGCCTCCAGACCGCCCCAGAGGCAGCCGGCGGCCGACCGAGCTGGCTCTACGGCATGGCATTCGCGAGAGCCACCGCCGATGCCGTTCGCGAGGCGACGACGCGGATCGAACCGCCGACGATCTCCAACATCCTCGCGATCGCCGCCCCGTACGGCGGTCGCGGCCGCTATCAGCGGGAGCAGATCGATCTCGCACTCGCCACCGCTTACTCGGGTTTCCGCGCCGCGGTCCTCGAGTCGAGGCGAACTGCCGGCCCACATGCGCTTGTCGCCATCCACTCCGGCTTCTGGGGAGGCGGGGCGTTCGGAGGCAACCGCGTGATGATGACCCTGGTCCAGATCCTTGCGGCCGAGATGGCGGGCGTCGCCCAACTCGTGTTCCACATCGGCGACCCGAGCGGGCGGATCAACGTGGAACGCGCGATAGCCCTGGCGCGCGACCTTGCCACCACGGCGAGCCCGGTCGAGCTCATCGCTCGTGTCGAGGCCCTTGGTCTTGCCTGGGGCGTCAGTGACGGCAACTGAACGCCTATTGAGCCGGCTAATGCCGAAGATGATCGAAGACGCGGGCGGCGAGGCAATCATTGGCGCGCTACGGTCTCAACCCGAGGTGACCCTGGCGTAGCCGGCGAAGGAGATGGGCGTGGCGAAGATCGTGTACGGACTGAACCAGACCCTGGACGGCTACGTCGATCACACGGCGTTCGACCCGAGCCCGAAGCTCTTCCGCCACTTCATCGAGGCCGCCGAGCGGTCGGCGGGCAGCGTCTACGGCCGCACGATGTACGAGATCATGCGGTACTGGGACGACGACCAGCCCGAGTGGGATTCCGAGGAGCGCGCGTTCGCCGCGGCATGGCGGAACCAGCCGAAATGGGTCGTCTCGCGCACGTTGCAGTCAGTCGGGCCGAACGCCACGCTGGTCGCGGCCCATCTCGAAGGTCTCATCCGCACGCTGAAGGCCGAGCGCGACGGCGAGATCGAGGTCGCCGGCACGCGCGTGGCGCACAGCCTCACGGAGCTCGGCCTGATCGACGAATACCGGATCTACCTGCACCCGATCGTCCTCGGTCAGGGCAAGCCGTTCTTCGCGGGACCCCGGCCGCCGCTCCGCCTCGTGGCGCACGAAGCGATCGACGACGACGTGATCAGGCTGACCTACGTTCCTGCCGGGTAGGCTGACGCCATGGCGAAGATCGTGGTCAGCGAGTTCCTCACCCTCGACGGCGTGTACCAGGGCCCGGGCGGCCCCGAGGAGGATCCCAGCGGCAGCTTCGACAAGGGCGGCTGGGCGACCGAGCTCGACGACGGGGAGGACAACGACGACAGCGTCGTGCTCGACTCGTTCGAGCACACCGACGGCCTGCTGCTCGGCCGGCGGACGTACGACATCTTCGCGGGCTTCTGGCCGAACGTGCCGCCCGACGAGCCGCACGGCAAGTTCATGAACCGGTTCCGGAAGTACATCGTCTCGACGACGTTGACCGAGCCGCTCAGCTGGCAGAACTCGACGCTCATCTCCGGTGACGTCCCGAAGGCCGTCAACGAGCTTCGAGCGGCGCCGGGCAAGGACATCCAGGTCATCGGCAGCGGCGAGCTGGTGCAGACGCTGATCGCCAACGACCTCGTCGACGAGTACCGCCTGATGGTCTACCCGATCGTCCTCGGCACGGGCAGGAAGCTCTTCCGCGACGGCGCCGAGGCCAGCCTCAAGCTCAAGGAGTCCCGGGCCACCAAGGGCGGCGTGCTGATCCTGACGTACGAGCCGCGCTAGCCGATCGCGCGGGCTCAGCCTCTCGCGATCCGCCAGAGGACCCTGCCCGCGACGAGAGCGACCCCGACGATCGCCACCGCGGCGGGACGCGAGTCCGAGACCGCCTGACGGAACCGGGGGGAGCCGATCTTCCATGCCGCTGCCGGGCGCGGCCGCCGCATCGCACGTGGAGGGGTGGAAGGCTTCGTGCGAGCCGCGGCGAGCGTGGCCAATCGAGCAGCCTCTGCGCGGGCGTCCTCCTCGGCGGCACGGAACGCCCCCAGGCGATCCGCCGCTTCGCGCGCGGCTTGGCGGCCTTCCTCGGCCCCCGCGACCGTGCGTTCCATCTCGGCCTGGGCGCGCTCGGCGGACTCGGCCTGCTCGGCGAGTCGACCCTCCGCGGTCAGCCGCACGGCCGCGGCGGCGAAAGCGGCGCGCTCGGCGTCCGCCCGTGCCGCCTCCTCGCGTCGAGCCTCGGCGGTCGCCCGCGCGAAGTCTGCACGGTGCTGTTCCTCGGCGGCCCGGGCCGCTTCGGCCAGGCGCATCGCCTCGGCGAGCCGAGCCTCGGCGGCCGATCGCTCCGATACCGCGAGGTCGACGGACCGTTGCGCCTTCCTTCGGGCCTCTTCCGCCAGCGCAGCCCTCGCCATGAGACGACCCTGATCCGCGAGCCGAGAGGCTTCGGCGGTCCGCGCCTCGTGCGCCTGGCGGGCCACCAGCGCCAACATCGCGTCCTCGGCGTCGTTCACCGCCTGGGACGCCGTGGCCGCGCGCTCGGCCCGTACCCGAGCCTCGTCTGCGAGCCGCAATTCTTCCGTCAGCCGCGCCTCCTCGCCGAGACGAGCTCGCTCGGCGATTCGCTGCGCTTCCGCGGTGGCCGCGGCCCGCTCCGCCTGGAGACGCGCCGCGTCCGCAAGGCGCGCGTTCTCCGCCAGCCGGTCCTCGGCCGCCAGGCGCTCGGCCTCTGCCGCGGCGGTCGCCCGAGCAGCCTCGAGGCGCGCTTCCTCGGACGGCGGGGGAGTGTTGGCCGGCTCGCCGATTTGCGCTCGTCGCGCCTCCTCGGCGATCCGTCCGGCTTCGGCGACGGCGGCGGTCTCCTCCGCATCGAGCCGAATCACATCGACGATCCTCAGGTCCTCTGCCACCGTGGTCTCCTCCTGGGGCTGCTCGCCCGCACGTTCCGCTTCCGCGGCCGGACGGACCTCGGCCGTCGCCTCGGCCATTGAATGCCAGTGGTGGATCCTCGTCGCAGGCTCCCCGCCGCGGCGTGTCCAGGGCAGCAGGAGCAGGTCGAAATCCTCGACGGAGATGAGATCGCGGACGGCGACGATGCCGGCGATCTCGCTGACGATCGAGACGACCTGGGTCGACAGCGCCGAGTCGTCGAGGGCGGCCCGGGCGACCGACTCGGCGGCCTCGCGCGTGGCAATCCAGGCAGCGTTTCGCTGCTCGATGGCGACGGCTTCGGCGCGCTGCCGGGCGGTCGCGTACGCGTACGAGTCGACCCCCGTCCGACCCGACCACACGACGAAGGCTCGACGCCTGTCCAGGCGCTGGAGCTCGGCGAGAAACTGCTCGACGTCCGCGGCGTTCCCGCCGAACGACGGATTGCCCACTGGAACGGGAATCATCTTGGCTCCGACGAGTTCCACGTGCTCCTCCAAGCTGGTGGCGCTGTCGATGAGACGGATCTCGAATTCTCGCACGTCGAAACGCCGCCGGCAGCCCGACGAGTGACGCCTAGCCCCTGGCGGTTGCCTAGTGTGGCGCGGCCCGCCATTCGACGGACCGCAGCTCGACCGGCTCCTTCAGGCCCTTGAGCTTCGCGGACCGCGGCTCGGACAGCGCGAACGGGACGCGCCCGGCCGCCTCCACCACCGAGCTCGAGACGACGATCTCCTCCCGATCGGCAGCAGCACCGACCCGCGCCGCCACGTGGACGCCCTGGCCTCGATAGTTGCCACCCTCGCGCGTGGCCTCCGCGCTGTGCAGGCCGATGCGGACCCACGGCGCGAAGCCATGCTCGCGCCGGTGGCGCACGAGCCGGCGCTGGATGTCCACGGCGCAGGCGATCGCATCGGTTGCCCGGTCGAAGGCCGCGAAGAAGCCGTCGCCGGTGTGGCTGACCTCGAGGCCGTTGTGCTCCGCGATGGAAGCCCGCAGCTCGCGGTCGTGCCAGTGCAGGAGCTCGCCCCACGCGTCATCGCCCATGATCCCGACGAGATCGGTCGAGACGACGATGTCGGTGAACATGAAGGTCCGCTCGACGCGCTCGCCGGACCGGGCCGCCGCGGCCGTGCCCGCGTCCGGACCGAGCAGCTTGTCGACGCGCTCGACGTCCAGCCGCGCGCCAAGTCGGTCGAATGTCGATCGCGCCGCGAGCAGGTCGCGCCTGGCCATCGCCTGGTCGCCCTCGGCCGCGAGCGCCTCGCCGTACAGCAGCCTGGCCCGAGCCGCCTCGTAGGGCAGGTCATGGGTCTGCCACAGCCGCCACGACTGATCGAGCACGGGCGACGCCTCGACGGGCTTCCGCTCGCCCAGGAGGAGCTCGCCGCGAGCCGTCAGGGCGCCGGCCTTGAAGAACGGTCGCTCGAAGCCAGTTGCGATCGACTCGAGCTCCTCGACCGCCGCCCGGGCGGCATCGAGGTCGCCCGCGGCGAGGGCGATCTCGACCTGGGCGGGGAGGAGATTCGCCCGATTGGCAAGATCCGCAGGCCCGCCACCGCCGCTCGCCCCGGCGAGTGCCCGGCCCAGCGAGCGCCGCGCATCGTCGATCTCGCCTCGAGCCAGCTGGAGCAGGGCAAGGCCCGGTTGGGCGTCGTGACCATGCTCGTAGGCTTGATCGAACTCGGTCGCCGCGCCATCGAGATCTCCCATTCGCAGGCGAACCTCCCCGATCGCGTTGTGCGCGAACCCGAGGCCATCGAGCAGGCGAAACCGCTGGAGCTCGTCGCACGCCGCGCGGGCCTCCTGCTCGGCCCCCGACCAGTCGCCGCGGAACATCTTGAGCTCGGCCCGGTGGACCTTGCAGACGCCCGGGAACCCACCCGCGCCGTTGCGTTCCATCCAGCGCTCGCCCTCGTCCGCCCATTGGCCGGCGCGCTCGAGGTCGCCGACCCTGCGGCAGCCTCCGATGGCCACGCAGAAGATGTCGCTCGAGATGCGGAGGTCCAGCTGCCCACTCGATGCGGCCGCGGCGCTCTCGTCGATGTCCTGCATCCCGGCCGCGAGATCGCCCGCCAACAGCTTGGCGATGCCGCGGAATGAAATGGCCATCTGCAGCTCGTCCGCGGCGTCGTGACGGCGCGCGATCTCGATCGCCTTGTCGGCAAGCTCCACGCCCTGATCGAGCCGGCCCGCGTAGATCGCTGCCTGCGCCTGGTACATCAGAGCCCGAGCGTGCAGTCGGTTCTCGGGCTCGTTCGCGAGGAGACGTTCTGCCCGAGCCGACCAGCTGCCGCCCGCCGGGCCCGAAAGGCCTCGATACGCCTGGTAGGCCAGGCTCATCGCCACCCGGGCGGCGTCGAGGCGACGGCCTTCCTTCGAGTACGCGTTGAACGCGCGCTCGAGGACCCCGGCGGACTCCTCCGGCTTGGCGAGCCACCACGACGCCGTGCCGAGCAGTTCGAGGTCCTCACCGGACAGTCCACCGTCCCGATCGGCCTCGGTGAGTGCAGCGACGGCAGCCGCCCAGTCGTGGCGCGTCGCCGCGTCCCTGCCGGCCTCGAGCGTCTGGGTCATGGCGTCAGGATCGTACGCCGAACGTCGCCACGACTCGGCTTGCCTCGTCGTCGGCTGCGGCACAATCGCGCTCGATGGACACGACGACCTTCTACGCCGCGGCCTCCGCGCTGTGCTTCACGCTGCTGGGCTTCTGGTGGGTGGTCGTCCAGTTCCGCCACAGGGAGCTGACGGCCGACGCCTCCGCGCGCCGCTTCACGTTCCTGGTCTCGCTGCACTTCATCGTGCCGGGGCTGGTTTCGCTGGCCTCGCTGCTCGCGTCGGGACCGATGTGGCGGATCGCGTTCGGGCTCGCTGGGCTCACGGGGATGGCGGCGGCGGTCGCGAGCATGCGCACGGGTGGTGCGCTGCGAAGCCTCCTCGGCGGCCTGTACAGAGCGGCCTGGCTCGGCCTCCCGATCTACGGGCTCATCACCGCCGTCGCGCTCGTCCCCGACGTCGTCCGGACGAGCCTGGGCGTCGAGCCGCTCCAGGTCGAGGGGCTGCTGCTCCTGGTGATCCTCCTGATCGGGATCCTGCTCGCCTGGTTCCTGTTCACGGGCTCGGATTCGGCGCCGGCCACGCCCGATCAGGCGCGAGAAAGGTGAGCGACATCGAGGCCACTCTATGCTCCCTCGATGTTAGGGAACACCTCGTCCGAGCTCGACTCTGACGATCCCGCGGCGTCGCCCCCTGCTCCCGACGGCTCCCACGAACCTGACGGCCGGTCTGCCCGCAGAACGAGCCGCCGCCGATGGTTGGCCGCCCTCGCGGTCGTCGTTGTCCTGGGGGCGGCGGCCTACTACGACGCGACCGGCGGCCATCCATTCGCGAACATCCCGCCGACAGGCGCCATCTGGTTCGGGATGGGCTTCGATCCGGAAAGCTTCGAGGTCCGCGACCAGCTGACCTCCGTGGGACCCGATGCGACGTTCTACATGGTTGGTCGCCTGCCGCGCTCGATGGCGGGGACGCGCCTCGTGATCCGGGAATATGTCGACGACGTGCTGATCACCATTGCCTGGAGCAGGAGCACTGAGGAGATGGACACCTGGGCGTTCAGCATCGGTCCGATGATGCGGCCCGGGACCTGGCGGTTCGAGATTGCCGAGATGGGTGGCGGAGAAGTCCTGGCCTCCGGCCAGTTCGTGGCGACGGAGTGACACGGGGTCCGGTGTGGCTGGCGCTTACCGTGACGGTCGGGCTGGTCGCCGGCTGCGCGACTTCGCCTCCCGCGACTCCGTCGGCGTCGACCACCGCCGCAGCAACAGGCGCTCCATCGACGGCCGTGCCGGGAACGCCCGAGGCAACGCCCTCGGGTCCGCGCCTCGGTGCGACGTGGGCGGACGTCGACCTGGGGGTTGAAGGCGAGGGGTATGGCGTCGCCTACGGCGAGCCGGGGTTCGTCCTCGTCGGTCGAGGTTGCGCCGTCATTGGCAACTGCGGCAGAGGCCAACCAACGGCCTGGAGATCGGACGACGGGATGACGTGGACCGCTTCGGCGATGCCCCGTGCGGGTGGCGCGACCCCCAGCGTGGTCGCGTTCAACGGGTCGTACGTGGCGGCCGGATCCCGCTCGCAGAATGGGCAGCTCGAGTTCCTGTTCTGGCACTCAACTGATGGCCGCGACTGGACGCTGCTCGGCTCGTTCGAGCGCTCGTGCGAGAACGGCTGCCCGCTGCTCGATCGCCTGGCGGTGGGCCCGAACGGCTCCATCATCGTGACGCTGGAGGACCGCACGCACTCCGGGCTCGGCGGCCCGTACCGGAGCGCGAATGGCACGAACTGGACACGCATCGAGCCCACGGAGTTCGGGTACCCGCAGGAAACGCCCGTCCGAGCGGCCGACGTGATGGCGACAGGTTCCGAGCTGGCGCTCGTCCTGTCCTTCGGCGACGACCCGGCGGTTGCCTTCTCATCACCGGACGGGATCGAATGGCGACGGATCGGACCGATCGACGCCCGGGCGATCGACGACCTCTCAATCACCTCCGACGGCGAGCGACTCGCCGCAGCCATCGCGAGCTGTGCGGATGGAACCTGTCCGACCACCGTCTGGGTGCAGACCGGTGACGGCTCGTTCAAATCGACCCTCACCGGTCAACAGCTGCGATCGCCAAAGCTTGCCGCTGTCGGGACCGGCTGGATCCTGCTCGGTGTCGACCTGACCGTCGAGCCGTCGCCCCTGCGCGCCTGGACCTCGCCCGACGGCGAGACCTGGGAGGAGCACCCAACCGGCCTCGACTGGTCCGAATGCCAGCTGCGCTCGATCGCCAGCGGCGTCTCGACGGTCGTCGCGGTCGGGGACCCGGAGTGTTCGCGCCCAAGCGTCAGTGCGGGGACGCCGTAGCCGAGGGTATTTCCGCCCGCGGTTCACAAGGGCGTGTGGGCCTGTGGACGTACCGGCCGCGAACGGCGTTCTCGCGCGGAGTCGGTTCGACGACAGAGTTCCGCGATTCGTCCGGCCTAGACTCACTGGTCGTCTCGAGGGCCGCGCGGGGCTGGGCAGCGGTCTGACGATCTGGAGGGAACGTGGCAACCGGGCGAAATCGCATGCGCCTGCTGGCAGGCGTGTCAACTGTGGTGCTGGCGTTCTCGGCGGTCGCCGTCGTCTCCGCGCAGGACCTGGTCCCGTCGCACGAGGGAGTCACCTGGGACGATCCCGACTTCCACATCTCGTGCCCGGACCCACTCGACCCCGGTCTGGTCCTCTGGCATTTCGTTCTCTCGGGATGGGAGTCCGACCCGATCACGCTGACTGCGGAGTTCGCCGTGGCGGGCACGTTCCAGGTTCCGAACGGCCAGACCAACCAGAGCACCGCCCACTTCGAGGTCATCACGGGCGAGGACACGCTCGTGACCGCGAGCACCGACGTCGATGGCAACGCGCTTTCCCTGCAGTACACCTGTACCGGGTTTGACGCGCCTCAGCCCAGCTTCGGGCCGAGCCCGAACCCTGGTGCCGGCAACACGCCGACCGGGGGGAACGTCCAGACGTCGCCTGGGGAGAACGGCGTGCCGACGCCGCACCAGGTGATCTTCGAGAACGTGACGTCTTCTGGTGTCACGACCGTGACCACGAGCTCGACAGGGCCGGCGCTCCCGGCGGGCTTCCAGCTCGGCAGCCCGCCGCGGTTCTACGACCTCCAGACGACAGCGACGATCAGCGGCTCGATCACGGTCTGCCTCAACTTCGCGGGAGTGACGCCAGCCCCAACGGCGCTGCTCCACTTCGAGGGTGGCGCGTGGGTCGACATCACGATCGAGGGAAATCTCGGACCCGAGACCATCTGCGGCGAGACCACGTCGCTCTCGCCGTTCGTGGCTGTCACGGTGGCGCCGCCGACGATCTCCAGCTTCTTCCAGCCCCTGAACGACCCGATCTCGGCATCGAGCCCAATGAGCGTCTTCAAGGGCGGCTCGACGGTGCCCGTCAAGTTCGCGCTACGGGATGCCGCCGGGGCGTTGTTCTCCGATGCCGCAGCCGGCGAGCTCGCTGGCGCCTGTGCGCTGCAGATCTCGCTCGTGCGCATCGGAAGTGGCGCGCCGGCGGTCGACGAGACGGTCAACAGCAACCAGCCACACGCGGGCAACTGCTTCCGCTACGACGCGGGCGCGAACCAGTTCATCTTCAATCTCAGCACGAAGGGCCTCGCCAAGCCGGCGACCTACGAGCTCAAGGTGACGCTGTTCGGCACGGGCTCGATCGTGCTCAGAACCCACACGTTGGCGATCGGCCTGCGCTGACCTGGGCGGCGGCTCCTCGTCGGCGCGAGGCCGCGGCTAGCGCCGCGTCTTGCGCTTCGGTACGGGTGCCGCCTTGACCGTCGCGATGACGTCGCTGAGCTTGCCGGTCGCGAGGCCGATGACCGTGTCCGCGGCGCCGTAGTACAGGGCGAGGTCGTCCGTCTCGGGGTCGTGGATCCACCCGCACGGGAACACGACCCGCCCGACGTCGCCGATCATCTCATTGGGCGTTTCGGGCCCGAACACCCATTCGTCGGAGCGATGGAGCACGGTTCCCGGGTCCTCGAGGTCGAGGAGCGCCAGCCCGGCCCGGTAGATCGGTCCGTCGGACGTCACGCGGACCCCGTGGTACATGACGAGCCAGCCCTCGGGCGTCTCGAGCGGCGGTGGCCCGAGGCCGATCTTGCCGGCGTCCCACCAGGCCCCGTCGCGCGCCTCGAGCAGCAGCTTGTGGTCGCCCCAGTGGCGCATGTCCGGCGAGTAGGAGACCCACATGTGGGCGCCGCCGCGGAGGGGCGAAGGTCGATGGATCATCGCCCAGCGGTTGCCGAACCGGCGCGGGAACATCGCCGCGTCCTTGTCCTCGGGCGGCATGACCGGCCCGAGGCGGCGGACGGTCTGGAAGTCGCGCGTGGTGGCCAGCGAGACGAGCGGGCCGCGCCGGCTGTACGCGGTGTAGGCGATCGCCCACTCCTCGCGCTCGGGCAGCCAGGTCAGCGCGGGGGTCCTCGCAGCCCCAGGTCTCCTCGGGGTCGCGATCGACGTCGGCGCGGAGCAGCGGCTCGGGGTCGAACGTCCAGCCCGACTCGCCGTCCTTGCTGCGCGCGACGTGGAGCTGGGAGATGCCGCGCAGGTCCTCGACGCGGACGAGCAGGATCGTCTCGTCGCCGATCCGGGCCGCACCGGGATTGAAGACGCTGTTGGCGGGGTAGGGGACATCGGCGGCGGTCAGGATCGGGTTCAGGTCCGACCGCCGGAACAGCGGGACTCGGGCGGTCACGCCGGCGACCGGGACGCACGAGCAGCGGCGCCGACGCGGGACGCGGCGACGCGCCCGGGCGGCAGCGGGACCGATGCACCCGCGGCTTGGCGGCGCGGAGCGCACGGATGTGCTCGGCGGCGCATGAGCCACATCAGCGTCGACTCGGCGCCCTCGTTGCGGTTCATGCCCTTGGGCGTCAGTCCGTCGGAGCCGGCCCCGCGGGCCGGATGGGCGATGCGCACGCCGAGGTCGTTCTCGCCGAGGAACCAGGCGTATGCCCGCTCCATCGCGGCCCGGTAGCGCGGATTCCCCGTGGCCGCGTAGGCAGCCTCGGCGGCGAGCAGCAGCGCGGTCGCCTCGATCGGCTGCTGGTCGAACCTGGATCGTTCGCCGTTCGATCGGCCACCAGCCGTTGCCCGATCGGGGAGAGGTGGCCTTCGGGTGCCGTCTGGACGTCGATGAGCCAGTCGAGCACCTGGAGCCCGATCATCGACCATCGTCTCCGCTCGGCCGCGCTGGCCGGCGACGATGAGCGCCCGCGGGAGGAGCGCGTTCTCGTAGGTCAGCGCGTCCTCCGGCCAGGGCCAGCCGGGCTCGGCGTAGGTCAGGAACTGGGCGTGGAGGCCGGTCGCGAGGGTGCGCATGACGACGGGCACGTCGCGCGCGAGGGCCATGTCCCGCACCTCCGTGGAGCTCGCGATCGCGGACGAGCGTGCGACGGCGGCGCATCCGAGGACGACCGATGCCTGGGCTCGCGGCGAGGTCACGCGGCGGGCGGCCTTGAGCGCGCGGGCAAAGAGCTCGAGGGCCTGCTCGACGAGGCGCGCCTCGGGTGCCGCGGCGATCGTCTCGCCGAGGGCCAGCATCGCGCGGCCGAGGCTGTCGTTGGAGCCGGGACCGCCGGTCCACTCGCCGGCGACGGTGCGGAAGTTCAGGAAGCGGCCGCTCGGCTCGTCGAAGGCGTCCTCGAGGAACTGCATGTTGCGGCGGGCGCTCTCGGCGACCGGGGCCCAGCCGAGGGTCCGTGCGTGGAGGAGGTCGACCTCGAGCGCGCGCGCGACGTCGTCGACGCAGTGGCCGTGCTCGGGATCCGGCAGGGAGCCCTTCGCGTGCTGGAAGATGCCGAGCTCGCCGCCCATGACCTTCAGGTGCTTCCGGCTGATCGGGTACAGGGGCGCCAGCGTGGCGTCCGGCGTGACGTCCTCAAGCATGGATCGGGACGCCCGTCCTGACCGGCGAGCCGGCGCGCGAACCCTGCGCGGTCGCCTTGAAGAGCCGAGCTGTATTCCGTGCCGACGGCAGGCCAGATCATCCGCCGGCTGTGGGCATGGGCCCGTCGGCCGATCGCCGCGCGCAGCTCCGGGTCGCCGAGAACCGAGGCCACGCCGTCGGCGAGCGCCGCCGCCGAACCGGGCTCGACGAGCACCCCGCGGCCATCCGCCAGGAGCTCCGAGGCGTAGGTGTAGGGCGTCGAGACGACCGCGCGACCGGCGCCCATCGCGTAGGACATGGTCCCGGACACGATCTGGCCGAGGTTCGGATAGGGCGTGACGAAGACGTCGGCAGCCTGGAGCCAGCGGGTGAGCTCGTCCCGACCGACGAACCGATCGATGAACCGGACGTGGCGCTCCATGTCCAGCCGCGCGATCGCAGCCTGCAGCTTCTCGCGGTACGCCTCGCCCTCGGTGCTGATCAGGTCCGGGTGCGTCGCGCCGACGATGACGTACAGGACGTCCGGGTGCGCCGCCGCGATCGCCGGCAGTGCCTCGATCGCGAGCTCGTAGCCCTTGCCGGGGCCGAGCAGGCCGAAGCTCAGGACCACGTCGCGATCCTTGATTCCCTGGGCCGGCTTGACCGTCGCGGAATCGACGAGCGGCACGTTGGGCACGCCGTGCGGGATGACCTGCAGGCGATCGGGATCCACGTCGTAGGCGCTGATGAGCAGGTTGGCGGCCGAGCGCGACATCACGACGGTCTTCTCCGCGGTCGCGACCAGGTCCTCCAGGACGGAGCGCTGGTGGGGCGTCGGGTCGCGCAGCACGGTGTGGAGTGTCGCGACGGATGGGACGCGCAGGGCGCGGACGAAGTCGAGCACGTGCTCGCCATCCTCGCCGCCCCAGATCCCGTACTCATGCTGGATCGAGACGACGTCCACGCACCGGTTCAGGTCCTGGGCAGTGCGGCGGTAGTCCGCCAGCTCGTGCTTGCGGATCCGGTGATGCACCTTCAGGGGGTAGGTCAGGGCCGAGCCGCCCGGGTGCAGGACCGCGATCTCGCTGTCGGGCGTCACCGAGGCCAGATCGCTCGTGAACGTGGCGATCCCACAGCGGCGGGGCGGGTACGTGGAGACGAAGGCGGTTCGGACGATGACGGTTCTCCGGCGCAGGCGCAGATGCAATGCCAACGGGGACGTGGTCGATCAACCACGGGGCCGCCGGATGAAGAGATCGGCGACCCGCACGAGGCGGGTCGCCGGGTGCGCTATGCGGCCGCGTGGACCAGCTTGGCGCGAGGACCCTTGGGGCCCTGCTCGATCTCGAACTCGACCTTCTCACCGCCCATGAGGCGATCGAAGTCGAGCGTGGAGTCGAGGCCGTCGCGGTGGAAGAAGTATTCCTTCGCATCGTCGGCGGTGATGAAGCCAAAGCCTCGATCGGCGATGACCTTCTTGATGGTTCCGGTGGTCACATTGACCTCCAACACTTCCCGAACACGGATTGCAAGACGCACGGCCCGTTCGAAAAGGGGGTCGACCACACGCAGCAGCGTCGTCAGATGACGGCGGTCGTTAGATCATAGCACAAATGTTCGACTGATCCAACCCCGCGGAGCTACAGATAGCCCTCCGGGACCGGCCCAACGACCTCCATGCCATGGCGTCGGGCGATGTCATCCAGTGTGCCCGGATCGGCCACGCCGCCGGCCATCGCCTTCGACAGGTCGAAGAAGTAGTCGACCATCGCGGCCGGCGCGTAGAGGTTCAGCTTCCGGCTCGGCACGTCGCCGACGCGGAAGCCGTGGCGGAGGCCGCTCGGGATCAGGATGAACGAGCCCGGCGGGCAGCGATGCTCCAGGCCCTCGATGAAGATCCGGTACTCGCCCTCGAGGACGAAGAACGCCTCCGCGCAGTCGTGATGGATGTGCATCGGGGGACCGAAGTTGGGCGGCTCCGTCGCCTCCAGCAGCGTGAAGACGCCGCCCGTCTCCGCGCCGGCGACCTTGACCGACATGCCGAAGTTGCCAAGGTCGATCGCCCGACCCTCACCGGGGAGGAGCACAACGGGAGTTGCATGCGGTTGCATTGGACACTCCCTCTTCAGTTCCCGGACCGATCCGATCGTAGCCCGCGCGCCGGTCGGCGGCATCACCACGGCGTCAACGGCGCGGACGGCAACGTCGCACGGGGATTAGCCTTGTCTCGCATGGTTGCGACGATCGCACCGGAGTCGCCTGTCCAGGGCAGCCGCCGAGAGCTGGCGGACCGCCTCGCGACGCTGCTGCACGGCGCCCGGCAGGAGACGATCGAGCGACTTGCGGCGACCGCCCGGCTGCGGCCCCTCCGCGCCGGCGACGTGATCTACCCCCAGGGCGAGCTGGTGCCGCTGACGCTGATCCTCGACGGCTATGGCGTCGCCCGACGAACGACCGCCGACGGCCACGAGCTGCTGAGCGGCGTCGCGCAGTCCGGCGTGGTGTTCGGATATTCGGGAATCGGGGCGCAGTCGTCGAGCGTGGAGCTCATCGCGATCACTCCGGCCGCGGTCGCCCAGTGGCCGGGAGCGGATGTCCGGGCCCTCGTCGCGGCCGATCCCGGCTTTGCCCTGGTCGCGATCGACTCGATGGCCGCGTCGCTGCACCAGACGATCGAGCGGATCGAGGGCTTCCTCCACCAGGACGGGCGACGGCGGGTGCTCCGGATCCTGGCTCGCCATCGGGCGCTGTTCTTCGACGAGCCCGTCGTGCTGAACCGAACGCACCTGCCGGGCCTGGTGGGAACGAGCCCGGAGATGACCCGGCGGGTCCTGCGGCAGCTCGAGGGGGAGGGGATCGTGCGCCGGGAGGGCCGGGTCGGCCTGCGGCTGCTCCGGCCGGAGCGCCTGGACGAGTAGCGGAGCTCGCCTCCGCGGCGGTCTCGCGGCACAAATTCCTTTCTGAGAACCCGGGAGCGGCGCATCGTCGCATTCCGTGGCGAAGAATCCGCGCGTCCTGATCACTGACGACGACGCGGCGACCCGCGCGTACCTCGAAGCCGCCCTCGCGCGCGAGGGCTATGAAACGGTCCTCGCCACGAACGGTCGCGACGCCCTCGCCAGGCTGGACGAGCAGGCCTTCGATGTCGTCCTGCTCGATGTCGACATGCCGTTCCTCGACGGCCTCCGGACGCTCCGCCAGATCCGCGCCAGCGACCGGTTCAAGACGCTGCCGGTGATCCTCGTGACCGGGTCGATCAATGAGACCGAGCGGATCCGCGGCCTCGAGCTCGGTGCGGACGACTACCTCGGGAAACCGGTCCGGGTCCGCGAGCTGACGGCTCGCGTGCGGGCGCAGCTGCGGGAGCGAACCGCCTGGACCTCAGAGCTGGAGCAGGGTCGTGAGGTCCGGCGCAACCTGAACGCGATGCTCGAGGGGCTCACCAAGAGCGGGTCGCTCCTGGAGCTCGCCGCCGAGCTCACGAAGCAGATCCCGAGCGCGCTCGGCGTCGACGGCGTCGCGATCCTCCATTTCGGTGGCGACGCCGTCCGGAGCATTGCGGCGAGCGGCATCCTCGAGTCGCGGTTCCCGCCGGGGCGGGCGATCGATGAGCCACTCGGGAGCGAGATCGCGGCCCGCGCCTCCAGCAGCCCCTGGACTGACAGCGGCAAGGCGCCGTCGGTCTCCGACGGCTGGCTCGTGGATGCCGCCTACGTTCCGTTCCGCCTCGGCGCGGGCGGGGCGCCGCTGGGCTGCCTCGTCTATGCCCTCCGACCCGCCGGGCGCGGCGCGCCGATGTCGCACCGCTTGCCGGACCTGATCGACGCGACCGGTCAGATCGTGGTCGTCCTGCGCCCGGCCGTCGAGCGCGCGGAGACCGCGGATGCCGCCATCACGCGGCTGCGCACGCTGATTGCCGATCGGGCCTTCACGATGGTCTTCCAGCCGATCGTCCGGCTCGAGTCGCGGGAGCTCGTCGCCGTGGAAGCGCTGACGCGGTTCGCCGACGGCACCGCGCCGGACGTCGTGTTCGAGGAGGCGGCCGCGATCGGGCTCGGGGCGGCCTTGCAGCGGGCAACCGCCGCCGCCGCGGTCGAGGGGGTCGCGTCCCTGGATCCCGGCGTCGCGCTCAGCGTCAACCTCTCGGCGGAGGTCATCGAGCACGAGCCGTCGCTGCCCGAGCTCTTCGCCTCGACCGATCGGACGATCATCGTCGAGCTCACCGAGCACGAGCGGATCGACGACTACGAAGCGGTGAAGACGGCGCTCGCGGGCCTGGGCCAGAACGTCCGCCTCGCGATCGACGACGCCGGCTCGGGATTCGCGAGCCTCCGCCACATCTTCGCGCTCAAGCCGAACTACGTGAAGCTCGACATCGAGTGGGTCCGCCTCATCGACGAGGACCCGATCCGGCGGGCCCTGGTTTCCGGCCTCGTGCACTTCGCCGGCGAGACGGGCTGCGAGCTGATCGCGGAGGGCATCGAGACAGAAGCGGAGCTCGAGGCGCTTCGGGGGCTGGGCGTCGGGCTCGGCCAGGGCTACCTGCTGGGCCGGCCGGCGCCTGCGCCGTGGCGCGACTGACGACGTACCCTTCCAGCATGATCAGCGAGCCGGTCGCCAAGCTCCTCGTGGCCCAGATCGCGCACGAGCTGACGGCGCACCAGACCTACATGGGGATGTCGCTTTACTTCGAGCGCGTGAGCCTCAAGGGCTGGGCCAAGCTCTTCCACGACCAGGCGGTCGAGGAGGCGGGCCACGGCGCCAGGATCATGACCTTCCTGATCGACAACGACATCAAGTTCGCGTTGCCGGCGGTCCGAGGTGCCCCCACGTCCTACGCGTCCGCGCGCGACGTCGTCGAGGCCGCAGGAGCCAACGAGGCGAGGGTCACGGGCCTGTTCAACACGCTTGCGGCGGCTGCTCGCGACGCCGGCGACCACCGCAGCCTCGAGTTCCTGCAGTGGTTCATCGCCGAGCAGGTCGAGGAGGAGCGCACGATGCGGGCGCTGCTCGACCTCATCGACAGCGGCATCAATCTCTTCCAGGCCGAGGCTCACCTGGGGTCGATCACGGGCTAGCTCGCCGCTGCGCTCGTCATGCGGCTGATTCAGGTTCGATCCCGGCTGCTGTCTAGGCGTATCGTCATCCGGTCGATGGTTCACGTAGCCCAAGCGCGCGTCGAACGACGCGCGAGCAAACATGGAGGGGTCGAAACCCATGGGAATCATTTCGTGGCTGGTCGTCGGGGCGATCGCCGGCTACCTGGCCGGCTTCCTCGTCAAGGGTGACGAGAGCATGGGTGTCATCGGGCACATCGCGCTCGGCATCGTCGGCGCGCTCGTCGGCGGGTTCCTCGCCGGTCTGCTGCTGCCTGGCACCGGCGGTAACTACATCAACGACTTCAGCCTCACCACCATCATCGTCGCCGTCATCGGCGCCGTGATCGTCGTGGTCGGCTGGAATGCCCTTCGCGGGCGAACCCGGACGGGCAGCGGCCCGGTCTGAGGTCCAGACCCGGCGCCCTCTGACGGCGCCAACACCGTGAGCATCGAGCCGCCGGGCCCGCTTGGACCCGGCGGCTTTTCCTGTCGCAGGACGGCACGCGCATAATCGAACGCGATGGTTGCGGAGGCACACAAGCCGGACGCGAATGGCCCGGTCGCGAGCGCTGCCGAGCCCGCAAGCGGCGCCGGCCTCCGGCTGCTCGACGGCGAGGCGCTCGACCCGCTCGTCCAGCCGCAGTGCTCGCTCAGCGTCCAGCTTCGGCGCGCGACCGGGTCGATCGTCGGCCGGACCCTGGAGCTCACCGCGATCGAGCAGTCCATCCGCGACGCCAGGAACCACCTGACCGCGGTCACGCTCGAGGGCGAGCCGGGCATCGGCAAGACCCGGCTCCTCATCGCGGCCGCGGAGATGGCCACGGCGGCCGGATTCGCCACGGTCGCGATCACCGCTGACGAGGAGATCCGCGGCCCATTCCTCGTCGCCCGGAGCCTGTTCGGGAACGGCGCGCTCCGCGAGACCGCCGTCGGGACCCGCGCGGAGGTGGCGGTCCGGCGCGTGACGGACGCCCTCAGCGGCCGCGACGAGCCGGGCTTCGAGACGCTCTCGCCCGACGCCAAGCTCCTCCGGACCTTCGACCTCGCGGGCATCGCGATCCAGGAGCTGGCAACGGTGAAGCCGATCGCGCTGCTCCTCGACGACGTCCAATGGGCCGATGACGACACCCTCCGGATGCTCCGCTACGCCATCCGGAGCGTCGCCGAGCAGCCCGTCTTCCTGTTCCTCAACTTCCGCTCGGACGAGCTCGCCAAGGTTGCCGAGGCAGTCAACTTCATCGCCGACATGGAGCGGATGGGCCTCGTCCGCCGGCTCCGGGTGTCCAGGTTTGCCGCCGCCGAGACCGCGCTCCTCCTTCGCCAGGTCCTCGGCGGCCCGGTCGATGGCCAGTCCGTCGCCGCGATGCACGCCCAGTCCGAGGGCGTCCCCTTCATCGTCGAAGAGCTCGCCCGGACGCATCGGGAGGCCGGCACGCTCCAGCAGAGCGATGGGGAGTGGCGGCTCGGGCGGAACGCGGCCCGCTTGGTGCCCTCGGCGGTTCGGACGCTCATCTCGCGCCGGGCCGCGCGGCTCCCGGCCCCGACGCTGGCCCTGCTCGGCGACGCCGGCGTCCTCGGCCGGAGCTTCAGCGTTCGGGACCTGGTCACCATCGGAGGTGCGGGATCCGGTGCGGCAGCGGGCCTGACAGCCCGCGACGCGGATGACCGCGCGGCGGAGATCGCCGAAGCGCTCGCGCCGGCCGTCGAAGCCGGCCTCCTGCTCCCGCACCCCGAGGGCGACGCCGCCGACTACACCTTCACCCACGAGCAGGTCCGCGACTTCTCGACGGCCCAGCTCTCGAACGCCCGACGGCGCGAGGTCCATCGGGCGGTGGTCGACCTCCTGCTCGAGGGCGGCGAGCCGCCCGCCGAGGGTCTCCAGATGCTCGCCCAGCACGCCCTCGCGGCGGGCGACAACGAGCGCGCGGCGCGGTTCTCGATCGACGCCGCCACGGCGGCCCTCAAGTCGAATGCGCCGGAAGAGGCCTTGCGACTGGTGGAGGCAGCGCTGCCGGTCGTGTCGGCCGTGGCCGATCGCCGGACGCTGCTGGCCTGCCGCGACGACGCGTTCGCCGTGCTCCGCCGATCGACCGACCGGCTGGATGGCCTGGCCGAGCTCGGTGCGCTGGCCGAGGCCTCGAAGGATCGACCCCTCGAGATCGATGTCCAGCTGCGCCGCGCCGCCGCGCTTCGAGCCGGCCACGACGAGGACGCGGCCGCGGAGCTCGCGCGTCGCGTCCGTGAGCGCGCCGCGGCGGATGGGGACACGACATCGGAGCTGCGAGCGACGCTCGAGCTCGGACAGGCGCTGACGCAGTCGACGTTGGGCGAGGGGTTCGGCGTCTCGGACCTCGAGGTCGACGTCGATGCCGCCGAGGAGGCGTTCGCCCGGGCCATCGAGCTCGCGACCGAGCTCGGCGACGAGCGGAGCCTCGCGGCCGCGGAGCGCGAGGCCGGGATGCTGGCGCTGTCGCGGGTCCGGACGTGGTTCGTCGGCGAGGTCAAGGCCGGGAAGGTCCAGGAGCTCGCGCGGCGGGTGCTCGCGGGCGAGGAGCTCGACGCCGTGCTGAAGGACCAGCCGGTCGCGCCGCTGGTGATGCGCGCAAGGGGCCACTGCGAGCGCGCGCTCGAGATCTTCATCCGCCTCGACGACCGCACCGGCGTGATGTCGACCGTGATCCTCATGGCCTACATCAACTACGCGCCGGCCATTCACCTGAACGCATCGGCGCGCCACCTCGAGGAGATCCGACGGGTCACCTCGCGCTTCGCCGAGCTCGTGACCGAGAGCGAGCGGGAGCGGCAGGAGCTCCAGATGCTGTTCGGCGTGCATGTCTTCGCGCGCGCCAAGGTCGTGCCGGACCTCGCCATCAACGCGCGGCGAGGAGGCGTACCGCGCCGCAAGGCTCGCCGGCGACCAGGCGACGGAGTTCCGCGCCGCGGGCGGTGTGGCGCTGACCCACCTGGAGCTCGGCGACATCGAGGAGGCGGAGCGCTGGCTCGATATCGCGGCGCCAGTGGCCGCGAGCGCGCCGACCCCGACTGCGAACGCGGCAGATCGAGCTGTGGCGCGGCCGAGCCCGTGCCGCGGCGGGGGACGCGGATGGGCTGCGCCTGCACTTCGAGCAGGCCCGGCTCGCTCGCGAATCGCGCCGGCGCGGTGGCCCGCTGCGAAGTCGCCGCGTGGCTCGCGATCACGGCCGCGCGCCTGGGCGCACGAACCGCCGACACGGAGCTGCTCGCCCTCGCCGAGGAGGCCGCCGACCAGGCGACGGCGCTTGCGGCCTCGCTGCCCGGGCACGCGCTCTGGGCCGCGCAGGCCGACGCGGCGCGAGCCGAGATCGCCGTGGCGCGCGGTGATGTCCGCGGCGGCAGCAGCCGCGGGCGGCGCTGCGTTCGAGGCGCTCGATGCGTCGCTCACCGAGGACGCGCACCTCGAGACGCTGTTGTCCGCGAGTCGCGGGCGTCTTCGCCGGCGGCCCGCCAGAGATGCAGGAGGGGATCCGGGGCTACCTGCAGCTGGTCCTGTCGCGTATCGCCCAGGCGACCCTCGACGACCAGGTGCGCGTCCGCTGGCTGCGGGGCCCGCTCGGCCGCGAGCTGGTCGAGCTCACCGGCGGGCTCGAGCCCACCATTGTCGCGGCTCCGGCCCGGGCGGCTGGAGCGGAGGCCACGGCCGACGGTGTCGGGTCCCTCGATGACCTCGATCGCCGGATCATGCACCTGCTGACCGAGGGCCAGACGAACCGCGAGATGGCCGACGCACTGGACATGTCCGAGGCCGACCTCGCCGAACGCCTGTCTCGCGTCCTGGCCCGCCTCGGAACGTCGAGCCGGGCCGAGGCGACATCGCTCGCGTTCCGGGGGCTGACCCCGCCGTCGAGCATGGTCGCCGTGAGGGGCTGATGCCGCTCCGCGTCCGGGTCGATCGCCACAAGTGCATCGGCGCCGGCAACTGCATCACGATCGCGCCGACGGCCTTCGACTGGCTCCGCGGCGACTTCTCGCAAGGCCGATGTCGTCGACCCCGACAGCGTCGAGGACGAGCTCCTGCGCGAGGCCGCGTTCGCCTGCCCGACCGCGGCCGTCATCATCGAGGACGTCGCCGAGCTCCTGCCGTGGCAGCTCCGTGGCCGCAGCGAGCCGAAGCGGCGCGTCATGAAGACGTTCATGTTCACCGACGTCGTCGGGTCGACGAACCTCGTCGAGGTGATGGGCGACGAGGCCTGGGACACCCTCCTGCGCTGGCACGACGCGACGATCCGGGAGGTCTTCAGCGCCCACCAGGGCAAGGAGATCTCGACGACCGGGGACGGCTTCTTCGTGGGCTTCGACTCGCCGGAGCAGGCGGTCGCTGCCGCGGTCGCGATCCAGCGCCGCCTCGCCGAGCACCGCCAGCAGCAGGGCTTCGCGCCGCCGGTCCGGATCGGCCTGCACGCCGCCGACGCGAACGTCATCGGCGACAACTACCGCGGGCGCGGCGTCCACGAGGCGGCGCGCATCGCCGCGCTGGCGAAGGGCGGCGAGATCGTCGCCAGCACCTCGACCGCGGGCGACACCTACCCGATCTCGCAGGCCCGAAGCGAGACGCTGAAGGGCTTCTCGGAGCCCGTCGAGGTCGTCACCGTCGACTGGAAGTAGCGACCGTCAGGGCGCGGTCTTCTGGACGCTGATGTCGCTCGTGCACGGCACGCTGGTCCCGGCGCCGAGGCTCTGCCACTTGATCTTGTACTGCGGTGGCGGCTGCGGTGAGAAGAGCACGACCCCGGTGAACCCCGCGGTGTTCCAGGCGGCCTGCGCGTTGCCCGTGTTCACGTTGAAGAGGTTGATGACGGTGCACGTCGTCGGTGGCGTGGTTGGCGCGGGTGTGGGTGTCGGCGTGGGTGTGGGTGTCGGCGCCGACGTCGGCGGCGGCGTGGGGTGCGGCGTCGGCTTCGGCGTCGGCTTCGGTGTCTGGCCCGGCTTCGGCGTCGGGGTCGGGCCGGGTGGACGCGCCGTTGGGGGCCCGGCGGGCACCGGCGTCGCATCGACCTCGGTGGTCGCGTCCGGCGTCTCGACCTCGGGCGTGGGGCTCGCGCCTGGCAGGATCGGGCCGACGATGCCCGTGGACGCCGACGGGGCCGCAACGCCGGGCGAGACAAGGGCCGAGAACGACGGCGGGGCGTCCGTCAACGCGGCGATGGCCGTCTCGGGCTTCGGGATCCGACCAAGGGCGGCGATCGCGATGACCGCGATGAGCACGGACACCGAAACACCGATTGCCAGCGGCCGTCGCGATCGGCCGAACCTGGTGGGTCCGCTTCGGACCGGTTTGGAGAGGTTGGTCGGCATCGCCCAGCCGGCCGGCGCTCGAAGCCCATCGAGCCCGATTCGCCCGGTTCCGTCGGCCGGCCAGCTCGCCTCGCCGGGCCCGCTGACCGCTTCGCGGCCACGTTGGCCGGTCGGGGCGGCTCGTCCAGCTAGCGCGCCGAGCCCACTGAGCCCGGCTTGCCCAGATCGCACCGCTTGTCCGGCCCGGGCACCGATCCCGTCGAGCCCCTCGAGCCCGGTCTGGACCGTCTGCTCGGCCAGTCCGCTGAGCTCATTGAGCCCAGTTCGTCCCGATCGTGCGGCCTGGCCGGCAAGCGCGCCCAGCCCGGCGAGCCCCGTGCGCCCGGATCGCATCGTTCGTCCGGCCAGCGCGCCGACCCCGGCGAGCCGAGGGGTGCTGGTTCTTTGCGGTCGCTCACGCGTCGCCACGCTGGGCGTTGCCGTCTCGGACCATGGTGCGAGGAGCAGCAGGAACTCGCGCGAGGTGATCTGGTCGCGGACCACGATGGCGCCCGCGATGTCGGCGACGATCGTCGCGACCGCCGGCTCGATCGGCGACCCGGACAGCTTGCCTCGGGCGATGACGTACGCAGCCTCACGCGCGAAGGTCCACTCGCCCTCGCGCCATGCGCGCGCGGCCGCCAGGGCTGAGGAACGCGCCTCGGCGTAGGCCGTCGCATCGAGGGCGAGCTTTGCGTTCAGGACATCGGTGGCACGGCTCCCGCCGAGGGTGCGGAGCTCGGTCAGGAAGTGCCGCACGTCCCGGCTGTTGACCCCGAAGCTTTCTGGCGATGAGACCCGCGTGCGCTCCGCGCCGCCCGAGGCCCCGCCAGAGGCCCCGGCGGCTGGGCGAGGGCGCCTCGCGTAGACGCGCTCCGGCCGGTCGGCGGCGGGCATGTACGCGCGCTCGGCGTCGCCAGGGAGGGCCGTCGCCGCGTCGTAGCGGGCTCGCTTGCCTGGTGAGATGAGCCACTCGCGCGCGACGTTCAGGCGCTTGATTTGGTCGCCGTCGTCCTGGGTCGCGACGTCGGGGTGGTGGCGCTTCACGAGGACGCGATATGCGGCCTCGATCACCGAGGAAGTCGCCTGTCGGGAGACTTCGAGCTCCTCGTACAGGTCGAAGCGGGGGATGGAACCGCGGCTCACCGGGGAGCAGTGTGACAGACGGCGGCGCTCCGGACCGTTTCCGGGCCGGGCCCGGCTCAGGTCGTGGCGGCGCCCGCCTTCTTGCCGGCTCGGTCGCCGGCTCGTGGGCCATCGGCACGGAGCACGTCGTGCGGGCCCTTCGCGAGCGCTTCGTCGAGCTGGTCGAGGAAGGTCCGAGCACGTTCGCGCGCCCAGGTCACCCGGGCCCCCGGCACCATCTCCTGCGTGAGCGGCTCAGCCGGGCCGAGCACCCAGGCAAGATCGATCGCCAGGTACGCGAGCTCGAGATCCATGCGCAGCTCTCGATAGCGCCGGATCGCGTCGCGATAGTCCACGATCGCGCCGGCGCGGTCGCCACGAAGGGCCTTGATCCCGGCGACCAGGGCGATGTGGTCGGCCTCGGAGACGCCGCCGTGGGGCACGTAGTCCCAATGCAGCGTCGCCCACCGCTCGAGGTCCGCGAGCTTCCCGAGCCACAGCGCGAACCGGGCGATGATCTGGGCGTTGGCGCCGGCGATCACCGGGTCGAGCTTCTCGAGCTGCGACCAGGTCTCGAACGCCTCCGTGAGCCGGCCGGCCTGGAGATGGGCCAGCGCCTCGCCATCGATGATGACGGACTGTGCGTTCTCGTCATCCGGGCTGGTCGCGGCGGTCGCTCGGAGCTCGACGACGTGCTCGTCGATTGGTTCGCCTCGGAACGCCTTGAGCGTCGCGACGTTGTCGACGGCGATCAGGCGGGTCCGGGCATGCGTCGCCCCGCTGAGCGCCTTCTCCACCTCCGGGAGGACGGTGTCCCAGTCGCCGGTCCGCCACGCAACGAGCGCGAGCATGCCGCTGAGGCTCTGGACCCAGGAGTCGTGCCCGATGCGTTGGGCGAGCGCGAAACCGCCGCGGACCTGCGCGATCGCCTCCTGCGGGTCGAGCGAGAGCGAGATCGAGAGGCTGTTGTTGAGCGCCCGGAGCCAGGTCGCGTTGAGGCCCTGCGCCTTGGCCGTCTCGAGCGCGATCGCAAACACGGCGGCGCCTTCGCGCCAGCGCAGCATGTTGGTCAGCGCCGTCCCGCGGGTCACGAGCGTCTCGGCGAGCAGCTCGAGGTCGTCCGCGTGCTCGGCGAAGAGAAGGACCTCGTCCGTGATCGGCAGGACCTCCGCGAAGCGATTGGTGAGCATCAGGACTCGCGCCTGCTGGCCCTTGATTCGCATGAGGGAGCGGTCGGCACCGAGATCCGCGAACTCGAGGGCCGCCTCCTGGAGGAACGCCTCCGCGCGGTCGTAGCTGCGGCTATTGAGGATCGAGGTGCCGAGCGAAGCGGCGAGCCTCGCCGCAGCGGAGCGATCGCCGCGTGCTCGGTGGATCTCGAGCGCCCGGCTGAGGACCTCCTCGGCCCGGTCGTAGGCCGTCAGCGTCTGCGCGACCGCCGCCGCCAGCTCGCAGATCGCCGCCTCGTCCGATTCATCGACCGTGACCTCGAGGGCCTGCGCATAGAACTCCAGCGCCTGCTGGTGGCTGCCGAGGGAGGCGGCACGGTCGCCGGCGGCCTTGAGCGCCAGCCTCGCCTGCGCCGCCAGGGCGTCGGCCTCCGGCCCCTTCGGCGCGAGCGACCGCGCGGCGAGGAAGTGCCCGGCGAGCGCGCCGACCAGCTCCGGCTCGCCGAGCGCCTCGAACCACCGGGCCGCCGCGAGGTGGCGCGTCTGGCGATCCTTCTTCGCGAGCGTGTTGTAGGCCGTCTCGCGCACGAGGGCCTGCACGAATGCGTACTGCCCGCGCTCCGGCGACCGCTCGTCCGCGACGTGCCGGAGCAGCTCCCGTCGCGCCAACGCCTTCATCCGCGGCTCGATCTCCGCCAGGGGCCGGCCGCTGACGGCCGCGAGGCCCTCGGGCGTGAAGCTCTGTCCGAGCACCGCGGCGTCCAGCAGGAGCGCGCGGTCCAGCGGCTCCAGCGCGTCGAGCCGGGCACCGATGAGCGCCGTCAGGGTTTCGGGCACCGAGACCTCGGCGACGTCGCCGCGGAGGGTGTAGGTGCCGTCAGCGTTCCGCTGGAGCTCGTCGGTGTTGACGAGCATCCGGATGATCTCGACCGCGAACAGCGGCACGCCCTCGGCCTGGCTCACGATCGACTTGATCGTCGGTTCCGGGAGCAGTGGAACCAGGCCGAGCAGCAGGTCGCGCATCGCGATCTCGCCGATCGGCTCCAGGTACATCGAGGTGAAGCTGCGGCGGACCGCGGCCCACTCCGGCCGCTCCTCGAGGATCTCCGGCCGCGAGAGCGTGACGATGAAGATCGGGAACTCTCGGGACCACTCGACGAGGTGGTCGACGAAGTCGAGCGTCCCGCGATCCGCCCAGTGCACGTCCTGGAAGACCAGCACGACCGTGCCGGTCGCCGACAGCGCCTCGAAGAACGCCCGCCACGCCCCGAACAGCTCGGTCGATGAGACGCCGCCGCCCACGCCGAGGAGCTGGAGCATCGCCTTCTCCACCCAGGCGCGATTCGGGTGGTTCGGCATCCAGGTCTCGACCATCGTCGCGACCCCGGCGCGGGTGGTCTCCTGGTCGTCCGTCTCCTTCAGGCCGGCGCGGCCCCGGATCATCTCGCCGAGCGACCAGAACGTCACGCCCTGGCCGTAGGCGGGGGAGCGGCCGTGGTGCCACTTGACCGACTCCTCGATGCCGTCGAGGTACTTCTCGAACTCCCAGGCGAGCCTTGACTTGCCGATGCCGGCCGTGCCGACGACGCTCACGTGGCGGACGCGCTTCTCAGCGCCGGCCGCGTGGTACAGGTCCTTCAGGAGCCGCAGCTCCATGTCCCGCCCGACGAACGGCGGCTCCAGCTCGTCGGCGCGCCCTCGCCCGCCGCGCTCGGCAACGACGCGCAGCGCACGCCACGCTGCGACGGGCGCGGCCTTGCCCTTGAGGGTCTGCTCGCCCGCGGGCTCGAACTGGATCGCGACGCTGGCGGCACGGTACGTCGACTCGCCGACGAGGACCGTGCCGGGAGCCGCCGCGGACTGGAGACGGGCCGCGGTGTTGACGAGGTCGCCCGCGACCATGCCCTGGTTCTGGGCGCCGAGCGTGACCGCGGTCTCTCCCGTCAGCACGCCCCCACGCGCCTGGATCCCGGATCCGAGCGTCGAAACCGCATCGACGAGCTCGAGCGCCGCCCGGACCGAGCGCTCGGCGTCGTCTTCGCGCGTCGTCGGTGTGCCCCAGACCGCCATCACGGCGTCGCCGATGAACTTCTCGATGGTGCCGCCGTGGCGAGTGATGATCGACGTCGCGAGATCGAAGTACTTCGTCAGGGTCTCGCGGACGTCCTCGGAATCCTTGTCCTCGGCGAACGGCGTGAACCCGACGAGGTCCGCGAACAGCACGCTGACGAGGCGCCGCTCCGCCACGGGCGCACTTCCGGCGCCTCCGCCTCCGGTGCCTGCGCCCACCGCGGGGAAGCCGCCAGGCATGCCGTTGGTCGCAACGGCCGCCGGCCCGGCGGTTGCCACGGAAGCGGGATTCGCTGCTCCATCCAGCCGCGTCCCGCAGGTCCCGCAGAAGCGCTGGCCCGGCGCGTTGCTCGCTCCGCAGCTGGGGCAGCCGCTCGCGAGCGCGCTGCCACAGTCGCCGCAGAACCGCTGATCGGGGGCGGCTTCGGCGCCACACGTAAGGCAGGTGAGGAGCCCCATCGCGCGGATGCTAACGGCTCGGCACGCTCGCGCGCGAGCATCAATCCGTCGTGCGGCGAGCCGTCATCCCGCGACGAAGCTGAGCTGGACCGTCCGGGTCTCGTTGTCGACGTTCGTGTCGACGAGGGCGATCGACTGCCACGTGCCGAGCGCAAGCCGTCCGTCGGCGACCGGAACGGAGGCCGAAGGCGCCAGGAACGCCGGCAGCACGTGATCCGCGCCATGGCCGGGGCTGCCATGCCGGTGGACCCAGCGATCGTCGCGCGGAAGCAGGCGGTCGAGCGCCTCCATGAGGTCCTGCTCCGATCCCGCCCCGAGCTCCATGACGACGACCCCGCAGGTGGCGTGCGGCACGAACACGTTGAGCAGCCCGTCGCCCGCGCCGGAGACGAAGCGCTGGCACTCGCGCGTCAGGTCGAACAGCCCGCGGCGCCGCCCGGTGTGGATCGACAGCTCGAGCGTCTTCATTCGACGGCTGTCGCCGCCAGCTCCGCGAGCCGCCGCCGATAGGCGATCGAGGCCTTGTCCGGCCCTGCGATGTGGAGCTCCTGCGAGAGGTCGACCGGCAGCTCCTCGGGCCGCTGCGACTCGGCGATCGGGCGGTCCTGGTCGAGGATCAGCCCCTGGAACGCCGCAAGCTCGGCGTCCTTCTCGGGCTCGAGCGAGTACGTCCGCGCGTTCCAGGTGAAGGACCGGCAGCGCTTCGCGGACAGCGGCGCGCAGGCGAGGAACAGCACGAACCGGTTGCCCTCCGGGCGCTCCGTCGACGGCGGCAGCCGCTGGTCGAGGGTCACCGAGAGCGGCATGTGGAGGGTGTAGGTCGTCGGGTCACGCTGGACCTTCGCGCCGGGCACGACGTCGCCCTTGACCGACGCCTGCGGCTCCTCCAGCGCGATGTCGAAGGAGATCGTGACCCCGTCGGCATCGATGACCTCATGGTCGGGGCGACAGCGGCTTCGATCGATCGCCGAGCACGTCCGGGTGGACCCACGGAAAGTGGCTGAAGTCGACGAAGTTCTCGACCCGCCGGGCAGCCGAGCAGGCCCAGTCGTACGTCTCGATCGGGATGGTCCGGAAGCCCGGCCGCTCCCACCACGAATCCGCCTGGGGCAGGGGATACCCGGCCTGGGGATCCTCCCACCCGCCGGTTCCCGGATCGAGCAGGACCCAGATGAGCCCGACGGCGGTCGTGGTCGCGTAGCGGGCCACGCGAGCGCGATTCGGGATGGACCGGCCGTGGACCGCGGGAATCCGCCGAACGACGCCGCGCCGATCGTAGCTCCAGCCGTGGTACGCGCAGACGAGGCACGGCTCCCCAACGGTGCCGGAGCCATCCGGCGCGGGCTGCGAGCCGTCGTCGACCCAGCCCAGCGAGAGCGCCGTCCCGCGATGCACGCACAGGTCCGGGAAGCACGCGATCTCGTCGCCGAGCCGGACCACGACGAGCTGCTCATCGAGCAGCGTCACGGGCAGCGGCTTGTCCTCGAGGTCAGCGGCCCGAGCCACGGGTTGCCAGCACCGCCGCAGCACCCGATGGAGCCGCGCCTCACCCGCGACGTCGAGGTGGAGATCGGTCACGGCTCGATCATCCCATGGCCTCCAGCAGGATCGCTCCCCACAGCATCGACACGTCGCTGACCGCCAGCCGGCTCCGGGAGCGCCAGGGCTGGCCGTCGCCGTCGAGCACCTCCCAGAACGTCCCGTGCGCCTCGATGAGCCGGCGCATCCGGTCGATCTCGATCGCGGCGGCCGCCGGATCGACGCGGCGAAGGAGCGCCAGGTACATCGACCCGAGGCTGGTCCACGACGTCGTCGTCTGGTAGTCCGGCGACCAGAGGGCGTAGGCGAGCAGCAGCCCGACCGACGGCCCGCCCGTCGTGAAGCGCAGCGGGTAGGGCGTCGTGTAGCCCTCGCGTCGCAGGGTCTCGAGGGCCGTGCCGAGCATGGCCTGATCGTCCACCACGCCCGCCCAGAACGGCACGACGTTGGCCTCGCCCGTGGTGTCGTCGACGCCGAGACTGTCGCGGAACCGGTCGCCGGCCCAGAAGTGGCGGCGGAGGAGGGAGCCCCAGTCGCGGGAGCGAGATCCGCCGCTGCCCTCGAAGTGCCGCGACAGCAGGTCCGGGCCCCACCCGGTCTCGACGACCGTCCGGGCGAGGAGCGCCACCATCGTGTTCGCGTACGCCGTCGAGCCATTCTTGAACGTGTCGCGGTGCGCCGAGAAATGCCGGTCCGACCGCACGAGCCCGGTCCCCGGATCGACGACGCGATCGACGAAGTACCGCACCTCTGCCTCGATCCAGTCGCCGTGCTTGCGGGCAAGGGCCTCGGCGGCCGTGGCGGCGGCGCTGTCCTCCGACCGGGCGAGCGCCTGGAGTGAGGCCAGGAGCAGCGGCAGCGAGTCGACGCCGTAGTCGAAGACGTCGACCGGCCAGCGGAGCAGGGGATTGATCGTCGTGGTGACGTGGGACCGGCGCCCACGCCACACGCCCAGCGCCCACCCGACGCTCGACACGAGCCGCGCGGGCCAGGGACCCCCGAGCCGCACCAGCGCGCCTGCCGCGAACCCAGTGTCGCGGGTCCAGAACTGGCGGTAATGGCCGGGGCTCGCGGTCAGGTACTCGCCGGACCAGCAGTCCTCCAGCCCCGCTCGCAGGATCGCCGCGGCGTCACCCGGGTAGGTGCGATGGCCCACCAACGCCCGGCGCGCGCGGACGCTCGCCACGTGGAGCCCCATCCCGATGAGCGCCGGGTGGAGGAAGGTGAACGCGCCCATGGCGCTACTTTGCGGTCGCGATCCTCGGGACGTTCGACAGTGCGAGGCGCTCCTCGAAGCGCGCGATCTGCTGGTCGAGGTTCGCGAGGTGCTCGGAAAGCCGGCGTCGGGCGTCCTCGGCGGCCGCGTCGAGGCCGGAGAGCTCGAAGACCTTCCAGTGCCGGAGGATCGGCATGAGGACCTCGTCGCGATGGACCCGGAGGTCGTAGATGCCGGCCTTCGCGATCTGCGCGGCCTTGCGGATGAACCCCGGGATGCCGGCGCCGGGCATCTGGAAGTTCAGGACCTCGTCGACGATCGCGCGGACCGCCGCGGACGGATCGATCTTGAGCGCCGCCGACAGGACGTCGCGGTAGAAGACCATGTGGAGGTTCTCGTCGGTCGCGATGCGGACCATGATCTTGTCCGCGACCGGGTCATCCGAGTAGCGGCCGGTGTTCCGATGCGCGATCCGCGTCGCGAGCTCCTGGAAGGTCACGTAGGCGAGACCCGGCAGGAGACCCTTGAAGTCGTGGTCGTAGCCCTGCTGGAGCTGCGTCATCCGCCCCCGCTCGAGCAGCACGGGATCGATGTTGCGGGTGACCGTGAGGTAGTCCCGAAGGACGATCGCGTGGCGGCCCTCCTCGGCCGTCCAGCGCCCGACCCAGTTGAGCCACGCGCCGTCGCCGTTGCCGAACATCCCGTGGATGAGCCGGTGGTACGAGGGCAGGTTGTCCTCGGTCAGCAGCCCGATCTCGAACGCGGTCTGCGCGACGCCGGTCAGCCGCGGCTGGTCGGGCGTCCAGGGGTCCTTGTCGAAGTCCCGGCCGAGCCGGTAGGGGATGAACTCGTGGGGGAACCACTCCTGGGCCATGCTCGCGTGGCGGTCGTACAGTCGATGGACCTCCGGCTCGAGCTCGTGGAGGAGCGCGGCTTCGTCCATGGACGTGGGTGCGTCTGTCGTCATGCGTCGAGCGTAGGGCTGCGGCCCGCCGACCGGGAATGTTCGGTGCGGACCTGCATGGATTCACGCTCGCGGTGGCGACCACCGCTTCCGTGTCTCGGCGGCGAACGTCACGACCGAGAGCACGAACATGACCAGCCCGATGACGATCACGATCCCGCTGACGATCGGGATGCCGATGAGGTAGGCGGCAATCGCTGCGAGGAGGCCCCCGCCACCGGCGACCGCCGCCTGGATGGCGCCGCGCGGCCAGAACGTGGCGCTCGCGTAGGCCGCCATCTCGGCCAGTGGCTGGTGGATGACGCCGTTGTTGGCGTCCAGCAGCACGAGGTCGAACTTCGTGCCGCTGCCGAGGATCTCTTCGAGGATCTCGCGGAGGGCATCGGCCGAGCCGCGCGGCAGGGTGATCGCCGCGACGTGCGCCGGCGGCGGAGGATCGGTCTGCAGCCAGACCGGGCCTCGTCCCGTGTGCGGCTCGGCGTCCGCCAGGAGCTCGAAACCGGCCACGCCGCGGAGGTCGTGCTCGAGCTCGCGGTAGAAGCCGGCGACGTCGCTGCTCGCCTCGAACGGCGCGTCCGTGGGATCGCCGCCCCGCGCCTCCCACGCCTCGATGCGATCGGCGGCCTCCTCGGCCGTGAGGTCGCGCGGCGCTGCCCAGGCGTACAGATCGAAGCGCATCGCCGGTTGCTACGTCCCGGCGATGCGCCCGGACCTCGACAGCCGCTCGATCTCGGCGACCACCTGGTCCGTGTGCGCGATCACGGCCGACATCGCCGGCGCCCAGTCGTCGTCGGTCCCGTCGAGGTACAGCTCGCGAGCGCGATTCAGCACGCCCCGATGCGCCTCCGGCAGGCGCTCGAGAGCCCAGTCGGCGGCCTGGTCCTTCGAGCCGATGACCCCGGTCGCGAGCGTGAACCAGATCCGCGTGAACGTCAGGAGGACGTTGCGGGTGTCCGACTCGAGGTCAGCGAGCAGGCTCGGGACGCCGGCAACGATCGCGCGCCGCAGGTCGGCATACGGCACCGGGTCCATCACCTCCCCAGGCGGCGGCCCGAACAGCGCTCGATCGCCCTGGAGCGTCAGCGCGATCTCGGGCCCGAGGTCCGGCATCGGTCCCGGCCCTGGGACGTTGCCGCGCTCGAAGTCGTCCCGGAGCCACTCGCCGTAGAGCAGGTCGACCGTGGGCGGGAAGTGCCACGGCTTGAGCTCGGACGTGCGGACGATCGTCAGCTCGACGGGCCGCGCCGGCCCGCGAGACGCGCGCCGGCCCGAGATCTCGAGCAGCCGTGCGACGACGGCCCGTCGCTCCTCGTCGCCCGTCGGCCGCGAGACGACGGCGAGGACATCGAGGTCGCTGCTCGGCCGCAGCCCGCCGAGCACTGCCGATCCGTGCAGGTACGCGCCGACGAGCGAGTCCCCGAGCGTGTCGCGGACGATCGCCACGACGTCGTCGGCGAGGTGCTGGTCCGAGGCTGCGAGCTCCATCGACCGCATGATGCAGCCCGGCACGCCGTTGCCGTGGGACGACTAGCGGCGGTTGCCGCCCTCGATGGCCCGCAAGACGAGCCGGACGATGATCGAGCCGAGGACCGCGAACACCAGGGCCCCGAAGAAGCCCTGGATCGGCTCGTTGTTGAGGCCGCGCGCGAGGTAGCCGCCGATCACCGCGCCGAGGATGCCGACGACGATCGTCGGGAGGCAGCCCTGGACGCTCTTGGTGCCGACGAACCAGCCGGAGATGGCGCCGGCGAGCAGGCCGATGAAGATCCAGCCGATGAGGTCGAATGCAGGCATGGCCTGCATTGTGCCGTCTAGGCGGGCGGGACGTTCTGGTTCAGGCGGAAGACGTTCCCGGGGTCGTAGCGGCGCTTGAGCTCCGCAAGGCGCTGGTACGTCTCGTCGGGATACACGTCGTGGACCCGCTCAGGGCCCTCGTCGTTCACGAAGTTGACGTAGGCGCAGGTGGTCGTCGCCTCGGCGGCCTCGAGGATCGCCCCGGAGAACTCATCCATCCAGGCCTGCTTCTCGGCGCGATCCGCCTCGCCCTCGTAGAACGCGGCGACGTTGACCAGCACCTTGTAGCTGCGATGGGCGAAGGCCGTCGCGTCCCACGGGACACGGGCCATCGCGCCGCCCATCACCCGGATTTGGGCGACCCGCATCGGGGCCTCCAGCCTCTCAAGCCGATCCATCATGACCTCGGCCACCTTCCGGTCGACCTTGTCGATGAGGAGGTTCTTGCTCACCGCGAGCGGGTGGTAGTCGCCGTCCTCGCCGCCGCCCTCCTGCTCCGGGAACATCTCGGGGTAGGTCATCGGCCGGACGAGGTCGGCGACGGGCTTGTCCAGGCCGGCGAGCTTCGAAAGGTCGCGGAACGGCTGGAAGGCCTCCTCGCCCGCCGCTGCGTCGCCCGCGAAGCACATCAGCCCGAAGATCACGAGCTTCCCGTGCCAGGCCTCGTCGACCATCGGCATCGGCGGGCAGGGCATCACGTTGGCGATCGTCGACATCTCTTCCGGCGCGTCGTCGGCGAGCTGCACGAAGCGCTCGATGATCTCCGCGTCCACCGGCAGGAACAGCATCCCGCCGACGACCTGCGGCAGGCTCGCGAGCCGGTACTGGAACCGCGTCACGACACCGAAGTTGCCGCCCCCGCCGCGGACCGCCCAGAACAGGTCCGGGTTGGTGCCCGCGTCCGCGCGGCGGAGCTCGCCATCCGCGGTCACCATGTCGACCGCAAGAAGGTTGTCGATCGTGAGGCCGTACTTCCGCACCAGGTAGCCGATCCCGCCACCGGTGGTGATGCCGCCGATCCCCACGGTGCCGGTGTCGCCGAACCCGATCGCGAGCCCGTGCTCACCGGCAGCCTTCGAGACGTCGGCGGCGGTGAGACCTGGCTCCGCCCATGCCGTCTTGGCGATCGGGTCCACCTCGATCGAGCGGAGCTTGCGGAGGTCGATGACGAGCCCGCCCTCGGTGGTGCCGTAGCCGGCGCCGCTGTGGCCGCCGCTGCGGACCGCCAGCTCGACGCCCGTCTCGCGGACGACGGCCAGCACGCGGCGGATGTCCTCGACGCCGGCCACCTGGACGATCGCGGCGGGATGCTTGTCGATCCCGCCCATCACGATCGTTCGGGCGGCGTCGTAGCCCTCGGCGCCGGGTTCGATAACGGTGCCGCCGACCTCCGAGCGGAGCGTCGCGATCTGGTCCTGGAGCGCGGTCGATGTGAGCGTCACGGTGGAAACCTCCCCGGTCGCGGGTGCTGGTGATTCGCGGCGAATCGTGCCAAGGATCGGCGAAGCCCGCGCTACGCTGGCATCGCAGTCGGGGAGGGAGGAGGACGCACGATGGCAATGCAGCCGGAGCCAGGAGCGATGTCCGCAGGCTCGACGACCGGCCCGGCAGCCGGCGCCGCCACCGAGAGGCTCAACGTCGTCTACCACGTCGTCATCGGCGTGGCGATCGGGATCGTGGCGCTGGTCACCGGGCTTGCCTGGCCGTTCGCGATCCTCACCGGGATGGTCATCGGCAAGGCCACCAGTGATCGGCGGCTGGGTCGGGCCCAGCGAACGTCGGTGGTCCAGTTCCTCGCGGTGACCGGCGGCGTGCTGGCGATGCTGCTCTTCGGCGCGCTGATCGGCGGGCTGTTCGCCTTCCTGATCGTGGGGCTGGCGGCCTACTCGGAGCGCGTGGCAGAGAACACGAAGCCGATCGACCAGACGATGGCCCGGATCCTGATCTTCCTGATCGGCGGGCTCGTGTGGTTCGGGTTGTGGTCGGTCCTCGGGCTGCAGATCAACCTCAGCTTCGGGAGCTGAACCGGCGCGCCTGGAGCCTCAGGCGGTCGCCTGCAGGATCTCCTTGTCCCGTTCGCCGCTCGCCGGCGCGATCGGCAGGGCCGGGGGCTTGGCCTCCTCCGCCACGTACGGCTTGAGGCTGAAGCCGAACTCCGCACCGCCGCCCTCCTCGCGATTGCGGGCCCAGAGCCGACCGCCCAGCGCCTGCGCGAGGTGGTTGCAGACGAACAGCCCGATCCCCGCGCCGGGCGCTTTCTTGGCGGTCAGCGGCGATCGGTAGAACAGCTTGAACAGGTGCTCGGCGTCGCCCTCGGCGAGGCCCGGCCCGCGATCGAGGACCCGGATCTCGATCTCCTCGCCCTCGGGCGCACTGGCCTGCGTCGAGGTCGCGACGACCTGGACCGTCCCGCCCTGGGGCGCGTACTTGGCCGCGTTCCCGACGAGGTTCCGGACCAGCTGCTCGATGTAGGTGTTGTCGCCCAGCGCGATCGGGATGCCCGGCTGGACGACCAGCTCGATCGTGGTGAGCGGCCAGCGCTCCTGCTCGCTCGCGATGACGCGCTCCAGGACACGGGACATCGCGACGGGCTCCAGCCCGATGTCGAGCGTGCCGCGCTCCACGCGGGTGAGGACGAGCAGGTCCTCGGTGAGGCGGTAGAGCCGCTCGGCCTCGGCCTCGATGTCTGCGGTGAGCTCGGACCGCTTCTCCGAGTCGGCTGGGCCCATCCGCCGGAGGAGCTTCGACCCGCCGTAGATGGAGGTGATCGGGGTTCGGAGCTCGTGTGACACGACCCCGATGAAGGCCTGGCTGAGCTCCGCCTGGCGCCGCTCCGCCTCCACGAGGCGCTCACGCTCACGCTCGAGGGCGACCTCCTCGGTGACGTCGCGCGCGACGCCGATCATCCGCACCGCCTTGTGCTGCGGGTCGAAGAAGACCTTCGCGCTGCCGTGAGTCCAGCGGAGCTCGCCGTTCGGCAGCACGATCCGGAAGCGGGCGTCGTACGCGCCCGATTCGATCGCGGTCTTGATGCGTTCGCGGACCCACTCGCGGTCGTCCGGATGGACGAGGTCCATGTAGGCGTCGAGGCTCTCCAGCTCCGTCCCGGGCGGGCGGCCGTGGAGCCGGCAGATCTCATCGGACCAGTGGACGCGGCCCGTGTGGAGGTTCCACTCCCAGAATCCGGTCTTCGATGCCGCGAGGGCGAGCTCCAGCCGATCATCGCGATCGCGGACGGCCATCTCCACCGAGTGTCGGCTGATCGCGCTGCCCAGGACGTTCGCGAACGTGTCGAGGAGCGCCACCTGGTCGGAGTCGAAGCGGCCCGGGGTCAGGCTGTGGACGCCGAGGACGCCCCACGGCCCGTCCGGCCCGACGATCGGCGTCGTGACGCCCGAGCGCGCTCCGTGCTCGAGCACGATCGGGCTGGCCCGGAACCGCTCCTCGGTCTCGTAGTCCATGCTCACGACCGGGCCGTCCGAGACGAGCGCGAATCCGGCATGGGACGCGGCGTTGTCCGGGATCACCGCGCGCCCGACGACACCCTTGCGCCAGCCGGAGCCGGCGACGATCCGGAGTGCACCGCGCGAGGGGATGTGCTGCATGATCGCGGTGATATCGCCGTCCATCACCTCGCCCAGCTCGCGCGCGGCGGCCTCGAACAGCGGGTCCAGGTCGTGGTGCAACACGGCGGCCTGCCCGAGTCGGGCGACCGCCTGCTGGCCCTGGAGGGCGCGCCTGAGCGCATCGGCGATCGCCTCGAGGCCGGCGACGTGGGAGGTGGTCTGCGGCGACCCGTCGCGATCTGCGCGCGGGGTCGACGATGCGGCGCTGTCTTGGGCAGGCATACGGCCGGCACGAACCTCGCGATGCAGGGGTTTGACCTGACTCTACAGGCGGAATGGGGCCATTCGAGCCTGCGCAACGAAACTGCAAGGAGGCCCGCTGGGTCCGTCCGATGGGTGCAATCCGCGAGCGCATTCCGCGGCTCGTTTGACGCAGGTCGTTGACTGATCAATCATTTGCGCATGCCCGCAATCACCGTCGAGAACATCTCCGTCCTGCCCCGAATTCCCACGCCCGACCCGGCAGTCGCCCGCCAGCGGGCGGTCAAGTCGATCACCAGCGCGCCCTCCGGCTTCGAGGGCGAAGGCTTCCCGGTCCGCCGGGCCTTCCACGGCGTTGACCTGTCGGAGCTCGACCCGTTCGTCCATCTCGACCAGATGGGCGAGGTCGAGTACGCGCCGGGGGAGCCGAAGGGCACGCCGTGGCACCCCCACCGCGGGTTCGAGACGGTGACCTACATGATCGACGGCGTGTTCGAGCACAACGACTCGAATGGCGGCGGTGGCACGATCACCAACGGCGATACCCAGTGGATGACCGCGGGCGCCGGGATCCTGCACATCGAGAAGCCACCGGCGTGGCTCGTCGCGAGCGGTGGGCTGTTCCATGGGTTCCAGCTGTGGGTCAACCTGCCGGCCGCGCAGAAGTGGTCGGCGCCGCGCTACCAGGACATCCGCGCGAACCAGGTCGCGCTGGCGACGACGCCGGACGGTGGGGCGCTCGTCCGCGTGATCGCGGGGGAGCTCGCCGCGGGCGGTGCCGCGCTGGCCGGCCCGGGCTCGACCTCCACCCCGATGACCCTGGTCCACGCAACGCTGTCGCCGGGTGCTCGCCTCTCGCTCCCGTGGCGCTCGGACTACAACGCCCTCGTTTACGTGATGCAGGGACACGGGACGGTGGGCGCGGCCGCGCCCCTGCGAACCGGCACGTCGCGTGCCGCGGGTGCCGCCGCCGGCTCGGAGCCGCAGCCGATCCGGACCGGCCAGCTGGCCGTGTTCGGGCCTGGCGACGCGTTGACCGTGGCCGCGCTCGAGGCCCGGCAGCAGGAGTCACGCGCGCCGAACCTCGACGTCCTCATCCTCGGCGGCCGCCCGATTCGCGAGCCGGTCGCGTGGATGGGCCCCTTCGTGATGAACACGCGCGAGGAGGTCATCCAGGCGGTCCGCGACTACCAGGCCGGCCGGCTCGGCACCGTTCCCGCGATCCACGGCGCGCCAACGACGATGATCGAGACGGAGTCGCCTCGCACGTAGCGCTTTCCGGCGCCCGGCTCTTGCCAACGCCGGCTCGGCGACGACGGCGATGACTGAGGCGTCAGCCCAGGAGCGTCTCGCCCACGAAGCCGCCCGGTCCCGCGCCCGGCGGCACCAGGAACACGGCTGACCCGATGTGCCGGATGTACTCGTTCAGCACGTCCGTGGCGAGGGCCCGCTGGATCGAGATGAACTGGTCCGGCGACCGCTGGTAGGCCAGGAAGAACAGGCCCGCGTCGAGCCGCCCGTAGGGGTTGTTGCCGTCGACGTAGTTGTAGCCGCGACGGAGGATCCGGACGCCGCCATGGTTCGAGGGGTGGGCGAGCCGGACGTGGGCCGCCTCGGCGATCGCCGAATCGCCGCCGCCCGCCGCGAGGGCCGCGAAGTCGGGGACGGTGAACTCGTTGCCGCCGCTGAGCGGCGCACCCGAGCCCTTGGCCCGGCCAAAGATCGACTCCTGCTCGGTGAGCCGGACGCGGTCCCACGTCTCGATGAGCATCTCGATCTTGCGCACGACGAGGTAGCTCCCGCCGACAATCCAGCCCGGCGACGACGTCGAGGGCAGCCAGACGTGCTGCTCCATGGCCGCGCCGTCCTCGGCAAGGATGTTGTTCGTGCCGTCCTTGAAGCCCATCAGGTTGCGCGGCGTCTGCTGGGCGGCCGTGGTCTTCGACGTGCGCCCGAAGCCCATCTGCGACCACCGGATCACCGCCCGCCCGAACGCGATGCGCGACAGGTTTCGGACTGCATGGACGGCGACCTGGGGATCGTCGGCGCAGGCCTGGATGCACAGGTCGCCGTGGCTCCACTGCGTCTTGAGCGCGTCGCCGACGAACGGCGGCAGCCGATCCAGCTCAGGCGGCCGCTGGGCGGCGATCCCGAACGTGTCGCCCTTCGCCTGGAACAGGCTCGCCCCGAGCCCGAAGGTGATCGTCAGCCCGCTGGCCGGCAGGTCGAGGGCCTCGCCGGTGTCGTCGGGCGGCGCCTCCGGGTTTCCCTGCAGGGCTCCCGACGCGCTGACGTCCAGACCCTGGGTCATTCGCGAGGCGGCATAGGACCACTCCCGCAGGAGCCCGACCAGGGTCTCGCGGGTCGCGCCCGCGACCATGTCGAAGGCGGCGAAATGGAGGTGGTCCTGGACCGGCGTCGCGATGCCGGACTGGTGCTCGCCAGAGAACGGATAGATCGCCGAGGCGCCGCGAGGGGCACCGGGACCGGGCGCCGGCGTCAGCAGCGGCGCGACCAGCGGCGCGCCGAGCCCGCCGACCACGAGCCCTGCAGTGCCGGCGGCCGCGGCGCCCAGCAGCTCGCGCCGAGTCAGGCCGCGGGGCTTCGGCTCGGCTTCGGTCTCGGGCTCGGTCATCGGCGAGCGCTCACGCCAGGATCGTGCTCGTCAGCTGGGAGAGTGGCTCGGCGAGCGCATTGATCAGGTTCGAGAGGGTGCGCTTGTCCTCATCGGTGAGCTCGCAGTACGTCTTACGAATCCCGCTCTCAACGTGCCGAACCTCGCCAGCTCGCTCTCGAGCGACGCGAATCCGGCGTCGATCCGCTCGACGAGCGCGGTCCCCTCGGCGCCCTTCGACGTCGCGAAGTCGCGAACCAGCGTGAACGCCATCTTCGAGCCCTCGACGTTCGCCGCGAAGTCCCAGAGGTCCGTGCCCGACCACCAGTCCTCCTCGCCGGTGATCTTTCCGGTGGCGACCTCGTCCAGCAGCGCGATCGCGCCGTTGCTCAGCCAGTCCATGCCCTGGTCGTCCAGGAACGTCGTGAACCGATCGGTGTGGACGAAGTCGTAGAGCTCGGTCACGTCGGCGACGAGCTGGCACCGATCTCGGCGCGCTGCGCCGGGGTCGATGGTGTCCAGTCCTGCCAGGCGTCGGTCTCGCCGTCCGAGTTCAGCGCCCCGGGCGCGGGCTCCCAGAGGTCCTTCTCGATCCGGTGGAAGCCGGTCCAGTCGAGCCCCTCGGCCTTGGCGTCGACCTCGCGGTAGTCGATCCGCGGGTCGAGGTCGCCGAGCGCCTCGGCGACGGGCTCGATCCGCTCGTAGTAGGCCGCGCGTCGGGGCGAACTGCCGCCTTGGCCTCGTCGTCCTTGCCGGCGGCGTAGAGGGCCACGAAGTCCTTCGTCGCCGGGAGGAGCCGGGCAACCTGGTCCTTCACGAACGCGGCGTACGAGTCGACCGCCTGCTGCTTGAGCTCGGCGTCCGGACCGGAGATCGCGACCCGGTCACCGGTCACCGTGAACGCCCTCTTCCCGACGCCGATCGCCGATCATGCCCGGCTTGCACAGCGTGAAGTAGGAGCCCGGCTGGACCGTGGCATTGAGCGTCCTCGAGGCCCCGGGGGCGATGTTCTCGACCTCGCCGATGATCCGGAGGCCGTCCTCGCCCATGAGGTAGAACTCCGTGACCTGGGAGCCCTTGTTCGTCACCTCGAAGGTCACGGTGCCGCTCGCCGTCGTCGTGGTCGCGCAACCTCGCAGCCCGTGTCGGTGGACGTCACGGCGATCGCGCCGCCGGGCTCGCGGGTTCCGCACGCAGGCGGCCATCAGGAACGCGGCGCTGACGACGAGGGCAGAACGGCGAACGGCAACCGGGCTTCATGCGTCTCCTCTCGTGATGGCGGGCCCTGGCCCGGCGTGGCGGGTGGACGGCTGGGCGCGGCGGATGCGGGTGCGGCGGATGAAGAGCGTCCCGACGACGACCAGGTAGCCGGCCCACGTGAGCACCTCCAGCCAGGTCATCTCCGGGCTGAGCCCGATCGTGCCCTTGAGGATTGCCGCCACCGCGCCGCCCGGGGCAGCGACGTCGCCGATCTGGAACGCCCAGCCGAACGGGAAGCCAGCAAGGCCGACGGCCACCTGGCCGGTTGCGGGATCGATCGGATGCGGCGGCCGAGAACGGGCCGGGCAGCACGCCGGCCTCCTGGAGGTCGTGGATCCCGTAGGCCAGCACGCCTGCCGCGACGACGATGAGGACGGCGCTGGTGATCGTGAAGAACCGGCGCATGTCGATGCGGACCATGCCGCGGTAGATCAGGTAGCCGAGGGCCGCGGCAACCGCGAGGCCCACCACGGCGCCGGCCAGCGCGTCACCGGCTCCGCCGAACGAGCGGACCATCGACCACAGGAACAGGGCCGTCTCGATGCCCTCACGGGCGACCGAGATGAAGGCGATCGCGACGACGCCCCACAGCCCGCCGGTGGCCAGCGCCCGGGTGAGCCCGGCCTCGAGCTCCTTCCGCATCGTCCGCGCGGCACGGAGCATCCAGAAGACCATCGTGGTGACCAGCGCAACGGCGAGGATCGACAGCGAGCCGCCGATGAGCTCCTGGGCCTCGAAGCTCAGCGTGTACGTCCCGAACGTCAGGATGAAGCCGATCCCGAGCGCCAGCGCGATCGCGAGGCCGACGCCCAGCCAGAGGCGGGGCAACACGTCGCGCCGCTGCGCACGCACCAGGTACGCGACCAGGATCCCGATGACGAGCGCGGCTTCGAGGCCCTCGCGGAGCCCGATGACGAACGTGGCGAACAAGCCGGGGATCCTCGCTCTGAAGGCGTCGCAGTCGCGCTGCCGGGCTTCAATCCCCAGCCTGCGACTCGGATTTGCGCTGATGCTACGCAACACGTCGCGAGGTCGTCAAGCGACCTTGAGTTGCGGGGTCAGGTGAGCCTTCGTAGGTCCCCCCGGCGGCGGGCTGCCTTCGGCCCCTTTGGATACTCCTCGGGAGTATTGACAAAGGGCTTGTCAAGAGGGGGTTTCGAGGCGTACAATGCACTCCAACGGCTTGTCAAGACTTGACAGGCCGACAGTCATGTCCGGGAGGGCGAGCAAGACGGCAGGCGGCGTTGCGGCAGAGGTCAAGAGTCGGCTGAACATCGTCGACGTGGTCGGCGAGACGGTCCAGCTGAAGAAGGCAGGGACGACCTTCAAGGGTCTCTGCCCGTTCCATGGCGAGAAGACGCCGTCGTTCACGGTCACCCCGAACCGCGACTCGTGGAAATGCTTCGGCTGCCAGAAGGGCGGCGACGTCTTCTCGTTCGTCATGGAGCGCGACTCGGTGACGTTCCCCGAGGCCCTGCGAACCCTGGCCGCGAAGGCCGGCGTCGAGATCGACGAGCGCACCAAGCGCGAAGACGCCCACCGCGCCCGGCTCCGCGACGTCCTCGAGATGGCGATCGCGTTCTACCACCAGATCCTGACCTCGACCTCGCACGGCAAGCCGGCCCTCGACTACCTGCGCGGTCGCGGCTTCACCGACGCCACCATCGAGACCTTCCAGCTCGGCTGGGCACCCGAGTCGTGGGACGTCATGAGCCGCCGGCTCGTCGAGAAGCGCGGTGTCCGCGCCGAGGAGCTCGTGGAGGCCGGGATCGCCTCGCAGGCGCGATCGTCGTCGCGCGGCGTCGGCGTGATCGACAAGTTCCGCGGCCGCGTGCTGTTCCCGATCCGCGACCAGAACGGCGCGGCGACGGGCATGGGCGGGCGGATCCTCGGCACGGAAGGGGAGGGCGGCCGCGACACCGGGCCGAAGTACCTCAACACGCCGGCCACGCCGCTGTTCGACAAGAGCCGCTCGCTGTACCTGATCGACAAGGCCAAGGGCGCGATGCGCAAGACCGAGCAGGCCGTGATCGTCGAGGGCTACACCGACGCGCTCATGGCCCATCAGTCGGGCTTCGACAACGTCGTGGCCTCCCAGGGCACCGCGCTCACCCCCGGCCAGGTCGCGCTCCTGACGCGCTACGCGAAGCGGATCGCGCTGGCGTACGACGTCGACCCGGCCGGCCAGAAGGCCGGCACCTTCGGCGCCCAGGCGCTGCAGTCGCTGATCGGCCAGCTCGCGGCGACCGAGAGCGGGATCGAGCTTGACGAGGTCCGGGTCGTGCGCCTGCCCGAGGGCAAGGATCCCGACGAGGTCCTGCGCGAGACGCCGGATCGGTGGCGCGAGGAGGTCCGGACGGCCCAGCCGATCGTCGAGTACCTCGTCGACACCTACGCGAAGGCCTACGACCTCAAGACGCCGGGCGGCAAGGCCCGCTTCGTCGATGCGCTGATGCCGACGATCCGCGCCGTGCCCAACCCCGTGATGCGCGACGCCTACCTCCAGCTCGTCCACCGCGCCTCGGGCGTGGAGGAGCGCGTGCTCCTCGAGGTCCTCCGCGGCGCCCGGCTCGGGGGAGCGTCGGGTCTCGCTCCCGGCGCGGGCCCCGCCGCCGGCGCTCGCGTTGCCGGCTCCGCGACCGATAGCGCGTCGCGCTTCAACGCGGAGGCGATCGTCGGGGCCGCGGATTCGCTGCCCGTGAGCGAGATTCTCCGCGGGGTCCTGCCGCAGGAGGCGGAGTTCCTGCGCCTGCTGCTGCTCGTGCCCGAGATCCAGCTGCGGGTGGTCAACTCGATCGGCCCGGACCAGCTGCCGAGCACCGTGGCGCGCGAGCTCTTCCGCGCCGTCGTGCTGGCGCGCGAGCCCGACGACGCGGGCGTGCACCCGCCGTTCAGCCTGACGGCGCTCTTCACGTCGCTGGATCCCGAGACCGCCTCGCTCGCCCAGGCGGTCATCGCCCGCCGCGACCCGAACCCTCGCGAGCTGACCGAGGCGGAGCTCACCTACGAGCTCGACCGCCTGACGATCGACCTCGAGGAGCGCTCGCTCGACGAGCGCGCCGACTACATCGGCTCGGCGCTCGCCGAGGCCGAGCAGGTCCGGCCCGAGGACGGCGACACAACCACGCGCGAATCGATCGACCAGCTGCTCCGCGAGAGCCAGGCCCTCAACGAGCAGCGGAAGTCGCTCCATCGCCGGCGCGACCAGACCCGTCTGCTCGCGCGGCCCGTCCCGCGTGAAGACCGCAGCAACCGCCGCACACCCACAGATGACCTTTCGATCAACGGCCGCTCACCCGCGGCGTTTCCCGAACCCAATGCGAACCAGCAGTACCCGGAGGTAACCGATGGACCCACTTGATCAGCAGCTCGTCGAAGCCGTCCTGACCCGACCCCGTCGTGGCAAGGCGGACCTCGAGGAGGCCAAGCTCGCGGGCCTTCGCCCGTCCCGCGCCGCCCTCGACGAGGACGAAGAGGAAGAGGACGAGGAGCTCGACGACGAGCAGGAAGTCGCTGCGGACGACTCAGACGACGACTTGACCGTCGAGGTCGTCGGCGAGGATGCCGAGGCGCGCACCTCGAAGCTGCCGGCTGAAGGCCCCACCAAGCTCGACGCCGAGGAGCTCGAGGAGCCCACCGCGGCCGAGCTGGAGGCCCTCTCGGCCGACATGATCGGGATCGACGACCCGGTCCGGATGTACCTCAAGGAGATCGGCAAGGTCGCCCTGCTGACCGCCGAGGAAGAGGTCGTCCTGGCCAAGGCGATCGAGCTCGGCGAGCAGCTCGTCGACGAGCCATGGAAGGGGATCGTCTCGCTCCACGAGTGGACGACCCACAACACCGAGACCAAGACCCGAACCGCCAAGCCGCAGCACCGCCTGCCGCTGGGCGAGGAGGCGCATCGACTGGTCCGCGACGGCCTGACCGACATCGGCGCCGCAGACCTGCTCACGCCGCACCCGGACTTCCACCTGAATCGGGCCGGCAAGGACGCGCAGTCCGAGGGCACCAAGGAGCTGCTCAAGGAGGGCCGGAAGCTGCTGGCCGCCTATGACGAGGCGGTCGCGGCAGATTCCGCCAACGGCAAGAAGCCCGATCGGAAGGCGCCGGAGGCGTTCCTCACGCTCCTCGACTGGGCCTACTTCGCGGTCCACAACGGCGACCTCGACTCGCGCGACAACGTCGGGCTTCGGGCGATCTACGACTGGACCCGCGACGAGGTTGCGTTCCCGGCCCTCGAGCGCTGGGTCATGGCCGGCAAGGACTACGACCTCCTGAAGCTCATGGGTCACGACCCGGAGGTCCCGAAGAACACCAAGCTCGCGCACCGCAAGGGCGAGCTGGTGAAGATCGGTCGTGACGCGCGCGAGCAGCTGACGTCCGCGAACCTGCGGCTCGTCGTCTCGATCGCGAAGAAGTACATCGGCCGCGGCATGTCCTTCCTGGACCTGATCCAGGAGGGCAACATCGGCCTCATTCGAGCGGTCGAGAAGTTCGACTTCGAGAAGGGCTTCAAGTTCTCGACGTACGCCACGTGGTGGATCCGGCAGGCCATCACCCGCGCGATCGCCGACCAGGCCCGGACGATCCGCATCCCGGTCCACATGGTCGAGACGATCAACCGCTTGATCCGCGTGTCCCGGCAGCTGCTGCAGGAGCTGGGGCGCGAGCCGACGGTCGAGGAGATCGCCGAGGCGATGTCGAAGGGCCAGGAGGTCCAGGTCACCCCGGAGAAGGTCCGCGAGATCATCAAGGTCTCGCAGGAGCCGGTCTCGCTCGAGACGCCGATCGGCGAGGAGGAGGACTCCCACCTCGGCGACTTCATCGAGGACCGCGGCGCCCTGGCCCCGGCCGAGGCCGCCTCGCACCAGCTCCTCAAGGAGCAGGTCGAGAGCGTCCTGGACTCGCTGACCGGGCGCGAGCGTCGCGTGCTCCAGCTCCGCTTCGGGCTCGAGGACGGCCGTGCCCGGACTCTCGAGGAGGTGGGCAAGGAGTTCAACGTGACCCGCGAGCGCATCCGCCAGATCGAGGCGAAGGCGCTCCGGAAGCTCCGCCACCCATCCCGCAGCCGCAAGCTCAAGGACTACCTGGAGTAGACCATGGATGACGCACCGCAGCGCAACCGCTACGTCGGCCTCGGCATTGCGCTCGGGGCCGGCATCGGCGTTGCCCTCGGCGTGGCCACGAACGCCGTGGCGATCTGGCTGCCTGTCGGCATCGCCGTGGGGCTCGCGCTCGCCGTGGCGATGAGCACCAAGAGGTCCTAGGGCCGACAAATCGGGGTTGCGCGGGAGAAGGACCGCGCTATCGTTCGCGCCAGATCGTCGGGCTTGGAGGAGGGCTGACGGTGGCGCTTGGGGGGACGGTGTACACGCGGCGGGCCGCACGTGCGTTCGCGGCATCTCTGGCGGCGATGTCGATGGCCGCGCTGCTGATGTTCGCGCCCGTCGGTGGCCCAGTTCGAGCCGGGATCGCGGCGGCGAACCCGGTGCTCGACTGGCTCAACGCGGCGGCAGAGGCCAATGGTGCCCATGTCATCCTCGACGGCGACACCGTCCGCGTCACCGACCCGACGCCCGACGACCCACCGGTCACGGAGCCCGTCGCCGACCTCCACGAGCTGCAGGTTTACAACCTCCCGACGGTCCCGTCGTGGCTCTCGAGCTGCGACGCGTCGTGGACGATCTGCTCCGCCCGCGGTCGGCAGGAAGCCTGGGACCCGACCCAGCCCGGGATGCTCTTCCTGGGCCGGGTCGGCGCCCCGTTCTCGGGGCTCGGCGACCGGGAGGGCCACATCGGCGTGTTCCTGGCCCTCGACGAGTTCCCGCTGCAGCAGTTGCCCGACAAGGCCTGGACGGGCTCGTCGCACCTCGCCATGGCCCGCCTCATGGGTACCACGCGGGAGAGCTACGAATGGGGCGTCTCGGTGGATCCGTTCGACGGGCCTTACGCGAATTCGCATCCGGGTATTCATCAACCCCGACGAGCCCTACTTCGGCGTCCTGGTCCAGACCGGAACAGACCTGCCGAGGATGCCGACGGCGTTCACGGGCTATGGGTTCGTGGCCGGCGATCCGCCCGTCTACGACGTCATCGGCTCAATCGGCGGGCCCCTGACCCCGATCGGAACGCCGGCTTCGATGACGTTCGGCGAGGGGGTTGGACCCACCACGGCGCCCATCGCGACGACACCGCCCTCCGCGACCGCGGGGCCGCAGACCACCTCGACGCCAGGACCTGCGGGCACGCCAGCGGGGACACCGACGCCGGGTGGGACATCGACCGAAGCAGCCGGTGGGATCGATCCGATCCTCCTGATCCTCCTCGGCGGGATCCTGCTCCTGGGGCTGATCTTCATCTTCTTCTGGCGACAACGCGGCCGCGGTTCGAAGCCCCACGAGCCCGATGCACCAACGCCGCCCCCATCGACGCCGCCACGCGAGCCGCCAGCCCCGCCCGCGCCTAATGCGCCGCAACCCCCGGACGAGCCGAAGCCGCCCGTAGACAATGGCGGCCCGGCCATCCCTGGGGGCCCCGTGGTGGGCGATCCCGGGAAGCCGCCACCGCCGATCCCGCCGCCCCCTCCTCCACCGCCGCCACGCAGCTGCGTCGAGGGCGACGAAGAGTGGCGAAACGACAAGCCGCCGCAGACGTTCATCGTCCCGAACCCGGACAGTCGCGTCCGCATCACGTCTGAGCCGACGAACCCCGAGCTCGAGGCCTGGATGTCGACGTTCGGGTTCCCGCACGGCGCAACGGGCGCGGGATTCGGGGCGATCGAGGAAGCCGAGCTGGACGCTCTCCTCGCCGCCCTGCCGGAGGGGCCAGCGGCCTACCACTGGACCTTCGAGTTCGAGTTAGCCGAATACGGCCTGGAGTGCCAGCGCAAGTGGCGCTGCGAAAACGACAGGTACGTGCCGACGGACGAGACGCAGCTGCTCGAGAACGGCCTGACCCCATACGCCGGGCGGTTCGCGGTGGATGGCCCGGCGCGAACCCGCCAGGACGTCAAGGCTGCCTGGCTGCAGGTTCGCGCGGCCCTCCTCGGCGCCAGCGCGGCGGAGGCCGCGATGGACGCCTACCGGAGGGCCTGCTAGAGGGCGACTACGCCTGGCTGACGCCGACGATGTGGCCTTCCTTGTCCGCGACCATGGCGAGCCAGGTCTCGGGGGCCGGGCTGAACTTCGGCGCGACCACCTGGCCGCCGAGCGCGGCGGCTCGCTCGAGCGTCGCGTCGAGGTCGTCCACCGTCACGTAGAAGGTGACCCAGCCGTTGCCGCCGTCCGGCGCAGGGCCGGTGCCGAGGACGATCCCGGAATCAGCCGGGTCGGTCATGGCGTAGCCGCCCGGGAGGTCGGTGTTCTGCTTCCAGCCGAAGAGGTCGCCCCAGAACTTCTGGAGCGCCGGGCCGTCCTTCCCGACGACCTCCGCGTGCACGATCTTGTTGCCCATCGCTCGACACCTCTGCTTGGACGGTCGCAGGCTTCGGACCGCCTCCATGTGAGAACGACGAACGGGCTGCGGCCGAATTGACAGCCGGGTGTCGTCGAGCTCGAGCTTCAGGCGGACGAGCTTCCGGCAAACGAGCTTCAGGCCGACGGGGTGGAACCCGGGATGCCGTACTTCCAGCGGCGCTGGAGGACGACGCATTCGTCGTCCGGGACGCTCACCGACATGTGGACGTGGATGATCCGCCAGCCCGGGTCCTCCCGGCGGAGGACCGCGCTCAGGCGCATCTCGGCCCTGGTGCCGTCGGCGAACTGCCAGGTCGGCTGGTCGGCGAAGAAGCCCATGTCGCCGTCCGCGTAGGCAACGGCGTTGGGCCCGGCGACAACCCCCTCGCCTGGGACTTGCGTCCCACTGCGAAGCGCCTCTTGATCGTCGACCCACTCCCCGGCCGAGCCGATGAACACGAGCGCGGGGTCCCTGGAGATGAGGTCGTTCGCGGCGTCCGACTCGCCGGCCAGCATCCGGCGATAGAACTCCAGCATCGTGTCGCGGATCTCGGTCGAGGGTGCCATCGGCGCGCTGACGGTCATCGAGGCTCCTCCGAGGTGTCGGCGGCGCGCGCCGGCCTGTCCGCCGTCGTCCAACGCTGCGGCTTCCGCTTCGCGCGGCCCCGGCGGGTCGCCCGGCTCCGCCCCGGTCGCGACCGGCTCGCCGGATCGGCTCCAGTCCGAGAACGACCCGACGTAGAGGATCGGGTCCGGCAGGCCGGCGATGCGCATCGCGAGCGAATGGTGGGCCGCCGAGGTCCCGCTCCCGCAGGACACGATGACGTCGCGCTGCCCATCGCTCGCGCGTCGCCGTCCGGCACGATCTCCAGCTCCTGGAACCGCGCCCGAAGCGCGCCCGGCCCGAGCATCCGGCCGTTGAGGTCGAGGTTCGTGTCGAATGGGGCGCTGATCGCCGTCGGGATGTGGCCCGCGACCGGGTCGATCGGCTCGACCTCGCCGCGATAGCGCGCGGCGGCCCGGGCGTCGAGGAGGGTCACGCTCCCGAGTCGATCCCGCAACTCGTCTCGCTCGATGACGCCGTGCCAGGCATCCTCGAGGGTCAGCGAAGCGGGGCTCGCGGGCGGCGCTGGGACGTCCGTCGACAGCTCGTTGCCGGCCTCGGCCCAGGCCTTGATCCCGCCGTCGAGCACGCCGACCCACTCGCCCTCGATGTCGCGCCGGCCGAACCCGAGGTTGTCCAGCATCCACCAGAGGCGTGCCGCGACCCAGCCGCCGACGTCGTCGTACCCGACGACCACTGCGCCGTCGCCGATCCCGGCCGCCGCCATCCGGGCCCGGAACGCCTCGGGGGAGGGGAGCGGGTGCCGGCCCGGGGCGCCAAAGCCCTCGAGGTCGGCGAGGTCCTCATCGAGGTCGAGGAAGATGGCGCCGGGCAGGTGGCCCTCGAGGTACGCGGCGTGCCCGGCGCCGGGCTTGGCCAGGTACCAGCGGAGATCCACGATCACCGGCCGCTCACCGGCTTCGAGCCACTGCGCGAGCCGCTCGACGGACAGGAGCGGCGACCTCTCGACATCCATCAGGGCGAGGCTACCGCGCCCAGCAGTCTGGCGCAGTCACGATGCGTCAGGGGCCCGTCGGAACCCCAGGCCGCGCCCGTCCGTCTCGCGGCCATGTTGACCACCACTCGCCCGCTCGCCGCCCTCGTGGCGCTCACCCTCGCGCTGACGTTCGCCACGACCGCTTGCTCGCCCGCTGCGATCAACGTTGCTGAGCGCGCCTTCCTCTCGGTCGGCGTGACGGACGGCGGCGCGAACCGCCAGCTTGTCGCCGGCACACGGATCCGGCTCAACTTCAGTGGGACGGACCTCGGCGCGAACGCCGGCTGCAACTCGATCGGCGGGACCTACCGGATCGAGGGCGGCCTGCTCGTCTTCGAGGGCGGAGCCATGACAGAGATGGGCTGCGATCAAGCCCGCCACGCCCAGGACGACTGGCTAAGCGAGTTCCTCGCCTCGAAGCCCTCGATCCGTCTGGCCGGCAACGACATGACGCTCGAGGGCGGCTCGACCATCGTCCGACTGCTCGACACCGAGGTCGCCGAGCCCGACCTCAACATCGTCGGGCCGACTTGGACCGTCGAGTCAATCATCGACCGGGATGCCGTCATGAGCGTCCCCGCCGGCGCGACCGCGACGCTCGTGTTCAAGGCCGATGGCACGTTCGAGCTCGATGCCGGATGCAATCGGGGCGGCGGAACGTGGAAGCTCGACGGCACGGGCATCGCGATCGCCGGCGTCATGCTGACCAAGATGGCCTGCGGCGGGGCGGGCGCCCAGCTCGAAGGCGCCGTTCTCACCGTGATCGGCGAGGGGACCATCCAGGCCTCGATCGACGCCAACCTGTTGACCCTGTCGCGCGACGGAAGCGGCCTGCAGCTCCGCGGCTAGGCGGCAAGGCGGCCAGGCCGGTCGCCGGGGCAGGGCCCCGACTGCGCCTCTGGTAACCTTCCGCGCGGCGCGGTCGGCGACCCTCCGCTCCGGCGTAGCTCAGTGGTAGAGCGAGCGGCTGTTAACCGCCAGGTCGTAGGTTCGAATCCTACCGCCGGAGCCATTCCCTTCCTGTTTGCTCAGATGGCGCGCGGTCGCCATGGCTCCTTCTCGTGCGTGAGCCAGACCATCTCGGGATCGAGCTCGAGCACCCGCTTTCGGCCTTCGGTCGGCGGCTCGCCGAACTCGCCGTGGGGCCGGCGTGATGGTGATCGAGGCGGGGGCGTTCATCGGCCCGAAGCCTAGTCGCCTGACGCCACTGCGGCCTCGGCTACGATCGCTCGCGATGGCCACGGACCCGCGCGTCGACGAGTACCTCGCGAAGCTGCCGGCGGAGCAGCAGCAGCTCCTCGGAGCATTGCGCCGCCGCGTCGAGGAGCTCGTCCCCGATGCCGACGAGACGATCAGCTACGGCATGCCCGCCTTCAAGGTCGACGGGCGGTTCTTCCTGTCGTATGCCGCGTGGAAAGAGCACTGCTCGATCTATGCGATCGATGCGCCGCTCCTCGAGCGCCACGCCGACGCCATCCGCGGCTACGGCCGGACCAAGGGGGCGCTCCACTTCACGCCGGAGCAAGCCCCTCCCGGACGCGCCTGCTCGTCGACCTCGTCGGCCAGCGCGAGCGCGAGGCCCGCGCGCGAGGCGGGTACTAATACGTAGAAGGTCCGGGGTCCGCTTTCCTCCCGGGTTGCCTATCCTGCAGCCATGACCGCGGGGTCGTGGGACGAGGTCTACCAGAGCGGGAACGCGCCGTGGGACATCGGGCGCCCGCAGCAGGCGATCGCGCGCGTCGCGGATGCCGGCGACATCGAAGAGCCCGTCCTCGACGTCGGCTGCGGCTCCGGCGAGCATGCCCTCCTGGCAGCCTCGATGGGCTTTCATGCCAGCGGCGTCGACATCTCCCAGACCGCGATCGAGCACGCCCGGGCCAAGGCTCGCGCCCGTGGTCTCCTGGTCGACTTCGTCGTGGGCGACGTCCTGGCGCTGAACGAGGTCGAGCGGCTCCAGCCGCCGTTCCGGACGATCATCGACATGGGCTGCTTCCACACCTTCGCGAACGCCGATCGACCGGTGTACGCGGCGAGCCTCGCTTCCGTCACCGCGCCGGGCGGCGTGCTCCACCTGCTGTGCTTCTCGGAGCACACCCCCGGGACGGACGGGCCGCGCCGAGTCACCCAGGCGGAGCTGCGGCAGACGTTCTCCCGCGACTGGATCGTCGACACCATCGAGTCCGAGATCATCGCGGTCAACACCCACTGGACCGGCCCCCAGCCGAACGCCTGGCTTGCCCGGATCGTCCGAAGCTAATCGCGGGCCCGATCCGCGAATTCGGGCATGATCCGCGCATGACAACTCCCGATCTCGAGGCTCGCCTCGGCGAGCTCAGCCCGATCCAGTACGCCGTGACCCAGCAGGGCCAGACGGAGCCCGCGTTCACGGGCGTCTACTGGGACAACCACGACGAAGGCACGTATCGCTGCGTCGTCTGCCGGACGCCGCTGTTCGACTCCGGCACGAAGTTCGAGTCCGGCACGGGCTGGCCGAGCTTCTACGACGTGATCGAGTCCGGGCCGCGTCGCGACGCACGAGGACAACACCTTCGGGATGCGGCGCATCGAGGCGACCTGCGCGACCTGCGGGGCGCATCTCGGCCACGTCTTCCCGGACGGCCCGCGCCCGACCGGGCTGCGGTTCTGCATGAACTCCGCCTCCCTGGAGTTCGAGCCGCGCGACGCAACCTCCACGGACGCGACCCCGGGCTAACGAGGCCTGACTAGAACCAGGTCGAGCACCACGGGGGATCGGCCGTCAGGAACAGGCCCTCGGCCTCGCGCATGACGCCGGGACGGTGCTCGACGAAGGGCAGCGTCCGGCTCGCGTCCACGAGGCGCGTGCCCCCGAGTGACGCCGCCGACAGGGCCCGGACATCGATCGTGAGGTCAGCGTCTGCGTCCGTTCGTTCGCACGTCCCGACCCCGTCCCGAACGGCGAGCCGGTAGCGGCCCGCGGCCGGCCCGGCCGTGCCGCCGAGGTCATCGGTGACCTCGATCACGAGATCGCCGTCGTGCTCGTACCGCCGCTCCCGCAGGACTCGAGGCACGTCCAGGAGCCGGACCCACAGGAAGTCCGTCAGCCCGGCGACCTGGACCGCCCTGGCGTCGGCGAGATGCCACTTCAGGGGCTCCATCGTTCGCCGGACCTCGGCCTTGATCGTCGCGGTGAGGTCCATCTGGAGGAGGTGTCGCCAGAGGTCGAGCTCGGCTTCCGGGGTGACCGCGTGCAGCTCGTCGAGCAGCATCACGTGCTCCGGCGCCATGTCCTGCCAGTTCTCCTCGCCGTGGAACCGAGCAAAGCCATCGGGCTCGCCGGCGGCATCGCGATGGACGAGGATCTGGCCCTTCCAAGTCGGCCGGCCGGGGACCTCCGTGATCCCGAGCTCGTAGTCCCAGCGCAGCTCCGGGCGCCCGATCTCGCCGGGCTGGTTGGCCGCGCAGCGGTCGTAGAGGTCGGGCAGGATCGGGCGGGCCTTCGTGCGGTTCAGGATCTCGATCGACCCGACCGGCTCGACCTCCAAACGGGCCGCGCGCACCCGGACGGTCCAGTTGGCCTGCCACGTCGCCGGGCCGTACCCGAAACGACCGTAGATCGGCCACTCCGAGGCGATCAGCACGCAGACCGCGTCGCCGCGAGCCGTCGCACGAGCGATGTCGTCGAGGGCCATCTGGCGGAGGGTTCCGCGCCGCCGGTGGGTCGGCTTGACGCTGACCGCGGTGACCGCGTTGGCGGGTACGCGTGCGCCGCCGGGCAGCGTGAGCGGGGTCGTGAACGTCCGGAATGTCCCGACGATCGTCTCGCCCTCGACCGCCGCGATCGTCCGATCGAAGTCGAACGAGGCGCGGCGAGCCTCGGCCTGGCCGGCAGGGTCGGTCGACCAGATGTAGAACGCGCTCCCGAAGGACGCGAACCAGGCCTCGAGCTCGTCTGGCTTGATGGGTCGGAGGGTGGTGGGCATCGGGCGACGATAGCGGCTTGACCCGCTCGGTGCCGGGGGCTTGCGCGGGTCCATTTGCTGTGTAATTCTGTAATCACAATTGCAGTAGCGACAGGACAGGTGAGAGCGATGGGCGACATGACGATGGACGAGCTGCGCGGCTGGTTCGAAGGCCGGATCCCTGATGACTGGTTCACCGGGGCGCCCGAGGTGACGGTCGATCGCGAGGAGATCCTCGTCGTCGGCGCGATCCCGGACGTGAAGGTCGCCAAGGGCGCCGGGGAGGCCGAGGCGGCGGCGGCGCGGGAGTCCCGCGTGGACGCGTTCCGCGAGGAGACCCGGGGCCAGCGGATGGGCATCGCCGAAGAGGCCCAGCGACGCTTCCGGCGGAACGTCTCGTGGGGCGCGAAGGTCGGGGAGGAGACCCACCTCTTCACCACGGCCGCCGTGCCGGTGATGACCCGACTCCGGATGCGTGAGCGGGCCGTCCTCGACACGCTCGTCGACGCCGGCGTCGCCCGAAGCCGGAGCGAGGCCCTCGCGTGGTGCGTGCGCCTCGTCGGCGACAACGAGAGCGCCTGGATCGAGAAGCTCCGCGGCGTGCTCGGGGCCGTCAAGGAGGCCCGCGGAGAGGGTCCGAAACCCAGCCGCCAGAACTAGCCAAGGGCCCCATCATGCTGCGATGGGGCAGGCGAGCTCGAGCTCGGCGCGCAAGGAATTCGACGACTCGGCCCGTAGGGAGGCCGTGATCGAGAGCGCGCGTGACCGGGCCGCCGACCAGGCGTACCGGGACCACGCCAACGACGTCTACCGCGTCGCCTACGGGATCCTTCGCGATCCCGACGAGGCGCTCGACGCGACCCATGACACGTTCGCGCGCGCCTGGGAGCGGTGGGACCAGTACGACAGCCAGCGCCCGCTGCGCGGGTGGCTGCACGGGATCGTGGTCCACCTCGCCCTCGATCAGCTCCGCCGGCGCAAGGTTCGACGCCTGGCGCTGCCGCACCTGGGCACGTCGCCGGTGGGCACGCTGGCGACCTCGGCGGGGGCGGATCCGGCGGACGACGTCGCGCGACGCGAGCTCGTCGATCGGGCGCTCGAAGGCCTGCGACCGCAGGTCCGGGCGACGCTCGTCCTGCGCCACTACTACGGCTACGACTACGCCCAGATCGGGTCGATGCTCGGCATGACCAGCGGAACGGTCGGCTCGACCCTCTCGCGCGCGCATGCCGCCATCCGCGCGCGGTTCGAGGCGCAGGGAGCCTCGGCGCCGGAGCGCGGCCGGCCTTCGAACCGCGTCCCGAATCACAGCCTCGGCGCGCGCGCCGATGCATCCGAGCCACCCGAGGTGCTCCCATGACCAGCGATCGCCGGCCACCGTCCCACGTCGAGCCCATCGACGATGCCGCGATCGAGCAGCTCGTTCGCGACGTCGCCGGCGGCTGGACCATGCCGCCGGTGCGGCTGGACGCACCATCGTGGCGAGAGCGGGTTCGTGGCCCCCGCGCGCGACGGATCGAGTCGGCGCGCGGCTGGCTGGTCCGCGTCGGGCAGGCCGCCACCGCCGCGATCGCGCTGACGGTCGTCGGGGCGCTCGTCGCCGTCATCATCACGGGGCCGCCGGCCGATCCGGGCAACAGCCCCGGGCCGACCGACCGGGGCACCGCGCCGGCACCCACCAGCGCGGCCTTCACGTCGCTCCCCAAGCTGCTCCTTGACGGCGACGTCCCGAACCCCGCCAGGGTGCTCGTCCAGCTGGAGCTTGGCGACTTCGCGGTCGTGGACCTCGCAACCGGCGGACGCGGGCCGATCCCGACGGGCGCCGCCTCCGGCAGCGTCCTGCGCTGGCGTGCCGACGGCACGCTCCTTTGCCTCTGCGTCAAGCCCGGCGCCCTGGCGAACACCCAGCCGACCGAGGCGGAGATCACGATCGACCGCTTCGAGGCGGACGGCACGCTGGTGTCCAGCATCCCGGCGATGCACCTCGTCGGCGACCCGGACCCCCGTGACGGCACGCTGCCCGAGCGGCCACCCCACGTCACGTTTGACCTCCGGTTCAGCGAGGGTGGCCGGTTCGGCTACGTCGGCTGGAGCGTCCGCAAGCACCCGGTCTGGCAGAACGGCATCTCCATCGTCGACCTCGCCGACGGCAGCGAGGTCAGCCGGATCGACCTGCCGGACGACACGACGGGCGAGGGCGACACCAGGCGTGTCGTGACGGGCCCCCGGCTGCTGAGCACCGACCCGGAAGGCTCCGTCGTGATCGCCCGTGCGTGGTACTCGTGGTCGCCGCCGGACTCGATCGGCGAGAGCTTCCAGCAGGGGACCGACGTGTTCCGTGCGAATCTCGCCGGAGGCGTGCTGTCGGACCCGGCGCCGCTGGCTGCGGCCGAGGGCTGCGGCGAGCGGGTGATTCGTGCCGGCGCTTCCGGCGACGGTGGCACGTGGCTCGTCTGCGCCCGGGCCTTCACCGGCACGATCGTCCTGCGCCGCTTCGATGCCGCCGGAGCGCTGGCCGGGGAGGACACCTCGCTGCGCTCTCCGGTCGGGGTCGATGGCGAGCTGGTCGCGCTGAGCCCGGACGGGAAGGCGCTCTTCGCCTGGAACCCGATCTCGGCACAGCTCGCGCGGCTCGATCTCGAGACCGGCGAGATGCGCCTGAGCAGTGCGTCGACGGCGTCCGCGCCGCGAGGCCCGCTCGCCGCGATCGGCGACTGGCTGGCGCCCCCGGCGGTCGCGAAGAGCTTCCTGCAGTCCGGCGTGGTGGTCTCGCCCGATGGCACGCGGGTCTACGCGGCCGGGATCCTGGGCGGCGAGGACGAGACCCGGATGGTCGGCTCGTCCGGCATCTTCGTGTTCGACGCGGCGTCGCTCACGAGCGTCGGGCACTGGGACCCCACTGCGGACTTCGTCTCGCTGGCGGTCAGCACGAACGGGCGCTACGTCTACGCGGCGGGCCTCGCGCGGTTCGACGCGAGCGGCGAGGAGCGACCATCGCAGCAGGCCTCGATCACGGTCTTCGCTGCGGCCGACGGCGAGGTCCAGCTGATCGCGGGTCAGCTTGGCTACGACTTCCTGGCGTTCGCGACGCCGATCCTCGACTAGCGCTGCCTCGCAACCGGGGCGCCGTTCGTCTCAGGTCCCGCAGGCCTCGTTCCAGCGCTCGATGACCGCCGTGTCGCGCTCCCACCCCAGCACCGACACCGTCGCGGTCGACAGGGCATAGAGCCGGCCCTCCGTCGGCGGCTCGCCAAGCCATCGCGCGGCGAGAACTCGCAGCAAGTGTCCGTGCGCAAAGACAAGGACGTCGCCCTCGGCCGACCTGACCCGTTCGATGACGCGGTCGACGCGGGCCGCGACCTCCTCGGAGGTCTCGCCATCCAGCGGCCCGTCGCGCCAGACGGTCCAGCCCGGGCGATCGAGGCGGATCTCGGCGGTCGTCCGGCCCTCGTCGGCGCCGTAGTCCCACTCGAGGAGGTCGTCGGTCGTCTCGACCTGGCCGGCGAACCCGGCGAGGCGGGCCGTCTCGAGCGCGCGCGCGAGCGGGCTGGACAGCACCAGCTCGAACGTCCGTCCATCGAGCTTGCGGACGACGGAGCGCGCCTGCGCCCGGCCGCCGTCCGTCAGCGGCACGTCCGTCCGGCCGGTGTGGCGCCCGAGTCGTGACCACTCGGTCTCGCCGTGGCGCACGAGCCAGAGCTCGGGCCGCGGGTCGTCGTCCGGTTCCATGCGCGCATGGTCGCCGATCCAGTAGCGTGACGCGCATGTCCGTCGCCTCGCCGACCCAACGGGCCGTCTGGATTGCGACGGCGATCGCGTGGGCCGCGAGCTCGGCGATCCTGCTCGTGGCCCCGGCGGCGCCTGCCGTGCCGGCCGAGGCGGCGACGTCCGCCGGCTTGCCGGCAGTTCTCGCCTACAGCGTGGCGTGGCTGCTCTTCGCGCCCAGCATCGTCCTGGTGAGCCGGCTCGCCGCGGGGCGGCTGGTGCGCTTCGTGGGGCTCGCGATCGGGGCGACCGCCGTGGTCACGGGATCGCCAATCTGGTCGTCGGGGTTCGGCGTTGCCGGCGTCAGCGTCTGGTACGCCTACGGGATCCTGGTCGCGACGATGCTGCTCGTCCCGTTCGCGTACGCCTTCGCGCGAGCCCGCGAGAATCGTCTCGCTGCGTTCTGCATCGCGCTGTTCCTCGGAATCGGGTTCACGGCCGCCGGTATCGGAGGGCTCATCGCGCTCGCCCTGTTCGGCGCGCTGGCGCTCCGATCGGCGTGGTTCCTGCAGAGCTCGAGTCTCGCGTCGCCGCTCGCTGCGCCGGCTGGGCCTGCCACCTAGTTATATGCATCCAGGAAGATGCGGTAGGTTCCGTTGGCGTCCCTGCGCCAGACATACATGCAATCGCAAAGGTAGGTTCCCTCCTGCCCGTTCCTTTCCCAACGGGCAAAGGATGTTGCCACCTGGTAGATGAGATCCCCACTCATCCCGACCTCCAGGACCACAGCTTTCGCTTCCTTGATGCCGGTCATCTCGAAACAGAATTCGATCCACGGCCTCGCGGCCCTGGACCTTCCGTTTGTCGTACCCGATGATCGTCGCGTCGTCCGAATAGAAGGCCGCATATCCCTGAAGATCGCCGCGGATCAGGCAAGCATCCATCTGCTGATTCCAGAGCTCGACGCGGTCACGAACGGCCGAGATCGAATCTTGGTCACGCATTCGAATCTCCTGGGTCGATCTGATGGCCGACGAACGCGCGCGGCCCGGCTCTCCGTCATTCCACGTACTGCAGCGGCGTCACCTCGAACCCGTCGGGCAGGCGGACGCCCGTGGCGTGATTCTGGGCAATAGCCGTTGGGGATCTTGTCGAGGTACTGCTGGTGGTAGTCCTCGGCGAAGTAAAACTCGGGAGCGGGCGGCCCGGTGATCTCGGTCGCGATCGTCCCGTAGCCGGCCGCGCTGAGCATCTCCTGGTACATCGCCTTCGAGGCCTCGGCGGCCCGGCGCTGCGCCTCGTCGTGCACGAAGATCGCGGAGCGGTACTGCGTGCCGACGTCATTGCCCTGGCGCATCACCTGCGTCGGGTCGTGGCTCTCCCAGAAGACCTTCAGGAGCTTCTCGTACGACGTCTTCGACGGGTCGAAGACGACGCGAACCGCTTCGGCGTGCCCGGTCTTGCCGGTGCAGGCCTCCTTGTACGTCGGGTTCGGTGTGGAGCCGCCCTGGTACCCGACGGCCGTCGTCCAGACGCCGGGCTGCTGCCAGAACGTCTTCTCGTCGCCCCAGAAGCAGCCGAGCGCGAACTCGGCGATCTGGAAGCCATCGGGATATGGGCCAGCGATCGGGGTTCCGAGGACGGTGTGCGGTCCGGGATCGAGGATTGGCGCGTCGCGGCCCGGGAGGGCATCGGCGGGGGAGGGAATCTTGTCGGGGCGGCCGAAGGAGAACATGCGCAAGGCTCCTGGGAGTTCTATGGGGACAGCCCCAGTCTACGTCCGGAACGCTGAAGCGCCGATCTCAGCGGCGGAGCGAGCCCACCACCAGGGCCCCGCCGAGCAGCAGCAGGACGACCGGCCAGATGAGGTCGCCGTCGATCCGGGGCAGGAACCGCTGCAGCAGGAACCAGCCGCCGAGGACGACCAGGAGGAGGCCGAGGAGGACGGCCCCGCCGCCGCGCTCGCGGCGATCCACGCCCGCGCGGTAGCCCCAGGAGGGCCCGGTCGTCCCCGACGCCGCCGCGCCGCTGCCGGGTGGGGTTGCCGCAGCGGCAGCCGAGGCGGGCCCGGTGCTGGCCTGACCGCCGGAGGCGTTCGAGGCCGTCCACCCGGTCGGCTCCTCGGGGATCACGATCGCCGCGACGATGTAGAGGAGGATGCCCGCGCCGCCGGCGATCACGAGCAGCGCCCACACGATCCGGACGACCGAGGGATCGATGTCGAGGTACCGGGCCATGCCGCCGGCCACGCCGAGGAGCATCCGGTCGCCACGCGAGCGGTAGAGCCGGTCACGCATCGCAGGTGCCGTCCAGGTCGAGGCGGAAGGAGGCCGCATTCGCGCTGACCTGCAGGTCGAGATACGGTGCGGCGCTGTTCAGCCCGGGGCTCTCCCAGGTGTTCGAATCGACCTTGGTGAGGCCTGCCGCATCGAGGTCGTTCGACCCGGCGGCGCCGTTCCAGCCCACGCGCACCGGCGCTCCCGGCGCCAGGCAGACGGTGAGGCTGCCGGCGTTCAGCGACATGTTCGCGGACCGCCCGCCGGGCGGGAGGGCCACGACGGCGCTGCCCAGGTTGACCGTGACGTTGACGTCGCCAAGGGCCGTCGCGCCCGCGAGCAGCACATTGGCAGAGCCGGCATTGACGGTCAGCGTGACCGAGCCGAGGTTCGCGCCGCTGAGCTCGATGGCGTTTTCCCCGGCGTTGACCGTGATCCCGAGGCCGACCTGTGCGTCGGTCGGGACCCCGACGGTCCAGTCGGTCCGGCCGGTGCGCCCGAAGAACGAGCCGCGGTCACCAGCGTCGATCGACACGCTCGAGCCGTCGACGTCGATCCGTGGCGCCTCCCCGTCCGACTCGGTTCCCGAGACCGACCAGCTCGACCCTGGCGTCGGGCGCATCGTCAGGCTGCCGCAGCTCAGTTCGACGTTGAGCCGGCCCGTGCCGGCGAACGACCCGGACTGGGTCGCAAACGCGGTCCCGGGTGCCTCGCCGCCGCAGCCGGTCGAGATGGGCGCGCCGGCGAAGCCCGCGGCGAGCAGGCCGCCGCCCATGATCCCGAACACGACCGTGGCGATGGCGCCGCCGATCCAGTCGATCGGTGAGCCGCGAAGGAGCAGCCCGATGCCCCACCCGATCAGCAGCAGCGGCCACAGGGTCGGCCACCGCCCGACGAGCTCCGGGTCGAGGTAGCCGGCGCGCGTCGCGAGCGGGATCGCTCCGACGAGGATGAAGAACAGGCCCCAGCCGAGGAGCCGCCGGTCGACGCGCATCGTTCCTCCGCTCAGCCGCAACGCGGCTGCCGCGGTCCACGATAGACGGCGATGGCGGGAACGGTCGGGAGAGGCTGGCCCGTTGCGATGTTGTGTTTCGACCGCGAGCCCCAGACCGGTGGTGTAGTCTCGCGCCCGGAGTGGAGGGGATGAGCCAGACGATCGGCCAGGCGATCGGCGCAAGCGAGCCGCTGGTGGCGCCGGACGCGACGCGTCCCGAGCCACTGAGGCCCGGCACGCCCGCCGGCCCCGCACGCGGCCCCCGACACCACACCGACCGGGCGGCGGCCGAACGGTTGCTGCCGCGAGGGGACCTGGGCGTCTTCCAGCGCTGGTTCCGGAACCTGTTCTCGCGGACGGTCTCCAAGCTCCTGATCAAGGGCTGGTTCCGGGTCACGGTCGTGCACCCGGAGCGATTCCTCGACGAGCCGTGCGTCTACGCCTTCAACCACCTGAGCTGGATGGACCCGCTCCTGATCCTCGCAACCTTTCCGACCCACCCCCGGATCTACTTCTACGGGCCGAAGCAGGAGAACCTCCGAACGGGCAAGCGAAATCGATTCATGTGGTGGACCGGGGTTCCGGTCCCGTTCAGCCCGCGCAAGGACGACCTCATCACCTCGGTCCGGTACGTCCAGGCCGTCTTCGACTCCGGCGGCTCTCTGGCGATCGCGCCCGAGGGGAGCATTCACGTGCACGAGGGCGATCTTCTGCCGTTCGAGGACGGCGCGGCGTACCTCGCGCTGCGGGCCGGCGTCCCGATCGTCCCCGTCGCGATCACGGGGATCTCGGCGGCGTTCTTCCGGAGCCGCGTGCAGGTCCGGATGGGGGAGCGGATCCCGGTCGAGGGGCGGCCATCGAAGTACAACATCGAGCGCTATTCAGCGATCGCGTGGCACGCGATCCGCGCGATGGTCGACGGCGATCGGGACCTCCCTCGACCTGGCAGCCGGTTCGAGCGGTGGCTGACCGACCTCTTCAACGATTGGGGCGAGGGTGGGCGCGAGGCCGCGACGCACCTCCGTGGCCCGGAACCGGCCGACGTGCCGATCCCACCGGCTCGCCCGGCGGTGATGGCCGCGGAGATGGCGACGCCCGAGCCGACCGCGGGTTCGGCGCCGTAGCCGATCCGCGGGCCCGACGGCCGCCAAGGCGGCTCTGGCATACTCGCCACCGATGAGCGGGACCGGCCTGTCGGCCAATCCGAAGGAGTACCGCGAGCGGCTCGCCGACCAGCCCGACGACCAGATCGACCGCTGGGTCTCGGAGCTCATGCGCGACGTCGTGAAGCGCCGCGGGATCGTCAAGGTCGTCAACGACTTCCGCTCGGCGGTGCGCCTCAGCGAAGCCGAATTCGAACGGGCGTTCGCTTTCGGCGGAGGGGCACCTCGGACGCTGGGGCGGGACGCCACCGGCCGGCTCATCGTGCCGACCGTCAGCCTCTGGACGCTCGTGCCAGGCGTTCGAGCGCTCGTGGCTGACAGCCGCGGGCGCCTGATCGAGTACCTCGTGTCCAACTTCGACGAGCTCGTATACGTCTGAGCCGGGCCGGCTCCAGCGCCTCGTCGGGTTCTTTCGCCTCGGCCATCCATTTCCCTCGATCCTCGTTGCGTCGGCGACGTTTGCGTTCGCAGCGCTCGCAGGCGCGGCGGTGCCCGTCGCGGCCCGCCTCGGGCTCTCGATGCTGGCCATCCAGGTGGCAATCGGCGCACTGAACGACCGGGTCGACTGGGCGACGGACGCCACGGAGAAGCCAGGCAAGCCGATCCCCGCGGGGCTGGCGTCGCCGGGTGCCGCGCTGGCTCTGGCCGTGGGCGGTGGGGTCGTGGGCCTCGCGTTGTCACTGGTGTCGGGGCTGCCGACGCTGGTGGCGGGCGCCGTGGCCCTGGGCCTCGGCTTCGTATACGACCTGCGCCTCTCGCGGACCTCGTGGTCGTGGCTGCCGCTGGCGCTTGCGCTGCCGGTCGTCCCGATCCACGCCTGGCTCGGCGCGACCGGCTCGGTGCCGCCGGGGCTGCTTGCCCTCGTGCCGGCCGGGGTCGGCGCCGGCGCCGCGCTCGCCCTCGCGAACGGGCTCGTCGACCTCGAGCGGGACGCCCGAGCGGAGCGGGCGGGCGCCGCAGTCGCGCTCGGGCCTGGGCGGGCCTGGGCGATTCATGCGGCCGCCCTCGGGGCCGTTGCCCTGTTCGCGGTGCTCGTCGCGCCTGCCGTCCCGGTTGGAGGCGGGTCCAACGGGGCCGAGTCGGCGCTGGTCCCCCTCGATGTCCTGCGGGTGCTTCGAAGCTGGGGCGTTGCCGTCGGTCTCGCGGCGCTGGGCCTCGGCGCGCTCGCGCTGCTGGCGGCGCGGCCGGCGATCCGGGAGCGGGGCTGGGAGCTCGAGGCGATGGGCGTCGCGGCGATCGGCGTCGGCTGGCTCGCAGGAGCGGCCGCACCGAGTGGGGGAGGGTGATCCGCCGGCCTCGCCGCTGCTGGTTGGCCCCTTGGGTCGGCCGTGCAACGGACGAAGGTACTGGGTGCCCCAGGAGGCCCTAACGATCCCGGGCACCGACCGTTATGACCCGTTACAACGCCCATCCTCTGGGGAGCCCAAACCCGTGAATTGCCGCATCCGCCACATCCGAAGCCTGTTCGTCGCCCTGCTCGGGATCGCCCTGTCGGCCGGCCTCGCCCTCGGGGCCATGCCGCCGGCCGCAACCTCGGGCCTCGCGAACGCCGCCTCGCACGCTGGCAAGACGGTTCCCGTCGCCAGTGGGAACCAGACGCTCGGCGAGGACGAGGAATCGCGGAGAGAAGGGAGAGGCGGGGGAGACGGGGGAGACCGGGGAGACGGGGGAGACCGGGGAGGAGGCGGAGCAGGGCGACGAAGGAGCGGGCGGTGACCACTGCGCCACCGACCCGACGGCGCTCACCGAAGAAGAGCTCGCGGCCATGGACCACGGCTCGATTGCCTGCTGGGCGGCGCACCAGGCGTCGTGGCCCGAGGGGTTCAAGAACCACGGCGCGTTCGTCTCGAGCTGGGCCCATGCCGGCAAGGGCAAGGATCCTGCAGCGGCCAAGGCGACGGGCAAGGGCCAGGGAAAGGGCAAGGGCAACGGCCTCGGGAAGGGCAAGTCGAAGCACGAGGAGTAGGTCCTCGGTTCACCTGGGCACGAAGAGAGCCCCGCCGGGCGACCGGCGGGGCTCTTGGTTTCCGAGGCGCTTGGATTTCCTGGGTGGGTGGGTCGGTCTCGACCCCGCGGGTGGCGGCTAGTTGCCCTCGCTCCGGACGACAGCGATCGCGTTCTCGAGCCGGAGCTTGGCGATCGTCAGGTACTTCGCAAGGTTCGCCCGGTCCACCGAGGCAATCCCGCCGACGACGTCCGGGGCACGAAGGATGTCCATGAGCGTTTCGACGGCGTCGGTGAGCTGCTGCTTCGCGGCGACGAGCGAGTCGTCGCCCATGTTGGCGACGACGTTCTGCTGGCGCCCGGTCCAGGCCGCGTCGGCGTCGTCGGAGATCTCGTCCACTGGTTGGTCGGTCGGATCTCCCTCGATCGGCGCGGCAGGCGCCGAGCGAGCGGGCCGGCCCTCGATCTTGTCTCGCAGCTTGATGAGCGTCAGCTCGCCATTGGCCACCTGCGTCGCGAGCTTCCTGCGCTTCTTCGGGTCCTCGACCTTCATCAGCTCGTAGGCGTGGGACAGGGTGTCTTTGCGCAAGGACACCAGCTCGCGGACCTCTTCCGGAGCGTCGGCGAGCCGCATCCGATTCTCGAGGTAGCCCTTGTCCTTGCCCAGCTTCTGTGCGAGACGCCGAACAGAGTAGCCATGCTCGCGAACCATGCGGTCGTACATCGCCGCTTCGTCGAGCGGCGTGAGATCCTCGCGCTGCAGGTTCTCGATGATCGAGATCTCGAGCGCCGTGTCGTCATCGATCTCTTCGACGAGCGCGGGGATCGTGCCCATGCCGGCGGCCTTCGATGCGCGCCAGCGGCGCTCTCCGGCGATCAGCTGGAACTCGCCATCCTCCAACGGGCGAACGAGGATCGGCTGCAGCACACCGTGCTCGCGGATCGACGCGGCGAGCTCCTGGATGGTCACCTCGTCGAAGACGACGCGCGGCTGCTCGGGGTTGGGCTGAATGCGATCGACGTCGATGTTGCGGACGCCACCACGAGAACGACCGTGGCGGTCGTTCGACAGGAGGCTGACGATGGCAGGGGAGAGCTCGCGCTCCTCTGAGAGCCGCCGTGCAGCGGCCGCCCGGAAATCAGTTCTGGCCAAGTTCGACAACCTCCCGCGCGAGCTCGCGGTATGTTCGAGCCGCGTCCGTGTTCGTGGCGTAGGTCGTGATCGGCCGTCCGACGAGGGGCGCCTCTCCGAGCTTCACCGTGTTCCGGATGATCGCGTTGAACACGTGGTGGTCCCCGACGACCCGTAGCTCGTCGAGCATGTCCTTCGCGAGGTTCGTGCGACCGTCGAAGAACGTGGGGAGCAGTCCGAGGATCTTGAGGCGGCGATTCAGCTTGAGGCGGATCGTGTTGATGACCTTGACCAGGTTGGTCAGGCCCTTCATCGCGTAGTACTGCGTCTGGACCGGGATGATCACGCCATCCGCGGCCACGAGGCCGTTGACCGTGAGGAGGCCCAGGTTCGGAGGGCAGTCGATGAGCGCGTAGTCGTAGCGTTTGCGCAGCTTGTTGTCGAGCGCATCACGGAGGAGCGACTCGCGGCCGAGCATCGTGAACAGCTCGCCCTCGGTGGCAGCCAGGTCGATGTGTGCAGGAGCGCAGTCGATGCCTTCTGTCTCCGTGCCGCGGATGATCTCGTCGATCGTCGCGCGCCCGACAAGCACATCGGCCATCGACACCTCGACGGTATTGAGGTTGATGCCGAGACCCGCCGTGAGGTTCGCTTGCGGGTCCATGTCGATGCACAGGATGCGCAGGCCGTCCTCGGCAAGGGCACCTGCCAGGTTGATGGCCGTCGTGGTCTTGCCGACCCCGCCCTTCTGATTGGCAACCGCGATCACATTCGTCACCGGGGCTTCACCTCGTTCCCTCGCGATGGCGCTCCTGGGGGCGCTTCCGACGGCGACATTCCGGCCGTGGCGCAGGCCCCGTCACCGCGTCGATCGTAGCGCAGCGAGGGCCGCCCGGCGCCCTTGACTTATCCACAGGATGACCGAGTTGTGCACCGAAGTGTGGATTAGTCGGCGACACATCTCGCGACGATCGCGAGGCCGCACGATGCCTGAAAGGTGTCGCGCGGGGGATGGAAAGCTGTCCGGAGGCGCGCATCTAGAATGCCGGAGGCGATCGCATGGGCGTCTCTGCGCAAAGACACGTTGCGCAACTCGGCATCGATCGCACCGCCCCGTCCCGCGTTTCCGCCAAGGAGCCTGCCGTGCCGACGAACGACGAACGCCTCAGTCGCCTCGAGGAGCTGCGGGCCGAGTCGAAGCGCGGCGGTGGCGTTGCACGAATCGAGCGACAGCACGCGATGGGCAAGCTGACGGCGCGCGAGCGTCTCGACCTGCTGCTCGACCCCGAGTCCTTTGTCGAGCTCGACGCCTTCGTGACGCCGCGAACCAACGCCTTCGATGGCAACAGCGAGCAATTCCTGGGCGACGGCGTGGTCACGGGCCACGGGACGATCGACGGTCGGCTCGTCTTCGTCTTCAGCCAGGACTTCACGGTCTTCGGTGGCTCGCTGTCAGAGGCCTATGCGGAAAAGGTCTGCAAGGTCATGGACCTCGCGATGAAGGTCGGAGCGCCCGTCGTTGGGCTCAACGATTCAGGCGGCGCGCGAATCCAGGAGGGCGTTGCCTCGCTCGGGGGCTACGCCGACATCTTCCTCCGCAACGTCCTCGCGTCCGGGGTCATCCCGCAGATCTCGGTGGTCCTCGGTCCCTGCGCCGGGGGAGCGGTGTACTCACCCGCGATGACCGACTTCACCATCATGGTCGAGGGCACGAGCTACATGTTCGTCACCGGACCGAACGTCGTGAAGGCCGTGACCCACGAAGTCGTCGACAGCGAGGCGCTCGGCGGCGCGCGGGTGCACACCACGAAAAGCGGCGTCGCCCACCTGGCCGCACACGACGAGGGCGAGGCCCTCGAGTCTGCGCGACGCTTGCTCGCGCAGCTGCCCCAGAACAACCTCGAGGTCCCGGCCGTCGTGGCCAGCGCCGATCCGGCCAACCGGACAGAGCCAGCGCTTGACGCCATCGTCCCGGACGACGCCAACCGGCCCTACGACATGCACGACGTCATCTCGCGCGTCGTCGACACCGGCAGCTTCCTCGAGATCCAGCCAGGCTGGGCGGCGAACATCATCGTCGGCTTTGCCCGGCTCGCGGGCCGCAGCGTTGGCATCGTCGCGCAGCAACCGGCCGTGCTCGCCGGCGCGCTGGACATCGATGCGTCCATCAAGGCCGCCCGATTCGTCCGGACGTGTGACTGCTTCAACGTTCCGCTGCTGACGCTTGTCGACGTGCCGGGCTTCCTCCCCGGCGTCGGGCAGGAGCACGGCGGGATCATCAAGCACGGCGCGAAGCTGCTGTACGCCTACTGCGAGGCAACGGTCCCGAAGGTGACCGTCATCACTCGAAAGGCCTACGGCGGCGCGTATGACGTGATGAGCAGCAAGCACATCCGGGGCGACATCAACTTCGCCTGGCCGTCCGCCGAGATCGCCGTCATGGGCGCAGAGGGCGCCGTCAACATCATCCACAAGGACGAGCTCGAAGCAGCCGACGATCCGGCGGCAGAGCGGCGCAGCCTCGTCGCGGCGTACGAGGCAGAGTTCGCGAACCCCTACATCGCGGCGGGGCGCGGCTACGTCGACGACGTCATCCGTCCGTCCGAGACCCGGCCGCGTGTCATCCAGGCATTCCAGATGCTGGAGACGAAGCGCGATACGAACCCGCGAAAGAAGCATGGCAACATCCCGCTCTGAGGCCCGACCCCGCCCCGGTGTCGATCGCCCGTCTTTGCGCAAAGACAGCGACGCGCCGCCCTTCCGTCGGCTCCTCGTTGCCAACCGGGGCGAGATCGCCGTCCGCATCATCCGGGCCTGTCGAGAGCTCGGCATCGAGACCGTCGCCGTCTACAGCGACGCGGACGCCCAGGCAGCGCACGTCCGCCTGGCCGACGCCTCCGTCCGTCTCGGGCCTCCGCCGCCGTCCGAGAGCTACCTGCGGATCGATGCCATCGTCGAGGCGGCGGTGGCGACCGGGTCGGAGGCCGTCCACCCGGGCTATGGCTTTCTCGCGGAGCGAGCGGCGTTCGCCGCGGCCGTGGAGACCGCGGGGCTGGCGTTCGTAGGTCCGCCGGCGACCGTGATCGACGCCCTCGGCGACAAGCTCCACGCCCGCCGCACGGCCCGAGCCGTCGGCGTGGATGCGGTGCCGGGGACGCTGGAGCCGGCACCGGTCGATCGCCCGGACCAGGTCGACGCCATCCTCGCCGAAGCCCAGGAGATCGGCTTCCCGCTGCTGGTCAAGGCGGCGGCAGGCGGGGGAGGACGCGGGATGCGACGCGTGGAGACCGCGACCGACCTTCCCGCCGCGCTGGCCTCCGGCTCCCATGAGGCAGCCTCCGCGTTCGGGGATGGATCCGTCTACCTCGAGCGAGAGATCGCCCCCGCCCGACACATCGAGGTCCAGCTCCTGGGCGACAACGATGGCCGCGTCGTCGCGATCGGGGAGCGCGACTGCTCCCTCCAGCGGCGCCACCAGAAGCTCGTCGAGGAGGCACCCGCCCCCGGGCTGACCCGTGACGAGCGGGTCGCACCTGCACGACCTGGCGGTCCGCGTCGCCACGGCGGCGGGCCTCCGCAATGCCGCCACTGCAGAGTTCCTCCGGGCGCCCGACGGCCACTTCTTCTTCCTCGAGGTCAACACCCGCCTCCAGGTCGAGCACGGCGTGACGGAGCTCGTCTCGGGCCTCGACATCGTTCGGGAGCAGCTCTTCCTGGCCGCCGGCCGGCCGCTCTCAGAGGCCGCCCTGCGGGCTGCGAGCGAGGCCTCGGACCCGGCTTCGCATGCCATCGAGGTCCGGATCTCGGCAGAGGAGCCGGGCCGGGACTTCGCGCCAACACCCGGGCGCGTGACCCACTGGGTGATGCCCGCTGGCCCTGGGGTGCGGGTCGACACGGCGATCGAGTCGGGCGACCGCGTCCCGCCGGACTACGACAACCTGATCGCCAAGCTGATGGTCCACGCCGGCGACCGACCAGCGGCGATCGATCGCCTCCGGCGGGCCCTGGACGAGGTCGAGATCGGCGGGATCCAGACGACGCTGCCGTTCCACCGGTTCGTGGCAGGAGACCCGTCGTTCCGCTCCGCCGATCTCTCGACCGGCTGGGTCGCGGCCCATTGGGACGGGGCAGGGGAGCTCGCGGCCGCGGCGCGCCTCGCCCAGCTCGCGGCCGGCCTGGCCGGGCTCGAGGGTCCGCGGGAGGCGCCGATCGGCGCGCCGGGCGGCGGAAGGGCCGCTCAGCGGGACGGCACGTGGCACCGCGAGGGCCTCGAAGCCGCCGTCGACCGGTGGCCGCGATGAGCCTCCGAGCAACGCTCCGCGGCGCGCATGACGGCACGATCCCAGCGCTCGTCGTCGGGGCCGGCGACGAAGCCGAGAAGGGAGCCGGCGCCCAGGCCGGTCATGAAGCGGCGAACCTCCAGCGTGCCGGGGACCGCCGGGCCACGCTCACGCTCGCCGGGGAACCGGCACGGCACCACGTCCTCTTCCTCCCCCTAGAACGAGGCGGGCCGGCAGCGGCCGGTCGCCGAGTCGAGGTCGTCGTCGATGGCTGGCGCTTCGAGGTCGAGGTCGAGCCGGAGCAGCGAGCCGCGCTCCGCGAGCGAGCCCGGCGGGACCGGGGCGACGCGGGGCACAGCGGCCCCGTGGAGGTGCATGCCATCATCCCGGGCGTGGTGGTGTCGATCGCGGTCGCGCCCGGGGACGCCGTGACGGCGGGCCAGCAGCTCCTCGTGGTCGAGGCGATGAAGATGCAGAACGAGCTCAAGGCGCCGCGGGCGGGGACCGTCGAGCGAGTGACGGTGGGAGAGCGCTCGACGATCGAGGTCGGCGACCTCCTCGTGGTGATCGAATGACCGACGACGGCCGCGAGCGCTGGCGCGAAACCACGCGCAGGAAGGCGGCCGATGCCGCGCCGGAGCGGCGCGAGCGCTTCGAGACCAGCTCCGGGATCGAGATCGGGGACCTCTACACGCCCGCGGACATCGCCGACCTCGACGAGGATCGCGATCTCGGACGCCCCGGCGAGCCGCCGTTCACCCGCGGCGTCCAGCCCACGATGTACCGGAGCCGCTTCTGGACGATGCGCCAGTACGCCGGCTTCTCGACCGCCGAGGAGACGAACGCCCGCTTCCGCTACCTGCTCGGACAGGGCCAGACCGGCCTCTCGGTCGCCTTCGACCTGCCGACGCAGATGGGCTACGACTCGGACGCCCCGGAGGCGGAGGGGGAGGTCGGGCGCGTCGGCGTCCCGATCTCGAGCCTCGCCGACATGGAGACGCTGGTCGACGGCATCCCGCTCGGCGAGGTCTCGACCTCGATGACGATCAACGCCACCGCGGCGACCCTCGTGGCGCTGTACGTGGCGGCGGCCGAGCGACAGGGCGTGGAGCGGGGCAAGGTGTCAGGCACCGTCCAGAACGACATCCTGAAGGAGTACATCGCCCGCGGCACCTGGATCTACCCGCCCGGGCCGTCGATGCGCCTGGTCACCGACGTCTTCGAGTTCGGGGCCCGGGAGCTCCCGAAGTGGAACACGATCTCGATCTCGGGCTACCACATGCGCGAGGCCGGCGCGACGGCGGCCCAGGAGCTGGCGTTCACCCTGGCCGACGCGATCGCCTACGTCGAGGCGGCCCTGGCCCGGGGGATGGCGATCGACGAGTTCGCCCCGCGCCTCAGCTTCTTCTTCGCCGCGTGGTCGGAGCTGTTCGAGGAGGTCGCGAAGTTCCGGGCAGCACGGCGCATGTGGTCGCGGATCGTGCAGGAGCGGTTCGGGTCGTCGAACGCCCGTTCGATGGCCTGCCGGTTCCATGTCCAGACAGCTGGCTCGTCGCTCACCGCACAGTCGGTCGACAACAACGTCGTGCGCACGACGATCCAGGCGCTCTCGGCGATCCTCGGCGGCGCCCAGAGCCTCCACACGAACTCGCGCGACGAGGCCCTCGCTCTGCCGACAGAGGAGAGCGTGCGCCTCGCCCTCAGGACCCAGCAGATCCTCGCCTACGAGGCGGGCGTCGCGGAGACCCCCGATCCGCTGGGCGGCTCGTACTTCGTGGAGAGCCTCACCTCCGAGCTGGAGCGGGCGGCGCAGGGCTACCTCGACGAGATCGACGCGATGGGCGGGACGATGCGGGCGCTCGAAGCGGGCTTCCAGCAGCGTTCGATCCAGGAGTCGGCCTACCGGGTCCAGCAAGCGATCGACGACGGCGACCAGGTGGTCGTGGGCGTGAACCGCTTCCGCGACGAGGACCCGGGCTCGCCGCCGAAGATCCAGCGCATCGATCCGGAGGCGGAGCGGCGCCAGGTCGCGGGCGTGCGGCGTGTCCGCGCCGAGCGCGATTCCGCGGCGTGGGAGGCGGCGATGCGCCGGCTCGACGATGCCGCGCGCGGGACGGACAACCTCCTGCCACCGATCATCGAGGCGGTCAAGGCCTACGCCACGGTCGGCGAGATCGCGAACTCGCTCCGAACGGCGTGGGGCGTCCATCGCGAGCTCATCACGGTCTGAAGGGGGCGACATGGCTCGACCTTCGCGACCCGAGCGGCCACCGCTCCGGTTCAAGCCGCCCGGCCGGGTCCATCACGTGGCCGTCGTGGTGCAGTCCATCGACGCGGCGCTGGGCCTCTACCGCGATCTCCTTCGGCTGCCCCTCGAGACGATCATGGACATCCCGCAGGACCGGGTCCGGATCGCGTTCCTCGGGATCGGCGAGTCCAAGATCGAGCTGGTCGAGCCGACGGACGACACGACCGGCGTGGCGCGCTTCCTCGCCAGCAAGGGCGAGGGCTTCCATCACGTCTGCTTCGAGGTCGACGATCTCGCCCAGGAGCTCACGCGCCTCGGCATCGACGGCGTGGAGCTGATCGACTCGGCGCCGCGCAAGGGCGCCGAAGGCCCGGTGGCGTTCCTCCATCCGCGAAGCTGCCACGGCGTGCTCGTGGAGCTGATCGAGGCGCCCGGCGGTCCAGCGTGGACCAGCCTCGGCTATAGGGCCTGAGCGCGACCGGCGACCGCGGTCAAAGGGACCAGGCGAGGATCACGGCCGGCGCGCGGTCCGCGCCGCGGGCGAACTCGACGATCTCGTGGGCGAACTTGCGGATCGAGGGCTTCTCCTCGCGCGGCAGGTCGCCGATCTCGTCCTCGAGGAGGTCGATCCACGCCCCGGTGACGGCATCGAGGTCGCGGTCGTCGAGCATCGCGATCGCCGTGATCCAACCGGCATCGACGCGCTCGACGGTGCGGCCTCCGGGATCGGCCGGCCCTTCGAGCTCGCTCCGGGCCTCGAGGAAGTCCATCGGGTCGTCGCGGCCCGTGACCGTCCGGGCCGCCTGGCTGAACAAGTCGAGCCACGTCGGGTCGACGATCCCACCGAACGTCAGGTGCGCGGCGAACCTGTCCCGATCGCCGAAGGCGGCGAGATCGTCCGTCGCGATGACGAGCAGGATCTCCTTCTGCCGACCGGCGATGAGGTCCATCACGAGGCCCATCAGGCGCTCACCCCCGCCAGCGGGTCCGGGAGCTTGCCGGCGGCCACGTCCTCGGCGAAGAAGATGAGGTCGAGGTCGCCCGGCGACCGGCCCGACTGGGTGAGGAGGAGCGCCGCCTCGCTCCGGTGCTGGGTCCCGTGGTTGGCGAGATGCTGGAGCATCACCGCCACCGTGATGCCCTCGCGCACGTACGCGATGAAGCCCGGCGTCACCTCGTCGAGGAAGGCCTCGGTCACCTCGAGCTCGGCATTCCATCTCGCCACGAGCTCGGCCGGAGAGGGGAGCGGCTCGTCCTCCGGCTCGGGCGACTCCTCGCTGCCCTCGAACGACAGGCGCCAGCGCTGGTGTGCGCCGAGCATGTGCACGAGGATCGAGCCGAGCCCGCGCTCGCCGACGACGCCGGTCGCGCCCCAGAGCTCGGGCCCGAGGCCGTCGAGCTGGCGCAGGACCTTCTCGGTCGCCCAGCGGTCGTAGGCGAACAGGTAGCGGACGTCCGAGGGGTCCATCAGCGCGACGCGGTCGGCACGCGAGCCATCAGTCGCGGTACCCGGCCTCGCGGAGCAGCGCCGGCAGCTCGGTCGGGGAGCCGGCGACGCGGAAGCCCGCCGCCTCCAGCGCCGTCACCTTCGACGCGGCCGTCCCGGCGCCGCCCGAGATGATCGCGCCGGCGTGGCCCATCCGCTTCCCCTCCGGCGCGGTCCGGCCGGCGATGAAGGCGGCCTTCGGCACGGAGGCGAGATTCGCCGCGGCCCACGCCGCCGCCTCCTCCTCCGCGGCGCCGCCGATCTCGCCGATGAGAACGATTGCTCCCGTCGCGTCGTCGGCAGCGAACAGCTTGAGCACGTCGAGGAACGTGGAGCCGATGATCGGGTCGCCCCCGATCCCGACGCAGGTCGACTGCCCGATCCCCGCATCGCTCATCGCCTGGACCGCCTCGTAGGTGAGCGTCCCCGAGCGCGAGACGACCCCCACGGACCCCTCGCGATGGATCGAGCCGGGGATGATCCCGACCTTCGCCTGCCCGGGCGACGTCGCGCCGGGGCAGTTCGGGCCGATGAGGCGCGCGCCCGCCGCCTGGACCGCCGCGACGACCGGAACCATGTCGAGCGCCGGGATGCCCTCGGTGATGCAGAAGATGGTCGAGATGCCCGCCGCGGCCGCCTCGAGGATCGCGTCGGGCGCGCCGCCGGCCGGGACGAAGATGCACGACGTGTTCGCGCCGGTCTCGCGGACGGAGTCGGAGACGGTGTTGAACACGGGGACGGTGCCATCGAGCGCCGACTGGCCGCCCTTCCCGGGCGTGACGCCGGCGACGACCGCCGTGCCGTAGGCCTGCATCGACCGGGCGTGGAACTCGCCCTCGCGGCCCGTGATGCCCTGGACGACGAGGCGCGTCTCCTTGCCGACGAGAATGCTCACGCCGCTCCGGCCCCCGTGCGGCTCCGCGCGGCCTTGGCCGCGGCCACGGCCTTCGCGGCGGCCTCGTCCAGCGACGCGGCCGTCTCGAAATGGGCCTCCTCGAGCAGGCGGGCGGCCTCCTCGGCGTTGGTCCCGACGATCCGGACGACCATCGGCACGTCGCGCGTCTGGACCTTGCGGGCATCGATGAGTCCCTGGGCCACCTCGTCGCCGCGGGTGATGCCGCCGAAGATGTTCACGAGGATCGCCTCGACCTTGGGCTCGGCGAGGATCAGGCGCATCGCCGCCGCGACCCGCTCGGCCTTGGCCCCGCCCCCGATGTCGAGGAAGTTGGCCGGCTCGCCGCCGGCGCGCTTCACCAGGTCCATCGTCGTCATCGCCAGGCCGGCGCCGTTGACCATGCAGCCGATCGTGCCGTCGAGGTGGATGAAGCTGATGTCGTGGCGCCGCGCCTCCGCGTCCGCGGGGGCCTCCTCGTCGGGGTCGCGGAGGGCCTCGTGGTCCGGGTGCCGGAACAGCGCCGAGTCGTCGAGCGTGATCTTGGCGTCGAGGCAGACCAGCTGCTCCTCCGCGCCGCCGGGCCCGCCCCGGATGACGGCCAGTGGGTTGATCTCGACGAGATCCGCGTCGTATGCCTGCATCGTCCGGACCAGGCCCTTCGCGATGGTGACGGCGGCCTTCAGGTGCGCGCCAAGCCCCAGCCGGAACGCGAGCTCGCGGGCCTGCCAGTCGCGCAGCCCGAGCACGGGATCGGCATGGATCCGGACGATCGCCTCCGGGTGCTCGGCGGCAACCTGCTCGATCTCGACCCCGCCTTCGGCGGAGCCCATCAGGAGGATCTTTCGTGCCGCGCGGTCGAGGACGGCGGCGAGGTAGTACTCCTTGACGATGTCCGCGGCCGGCGCGACGAGGACCTTCCGGACCGTGATTCCCTTGATCTGCATCCCGAGGATGGCGTCAGCCACGTGCTCGGCCTCGTCGTCCGAGGAGGCGAGCTTGACCCCGCCGGCCTTCCCGCGGCCGCCCACAAGGACCTGGGCCTTGATCACCACCTGGGTGGCGTGGCCAGCACCGTGGAGGAGGCGCGAAGCCGCGGCGCGGGCCTCGGTGGGGGAGCGGGCGACCTCCCACGGCGGCACCGGCAGGCCCTGCGCGAGCAGGAGCTTCTTGGCGTCGGCTTCCTGGATCTTCACGGGACGGCGATGGTAGCCGCGCGCTACCGGGCGGGCGTTCGATCCCGTGCCAGGTGCAGCCGCCGGGCCTCGCCGATTCGCTCGATGGCCGCGTGCGACTTCGCGAGCGACCAGATGATCGCGTCGTCGAAGCCGGCCTGGTCGAGCTCGGCGAAGACGTCGGCGAGCCCCTCCGCGTCGGCGTCGGTGCCCTTCGAATCGTCGCCGCGCTGGCCAGGCTCATGGAGCCGGATGCCGATCGTTCGCCGGATCTCCCGGCGCGGCCGGCCGACGTCGTCACAGGCCGCGTCGAGGTCGGCCAGCCGCTGGCGGGCAATCGCATCGAGCCCGCCGAACCACGCGGTGTTCCAGGCGTCGGCGTGGCGGGCGGTCAGCCGCAGCATCCGTTGACCCTTGGCCGCGACAAGGATCGGTGGCCGGCGTGCCGGCGGCGGGAGCAGCTGCGCACCGACGTACTGCGACCAGCGACCCTTGAAGTCGACCCGCTCGCCGTCGAGGAGCCGCTTGACGACCTCGAGGTCCTCCTCGAACCTCCCGACGAGGTGGTCGAAGGGAAAGCCGAAGGCCGCGTACTCGGGCTCGTGCCAGCCGCAGCCGAGGCCGAGAATCAGGCGCCCGCCCGAGATGTCGTCGAGGGTCTGGCCCATCTTGGCCATCAGGCCGGCGTTCCGGAACGACGAGCACATGACGAGCGCGCCAAGCTCGACGCGCGGCACGACCGGCGCCAGCGCCGACAGCATCGTCCAGGCCTCGTTGAGGCCCTCGTCTGGCTCGCCCTCGAACCGGAAGATCAGGTGGTCGAAGACCCAGATCGAATCGAGCCCCGCGCGCTCGGCCCGCGTCGAGAAGTCGAGCGTCTGGGCGAACGTCGGAGCACGACCGTCCTCGAGGTCGCCGTAGCCGAGCGGGACCGTCATGCCGATGCGCATCGGGCGAGGATACCCACGGACCGCGTTCGCCTCCCGGCGGAGTCGAAAGGTGCCCGCCTAGAATGGCGGCATGGCCCACCGAGTCACCCTGATCCCCGGCGACGGCATCGGTCCGGAGCTGGCGGAGGCGACCCGTCGCGTGCTCGACGCCACGGGCGTGGCCTTCGAGTGGGAGGTCGTGGAGGCGGGCGAGGCGACGATCGCGACCCAGGGGACGCCGCTCCCCGAGACGGTCCTGGACTCGATCCGGCGCAACAAGGTCGCGCTCAAGGGCCCGATCACGACGCCGGTCGGCTCGGGCTTTCGGAGCGTCAACGTCGGGCTCCGGCAGGCGCTCAACCTGTACGCCAACCTCCGCCCGGCGCGATCGATGCCCGGGGTCCAGAGTCGCTACGACGACGTCGACCTCGTGATCGTCCGCGAGAACACCGAGGACCTCTACGCCGGGATCGAGCACATGGTCGGCCGGGACGCGGCGGAGTCGATCAAGATCATCACCCGGGCGGCATCAGAGCGGATCGCCCGCTTCGCCTTCGAGTACGCGATCGCGAACGGCCGCAAGAAGGTCACGGCCGTGCACAAGGCCAACATCATGAAGCTGTCCGACGGCCTGTTCCTCGAGGCCTGCACCACGGTCGCCGCGGCCTACGCGGGCCGGATCGAGTTCGAGGACCGGATCGTCGACAACATGTGCATGCAGCTGGTCCAGAAGCCGGACATGTACGACGTCCTCGTGCTCCCGAACCTGTACGGCGACATCGTCTCCGATCTCGCCGCCGGGCTGGTGGGCGGGCTGGGCGTCGCGCCGGGGGCGAACATCGGCGAGGACGGCGCGGTCTTCGAGCCGGTCCACGGCTCGGCGCCGAAGTACGCCGGCCAGAACAAGGCCAATCCCACCGCGCTGATCCTCTCCGGCGCGCTGATGCTTCGGCACCTCGGCTATGCCGACGTCGCGGAGCGCGTCGAGAGCGCGGTCCGAGCGGTGATCGCGGAAGGCAAGACCGTCACCTCGGACCTCGGCGGCACCACCGGGACCCGCGAGTTCGGCGACGCGATCATCGAGCAGCTCGGCGTCACGGTCGGCGCGGCCGCGTGAGCGAACGCCGCGTGGCTCGCCGAGCGTCGATCGTCGGGGGCGCCGAATGACTGTCCATGGCGCCGTTCTCCGCGCGCTCCGGCGCCCTCGCGGCACGGCCGAGCAGGGCTTCGGCAAGACGCAGCGGAAGGACAGCTGGGCCGTCTACCCGATCGTCCAGGCCATCGTCTTCACGGTCTGCGCCGGCTACCTGACGTTCAGCGGCGTGCTGTGGGGGCCGCTCTTCGGGCCGCAGTACGTGGTCGCCGAGCCGTACCTCTCGCCGCTCTTCTCTCCGTTGATCCTGCTTGACGGCCACCTGCCCACCTGGCTCAGTCCGGGGCTGCTGATCCTGTGGATTCCGATCGGCTTCCGGGCCACCTGCTACTACTACCGGAAGGCCTACTACCGCTTCTACTTCGCCGACCCGCCCGGCTGCGCCGTGGGGGAGCCGACGGTTCACCGCAAGACCGGGTTCTCCCTCGAGAACGCCCTCCCGTTCGTCCTGCAGAACCTCCACCGGTACCTGCTGTACCTGGCGTTCATTCCGCTGTTCTTCCTCTGGATCGACGTGATCCAGGCCTTCGGTGCGTGGGACGGCGGGACGCCGATCCACACGCCGTTCCAGGGGACGGCCCATCCGCAGATCGGCCTGGGCGGTCTGCTGCTGCTCCTGAATACCGTGCTTCTGACGGGCTACTCGCTCTCGTGCCATTCGCTGCGCCACCTCGTCGGCGGCCGCATCGATTGCTTCTCCTGCACGGCGGCCCGGAGGGTCCGCTACACGCTCTGGCAGCGGCTGACCGACTTCAATCGCAACCACATGTGGTGGGCGTGGTCGAGCCTGATCACCGTGACGCTCGCGGACGTCTACGTGCGCCTCCTCCAGGCCGGAATCCTCGTCGATCCAGCGATCAAGCTCTAGCGATGGCAGCGGCCTCGGAGGCGGTCGACCAGATCGAGACGCACCCCGTCGACGTCCTCGTCGTCGGGGCCGGCGGTGCCGGCCTCCGGGCGGCGATCGAGGCCCAGGCGGCGGGTGCGAAGGTCGGGCTCGTGTGCAAGTCCCTCCTCGGCAAGGCCCACACCGTCATGGCCGAGGGTGGCGTGGCGGCGGCCCTCGGCCACGTGGACCCCGAGGACAAGTGGCAGACCCACTTCCGCGACACGATGGTCGGCGGGAAGCTCCTCAACAACCCGCGCATGGCCGAGCTCCATGCGAAGGAGGCGCCGGATCGGGTCCGTGAGCTCGAGGCCTGGGGCGCGGTCTTCGACCGGACCCGCGACGGCCGGATCCTGCAGCGCCCGTTCGGCGGCCACACGCACCCCCGGTTGGCCCACGTCGGCGACCGGACCGGGCTGGAGATGATCAGGACGCTCCAGGACCGGACCGTGGCTGCCGGCGTCGAGGTCTTCATGGAGTGCACGATCACCCGCCTCATCACCGGTGCTTCCGGGGTGGTGGGCGCGTTCGGGTACTGGCGGACGACCGGCGCGCCCGTGGTCTTCCCGGCGAAGGCCGTGGTCCTCGCAACGGGCGGGATCGGCAAGGCCTACAGCGTCACGTCGAACTCGTGGGAGTACTCGGGTGACGGGCACGCGCTGGCCTACCAGGCGGGCGCCGAGCTCATCGACATGGAGTTCGTCCAGTTCCACCCGACCGGGATGGTCTGGCCGCCCGGCGTCCGTGGGCTCCTCGTGACCGAGGCAGTCCGGGGCGAGGGCGGGATCCTCAAGAACAAGGACGGGAAGCGGTTCATGTGGGACTACCTGCCCGAGGACCGCCGGGGCGAGTACGCCGCGACGGACGAGGAGGCCACCAAGTGGGTGACCGCCCAGTCCGAGGCCAGGGTGGTGGACGCGCGCCGGCCGCCGGAGCTCTCGACCCGCGACAACGTCGCCCGGGCGATCTACACGGAGGTCCGCGAGGGCCGCGGCTCGCCCCATGGCGGCGTCTTCCTCGACATCAGCTACCTGCCGGCCGACCACGTTCGTCGCAAGCTCCCGTCGATGTACGACCAGTTCAAGGAGCTCGCCGACGTCGACATCACCAAGGGGCCGATGGAGGTCGGGCCGACGACCCACTACGTGATGGGCGGCATTCGGGTCGAAGCCGAGACGGGCGCCGCGACGGTCCCGGGCCTGTTCGCCGCCGGCGAGGTCGCCGGCGGGATGCACGGCGCGAACCGCCTGGGCGGCAACTCGCTCTCCGACCTGCTGGTCTTCGGCGCGCGGACCGGCGCGGGTGCGGCCGGTTACGCCGCGGCCAGACAGGACCAGCCGTACGTCGACCCGGTCCAGGTGCGCGAGGGGCAGCGGGAGCTCGCGGCACCGCTGGAGCGTGGGAGCGGCGACGACCCATACGCCTTCCAGCGGGACCTCCAGAGCGTGATGGATGCCGGTGTCGGGATCTTCCGGATCGAGGCCGACATCGAGCAGGCGATCGCGGAGCTCGCGCGGCTCAACGGGCGCCTGCCCGGCCTCGCTGTGCGAGGTGGCCGGGTCTTCAACCCGGGCTGGAACCTGGTCTTCGAGGTCCGTAACCTGCTGATCATCTCGGAGGCCATCGCGCGGAGCGCGCTGCAGCGGACCGAGAGCCGCGGTGCCCACAGCCGCCTCGACCATCCGCAGACGGACGACGCGGAATGGGGGCACCGCAACGGCGTGGTTCGCCGTCGCGGCGACGGCTCGATGGAGGTCACGACGACGGCACTTCCCGAGATGGCGGATGAACTGCGACCACTGCTCGGGTCGGCCCATTGATGCGACCATGACCGACATGCTGGTCCGAGAAGGCGACGCCACGGCCATCCGGCCCGCCGATGGCCCCCAGCCGGGCGTCACGATCGACGCCTCGGCCGAGCTGCCAGACGGCGCCTCGATCGCGCACGTGCGGGTGTTCCGCGGCGAGGGCGACGGCCCGACGCGCTACGACGAGTTCGACGTCCCGGTGGGGGAGGGGATGGTCATCCTCGATGCCCTGCACTGGATTCAGGGCAACGGCGCCCCTGACCTCGCGGTCCGCTGGAACTGCAAGGCCGCGAAGTGCGGCTCGTGTGGCGGCGAGGTCAACGGCAAGCCCAAGCTGATGTGCAAGACGCGGCTCTCGGATTTCGATCTCGCCGAGCCGATCATCGTCGAGCCGATGCGGACGTTCCCGCTGATCCGCGACCTCGTCACGGATGTCTCCTGGAACTACGAGGTCAACAAGTCGATCCAGGGTTTCACCCCACCTGAGGGCGTCCCGCAGGGCGACTGGCGCTGGCAACAGCAGGACATCGAGCGCGTCCAGGAATACCGGAAGTGCATCGAGTGCTTCCTGTGCCAGGACGTCTGCCACGTCCTCCGGAACCACGAGACGGACAAGCCGTTCATGGGCCCGCGGTTCCTCGTCCGGACGGCCGGGCTCGAGATGCACCCGATCGACCAGGGCGACCGACGCCGCTACCTGAAGGACGTCGGCGGGGTGGGCTACTGCAACATCACGAAGTGCTGCACCGAGGTCTGCCCGGAGCACATCAAGATCACCGACAACGCGATCATCCCGCTCAAGGAGCGCGTCGCGGACGAGTTCTACGACCCGGTGATGTGGGCGTGGCGCAAGCTCCGCGGTCGAGACGACGCCCCGAAGTACGACCCGCTGCCGATGCTGCCGAACGTTCCCTTGGGCGCTTCCGAAGCCCCCGTGGCTGCCGCGGCGTCGGCTGCGGAGCAGCCCGTTCCGACGTCGGAGACGATGGCTGCGCAGCCCATGGCCGGCGCAACACCTGCGCGCGACGAGGTCGCCACGAAGTCGCCCCGCGCGGTCACCAGGGCCGCGAAGGCCAAGGCGACGGCCCGTCCCAAGCGGCCGCGCCGCCGCTCGGACGCCGCCGACGAGACCCCGTCGGAGGGCTGAGCCCCCGCCGTGCGTGAGCCACCGCTGACGCTCGGCTTCGACGACGAGCCCGAACTCGACCACGACCCCGCGCCTGGGCAACCACGCCCGACAGAAGCGTCGACACCCGGGTCCGGAGCGTCCCGCGGGTCCGAGGCGTCCGGGGCGTCCGGCGCCGCAGGGACCCCCGTCGGCTTCGTGGTTCGGACGGACGGCGCGGCGCGGGGCAACCCCGGGCCGGCGTCCGCGGGTGCCGTCCTGCTGTCCCTCGACCGCCCCGACGCGCGCGACCACCGGGCGACCCCCGACGCCTCGATCTCGGACTACCTCGGCGTCCAGACCAACAACGTCGCCGAGTACACCGCGGTGGTTCGTGCAATCGCGCTCGGGCTGGAGCTTGGCGCGCGACGCCTGGAACTGCTGCTGGACTCCAAGCTGATCGTGGAACAGCTCGCCGGCCGCTGGCGCGTCAAGGATTCCAAGCTCCGCCCCCTGTGGGCCGAGGCGCTCCAGCAGCTCCGTACCCTGCCCGACGGCTGGACCGCGGCCCACGTCCCCAGAGCCCAGAACTCGCTTGCCGACGCGATGTGCAACGAGGCCATCGATCGCGTCATGGCAGGCGGGCCGGCGTCCGTCGTCGTACGCCCTCGGGCCTGAACGCTGGTCTCCCGTAGAATCGATCGGTCAGCGAGGGTGGCCGGATGGCCGCGCGTCGATCGGGCAACCGAGCGGCGTGAGGAAAGTCCGAGCTCCACAGCGCAAGGTAGCGGGTAACTCCCGTCCGCCGAGAGGCGAGGACCAGCGCCACAGTGACGATGCCGGCGAAAGCCGGAGTGAAACGGGCAAGCTCTACCTGGAGCAAGGCCAAATAGGAGGGCGACCAACCGGCTTGCCGGAAGGGCGCGTTGCCCAGCCCTCGGGTCGGCCGCATGAGCCGTCGGGCAACCGACGGCCCGAGATGGATGGCCATCTCCGCAGCACCTCGGTGGTGCGGAACAGAACTCGGCTTACAGGCCGTCCTCGCTGACGTCTCCTGCTTGCCGCAGGCGCTGCTTGGTACGCTGCGCCCCCTACGGATCGCGTGAGGAGTGACGGCGAATGCTGAACGACATCTCATTCAGGCTCATGCACCGTCACGGCGAGAACGACTACGTGCCGATGGTCGAGCACACGTCCGTCGATCACGACATGGAGCGTGGCTGGCTGCGGGGCGCGCGGATCTTCCGGTGCACGACGTGCGAAGAAGAGATCATTCTCGTCCCACCGACCGAGGAGCCCGGCGACCAGGCGTCCTGAGGCTTTCCGCGCGCCGCGGACGCCCCCGAGGTGTCCGCCCGGGGTGCAGGCGGCCCTGTTCTGATCTGGAGGGGTTAGTCCTCGTCCGGCCGGAAGATGTGGGCCGCCGTGCAGGCGTTGCAGATCGGGGTAGCCGCGTCGAGGTCGCCGAGCGGGATCGCGAGCTTTCGATCCGGGTACAGGCACTCCACGTCGTAGCGCCGCTCGCCCTTCGGCTCGACGCGAATCAGGCGTCGGAAGGTACAGCGCCTGATCCGGTGCGGCGCGAGGTGCGACGGATCGGGGAGCATGAGCGCATCGACCGGGAGCGGCAACGCCATGGGCGGGCTGGAGGCCTCCATAGACTCCCTCATCGGCATCGCGCCGGCGCAGAAGTCGGCGCAGCCTAGCACTCCCCAGAAGCGCGCGGCCAGAGTGAAAAGGTACTAGAGTCCGCGGCCAACCGAGCACGGAAAGGGAGGGCAGTGGAGGATTCGGGCACGCCTCGCGACCGTCGATCGGTGACACCGGCGATCGTCGTGTCGGCGGTTTTCGTCGCCGCCTGCGCCGTGTTCGCGATCGCGTTCGTGGGTGCCCGAGGCGGCCTCCAGATGCCCGTCGCGGCAACCGGACCGCCGGTCGCCGTGGCCAGCGAGGAGCCATTTGAGCCCACCGAGCCGCCCGCCCCGAGCGAGCCGCCGGTCACGCTGGCGCCACCGACCGCTGCCCCAACGCCGACCGCAACGGTCGCCCCGACCGCGGCCCCGACCGTCGAACCAACGGTCGCGCCGACGCCGGTTCCGACCTTCGCCATCCCGACCCTCCAGCCCGGCGATCCGCTCCTGGCAGTGAAGAAGTGCAAGGGCCTCCCTGGCTGCTTCGAGTACATCGTCGTCCGCGGGGACACGCTCTCCGGTGTCATCAGCCGCTATCTCCTCGACATCGACGTCCTCGAAGCCCTGAACCCCGGGCTCAACCCCAGCCTGATCGTCGTCGGCCAGGTGCTGTACCTCGGTCGCGACCCGCTGGCCCGTCTCGATCCCTGCCCGAACGGCGAGGCCTGCGCCCTGTACGTCGTCGAGCCCGGTGATTCCATCGCCGAGATTGCCGATCGCTACCTGCTGACGCGCAGGCAGATCCTCGACGCGAACCCGGGCCTCCCGCGCCCGATCGCCCCGGACCAGGTGATCAAGCTCCCGAGGCTGCCACTCCCGGGGTAAGCGTCACCGGCGACGCCGGCGGCGAGGTCGCCGCCCTGCGCGAATCCCGCTGCAAATTGGGGGTTGACGGCTGATTCGTGCGCCCTAGAATGCGGTGCAAGTGGTGAGAAGTGGGGAATAGTGGGGATCCACCGCGATACCCAGGATCTCCATCCCATCTCCGCCGCCAGCGGTCTTCGGACGGGCACTCCGGAACCGCGACTCGAGTGACGGGCCCGCGCTCCGCGCGGGCCCGTCAAATCGCTCAAGGGACGGGTGGGGCTGACAACGGGTGTTCACCGGCGAGTACCGACACACGGTGGACGAGAAGGGGCGGCTGGCCATCCCGGCTCGTTTTCGATCGCAGCTCGAAGGCGGCGCGGTGCTGTCTCGCTGGATCGACGGTTGCCTCGCGATCCACACCCGCAACGGCTGGGCAGCGCTCGAGCAGAAGGTCGCCGGCGTCCCGCTGACGGATCCCGCCGGCCGGCTCTTCGAGCGCCAGATCTTCGCCGGAGCCCTCGATGCCGAGATGGACAAGCAGGGCCGGGTGCTCGTGCCGGCCTACCTCCGCGACGAGATGGGCATCGGCACCGACGCGCTGGTGATCGGCGTCCGCGACCACGGTGAGATCTGGGCCCCCGATCGATGGGCCAAGTACCGCAAGGCCATGGACGACCCGACGACGTTCGCCGAGGCCATCCGCGGCCTGGGCATCTGACGATGACGGACGACACCGTCCCCGTCACCCGCCACGTCCCCGTCATGCCGGACGAGGTCATCGAGGCGATGGCGCCTCGAGCCGGCACCAGGCACGTCGATGCCACCCTCGGCGGCGGGGGCCACGCCGAGCGAATCCTCGAAGCCTCCGACCCTGATGGCCGCCTCCTCGGTCTCGACGCCGATGGGGCGGCCATCGCCAGAGTCCGCGAACGGCTGGAGCCGCGCTTCGGCGCTCGCCTCCGCCTCCGCCAGGCGAACTTCCGGGACCTCTCGACGGTCGCGCCAGACGAGGGCTTCGACGCGATCGACGGCTGCCTGTTCGACCTGGGCCTCTCGAGCTTCCAGCTCGCCGACGAATCGCGCGGCTTCGGCATCCGGACGGGCGGCCCGCTGGACATGCGCTTCGACACCGGGCGCGGCATGCCGGCCGCGGAGCTCCTCGCGACCCTCGGCCAGGACGAGCTGACGGCCCTGTTCCGCCGCTACGGCGAGGAGCCATTCGCGGGACGCATCGCCAGGGCGATCGTCGAGGACCGCCGAACGGCACCGGTCCGGACCGCCGAGGAGCTCGCGGGGCTCATCGCGCGCGTGACGCCCGACCGGGCCCCCGGACGCCGCCGCATCCACCCGGCAACGCGAGTGTTCCAGGCGCTGCGAATCGCCGTCAACGAGGAGCTCGACGCCCTCGAGGCGGCGCTCGGGGCGGCCCTCGACCTGCTCCGGCCGGGTGGCCGCCTCGTCGTCCTCAGCTACCACTCGCTGGAAGACCGCATCGTCAAGCGCTTCCTCCAGGCCGAGCGCCGGGGATGCACCTGCCCGCCGGAAGCCCCGGTGTGCGTGTGCGGCCGGCTGCCGCGCCTGCGCCTGCTGGCCCCGAAGGGCCTCGTCCCGTCCATCGCCGAGATCTCGGCCAACCCGCGCGCCCGGAGCGCTCGCCTCCGCGCCGCAGAGAGGCTGGCGGCCTAGTCGACCTGCTGCGCGCCCATGACCCGCCGATCGAGGAAGGAGGAGCCCCCGATGAGCAAGCGCCACAACACGAGCCGTCGCCGTACCTACGGGCGGCGCCAGCACGAGATCCACGAGCGGATGGAGCGCCGCAGCGACCGTCGCGCCGACCGCGCGTGGCGCACCACCGGCGACCTCGAGCCGACAGCGTGGGAGAGCCCCGCCGCCGAAGCGCCGTTCGGCTACGCAGACTGATGGCGGTCTACCAGGGCGCCCGTCGAAGGACCGCCCTCCCGCTGGGCCTCGACGCCCTCACCGGGCGACGCGGCAACGGCGAGACCGCTGATGCCACCGGACGCCGGAGCCGTGGCGCCGCCAAGACCGTGAAGCGGGCGGCGAAGGCCTCCACGCGGCGCCGCCCGCCGTCCGTCGGGATCGCGCTCTCGGCCATCGTCCTCGTCTTCGGGGCGGCGTTCCTGTCCCTGAGCCAGAGCGTTCGCGTCGCGGCCACCGGCTACGACATCGTCCGCCTCGCCTCCGAGCACGACCGCCTCCAGGCGATCAGCCAGGACCTCCGCTCGGACGTCGATCGGCTGAAGAGCGAGCACGCGATCCGGAAGCAGGCACTCGATGCGGGCATGGGCCAGCTCGGCGCGCCGTTGATCGTCGAAGCCCGCTAGCGAGCGACACGCACGATGCTGGGTCGGACTGATTCGGGGCGCCGCCTGCTGCTGCTCCTGATCGTGTTCGTCCTCGCCGCCGGGGCGCTGGTCACCCGCCTCGGGTACTGGCAGCTGGCGCAGCGCGACGACCTCGTCGAGAGCGCCCGGCGCCAGATCTACTTCCGCGAGGAGGTCCCGAGCCGCCGCGGCCAGATCTACGACCGCAGCGGCACGATCGTGCTCGCGGCCAGCGTCACCCGCGACCGGCTCGTCGTCTCGGCCCAGAACATGACCGAGGCAGACCGGGTCGCGATGGTCGCCTTCCTCACCGCCCAGCTCGAGCTCGATGAGGTCGCCGCTGCGGCCCTCCAGGCGAAGCTCGAGACCGGCAGGCCGTACCTCGTGATCGCGAAGGACCTGCTGCCGGAGCGGTCGGAGACGATCGAGACCGCCGCGCGCGAGGCGGGGATCGACAAGATCACGATCGAGTCGGATTTCGCCAGGTCGTACCCGCAGGCCGGCGGCAGCCCCGACAGCACCCTCGCCGCCCACCTCATCGGCTTCGTCAACCGCGAGGGCGAGGGCCAGTACGGCGTCGAGCAGTTCTACCAGGGCCTCCTCGCCGGCGAGCCCAGGGTCGTCGAGGCCGATCGCGATGCCGGCGGCAAGCCCCTCGTGGAGACCGAACGGACGGTCGAGCCGGGCGTGCCTGGCGAGGACATGCGCCTGACGATCGATGCCGGGCTGCAGCTCGCACTCGAGCAGGAGGTCATGGCGGCGCGCATCGCCAATGGCGCGCAGGCCGTCTCAGCCGTCGTGCTCGACCCCTGGATCGAGTACGCGAGGAGCTCACGGCACGCCTCCCTCACGCGGTCGACGGAGGGCAGCACCGCCTGCTCCAGCGGCGGCGAGAACGGGATCGGCACGTCGGGCGTCGCGACGCGGACGACCGGCCCGTCGAGGTCCTCGAAGCCGCGCTCGGCGATCAGCGCCGCGACCTGCGCGCCGGCGGCGCACGTCTCGTTGGCCTCGTCGACGATCACGACCTTCGACGTGTGCGGACGGCGGCGAGGATCGCCTCGACGTCGAGCGGCACGAGCGAGCGCAGGTCGAGCACCATGATCGACGCGCCCGCGATGTCCTCGGTCGCCTCCAGCGCCGTGTGCACCATCTGGCCGTAGGTGATGACGACGAGGTCGTCGCCCTCGCGCGCGACGCGGGCGCTGAACGGCGTCTCGTAGGAGCCCTCCGGGACCTCGCCCTTGATGTGGCGGTACAGGTTCTTGTGCTCCATGAAGACGACCGGGTTGGGGTCGCGCATGCTCGCGATGATGCAGCCCCTTGGCGTCCTCGGCCGTGCTCGGCGCGACGACCTTCATGCCGGGCGAGTGCATGAACCACGCCTCGGGGTTCTGCGAGTGAAACGGCCCGCCGGAGAAGCCGCCGCCGCTGGGCAGCCGCACGGTGATGTTCACCGGCAGGCCCTGGCGGTAGTACATCTTCCCCGCGACGTTGACGAGCTGGTCGAAGCCGCAGGCGATGAAGTCCGAGAACTGCATCTCGCAGACCGGCCGCAGCCCGACGACCGCGGCGCCGATCGCGGTGCCGATGATCCCGGACTCGGCCAGCGGCGTGTCCATCACGCGGTCGGCGCCGAACTCCTCGAAGAAGCCGTCGGTGACCTTGAACGCGCCGCCGAAGACGCCGATGTCCTCGCCCATCAGCAGCACGCGCTCGTCGCGCGCATCTCCGTGCGCAGGCCGTCGGAGATCGCCTTGAGGTAGGTCATCTCGCTCATGGCGCGAACCCGCTCCACGGCGCGGCGCCGTCCTCGAGCAGGATCTCCGGCGCGTCGCGCGGGTGGAAGACGTCGTCGGTCGCGGTCGCCGGATCGGGCATCGGCCCGGCCAGCGCCGCCTCGGCGGCCGCGTCGACCTCCGCCTTGACCTCGTCGCGCAGCGCGTCGACGTCGACGCCGAGCGCGGCCACGCGGGCGCTCTGGCGGTCGATCGGGTCCTTCTTGCGCCACTCCTCGACCAGCGCCTTCGGGACGTACTTCATGTCGTCGTGCGCGGCGTGGCCGTGCATGCGCATCGTCACCGCCTCGATGAGCGTCGGGCCGCCGCCGGCGATCGCGCGCTCGCGCGCGGCGCGCGTCGCCTCGAACATCGCCTCGACGTCGTTGCCGTCGACGCTGATGCCGGGGAAGCCGTAGCCCGCCGCGCGCTGGACGGGGTTGACCGCGAACTGCAGGTCGATCGGCGTCGAGTAGGCGTACTGGTTGTTCTCGAGCACGAAGATCACCGGCAGGCGCTGCACGCCCGCCCAGTTCATCGCCTCGTGGAAGTCGCCGCGCGAGGTCGAGCCGTCGCCGAACCACGTCAGCGCGCAGCGCGCCTCGCGGCGCAGCTTGAAGGCCATCGCCATGCCGGTCGCGACGAGCATCATGTCGGGCAGCATCGAGACCATCCCGACGCAGCCCATGCGGTGGTCGCCGAAGTGCACGTTGCCGTCGCGCCCGCGCGTGATGCCGGCGGCGCGGCCCATGTACTGGCTGAGGATCCGTCGGCGGGCTCGACGCCGCGGACGAGGTGCGCGCCGAGGTCGCGATGCAGGACGCAGAGGCGGTCGGTCGACGGCCATCGCCCAGGCGGCGCCGACGGACACGGCCTCCTGGCCGAAGCCGTCGTAGAAGGAGCCCGGAACCTTGCCCTGGCGGTAGAGGTTCATCGCCCGCGCCTCGACGGCGCGCATGAGGAGCATCGCGCGCAGCAGCCCGACGCGGTCGTCGGCGGTCAGGTGCTCGGGTTCGCTCGCGGCGCGTGTCGTGGGACCGCTGGGAAGTTCCGTGCTGCTGGTCGCCATGTTCGCCTTTCCGTGTGCTCGGTGCGTCGGGATCTCCGGCTCACCTTTTCGGCATCCCGTCGGGATCACCGCGCGAGATGCGCTACGTCCTAGCCGAGGGTACCGGGAACGTAGGCTGGTTGACGTGGATGACGCCGATCGCGACGAGGGCCGCGGCGGCCTGCGCCGGCTGCGCTGGCGGCTGCGCGGCGCGTGGCTGTGGCCGACGTTCGTCGGGCGACGCTCGCCGAGATGGCGCTGCTGCACTGGCTGCCCGTGCAGGGCGACGTCGACGCGCTGGATCGCGGCGCTGCTGGTCGCGGGCTGCCTGAACCTCATCGCGGTCGTCGTCGCTCGGCGGCCCCGGCGGCGCGCTGCTGCGCCGCCGCCGCCCGGACCTGCCGAAGGTCGTCGCGACGACTACGCGGGCACGGCCGCGCTCGTGCGTCGTCGCGGTCGGGCTCGTCGCGGCCGGGCTCGTGCACCGCCCGGCGATCGTCGACGCGGCGCGCGGCGTTCGACGAGCAGCTGCTGGCGGTGCACCGCTGGGTCACCCAGAACGGCGACGAGTTCGCGAACGCGCACGTGTCGCAGGCCGACACGGTCGCCGTCGACGAGGACCTCTTTCGCACGTGCGTGCCGGGCCGCGATCCCAAGCGCTGGCTGTGCCTCATCGTCGACACGTCGCGCGTCGCCGCCGCGCGGTCAAGCGCGACCCCAACCGCGAGCCCAACGCGAGCTTCAACCCGCGCGGTGGCTTCAGGTAGCTGCGCCGAGATGCCGATATACGGTGCATGGGTGGCGCGCGTGCTCTCATCGCGTCGTTGGGCGCGAGCATCTCGCTGGTCGCGGGAGCCGCCCTTCGCTGCTCCTCGTCAGCGTCGTCTTCGCCTTCGCCGGCTTCACCGGCGGCGCCGACGCGCCGGCGGCGCAGCGCCGCGCTCGTCGTCGAGTCGCCGGCGTCGCGGCGCGATCGCCGCACGGCGCGGCACGGCGCGCGCGACGCGGCCGCCCGTGGTCATCAGCGCCCCCGCGCCCGCGCGCGCGCGCCGAGCGCGGCCGTCCGCGCGCGCGACCGCCGTCGGCCCGTCGCGCGCCGAGCGCCGCCAAGCCGCCACGTTCAACCCCGGCGTGCGCGAGCTCGCCCGCCCGCGCCCGCCGCCGCGGCCGCAGCCCGCCGCGCCGCAGCCCGCGCGATCGGCGACGGCGTGCGCGATGTCGGCGACGCCGTGAGCGCCACCGTTCAGGGCACCGGCAGGCGCCGGCGCGGCGCCGCTGCTCGGCCCGCCCGTCAGCGCAGGCGTCCAGGACGTGCTCGACCTGCTCGCGTCGCGTGCTGCAGGGCGCGACGGGCGCGCTCGGCGGCGCGCTCGACAAGACGCTCCCGCGCTGACGCCGCCGCTAGAACGCGAGCGCGAGCGGCTGCTCGAGCAGCGCGCGGATGCGCGCGAGGAACTGCGCGGCGTCGGCGCCGTAGAGGATGCGGTGGTCGCAGGCGAGCGTGACGCCCATCGTGTTGCGGGCGACGAGCTCGCCGTCGCGGACGACGGCGCGCGGCGCGAGCGCGCCGACGGCGAGGATCGCGGCCTGCGGCGGGTTGATGACCGCGGTGAAGTCGGTGACGCCGAACATGCCGAGGTTCGAGACCGTGAACGTGCCGCCGCTGAGCTCGGGCGGCGTGACCGTGCCCGCGCGGACCTTCTCGGCGAGCGCGCGGGTCTCGCGGGCGATCTCGCGCAGCGACTTGCGGTCGGCGTCGAAGATCGTCGGCACGACGAGCGCGTCGGTGCGCGGCGACCGCGACGCCGACGTTGACGCGGCTGTGCAGCTCGAACTTGCCGTCCTTGTAGCTGCCGTTCGCGCGCGGGAACTCGCGCAGCGCGAGCGCGCAGGCCTTGACGACCATGTCGTTGTAGGACGGCACCTCGCCGCCGAGGGCCTTGAGCTGCGTCGCGCAGCGCGACGCAGGCCTCCATGTCGACCTCCGAGCGCAGCGTGAACTCGGGCACCGTGGCCTTCGACTCCGCCATCCGGCGGGCGATGACCTGCTGGATGCGCGTGAGCTCCTGCGATCGTGATGTCGCCCTTCGCGGTGCCGGTCTCCGCGGGCGGCGGCGGGGGCGGGGACGGGCGGCGTGCGGCTGGGCCGGGCCGAGTCGGCGGGGGCTCGGGGCTGCGCGCGGGCGCGGGCGGTGCCGGGTCGGCTGGCGGCGTTGCGGACGGCTCGGCGGGCGCGTGCCGGAGCCTCGCGGTGCCGGCCTGCGCGGCCTCCTCGACGTCGGCCTTCACGACCCGGCCGCCGGGTCCGGTTCCGTCGATGAGGTGCAGGTCGATGCCCTGCTCGCGAGCCATGCGGCGGGCGAGCGGCGAGGCCTTGACGCGCCCGGTTTGCGGGCGCGGCGCGGCGCTGCGGCGGGGGCCGCGGGCGGGGCGGCGCCGGCGGCTCGGCGGCGCGGCGGGCGCGGGCTCCGTCGGCGGGCGCGGGCTGCGGCGGCGGCTGCGGCCTCCGCGGCGGCGCGGGCTGCGGCGGCGGCGGGCGCGGCTCGGCCGGCGGGCGCCGCCGCGCCGGCGCCGTCGTCCAGCCGCGCGATGACCTCGCCGATCGGCAGCGTCTCGCCCGCCGCGACGACGATCGTCAGCACGCCGGCCGCGTCGGACTCGTACGTCAGCGTCGCCTTGTCGGTCTCGATCTCGGCGATCGGCTCGCCGCGGCTGACCGACGTCGCCGTCGGCCTTCAGCCACTTGAGGATCGTGCCTTCCTCCATCGAGTCCGACAGCCGTGGCATGACGATCTCGGCCATCGCGCGCCTATCGCGTCCTGGTCGTCGCGAGCACCGCGTCGATGACCTGCGGCTCGTGCGGGAACGCGAGCTGCTCGAGCGGCTTGGAGTACGGCATCGGCACGTCGGCGCCGGTGACGCGCTGGATCGGCGCGTCGAGGTCGTCGAAGGCCTGCTCGGCGACGAGCGCGGCGAGGTTCGCGCCGACGCCGCCGTGCGGCCAGCCCTCCTCGACGATGACGCAGCGGTTGGTCTTGCGCACCGACGCGAGGATCGTGTCGAGGTCCAGCGGGCGCAGCGTGCGCGGGTCGATGACCTCGGCCTCGATGCCGTGCTTCTCGCTCAGCGTCTTCGCCGCGCGCGCCGCCGTCAGCGCCATCCGCGAGATGCCGACGATCGTCACGTCCGAGCCCTCGCGGCGGATCGCGGCGCGGCCGAAGTCGACGGTGAAGTCCTCGTCGTCGGGCACCTCGCCGCGCTGGCCGTAGAGGTACTCGTGCTCGATGAAGACGACGGGGTTGTCGTCGCGGATCGCGGACTTCAGCAGGCCCTTGGCGTCGGCCGCGGTCGTCGGGACGGCGACGAGCAGGCCGGGCACGTGGAGGTACAGCGCCTCCCAGGAGTGCGAGTGCGTCGGGCCGAGCTGGTGGCCCGCGCCCTGCGGCATGCGGACGACGAGCGGCACCTTCACCTGGCCGCCGAACATGTAGCGGATCGACGCGGCGTGGTTGACGATCTGGTCCATCGCCAGCAGCGAGAAGTTGATCGTCATGAGCTCGACGACGGGGCGCAGGCCGGTCATCGCCGCGCCGACGCCCATGCCGACGATCGTGTTCTCGGAGATCGGCGTGTCGCGCACGCGCTTCTCGCCGAACTCCTCGAGCAGGCCGGCGGTGACCTTGAACGCGCCGTTGAAGACGCCGATGTCCTCGCCCATGAGCATGACCGACTCGTCGCGCTGCATCTCCTCGCGCAGCGCCGCGTTGAGCGCCTCGCGGTAGCGCATGACGGCCACGTCTAGTCCTCGTCCCGCTGCGCGTCGTCGGCCGGGCTGGCCGTCCTCGCGGAGGCCATCGCGCGCTCGTACTCGGTGTGGCCGGGGAGGTTCTCGGTCATCGCGCGCTCGTCCTCGCCGCGGTGCGGCGTCGAGGTGCGCTCGTCGACGGAGTACCAGCCGCGGACCTGGTCGCCGAGGACGTAGATGTCGTCGTAGAGCTCGTTGGGCGACGGGTGCGGCGAGGCGTCGGCGAACGCGACGGCCTCGTCGACGCGCGCGATCGTGTCCGCGTCGAGCTGCTCGCGCTCCTCGGCGCTCATGACGCCCGCCTCGACGAGCTGCGTCGCCGAAGACCGCGAGCGGGTCGCGCTTGCGCCACTCGTCGACCTGCTCCTTCGTGCGGTACTCCTCGGGATCGGCCATCGAATGGCCGCGGAAGCGGTAGGTCACGGCCTCGACGAGCACCGGCCGGCGCTCCTCGCGCGCGATCCGCAGCGCCTCGGTGGTCACGGCGTAGGTGTCCAGGACGTCCATCCCGTCGCAGCGCATGCCGGGCACGCCGAAGCCCTCGCCCTTGCGCAGCAGGTCGGTCATCGCCGAGTGGCGCTCGAGCGACGTGCCCATGCCGAACTGGTTGTTCGTGATCATGAAGACGACCGGCAGGTTCCACAGCGCGGCGAGGTTCATCGTCTCGCCGAACGTGCCCTGGTTGGAGGCGCCGTCGCCGAACTGGCAGAGCGTGACCTCGTCGAGGCCGTTGTAGTCCGACGCGAGCGCGAAGCCGGCCGCGAGCGGCAGGTTGCCGCCGACGATCCCGTAGCCGCCCATGAAGCGCTTCTCGAGGTCGAACATGTGCATCGAGCCGCCGCGGCCCCGGCACAGCCCGTCGACGCGGCCGAAGAGCTCGGCCATCACGCGGTTGGGATCGCTGCCGCGCGCGAGCGTGTGGCCGTGCGAGCGGTACGTCGAGATGAGGTAGTCCTGGTCGCGCAGGGCGCGCGTCGAGCCGACGATCGTCGCCTCCTCGCCGATCGCGAGGTGCAGGAAGCCGCCGACCTTCGCCTTGGCGTACATCTCGCCGGCGCGCTCCTCGAAGCGGCGGATGAGGACCATCGCGGCCAGCCAGTCGCGCGCGACGTCCGGCTCGGGGAGGTCGGCCGTGGTGTGTTGCGCAAGCGGCTCTGCCATCTGGGCTGTCAGCGTAGCGGGCGGGTGCGGCCGCGCCGTTTCGACGGGCGGCCGGTTTCCTGCGTCGCGCACCGTCCGGCGGCGCGTAAGATCGCGGCGAGATGACCGCGCAGACGGCAAGCGGGCGCACCGTCTCGGGACGGCGACGATGCGAGGCCTCGACCGGCGCCGCAGCCGGCTGCTGCTGCGCCGCCGGCGATGATGCGCGATGCCCGCTGACGGCGTCACCCGGCGGAAGTTGCTCGCCGCCGCGGCTGCCGGTGCGGCCGGTTCCGCCCTCGCGGGTGGATCGCCGGCATCGGGCGCCGCCCGGCGGGGTCGCCGCCGGACGAGGCGGCGCGAGGACGTCGTGGTGGTCGGTGCCGGGCTGTCGGGGCTCGTCGCCGCGCGCGAGGTCGCTCGTGCGGGCCGGTCGGTCGCGGTGCTCGAGGCGCGCAACCGCGTCGGCGGGCGGATGCTCAGCCGGACGGTCGCGGGCGGGCCGGAGGTCGTCGACCTCGGCGCGGAGTTCATCGGGCCGACGCAGAACCACATCGCGGCGCTTGTTCGGGAGCTCGGCATCGGGCACGTTTCCGTCGTACGCGCAGGGCGCCAACGTCTACGTGGCCGGCGGGAGGCGCACGACGTACGCCGACGGCGGCCTCACCGGCCAGGCGCCGCCCGACCTCGCGGCCCTGCCCGACCTGCTGCTGACGGTGTCGGCGCTCGACTCGATGGCGCTGCAGGTCCCGGTCGACGCGCCGTGGAAGGCGGCGCGCGCGGGCGAGTGGGACAGCCAGTCGCTCGAGTCGTGGATTCGGCGCCAACACGACGAACAGCAGCCGCTTCCGCAACGCAGTCGACCGCCGCGATCCGGGCGATCTTCGCCGCCGAGCCGCGCGAGATCTCGCTGCTGTTCGCGCTGTTCTTCATCGCGGCGTCGGGCGACGAGCGCAACCCCGGCACGTTCGAGCGCAACTTCTCGACGCGCAACGGCGCCCAGCAGGACCGCATCGCGGGCGGCACGCAGGCGATCGCGCTTGCGCTGGCGCGGCAGCTCGGGCGGCGGGTCGTGCGGCGCTCGCCCGTGCGGCGGATCGTCGTCGGACGCGGCTACGTCGACGTCATCTCCGACCGCTACGTCAACCGCGCGCGGCGGGTCATCGTGGCGCTGCCGCCGACGCTTGCGGGGCGCATCCAGTACGAGCCTTCGCTTCCGGCGCTGCGCGACGGGCTGACGCAGCGGCTGCCGCAGGGCCACATGGTCAAGGTGCAGGCGGTCTACGAGCGGCCGTTCTGGCGGGCCGACGGGCTGACCGGAGCGTCCGTCGCCGACGTCGGGCCGCTGAACATCACGTTCGACTCGTCGCCGGAGTCGGGCGTCGCCCGGCGTGCTGCTCGGCTTCGCGGGCGGCGACGAGGGCCGGCGGTTCGAGGCGCTGCCCGCGGCCGAGCGGCGCGCGGCCGCGCTGGGCGGCTTCGCCCGCGCGTTCGGCCCGGCGGCGCGATCGCCGATCGACTACGTCGAGATGAACTGGTCGCAGGAGACGTGGTCGCGCGGCTGCCCGGTCGCCGTCGCGCCGCCGGGCGTGCTGACGTCCTACGGCACGCGCGCTGCGCGAGCCGGTCGGCCGGATCCACTGGGCGGGCACCGAGACCGCGACGTACTGGAACGGCTACATGGACGGCGCGGTGAGCGCGGGGTTGCGAGCGGCGCGCGAGGTGCTCGAGCGGCTGTAGGCGGCGTCGCTGGCGAGGCGGGGTTCAGGTCGTCGGCGCTGCACCGGCCGGCGAGTGCACCGGCAGCGGACCGAAGACCTCGGCGGGATAGCGCGTCGGGATGCCCGGTCAGCGGCGAGGGCGCGATCCAGCCCAGCCAGCGCCACGCTCCGGCCGAGCACGACGCGACCCGGCCGTCGACGAGGACCGCGCGCTCGTCGCCGGCGAAGAGGTGGACGGCGAGCACGGGCGTCGCCGGTCGCGGCGTCCCAGATCCGCACGCTGCCGTCGTCGCCGGCGCTGGCGAGGCGGGTGTTGTCGGCTCGACCACGCGACGCTGTTCACCCAGTCGGTGTGGCCGGTGAGGTGGTGCAGTTGTTCGCCGGTGGCGGGGTCCCAGATCCGCACGGTGCCGTCGTCGCCGGCGCTGGCGAGGCGGGTGTCGTCGGCTGACCACGCGACGCTGCTCACCGAGCCGGTGTGGCCGGTGAGGTGGCGCAGTTGCTCGCCGGTGGCGGGGTCCCAGATCCGCACGCTGCCGTCGTCGCCGGCGCTGGCGAGGCGGGTGCCGTCGGGCTGACCACGCGACGCTGCTCACCGCAGCCGGTGTGGCCGGTGAGGGCGTGCAGCTGCTCGCCGGTGGCGGGGTCCCAGATCCGCACGCGTGCCGTCGGTGCCGGCGCTGGCGAGGCGGGTGCCGTCGGGGCGACCACGCGACGCTGCGTCACCCAGCCGGTGTGGCCGGTGAGGTGGTGCAGTTGGTCGCCGGTGGCGGGGTCCCAGATCCGCACGCTGCCGTCGTTGCCGGCGCTGGCGAGGCGGGTGCCGTCGGGCGACCACGCGACGCCGTTCACCCAGTCGGTGTGGCCGGTGAGGTGGTGGCAGCTGGTCGCCGGTGGCGGGGTCCCAGATCCGCACGCGTGCCGTCGTCGCCGGCGCTGGCGAGGCGGGTGCCGTCGGGCTGACCACGCGACGCGCGTTCACCGCGCTCGGTGTGGCCGGTGAGGTGGTGCAGCTGCTCGCCGGTGGCGGGGTCCCAGATCCGCACGGTGCGTCGTCGCCGGCGCTGGCGAGGCGGGTGCCGTCGGGCGACCACGCGACGCTGCGTCACCCAGTCGGTGTGGCCGGTGAGGTGGTGCGAGCTGCTCGCCGGTGGCGGGGTCCCAGATCCGCACGCGTGCCGTCGTCGCCGGCGCTGGCGAGGCGGGTGCCGTCGGGCTGACCACGCGACGCTGTCACCCAGCCGGTGTGGCCGGTGAGGTGGTGCAGCTGCTCGCCGGTGGCGGGGTCCCAGAGCCGCACGCGTGCCGTCGTCGCCGGCGGTGGCGAGGCGGGTGCCGTCGGGTGACCACGCGACGCTGTTCACCCAGTCGGTGTGGCCGGTGAGGTGGTGGCAGCTGTTCGCCGGTGGCGGGGTCCCAGATCCGCACGCGTGCCGTCGTCGCCGGCGCTGGCGAGGCGGGTGCCGTCGGGCTGACCACGCGACGCGCGTTCACCGCGCCGGTGTGGCCGGTGAGGTGTGGCAGTTGTTCGCCGGTGGCGGGGTCCCAGATCCGCACGCGTGCCGTCGTCGCCGGCGCTGGCGAGGCGGGTGTCGTCGGGCTGACCACGCGACCGCGTTCACCCAGCCGGTGTGGCCGGTGAGGGGGTGGCAGCTGCTCGCCGGTGGCGGGGTCCCAGATCCGCACGCTGCCGTCGTCGCCGGCGCTGGCGAGGCGGGTGTCGTCGGGCGACCACGCGACGCCGTGCACCGCGCCGGTGTGGCCGGTGAGGTGGTGCAGCTGCTCGCCGGTGGCGGGGTCCCAGATCCGCACGCCGCCGTCGTTGCCGGCGCTGGCGAGGCGGGTGCCGTCGGGCGACCACGCGACGCGCGCTCACCCGGCCGGTGTGGCCGGTGAGGGTGGTGGCAGCTGCTCGCCGGTGGCGGGGTCCCAGATCCGCACGCGTGCCGTCGTCGCCGGCGCTGGCGAGGCGGGTGCCGTCGGCCGACCACGCGACGCTGTTCACCCCGCCGGTGTGGCCGGTGAACGTCCGCAGCGATGCGGGTTCGGCGGCCGGTCGCGCCGACGGCTCGTCGGCGACCGGCGGGCCCGCGATCAGGTGCGCCTCGCCCGGCGGCCAGCGCACGCCGTCGAGCGAGCAGCCGAGCCACTGCGTGCGATGTGCGCGGGCGCCGCGCAGATCCACGCTCGAGCCGGCAGCCGCGCACGATCATGCCCGCCATGTCGGCGCCCGTCGAGGTCGACACCATGCAGCGCGCCGTCGTGCAGCTCGGCGCAGGTCGAGCCGGGCGGCGGTGAGGTCGCAGCTCTCGACGCGTACGCGCGTCAGGCGTGCGTCGCGCAGGTCGGCACCGGCCAGCTTGCAGTGCGCCAGGCGCACCATCGGACCGCCGGTCGGACCGGTGATCGCCAACCTCGCAGGCTCGCCCCTTCGAGGTCGAAGCCCGTCAGTGCGATGCCACGGCCGCCCCGCTCGAGCGCCCGCACGTAGTATGCGAGCGCGAGCTCGGAGGCCTGCGGACGGTACGGCGCTCGCAGCGCTCGCAGCCCGCGCAGGCACGCGTCCACGTCGCCGCCGGCGACGATCTCCGAGAGGAAGTCGAACGTCTCGGGGCTGATCATCGGGAGCGCCCACGCGTCGGGGTCGGCCGTCCGCCAGCGCGCGGGCAAGGTGCAGCGCGAGGAAGTACTCCAGCAGCGACGTGTGCGCGAACTCGAACTCGTCGGCGCCGGGTCGCACGACGAACGTCGCGGTGCGCAGATCCTCCGCGAGCACGCCGACGTCGATCGCGCTTGAGCCGAAACCAGCGGCCCAGCTCGTCGTCGCGATCCAGCCGCCGGTGCAGCCATGCCTCCAGCCTGTCGACGGGAAGCGACCGGCGGCCATCGCGCCACAGCTCCGCGGCCAGCTCGCCCATGAGCCGCTTCTTGTGCTCGCGCTCGAGCTGGTGCTTGCCGCGGTCGCGGTCCAGCCATGTCTCCACGAGCTCCGCGTAGAGCGCTGCGGTATCGACGCGCTCGCCCGACGCGATCCGCCGCTCGAGCGTGCCGAGCTGGTCGGCGATCAGGCGCAGGTTGAACGGCCGCCCCACGAGCTCGCTGAGGTTGTGCACCGTGCGGATGAGCTCGAGCGCCCGCTCGACGTCCTCCGCATCGCCCGCGCCGTCGCGCCGTTCGAGATACGTCCGCACCTGCTCGGGGGTGAACGGCAGCAGGTGCAGCGCGGCGTAGTGGCCGGCACCGACGATCTCGCGCTCGTCGCCACGGAAGTAGGCGTGCTGGTCGCGCAGCGTGCGGAAGAAGTGCGTGCGGCAGGTCATCACGACGCGGCCTGTGCGGCGACGGGCGTCCGGATCGTCGAGCACCGTCGGCGGCAGGATCTTCCACAGCTCGCGCAGCAGCGCCTGGCCCTGCGTCTCGCGCAGGTGCACGAGCACCTCGTCGAGACCGTCGAAGATGACGACGGCGCGCCGGCGCTGGACGTGATCGATGACCTCCGCGGCCGTCGGCGGGTCGCTGCCGCCGGCCTGCCAGACACGGCGCAGGAGATCCTCGAGGATGGCCTCCAACGACGGCTCGCGGTGCTTGACGTCGCCGAGCCGGCGCAGGTCGAGGTAGATCGGCAGCCGGGCATCGCCATCGCCGGCGCGGCGGCGTTTGAGCAGGCCGCGCGCGAGGACCTGCGACGCCGTCGTCTTGCCCATCCCGTACTCGCCGAAGATCACGAGGTAGGGGCGATCGTCGTCGCCGTCGGCCCACGAGCGCAGGTAGTCCTGGACGTCGACCGTGTCGTCGAGCGCGGCGCGGCTCGGTGGGCGGCGATCGAGCTGCGTGCGGAGCGCTCGCGCATCGACGAGCGGCCCGCGCTCGGGCTCGCCGACCAGGAGGTCCCAGTCGTGCTCGACCGGATCGAGCGCCTCGGCGAGCCGCGCCGCGATCTGATCGCGCAATGCGGTCGCGAACAGCGTCTTGCGCCGGCAGGACTCGTAGTCGGCGCCGTCGAGTGCGAACGGGTTGCTGAAGCCGCGCAGGTCGGTGCCGGCGCCAAGGTGCTCGACGAGGACCGGCATGACCATCGCGCGCCCGAAGTCGCGGTCGGTCCGCGCCTTGAGGTACGCGTGGCTGAGCAGGCAGACGACGACGTCGGCGCGCCGCAGCCGCGCCACGCGCACCTCGTCCGGGGCCACGCCGGCCGGCGCCCGGGTGTCGATGACCTCGACCTCGAGCTCGCTGTCCACGGCGAGCACGTCGCGCAGCCTCGTCGCCAGGTCGGCGGCGCGCGGCTCGTCGGTCGCGTCGATGCAGATGCGAACTGCCCGGCGCCCGCGAGCCGGCACCTCGACATCGCCGGAGGCGCTGCTCGTCGCGACGTCCGTCAGGTGCTCGAGCTGCCGGACGCCGTCGTCGCGGCCCACGAACCAGCACGTCCGCGCGTCCGGCCGGGCGTGCTTGTGGCCGTCGACCTCGCACGCGAGGTCCACGTCCTGCGCGAGAGCCAGCTCGCGCAGGTCGCGCCGGAACCCGCGAAACGCCTCGACCGGATCGCGCGCGGCCGGAAAGAGGACGCCGGCAACTGCTCCCAGATTGAGCTCGCGGCTCGTGGGCTTCGCGTCCTCGGCCAGCCCGGCGAGGCGTTCGATGCGCTCGCGAGTCACGCCACCCGGGGCCTGCGCCGCCAAGCCGCGCAGCGATCGCGCGGCAGCCGCAAGCGAGATCGACGCCGCCATCAGCGCTCGTCCTCGCGCAGACGCTCGACGATCTCGCCGACGAGCGCATCGCAGAAGCGCCCGCGATTGGCGCCGCCGCAGTCGAGGAACGCTTTGCGCTCACGACTGCGGGGCGGGCGGTAGCGGAAGAGCTGGAGCGCGCCGAGGCCATGCATCTCGTCGCGGCCTTCGCTCACCTGCTCGAGCACGGTCGGAACGACGATCCGGCGTGCGAGGAGCGCCGGCAGCTCGACGCCCGTGATGAAGGGCCGCGTCAGGAAGCGCGGCGTCACGCACAGCAACCCAAAGTCGGACGTGTCGAGGGCGCGGCGGATCTCCTGCTCCCAGCGCCGGCCGACGACGATCCGCCGGTCCCACCAGCCGTCGACGTCGAACTCGACGAGGTTCGCGAGGCGGGGGCGAACGTCGTCCAGGAACCGCTCGACGAGGACGGTGTCGTCCTGCGCATAGCAGATGAAGCCGGTGCGGTGAGGCCGATCCACGCGACCAGCATTGCACGATGCAACACGTTTGCCAACACGATTGGATGACGAGAGCGCCGGTGGAATCCGGGCAGGGGAGCGACTACGCTCGCTGGATGCTCCCCACCGAGCACCTCGTGGCGTTCATGGTCATCGCGACGGTGCTCATCGCCGTGCCCGGACCGAGCGTGCTGTTCGTCGTCACGCGGTCGCTCACGCTGGGCCGCCGCGCCGGTCTTGCGACGGTCGCGGGCAACGCGGCCGGGGTCTACGTGCAGGTCGTGTTCGTCGCGCTCGGCGTCGGCGCGATCGTGCAGGAGTCGATCGCGGTGTTCACGGTCATCAAGCTCGCCGGCGCGCTGTACCTCGTCTACCTCGGCGTGCAGAGCTTCCGCCACCGGCGCGAGCTGGCCGCCGCGCTCGGCAGGGCGGTCGAACCGCGCGAGCTGCGGCGGATCCTCGTCGACGCGTTCGTCGTCGGCGTCGCCAACCCGAAGGTCATCGTCTTCTTCGTCGCGGTGCTGCCGCAGTTCGTCGATCCCTCCGCCGGCTCGGTCGCGCTCCAGCTGCTGACGCTCGGCGCGATCTTCTGCACGATCGCGCTCGTCTGCGACGGCATCTGGGCGCTCGCCGCGGGCGCGGCGCGCAGCTGGCTCGTGCGGTCGCCGAGGCGACTCGAGGCGATCGGCGGCACCGGCGGGATCGTCATGGTCGGGCTCGGGGCCGGCCTCGCCGTGAGCGGCCGCAAGGACTGACGCGTCAGTCGTCGGTCGTGTGGATTGCGTCGACCACGTCGAGGTCGATCGCGCACCAGCGGTCGATGAACTCGTCGACCTCCAGCACGTTGAGATCCTCGCGCAGGCGGCGTGCGCGGCGGGCCGCGTCGGGGGCCGGGAGGTCCCAGAACAGCACGACCTCGCCCGACGCGACCTCGACGACCTCGATGTGGTCGATGCGGGTCGGATCGAGCGCCGCGGGGCGGCGACTGGCGCGTGTGTGAAGCAGGCGGTAGCCGCGGTTGGCCTTCATGCCCGCAAGGTAGCTCGCCGGAGCCCGGGCGGCTTCACCCGGGCGCGTTATCTCACGCCGCGGGCCGCGTCCTCGAGCTCGTCGTCGCCGTGGAACACGTCGCCGCCCGGCAACCAGACGGCCGGCACGTCGCGTACGCCGCGCTGCGCCGCGAGCGCGGTGGCGCCGTCCAGGCGGGTCGCGATCGACGTGAGCGCCGCGCCCTTGAGGACCGCCGCGGGGTGCATCTCGCACGCCGCCGCCGCGATGAGGACGTTGTCGGAGACGCCGAGGTCGCGCCCGCCGGCGAACGCCTGGCGGAAGGCGGCCAACGCGAAGGGCACCGTGCGCCCGATCTGCTTGGCGTACGTGGCAGCGCGCATCGCGAACGTGCTGTCGAACGGAAACGGCTGCGGCCAGCGCAGCGGCTGCAGCCCGCGGCGCTCGGCGGTGCGGGCGATGCGGTCGAAGAACGCCTCGCGGTCGGTCTCGCAGCGAAAGCCTTCGAGCGAGTCGGCGGCTGGGAGCCGCTCCGACAGGACCGGGATCCACTCCGCCGCGACCGGCAGCACCTGGATGACCCGCTCGGCGGCGAGGTACGCCTCCGGGCTGCGCAGGTCGAAGTAGAACGCGGGCGTCGCCGCGGCCACGTCAGCCGTGGATGATCCAGCCGTCGGCGTCGCGGGCCGCCTCCATGACGGCCTCCGACAGCGTCGGGTGGCCGTGGACCATCCGGGCGATCTCGCCGAAGCCGCCCTCGAGCGCGCGGACGTTGACGAGCTCCTGGATGAGCTCGGTCGCCTTCGCGCCGACGATGTGGCCGCCCAGCAGCTCGCCGTACGTCCTGTCGCCGACGATCTTCACGAGGCCGGTGCGGTCGCCGTAGACCGTGCCCGCGCCGACGGCGCCGTAGCTGCACTTGCCGACGACGACGTCGTGTCCGGCGTCGATCGCCTCCTGCTCGGTGAGGCCGAAGCTCGCGACGTTCGGATGGCAGAAGGTCGCGCGCGGGACGTCGACGTACGCGATCGCGTGGGTCGGCAGTCCGGCGGCGTCCTCGACGGCGATGATGCCCTCGTCGGACGCCTTGTGGGCCAGCGCGGGGCCGTGGACGAGGTCGCCGATCGCGTAGACGCCGGCGAGCGACGTGCGCATCGCCCCGTCGACCTCGATGTGGCCGTCGTCGGCGAGCGCGATGCCCGCCTCCTCGAGGCCGAGGCCCTCGATGTCGGGCGCGCGGCCGGTGGCGATGACGAGCCAGTCGGCGCTCGACGGCTCGCCGGCGACCGTGAACGAGACCGACGTCGTCGCCGGACTCGACGTTCTCAACGAAGACACCGGTGCGGACCTTGATCCCCTGCTTCTTGAAGCCGCGCTCGGCGATCTTCGAGACGTCGGCGTCCTCGGTCGGCAGCACGCGTTCCAGGCCCTCGTACAGCGTGACGTCCGAGCCGAGGCGCGCGTAGGCCGACGCGATCTCCGTGCCCGAAGCGCCGGCGCCGACGACCGCGAGCGTGGCCGGGAGCTCGGGCAGCGCCCATGCCTCCTCGGTCCCGATGACCCGCCCGCCGAAGTGCGTTCCGGGCAGCGGCTTCTTCACCGAGCCGGTCGCGAGGATGACGAACCTCGCCCCGTACTCGGTGCCGTCGAAGTTGCCGCCGACCTTGACGTTGGCGTCGTCGGTCACGACCCCGTGCCCTTCGATGACGTCGATGCCGTTCTTCTTGAACAGCCCTGACACTCCGCCGGTGAGCGTCTTGATGACCTTCTTGCGACGCGCGCCGACGCCGTCGAAGTCGACCGTCGGCTCGGACACGGTGATCCCGTAGTCGCTCGCCTCGCGGATCTCGCCGAGCACGTCGGCGACCCGCAGGACGGCCTTCGCTGGGATGCACGCGTAGTTCAGGCAGCGCCCGCCGACCTGGTCGGACTCGACGACGGCGGTCTTCATCCCGAGCTGCGCCGCACGGATCGCGGCGACGTAGCCGCCGGGCCCGGAACCGATGACGATGCAGTCGTAGGAGGTCTCTGCCATGGGCGCTGGAGGCTATCGGGCCGTTCGCTACGACGCGGGAAACCCGATCTCGCTGATGAGGCCGTCCGACGACGCGGCGGGAGCGTACAAGTCGTGCCACTTCGCCTCGGCGGGGACGGCCATGGCGGCGCCGAGCGCGGCGCTGGCGAGCGTGACGGACAGGATCTTCGTGAGGCGGTTCGTGCGGGTCATGTGTGCGTGTCTCCAGTAGAGGGCCGCACACCGTCGGGGCGTCGGCCGGTCGATGTCGATGGAGGCATGACACGACCTTGGCGTCCGGAAATCGTCCGGAGATCGTCCGGACCGGCGCTCCCAGCACAGACCCGCCGGCGACAGCGGCGTCGCTAGGCGTCCGGGGGTTGGGCTGCCGCGCCGGGGCGCGTCGGCATCTGCAGCCGCGCCATCGCGCGGATGAGCTTCCAGAACAGCCATCCGAGCAGGCCGATGGCGAGGATCAGCGCCACCCCGACCCACCACTTCTGCACGCGCGTGAACGCGAGCGAGAAGACGACGATCTGGATGCCGAGGATGCACTGGAAGCCGAGCACGGCCCAGTACTGGCGGGCGAGCATGCCGATGCCGGCGAGGACGAGGATGCCCGTGGTCACGACGGCGACGACCGTCGGGTTGCCGTTGGTGGGGGCGAGGTCGTCGACGGTGAGCGTGGCGACGACGTTGGCGATGGCGAACGCGAACGCGACGATCGCCGCGATCGTGACCACGCGCGGGCGCTCGCCGGGCGCGAGCGGCTCGAGGCTCATGCGGATCGCCTCGTCGCGCGCGCGGCCGCGGGCGTAGCGGTCGCGCAGCGGGTCGGGCGCGGAGGCCGGGTCGTCGTACTCGGGTGCCTCGAGCTCGCCGTCCGGCTGCCCGTGCGGCGCGGCCTGCGCCGCGGAGGTGAGCCCGGCGGCTGCGGCTGTCGGCGGCACGCCCGCGCCCTCGCGCGGCGCGGCCTGCGCCGCGGCGGTGAGCCCGGCGGCTGCGGCCGTCGGGGGCACGCCGGCGCCCTCCGACGGGGCCTCCGCGGATGCCCCCTTCGTCCGCCCGCGCTTGCGGCTACGCGATCCCATCGATGGGCTCCCCGACGATCGCGGCGCGCAGCCGCGCGGCGGCGGCGCGCGGGTCGCTGGCCTCGGTGATCGCGCGGACGACGGCGACCCGCCGCGCGCCGGCATCGACGACCGCGTCGACGTTCGCCGCGTCGATCCCGCCGATCGCGAAGAACGGCACGCTCGCGTGCGCGCCCGCGAACCGCACGAGCTCGAGCCCCACCGCGGGACGCCCGGGCTTCGTCGGCGTCGCGTGGACCGGCCCGACGCCGATGTAGTCGGCGTCCGTCGCGCCAAGGACCTCGCCCGGGAAGTGCGTCGACTGCCCGACGATCGCCCCGTCGCCTGCCAGCGCGCGCGCGTCCGGGACGTCCATGTCGTCCTGGCCGACATGGCATCCGTCCGCGCCCGCGTCGGCCACGAGGTCCGGCCGGTCGTTGAGGATCAGCAGGGTGCCCGTCTCGTCGCACAGCCGGCGAGCGATGGCCGCGCCGGCCAGCAGCTCGGCGGCGGAGGCCTGCTTGTCGCGCAGCTGCACGATGTCGACCCCGCCGGCCAGTGCCGGAGCGAGCACGTCCTCGAGCGCCCGCCCGCCGGGCAGCAGGGGGCAGACGAGGTAGAGCACGGCACGCTCGAGGCGCTCGCGACGGTCGCTGGAAACGGTCATCGCTGCATTGTCGCAACGGTGGGGAGGATGGCTTCGCGGACCCTCTAGGATTGGTCGTCAACGGGAGCCCGCGACGGCGCGGGCTGAGAGGGCGTCACGCCGACCGTCAACAGCTGATCCGGATCATGCCGGCGAAGCGAGGTGCAATGCCGCAGGACCCATCCGCAACTCCAGGCGTCGTCGTCATCGGCGGCGGCGTGATCGGGCTCGCCGTCGCCTGGCGCGCGGCGCAGCGCGGGCACGCGGTGCGGGTGTTCGAGCGCAGCGAGCTCGGGTGCGGCGCGTCGCACGTCGCGGCAGGCATGCTCGCGCCGGTCACCGAGGCCGACCCCGGCGAGCTCGCGCTGCTCGAGCTCGGGCTGCGCAGCGCGGAGGCCTGGCCGGCGTTCGCCGCCGAGCTGGCGCAGGCGTCCGGTGGGATCGATCCCGGGCTACGGGAGTGCGGTGCGCTCGTCGTCGCCCGCGACCGCGACGAGGCGCAGGCGCTCGAACGCGAGCTCGAGCTGCGGCGCGAGCTCAACCTCGGAGTGGAGCGACTCGTGGCGAGCGTTGCGCGCAAGCTCGAGCCCGCGCTCGCGCCTACGATCCGGCTTGCGCTGGCCGTTCCGGGCGACCACGCAACAGACCCCCGCGCGACGGTCACCGCCCTCGCTGAGGCGGCCCGCCGCGTTGGGGTTGAATTGTGTACGGGGAAGGCGGTCGAGCGGATCCACTGCGAAGGCGCCAGGATCACCGGCGTCGAGGTGGCAGGCGAGAGCTCGTCGCGACGGACTGCGTCGTCGTCGCGGCGGGTGCGTGGAGTGGCGCCATCGGCGGCCTGCCGCGGGTCCCGCTGCGGCCGGTCAAGGGCCAGATCCTGCGCCTGCGCGACCCGCACGGCCCCGGCCTGCTCGACCGGATCGTCCGCTTCGAGGGCGGCTACCTCGTCCCGCGCGGGGACGGCCGCTACGTCCTGGGCGCGACGATGGAGGAGCGCGGCTTCGACGAGACCGTCACCGCCGGCGGCCTCTACGAGCTGCTGCGCGACGCCGGCGAGCTCGTGCCCGGGCATCCACGAGCTCGTCGTCGAGGAGTGCTCGGCCGGGCTGCGCCCCGCGACGCCCGACAACGCCCCGCTGCTCGGCCGCGACGCCGCGATCGAGGGCCTCGTCTGGGCGACGGGCCATCACCGCAACGGGATCCTGCTCGCCCCGGCCACCGCCGAGATCGTCGTGGCGGCGATCGACGGGGCGCCCGCGCCCGCCGGCGTTCGCCGCCGCAGCGCTTCGAGCAGGTGCCCGCGTGATCTACGTCAACGGCAAGCCGACCGACACGCCCGCGCGCCCGACGATCCGCGACGTCCTCGTCGCCGCCGAGATCGATCCGGACCGGACCGGCATCGCGGTCGCGGTCGACGCGGAGGTCGCGCGGCGCGGCGTCTGGCCCACCCGCACCGTGCCCGACGGCGCGCGCGTCGAGATCGTCACGGCCACGCAGGGCGGATGACCGAGCCGCTCGTCATCGCCGGCCGCGAGCTGCGCTCGCGCCTGCTGCTCGGCACGGGCGGCTTCACGCGCATGCAGACGCTCGGCGAGGCGATCGACGCGTGCGAGTGCGAGCTCGTCACGGTCGCGATGCGGCGCGTCGATCCCGGCCAGCAAGGCTCGCTGCTCGACGTCATCGCGCAGCGCGGCATCGACGTGCTGCCGAACACCGCCGGCTGCTTCACCGCCCGCGACGCGGTGCTGACGGCGCAGCTCGCCCGCGAGGCGCTCGAGACCGACTGGGTGAAGCTCGAGGTCATCGGCGACGAGCGCACCCTGCTCCCCGACGCGCCGGAGCTGCTGCTCGCCGCCGAGCAGCTCGTCGACGACGGCTTCGTCGTCCTGCCCTACACGAACGACGACCCCGTGCTCGCGCGCCGGCTCGAGGACGCCGGCTGCGCCGCGGTCATGCCGCTGGGCTCGCCGATCGGCAGCGGCATGGGCATCGCGAACCCCGCGAACCTCACGCTCATCGTCGAGCAGGCCGGCGTGCCGGTCATCCTCGACGCCGGCGTCGGCACGGCCTCCGACGCGGCGCTCGCCATGGAGCTCGGCTGCGACGCGGTCCTCTGCGCGAGCGCGATCTCGCGTGCCATGGACCCCGTCGCGATGGCGCACGCGATTCGCCTCGCGGTGGAGGCGGGCGTGCTCGCGCGCGGCGCGGGACGGATCGCGCGCCGCACGCACGCACGGGCGAGCTCGCCGCTCGAAGGCCTCGCGGAGCTCGCCGAGTGAGCACGGTCGACGAGCTCGTCGGCCGCTTCCAGGCGGCCTGGTCGGCGCGCGACTTCGCACAGGAGATCGCCGCGACCTGCGAGCCCGACCTGCACTACGAGGACCCGCTGACGTTCGAGCCGCTCGTCGGCTCCGGGCGCGCTCGCGCGGCACGTCGCACGGCTGCGCACGGGCGCGCCCGACGCCCGCTTGGAGCCGACCGGCGAGCTGCTCACCGACGGGCGCTTCGTCGCCGCGCCCGCGCGCGTGCTCGCGACCCACACCGGCCGGCTCGGCGAGTTCCCGCCGTCCGGCCGCGCGATCGTCGTGCAGACCGATCCTCTACTGCGAGCTCGACGCGACCCGGACGCGGCTGTGGCGCGTCCGGGCGTTCTTCGATCTCTACGACGCGGCGATCCAGCTCGGCGTGCTGCCCAAGCCGGGATCCGCGGGAGCCCGCGCGATGATGATGCTCCGCGGGTTCGGGTTCGGGCTACTCCGTGACGGTGATCGTGCCGTTCTGGCCGGAGTGGATCGTGCAGACGTAGTCGATCTTGCCGGCCTTCGTCGGCGTGTAGTCGAACGTGTCGCCGTTCTCCATGTTGTCTGACTTGAAGTCGACGCCGTCCGTCGTCGAGGTGACGTTGTGGGGGGTCTGGCCGTCGGTGTTCGTCCACTCGACCTTCTGGCCGACCTTCGCGGTGACGTCGGCGGGGACGAACTTGATGTCCTTCATCCCGACCTTGACGACGTCGCCGGCTGCCGACGCAGACGGCTCGGGCGGCGGGCGCGCGGCGGCGGGCGTGCTGGTCGTGTCGGTCTCGTCGTCGCCGCAGCCGGCGACGAAGCCTCCGGCGGCGAGCGCGAGACACGCGAGGACGGTGGCGGGCAGGCGAGGCATGTGGGGCTCCTCCAACGGAAGGGGTCGACGTCGGGCCGACACTACCCCGCCGGGGCGTTCTCGCGCCGCACTACCGTCACGATGACCGGCGCATGGTCCGAGAGGTGGCCGCGAGCGGGCAGCTCGGGCGGCCGGGTCGCCGTGAAGCCGTGGCCGAGGACGTGATCGACGCCGTGCCCGCCGAGCGTTGCGAATCCCGGCGCCGCCGGCTCGCGAACGTTGAAGTCGCCACCGAGCAGCGCGGGTCCGCCGCCGGCCCAGTTCAGCGTGGCGGTGGCGGCGCGCTGGATGTCCGTGCGGGCGCGCTCGGGTGAGTGGACCTGCGCGTGGAGGTTGGCGCACCACGTCCCGTCGGCGAGCCGCACCGCATGGCAGACGCGCCGCTCGGGCCAGCGGCGCAGGCGCACGCGCTGCTCGTCGCGGATCTCTCCCGCGCACGAGGATCGCGTTGGCGCCGCCGCCGTTTGACTTGATGACGTCGGGCCAGCGCTCGGCGACGGCGCGGCGCAGCGCCAGCAGCGCGTTGCGCGAGGTCAGCGCCGTGCTCTGCGTGGCGCCGCACGCGCGGGCGAGCGCGGGCGGCCACCACGGCGGCACCTCCTGGAGGAGGGCGACATCCCAGTTCCACGCGCTCAGCAAGGACTCGAACTCGGGCAGCAGATCGTGCGCGGCGCCGGGCACGGCACGGCCGTGAAAGAGGTTCCATGTGAGAACGCGCATCGCGCCATAGACTGCCCGGCTTGACTCGCCACCTGCTCACCGGGACCGAGCTCGATCGCGACGAGCTGCACGCGCTGCTCGATCGCGCCGACGAAGCTGAAGGCCGCGCCGCTGTCGTCGCGGGCGCTCGAGGGCGCTCCGTCGCGCTGATCTTCGAGAAGCACTCGACGCGCACGCGCCTGTCGTTCGAGGCGGGCGTGTTCGAGCTCGGCGGTCAGCCGATCGTCCTGCGCCGCGACGAGCTGCACCTCGCGCGCGGCGAGTCGGTCGCAGACACCGCGCGCATCCTGTCGCGCCACGTCGCGGCGATCGGCGTGCGGACCGGCCCCGACGCGCTGCTCGAGGAGCTCGCCTCGGTCGCGACGGTGCCGGTCTTCAACATGCTGACCGCGGGGCATCACCCGTGCCAGGCGCTCGCCGACCTGATGACGCTGCGCGAGGCGTTCGGCCGCCTGGAAGGGCTGAAGGTCGCCTACGTCGGGGACGGCAACAACGTCGCGCGGTCGCTCGCGCTGCTCGGGGCGATCGCGGGCGTCGAGGTCGCGGTCGCCTCGCCCGAGGGCTACGCGCTGACCGGGGCGCCGGACGCGCTCCTGACGTCCGACCCCGCCGAGGCCGTCGCCGGCGCGCACGCGCTCTACGCCGACGTCTGGGTGAGCATGGGCGACGAGGAGACCGCCGACGAGCGCCGCCTCGCGCTCGGCCCGTATCGCATCGACGACGAGCTGCTCGACCTCGCCGCGCCCGGCGCGATCGCCCTGCACTGCCTGCCGGCGCACCCCGGCGAGGAGATCACGAGCGAGGTCCTCTACGGCGAGCGCCAGCGCATCTGGGACCAGGCCGAGAACCGCCGCCACGCGCAGAAGGCACTGCTGGAGCTGCTGCTGCGGTGAGGCGTGGCGGTCTGCTGCGCGCCGCGGCGCGGATCGGTCGCATGACGTGCGAGGACGCAGCCGACCTCGCCGCGGTCTTCGCGCAGATCGCGCGGCGTCAGGCGCGCGACGCGCTCACGACGGCGCGCCGTGCCGGGCGAGAGGCGCGCCGGCGGCGGCGCGCGCCTACTTGACGGAGAGCTTCATGCTCTGGTCGCGCTGCCCGTGGACCTTGCAGTACAGGACGTAGGTCCCGCGCCGCAGGGCGGGCGTCCGGTAGCTGCCGCTTGAGCGCCGCGGCGAGGTGAACCTCGACGGCCCGGACTTCACGCTGGCCGTGTGCGGCTTGCGCCCGACGAACCGGAACGTGATCCTCGCGCCGACCTTCGCGCTGACGGTCGGCACGCCGGACGGCCTGACGAAGTAGTTGTCGCCGACGTTGACGGTCGAGGCACCTTGAGTCGTGGCGGCGACCGCGCCGAGGCCGGCGATCGAGGCGGCGGCGGTGAGCAGGGCAACCGGCTTGCGCATGCTGGCTCCTCCATGAGATGACGGCTTCGGTGCTGACCCTATCCTGGGACCCCTCATGGAATCCACCACCTTCACGCGCCCCGAGCGCGGCGCGCAGCTCGACCTGCACGTCGAGTCGCTCGCCTACGGCGGCAACGGCATCGCCCGGCTCGAGGCGCCGGCCGACGGCCGCGGCGGCTACGTCGTCTTCGTGTCGGGCGCGATCCCCGGCGACACGGTTCGCGCCGTCGTCACGAAGCGCAAGCGCGGCTACGCCGAGGCGCGGACGCTCGAGGTCCTCGAGCCGAGCCCGGAGCGCATCGCGCCCGTCGCCGACCACCCCGGCGCGCCGTGGCAGGTGCTGCCCTACGAGCGCCAGCTCGCCGTCAAGCACGGGCAGGTGCACGACGCGCTGACGCGGATCGGCAAGCTCGACGGCTTCGTGCTCGACGAGATCGTCCCGGCCGTCGCGCAGTGGCGCTATCGCAACAAGCTCGAGTACTCGTTCGGCACGGCCGAGGACGGGACGCTCGTCTGTGGCTTCCACGCTCCCGGCTCGTGGCACGAGATCGTCCCCGTGGCCGACTGCATGCTCGCGTCCGAGAAGTCCAACGCGGCGCGCGAGCAGGTGCTCGCGTGGTGTCGCGAGCAGGGCCTGCAGGCGATGGACCGCCGGACGCACACGGGCCTGCTGCGCAACCTCGTCGTGCGCGAGGGCCGGCGGACGGGCGCGCTGCAGGTGCGGATCGTCACCGGTCCCGGAGATCTCGACACGTCGTCGCTCGCAGCCGCCGTCGACTGCGAGGGGCTCATGTGGACCCGCACCGACGCGCTCGCGGAGAGCACGGTCGGGGGCGACACGTCGCTGATCGCCGGCGCGGCCGCGCTGGAGGAGGAGATCGGCGGGCTGCAGCTCGCGATCTCCCCGCTCGCGTTCTTTCAGACGAACACCGAGATGGCCGAGCGGCTGTACGGCATCGCGGCGGACCTCGCCGACCTCAAGGGCTGGGAGCGCGTGTTCGACCTGTACTGCGGGATCGGCACGGTCGGCTTGAGCGTCGCGGCGCGCGCCGGCGAGGTCTGGGGCCTGGAGATCGTCGAGCCCGCGGTCGCCGACGCGATCGCGAACGCCAAGCGCAACGAGATCCACAACGCGAAGTTCTTCGCCGGCGACGTCAGGCTCGCGCTGCGCGAGCTGGTCGACGAGGCGAGCCGGCCCGACGTCTGCATGATCGACCCGCCGCGCGCCGGCCTGTCGCAGAAGGTCGTGCGGCGCATCATCGAGGCCGCGCCGAAGCGGATCGTCTACATCTCCTGCAACCCGACGACGCTCGCCCCGAATGCGGCGCAGCTCGTCGAAGCGGGCTACGCGCTGCGCCGCGTCGTCCCGGTCGACATGTTTCCGCAGACGCCGCACATCGAGTGCGTCGCGGTGCTCGACCGGGTGTAGATCTACCGGGGCTTGGGGCCGAAGCGGCGGGTGCACGAGCGCTTGGCCGCTGCGCGCTTCTTCGAGCTCTTGATCTTGTTGGCCGTCTTCTTGCAGCTCACGAGCTTCTGCGCGCGCGTCTGCCTCACGGGCTTCTTCGCCGGTGCCTTGGCAGCCGCAGCCGCCGCGGGGGGCGGAGCCGTGAAGCCGTTGACCGACGGCGTCGCCACCGAGCCCGGCGCCGCGGAGGTGCCCCCGCCGACGGGCGAGCCGTCGGCGAACGTCGAGCCGCCCGAGCCGCAGCCCGGGTTGAGCACGATCGTCTGACCGCGGTCGATGACCACCGAGAACGTGTTGAGCACGGTGCCGTCGGGCTGCTCGCAGGTCAGCGTGTAGGCCTCCTTGTTGCCGGTCGTCAAGACGAACGGCCGCGTGGACGGGCCGACGTGCCATTCGTAGGACCCGCTCGCCGGCACGGTCGTCGTCGCGTCGAGCGTGTCGTTGAGCGTCAGCGGCGGCTGCTGGCCGGTGAGACAGATCGCCCCGAGGCCGGCGTCCTGGAGCGCCACGATGTTCACGACGGGCTCGATGCCCTTCGAGCACCACGGGCTCGTCTTCGTCTGAAACGACTTGTGCAGGCGCAGGACCCTGCCGGCGGGCGCGGTGCCCTTGAGGATCGCGTGATCGGCTGGGTCGGCGGCCGCGGCCGCCGCGATGAGCAGGGCCTCCTTCAGGCCGCCCTGGTTGTTGGAGTGCGGGTTCGCGCCGGTCCACTCGGCCACGACGCCCGTCTCGTAGGGCATGTGGAAGTTGCCGTCCGGCGGACCGATCTCGACCGTGTAGCCGAAGCCGCCGGTCGCTGCGTAGGTGTCGTCCTCCGTCGTGCCGCTGGTGTCGTAGAGCTGATAGCCGAACTGCGACGTGTAGCCGGCCGCCGCGCCCATCTGATCGCCGATCGCCTTGAGCTTCGCCTCGTCGGGCGCGAGGCCCGCGCCGCTCGTGCCCGGCGGGCGCAGGACGAGCGCGGCGACGTTGTGCAGCGTGAGGAGCGTCGTGACGTGATGCTTGCGGACGAAGTTCCAGACAGCCTGGACCTCAGACTCCGAGCGCGGCCCCGGCCCGTGGTAGCCCTGCGACGTGACGTCCGGCGAGCTGCCCGGACCGCCCCAGTTGTAGCCGTAGTTGCGGTTCGGATCGACGCCCCACGCGAGCTCGCACGGCAGCGACGGCGGGAAGATCTCACCGTTGCAGTTCTTGCGCCGGTATGCGAACTGCCCGCCGAAGGGGATGATCGACTCGACGAGCGTGACCTCGGGCTGCTGGCCGAGCAGCGCGTCGCCGGGATCGAACGCGTTGCGCGAGGAGACGAAGCCGTCCGGGTTGACGAGGGGCAGGATGACGACCCGCTCCTTCGCGAGCAGGTTCGCGATGCGCGCGTTGCCCTGGTCCTGCACGAGCATGTGGGCGAACTCCATCGCGGACTCCATCGCGGGCCACTCGCGCGCGTGGTGAACCGCCATGAGGAAGTAGATCGGCCGGCCGTCGAGCTCGTCGACGTTCTTGGAGATCTCGACGCCGGAGATCTCGCGGCCCTGGTGCGAGGTCCCGAAGACGACCTTGCGCACGAGGCCCGGGTTGCCGTCGACGAGCGCCTTCAGCTCGGACTGCACCTCTTCGTAGGTGCGGTAGGTCGTGCGGCCCGTCGGCAGCGCCGAGCCGGCCGCACCGACGCGCGTCGTGTAGCGCCGGTCCGCGGCGCGCGCGGTCGCATAGGACTTCGCGAGGTCGCCGATGCGGACGCCGTAGCGCAGGCCGGACGCGACGACCTTGGCGAGGTCGGTCGCGCCGCTGACGATCACGTCGGCCCAGCCGGTCCCGCGCGCGTGGGTGACGTCGAGGCCGGCGGCCTCCAGGACGTTGAGCTGCTTGTCGTTGCCGCGCACGCGCAGCAGCTGCAGCGCGCCGGTGAGCTTGGGCAGCGTGAAGGTCGTGAGGCGGAACGTCGTGCGGGCGGTGCGTCCCGCCCGTGCGCTTGCGCGGCAGCCGACCGCGGTGAGGCGCTGCCCCCTGGCCACGCGCGTCTGCACGACCTCGCGGCCGCCGAACGCGCGCGATGCGCCGAGCGAGCGGCCCGCGGCGTCGCGCAGCTCGAGGTCCCAGTCGCCGCTGCCGCGCAGGCGCACGTCGAGGAAGCCCGTTCGTGGCGCGGTGTACGCCGTCGAGTTGCAGGCCGTCCGCTGCTTTGCGGTCATGGTCTTCGCGACCGCCGGCAGGGTCTTCGGGGAGACGGCGGCAGCGGCGGGCGTCGCGAGGACGAGCGCGGCAACCGTGCCGAGCGAGAGAAGCGTGAGCCGTGGCATCGAAATCCTTTTGCGCGGGGAACAGCGGCCACCGGGCAGAGTACCGGTACTCCGCATTTCTGACCAACTGTTGGGCGCGCCCGTTGCAGCGCCGCTCAGGACGGGTTCGTCAGCCGCCGCAGCGCGGCGCGCAGATGGGCCATCTCCGTCTCGAGCGTCGTGACGCGCTGCTCGAGCGTGCGCTCGTTCGCCGGCAGCGCTGCGGCGGCCGGCTGCGGCGCCGGCGCCGCCGCCACCGGGGCCGCAGCCGCGACGTACGCCGGCGCCGTGGCGGGCGTCTCGTCGTCCTCGCCGAGGCGCTGCGCGTAGCGCTCCTCCTTCTGGCCGGGTCGCCGTTCGAGCTGCAGCACGAGCTCGCGCTCGATGAGGCGCCGCAGCGTCGCGTGGACGGCGGGGAGGTCGGCGAACGGGTGCAGCCGGTCGGTGCGCTGCTTGAGCTCGCCGGGCGTCTGCGGCCCGCGGAGCATGAGCACGCACAGGACGGCGAGCTCGTCCGGCGCGCGCGTGAGCGCCTCGTCGAGCAGGTGGCGGAACTTCGGCGCGCGGCCGCCGCCGGCCAGACGGGCGAAGCGCCGGCGGCTCAGGCGCGTCATCGCGTCGCGGACGACGGCGTCGTCGTAGCGGACGACCGGGTCGCGCGCCGTGGCCTGGTTGCACGCCATGCGCAGCGCGTTGAGCGTCAGCGGATAGGTGTCCGGCGTCGTGCGCTGCTTCTCGATCAGGCAGCCCAGCACGCGGATCTCGGCGGCCGTGAGGTCCACGGCCGGAAGGCTACTTCTCCGCGGGAGGCGGGTCTCCGCTGGCCTGCTCGCCCGACTTGGAGCCCTCCTTGTCCTGCAGGTTGCGCAGCCAGTCGCTCAGCTGGTGGCCGGCCGTCGAGACGTGCTCGCCGGCCTCCTTGAACGCGCCCTTGAAGACGTCGGAGTAGTGCGCGGCGGCGTCGGCCGCCTCCTTGGTCGGCGGCCTCGCCGGCTCGTCGCGGCGCGGGTACTCGCCGCCGACGATGCGGTCGTACTCGCCGCTGCGCACCCACGCCATGAGCTCGTGGACGCGCTTGACCGGCATCCCGTGGTCGAGCTGCAGGTCCGAGAGCATCCGCTGCAGGCGATCCAGGCCGCCGCCGCCCTCGGTGTACTCCATCGCCTGCTTCGTGAACGCGTCGAGGTTGAGCTCGTCGGCGGCGGCGCCGCCGGTCATCGCCATGAGCATCGAGCAGACGACGCGCGGGTCGCGGGTCGTGAGCGCCGCGGCGCGATCGCACGACAGCTCGGCGGCGCGCGCCCATTCGAGCAGCGCGTAGCGGACCGCGAGCAGCGGCAGGTTGGCGCCGGGGATCGGCAGCCGCACCGCCGACGTGCCCAGCCGGATGATGATCATCAGCGCCGTGCGGTAGACGACGTGGTCGGAGAGGATGTGGCCGAGCTCGTGGCCGAGGACGGCCTCGATCCCGCGCTCGTCGAGCAGCTCGACGGTCGCCGAGTTCAGGACGATGATCGGCTTGCCGGCGCCGATCGTCGCGGCGTTGGCGAGCGGCTGCTGGGTGAGGTAGAGGTCGTACTCGTCGGGCATGTCGAGCGCGGTCAGCGCGCGCTGGTAGGCCTCCCAGATGCGCGGCAGCTGGTCGGGGCCGAGGCGGACCGACGCGCCGAGGTACGTCTGCCGCAGCGCGCGCTCGTAGCCGAGCTCGATGAGCTTGCGCACGACGTAGTCGAGCATCGGGATCGACGCGAGCGCGGCGGTCGCCGCGCGGTCGGCGGGATGCTCGTACGCCTTCGACGAGATGTTCGTCAGCCGGTACGCCTCGGCGGGTAGGGCCACCTGAGCAGCCTACGCCCTCGCGCTATTGCGCGGTAGCGGTCGTAGACTGCGCCGCCTATGCGAGCAGCCACCATCCGCGACGGCAAGGTCTTCGTCGAAGAGCATCCCGACCCGGTCGCCGGTACCGGCCAGGTGCTCGTCCGCGTGCGCGGCGCGGGCCTCAACGGCGCCGACCAGATGCAGCTGCGCGGCCGTTACCCGGCGCCGCCCGGTTCGCCCGCCGGACATCCCGGGGCTGGAGCTGGCGGGCGTGGTCGAGGCTGTGGGTCCCGGTGCATTGCGGTTTGCCGTCGGCGACCGGGTCATGGGGATCGTCGGCGGCGGCGGCCAGGCCGAGCTCGCGGTCGTGCACGAGCGCCAGCTCATGCCGGTGCCCGCGTCCGTGGAGTTCCCCGACGCCGGCGGCCTGCCGGAGGTCTTCACGACGGCCCACGACGCGGTCTTCACGCAGGCCGGCCTGCGGCCGGGCGAGCGCCTGCTCGTCCACGGCGCCGCGGGCGGCGTCGGCACGGCGGCGGTCCAGCTCGCGCGCGCCGCGGGCGCGCACGTGACCGCGACGGTTCGCAACGTCGACGCTGCGCGCCGCGGTCGCCGACCTCGGCGCCGACGAGGTCCTCGACCCCGAGGGCTTCGAGGAGCACGGCCCGTTCGACGTCATCCTCGAGCTCGTCGGCGCGCCGAACCTCGCCGCGAACCTCAAGGCGCTCGCCACGAACGGCCGGATCGCCGTCATCGGCGTCGGCGCGGGCGCGAAGGCCGAGCTCAACCTGCTCGCCCTGATGAGCAAGCGCGCGCGGATCATGGCCTCGACGCTGCGCGCCCGCCCGCTGGAGGAGAAGGCGCTGACCGCGCGCGCGTTGGAGCGCGAGGTGCTCCCCTTGTTCGAGCGCGGCGCTGTGCGCGTGCCGGTCGCCGAGACGTTCGCGCTCGACGACGTCGCAGCCGCCTACAAGAGCTTCTCGGACGGCGGCAAGCTCGGCAAGATCCTCCTCGTGCCCTAGCACGAAGGAAATTCCTCGCAGTTTGCGGGGTCCCGGGGTGGCGAGGGGGGCGAGTTTCGGCATACGGTGCCTACCACTTGAAAAGGGGCTATCGGGAGCCCCGGATCCGGGCGGTGGCGATGATGAGCTTGCTGGGGACATGGACGAGCCGAAGGTCTGCGGCACGCGCCGTTTGGCATCAGATGGAGAACGAAATCCCGATTGTCGTGCTTCCTCGTCATCACGCTTGCCTCCGTGGCGGTCAGTGCGCAGCCGTCGTTCGCGGGCACCTATCCGATGCGCAGTTGCGCCGTACCGGGGCAGCCCGTTGCGCCGCTTGCTCCCTGGGCGCGCCACAACGACGGCGAATGTGTCGATGCTGGACGGCTGCGCCACCGGGAGCGGCATTCGACTTCGCATTGCCTGGGGCACGGAGCATGATCGACCCGTCCCGCGGCCTCGCTCGACCTCGCGCTCCCAAGCGACCAGTCGCGAAGCTCGACGACCATCGAGGGGGTGCGAGCGTGGGTCATCACCCGATTTGCGGGGTTGTATCCCGTGAGTGCGCGGCGTAGTCGGCCTTGTACAGGGGCCTGCCGTCGCGACAGCCGCAGAGTTCGGTGACGGGTTGAACGATTCCGACCCGGTGACTCAGGCATCGCTTCCCAATCCGAGCTCTGGAGTACAGATCGCATTGGTTTGCAAAGCGGTCTGACCGCCCGACGCGCGTTGACGTCGTAGTCGACGTGCGACTTCGACCACGACATACCGCTGGAGGTTCGCGGGTTGGAGGTGACACTCCGCGAGGATGTCGCGCCGACGGCTCGGCCGTTCGGCGGAACGCTGCTCGACGGATAGGCCGGTGTCGGGTACCCGGAGTCTCGACTACTCGGCATCCGACGACGGGTCCGGCGTCGCCCGGGTCGCAGGCCGTCCTTGACGGCGGACACGTCGCTGCCGATCGAGAGATCTGTCGGATCGATGCGCGTTTACGCAGACTTGGGCATGCGTGTCCGATCGCAGATCGTGACAGCTCTCCGATCGACACCCGCAGAGGTCCCGATGGGCAGCATGCGCTGAGCTCCGCACGATCGATGCCGCCGGGAACCGGCACGACGAACAGATCCAGAACATCGAAGTCGCAACATCGAGGCCCCGTCGCGAAGGCGGACCCTTCGGGCTCACTCCCGCAGCCCCAGCGCAGCTGACGGCGAGGTTCGCGGCGACTGCGCGCTCGTCGCTGATCGTGCCCTTCGGTCGGCGTGTGAGCAGTCCGCGGGCGCTTGACCGGAGCAGACGGATCCGGTCTCGCCGGCGGGCCAGATTGACGTCTTCGAGCGGGCGGCGACTGCTGGTGCCCGCGAAGCCCCGGTGGGCAGTGCTCGAACTCGAGCGACGACGGCACGTTCTCCTACACGCTTGCCAGTGGGCGACCGTCTCGAACCGTCCGCCTGGCCTATGGCTCGTCGAGCGCGTCTCCTGCGGGTCAGGGTGCGGGCCGCGTCCACCCTGAAGGCGTCGTTGCGCGGAACGCTGCTGCGGTTCAGCGGCCGTGTGCTTTCGAGGCCGCTCCCCGCGGCGGGCAAGCGGGTGATCATCAAGGCAGCTCACCGGGCCATCGCTGGGCGCCGCTTCCCGACATCAGTGTTCGCACGGATAGGCGCGGACGGTTTTCGGGAAGCGTATCGTCTCCGTGCGTATCGGCCCGGAGTCAGGTTGCGGTTCCGCGTGAAGGTGCCGACCGCGCGGAGCTATCCGTACCTGAGCTACACGGGCCGTTCGGTCACCGTGCGTGTCGGGTGAGCTCTCGGAGAACCGTCACCTGCATGCCTTACGAGGCGTGATCGTCACGCGCGCGCCGATTCGTCATGTCGTGAGCGCAGCAACCGCCCGATGCGGTCGACGTTCGGCAGCAGATAGCCGACGGCGATCAGCGGCAGCGCCGGGATCGCGCGGTCGAGCGTCGAGGCTCAGCACGAGCGAGGCGATGAGGCCGAGGACGAGCCCGGCGATCGTCGCGGCGCGGCGAAAGTCGTAGTGCATCGCCCATGCCGCGAACATCGAGAGGAAGACCGCGTCGCTGACGCCGAGGTGGCCAGCGCTGCCCATGTCGCCCCACGCCGGCAGGTCGAAGCTCAGCGCGTCGGCGCTCTCCGGCCCGCTCTCGAGCAGGCGCGACGTCGGCCCGCTCGCGACCGACCAGACGTCGATCGCGCCGACGAACACCGGCACCGCGATCGCGACCGCGGGCGTGCTCAGCCAGTGCGCGAACAGCAGCCCGACCGCCGCCGCGAGCATCGCCTCGGCGACGTTCGCCCCGGCACCGACGCCGCCGGCGTTCAGCGCGCCGTCGAGCAGACCCGTGCCGAGGACGATGAGCAGCGGGCCCGATGACCGTGTCCGCGCGCGGGCAGCAGCGACGAGCGTCGTCGCGGCGACCATCAGCAGGCCGATCCCGCCGGCGACGAGCACCGTCGTGTCGCCGGCCGGCAGCGCCGGCAGCGCGGGCGCCGCGAGGAAGTACGCGAGGGCGACGAGCGGGACGCCGATCGCGACGAGCCCCCGGCCGGGTCGGCGGCGCGGCGGCGTCAGTACGGGGGCAGGTCGGCGTACCACTCGCCGAGCACCCTGAATGCCGACCAGAACGCGCGCTTGGCGGACTCCTCGTCGAGCGCCTCGTCGATGTTCGGCACGTAGAGCGCCTCGATCGACGGCGTCAGGCGCTGGATCTCGCCGGGCTGCGCGAGCACGGTGTCCGACAGCGGCAGGTCGAGGTCGTTGAGGATCGCCAGCGCGTCCTCGCCCATGACGACGACGATCTTCGGCTGGACGATCGCGATCTCCTCGGCGACCCGCGCGACGCAGGCGGGGTCGGCGAGCGACGTGTCCGGCGACCGGGCACTTCACGCACAGCGTCCCGTAGACGGCGAGCGGATCGATCGCCAGGCGCTTGAAGGCCTTCATGAGCGCGGTGCCGGCGCGGCCGTAGAACGCGACGCCCTCCTCGATCTCCGGCGGCATCGGCGCGAGCTTCAGCAGCATGACGTCCGCCTGCGGGTGCCCCGAGCCGAGGACCGGCTGCAGGTTCCCGCGCGGGCAGTGCGGGCAGGCCTGCAGCTCGCGCGTCAGGGTGTTGAGCTCGCGGATCGCCCGCTCGAGGTACTTCTCGCGGATCTCGTCGTCGGTCGCGGGCATGCTCGCCGGTGGTTTCGACGGCTCGGACTCGGCACCCTGCGCGTGCATCACGACTTGCGCGTCGCCCGCCTCACCCGCCGCTCGCGCCGCGCCGCGCGCGCGCCCGGGGGCGTCGCCTTCGTCTCGAGGAACTTCAGCGCCTGCACGTAGAGCAGCGACGACGGCTTCGTCGTGATCTCCGCCTCGCGCAGCGCCTCGAGGAACTCCTCGGGCCCGTCGAAGTCGGCCATTCGGACGCGCACGGATCCGAGGCCGGGGGCGACGTGCGAATCCGATCCGGCGCCGGCGAGGATGCGGTACTTGGCCGCGAAGCGCTCGGCCTCCTCGTTGAACGAGCCGATCGCGACGCGCGGGTTGTAGACCTCGATCGCGTCGATGTCGTCGACGATGCCCAGCAGGTGCTCGTAGTCCGGGCACGGCGTGCATGCGGTCGAACGGATGCGGGACGTAGACGAGGCCGCCCTGGCGCTTGATCTCGGCGACGGTCTCGGCGAGCGTCATCCCGCGCGGGATGTGCTCCTCGATGAACAGCCCGATGACCTCGCCCTGGTCGGCGGTCTTGACCTCCTCGGCGACGATGACCTTGACGCCGAACTCCTTGGACTTCTCGCGCGCCTCGAGCGCGCCGGTGATGACGTTGTGGTCGGTGACCGCGATCGCGCCGAGCCCCTGGTCGCGCGCGGTCGCGAGCAGCACCTCGACGGGCGTCGCGCAGTCGTGCGAGTGGTCGGTGTGCATGTGCAGGTCGACGTCGATGCGCGGGCGCGTCCTGCAGCCGGAAGGCGATCTCGGGGTTGCCGGTGCGCGAGTGGCGGCGGGCGGTCGAGGCCGGCGTAGACCTCCTCGAGCTCGTCGGCGACGCGCGGCCACGACAGCTGCTCGCGCATCGGCGCGGCCGCGTCGACGAGGCCGCGCGCGCAGCGCCGGGTCGTCGACGAGCTTCTGCAGCTGGGCGGCGAGCGTGTCGATGTCGCGCGGCTCGAAGTGCAGGCCGTAGGTGCCGAGCGTCGAGCGCCTCCTCGTAGACGGGCAGGCGCGAGGCGAGCACGACGACCCCCGCGTTGAGCGCGCGCAGCACGAGCCCGGGCGCGGGCGCCGCGCCGTCGGACGCGGCGACGAGGATGTCGGCGCTGGCGAGCGCCTCGGCCTCGCCGAGCTCCTCGGGCGTCACGTAGCGTCACGCGCTTGGCGAGGTCGGCGCGCAGCGGCGTGCTGCTCGACGGCCCGCGCGCGGAGACGATCGTCGCCTCCCACGCCGTGTCGGGGTCCAGCCGGCGGAGCGCGCGCAGGAAGAGCCGCAGCGCGGCGCGCTCCTCGTCGTCGACGAAGAGGATCCGCGTCGGGCGCGTCCGCGCGGCGGTCGGCTCGCGGGCGCGGCGGGTCCGCGCCGGGCAGCAGCACGCGGTACTCGGCGGGAAAGAAGCGCTGCATGAGCTCGCGCGTCGCCTCGTAGCTCGCCGTGCGCGCGTCGAGCCGGCCGAGCACGAGCTGCACGACCTTGCGCGCGACCTGCGTCGACAGCAGCCGCTCGGTCGGCGTGTGGAACGTCCCGACGTTCAGCGCCCGGGAGTGGCGCAGCGCGGCGCTCGACGTCGACGGCGCGAACGGCTCGTGGACGTGGCAGATGTCCAGCGGCAGGATCGTCAGCAGATCCTCGATCGTCCGCGACACGTCGACGGGCAGCGCCGGCACGCGCGGCTGGAGCCCGGCAGATCCGGCAGCGCGTCGCCGACGGCCAGCACCCGGGCGGCGCCCCGGGCTCCGGCAGCAGCTGCGCCGGGTTCTCGAGTGCGCGCCCGCAAGGCCTGCCGGGTCTCCCGCACGGCGTCATGCGACCGCGACGGCGCGACGATCACGACCCGATGCCCGCGCCGCGCGAGCTCGCGGTCACGCGCTCGACGTAGGTCGTGACGTCCTGCGCCTCGCCGCCCCAGGGATACGGCGTCACGTGGGCGATCGCGAGGCGCTCGGCAGGGCACGCTTCCGAGGATAGGGGCGGAGCGGCGGCGCGAACGCTCGCCGCCGCGCACCACCTCGGCTCCAGCGCCGCTCTGCTACTGATATGGAGGGTGGTTTGTCAAGGGTGCAGCACCGGATGCCCGCGGCGGGGCGGGCATCGTGTCGGTCAAGGGGGCGGCGGGTCCGGCGTGTGCGCGACGCGCGGTCAGACTGATATGCGCGGATCCTTCTCGGCCGCAGGACCGGTTTTCGTCGTGAGAGCCCGCTGTCTAGGATCGAGCGTGACCGCCGTGGCGGCTGCTCATAGTAGAACCGCGGATGCTCTCGCGCGTGGGTGCCGGATGGTTCCCGCCGCCTCCTTGACCGACGTGGTGCAGGCCCGGTTCAGTCGGCGTTCGCGGCGGCCCAGCAGAACCCGGCGAGCTCGCGGGCGACGGCGACGGCGACGATCGTGCGGCGCTTGCCGCGCTCGCTGTCCAGTCGCCGCCAGGTGCGGTGCAGGCGCTGCTGCGCCTGCCAGCTGATCGCGATGACGTGCGCGGGCTGGCCGGCCTGGCGGCGCTTGAGCGCTTGGCCCTTGGCCGGCGCGCGGCGGTAGTGCCACGCGGCTTCGACGAGGAGCCGGCGGCCGTGCCCGCTGCCGGTCTTCGTGATCGCGCCTTGCCGGCGCGTCTGGCCGGTGCTGTCCTCCGACGGGACGAGCCCGAGGTAGCTCATCACGTGCCCGGCCTTGGGGAAGCGCGCCCAGTCACCGATCTCGGCGCACAGCCCGACGGCCGACAACGTGTCGATGCCGCGCAGGCAGCGCAACCGGGCGATCGTGTCGGCCCACGGCGAGCCGGGGATCAGCTCGTCGATCGCGGCCTCGAGCGTGTCGCGGCGCACGAGCAGCGCGTCGATCGCGCCGAGGTAGTCCAGCAGCGTGACCTGCGCGCCACGGTCGCCGAGATCGACCGCGCCCAGCCACCGCGGTGATGCGTCGTCCACGCCGCCGCGGTCCCGTCAAAGCGCACGTCGTGGCGCAGCAGCAGCTTGCTCATCCGGTGGCGCGCGCGCATCAGGTCACCGCGGATGTCCTCGCGCGCGCGGACGAGGTCGCGCAGCGCCTCCTCCTGCGTGCTCGGGACGCGGACCGCGTGCAGCCCGTCGATCATCAGCAGCCGCAGCAGCCGCTCGGCGTCACGCCGGTCGGTCTTCACCCGGTCGCTGGACGGTCGCTCGATCTTGCCCGGCGCCGCGATCACGCACTCGACGCCGGCGGCCGTCAGCGCCCGCGCGAGCGCGAACCCGGTCGGCCCCGCCTCATACGCCACCCGCGTCGGACCCGGCAGCGCGGCGCAGAACGCGACGACCTCGCGCGTCTCGCCCGGCAGCCGCCGCACCCGCAGCTCGCCCGTGTCGCGGTCCATCGTCGCCGCGACCACGCTCGCGCGGTGAACATCCAGCCCCGCCCAACTGCGAACCTGTGCCATGTCGGCACCCCCATGATTGCGGTCGGCGCCCGGGCCACCCCCGGGCGCTCAACCCGCGCACGTTCATGCGCGGGTGCCGACCCTCACATCACCTCCGGACGGTCGACACCGTCCATAGGGTCTAGGTCGGAGCGGCCGCGCAGAAAACCCAGACCGTCGGTCTGATGTTCGGGTTGTTGCCGAGGTTCTTCACGGTGATGCGCCACCCGTCGAAGCCTGCGCCGTCAGGCGGCGGCTCGTTCGCGGGTGCCGTCGTGCTGAGCGCTGGGCGTGATGACGTCACACTCGTCAGCTCGGACGTGTTGTCGTCGCCGCGCCCGCCGCCGCCGATCGCTTGTTGACCTGCTGGGCATGAGGCGGTGTAGGACAGCTTTTGATCGGCCGTCATATCAGCGGTCGCCGATGAAGTGACCTCGACGTGACGGCGCCGAGTGCGCCCGTCGCGCCGGTTGCCCCCGTCGCGCCCGTCGCGCCCGTCGCGCCGGCGTCCCGGAGGACCCGCGGGGCCCGTTGCGCCGGTGAGGCCGCGCGGACCCGCCGGAAGCTGGCCGACCGCGAAGTCCTGTGAACGCAGCGAGCCGTTCTCGACCTTCCCCGACGTCACCGCGCTGTTACCCCAGGTCGGAGTTCTTGACGGCGCCTGTCTTGATCTGCGTGCTCCCGACGCTGTTGCGCGCCAGCCCGGCCGCATAGCTCGTGCCGCCGAGCGCGATCATGACGGCGATCATCGACATCACGTTCGCGAACGACAGCTTGCCCCGAATGCTCTCCATCATTTGCTTTCCCCTTTAGGTCCGGTGCGCCCGGTTGGCCGCTCCGGTGACGTAGCTAGACGGCGGGGCGCCAGCCCGCCCGGTTCGCGCTTCCTCAGCTGAGCGCGGCGAGGTGGAAATGCCAACTGGACGCTAACGTTGCCAAGCCCGGACGTGTGTGAGGGTCCGCACCCATCGAGAACTGGTCTATTGGGGAGGGCTCTGGCCGGATTGGCCGCGACCCTACGCGTCAGGACTTGCTGTCGTACAACGCCTTGAAGCGTCGGAGTAGCGCTCGTAGACGACGTTTCGCTTGACCTTCAGCGACGGCGTCAGCTCCTAACTCGGCCTGCGAGAGGTCGCGCTCGAGGATCGCGAACTTCTTGACCTGCGCGATCCGCGCGAGCTTTGCGTTCGTCTCGTCGACGGCGCTCCTGGATCTCCTTGCGCACGTCGGCGTTCGACGCCAGCGCGGCCGGGTCGGCGTCGCCGGCCCCGACCTTCTCGGCGAGCGCCGCGCACTCGTCCGGGTCGAGCGTCACGAGCGCCGTCAGATACGGCTTGCGATCTCCGTAGACGACCGCCTGCGACACCCACCGACACAGCTTCAGCGAGTTCTCGATGTTCGAGGGCGAGATGTTCTTACCGCTCGACGTGATGATGAGGTCCTTCTTGCGGCCGGTGATCGTCAGGTAGCCGTCCCCGTCGAGCTCGCCGAGGTCGCCGGAGTGCAGCCAGCCGTCGCTGTCCATCGTCGCCGCAGTCGCCGCCTCGTCGCGGTAGTAGCCCTTGAAGATGTTCGACCCGCGCATGAGCACCTCGCCGTCCTCGGCGATGCGCAGCTCGCAGCCGGGGATCGCCTTGCCGACCGTCCCCAGCCGGTGCTCGGAGATCGTGTTGAGCGTCGCGACCGACGAGGTCTCGGTCATCCCGTAGCCCTCGAGCACCCACACCCCGCACGCGTGGAAGAACGACAGGATGTCGACGTCGATCGGCGCCGCACCCGTCA
>CAVRKQ010000003.1:0-73781 GCA_963722105.1 uncultured Chloroflexia bacterium | reverse complement strand
AATAGTGTCTCTGGCGTCAGCCTGTTCATTTGGGACGCTCCTAGCACGAAGACGTTTAATGCGGATTCAAGGCGGGTTAAAGCCGCAGTCAAATAATCGTCGGAGAACTTCATTTTGATGATTATCGGCATCAACTACGATTCCAATTTTATCGTCGTCCAACGCCCGCCAAGAAATCATATTTACTGGAGAAAGCCCCGGAGATTGAAAACACCGACCCCGAAACCTTAATTGCAACATCGCCAGTTTTCGTTTGGAAGAAAAAGGGAGCGAATAATTCCGCCATCTGGTAATTCACTCAATTTAACCTCAAACATTCCGCGAAAATCTACCACCGTTTCGACATCCATAAATCGTTCCAAAGCGCTCTCGAACCTCATCGATTTTCAACAATTTCGGTTTTGGGGATATTCGTTTAATATCAACAATGCTTTTGCTGGCGAGTTCAATATGCAGATGCGCTCCAGTGCTTCCCCCGAAATAACACCTCAAAAAGAACGTCTCGCGTCCGATCCTGATCTGGCCAAAGTGTGGCTCTGATTAGCCATCCATCTAAGCAAGGCTTTATTGGGGCTTTTTACTTCAGCGCATGCCGCAATGGATACGGCATGAGAGTGTTGCTAAATTCAGGGAAGATCATGGATTCTCACTCCCTTTGTTGGACCCAAAACGAAAGCATTGCCGGGATGATGAATATTCTCGGCATAGGGTCAATGCTCAATTCGTCAAAAAGAAATACCCACTTCTCGATTTTTCGCCACAATAGTAAAGATAGCAGGGCGAGGCCAAATATCTGATACGGATGGCCTGCGGGCCATCAAATCAGTCGATCAACTCAACAATTTGTTCCATCGTCCAAACATGATCGGCATTCCCGCTTCTATCGCAGCCGTGAAGCGCAAGATCCGGCGAATCCGCGAAATTGTAAATCACATCGTCAAACGGGTGAAGCGGCCCATCGACATCCGCATCGTCAAATTCTGACGTTCAGTGTGGGAGGTGGACTATTTGGCTGCGGAATTGGAGAGCGAGCGACTGGATATTAATCACCAAGAGGATTGGCGAGCGCGGCCGCGAGCCTTTTTTGTGCCGGTATCGCCTTCTTTGGGGGCTTATCTGGAGGCGATCAACAAGACGCCGGCAACGATTGCCATCGATTTTTTTTGAGGCGATAGAATCGCGCAATTAACGGGGAGGGGATTTTGGAGAAAGGATTAAACGCGAAGGGAAGGAATGGAGGCGTTGAAGATTGGGGGAATGGCGCCATAGTTGGGGGGAGGATTTATGCAAAAGGATAACGTGGCGGAGGCTGGGGAGGATATTTTGTGGGAAACGCGTGCGGTGGCGATTGAAGGGATGACTTGTGATAATTGCGTGCGGGCGATTGGGCGGATTTTGCGGGGTGTTAGCGGGGTGAAATCATTTGAAGTGGACCGGGCGCATGCGCGGGCGAATGTGACGTTCGATACGACGAAGACGGATATGGCGGCGATTCATGAGGCTTTGGAGCGCGGCGGGTATAAGGCTCAGGCATTTGCGGATGGGGATGCGCCAAGGGCGTGAAGCGGCGAGTGTGATTTTGGTTTTGTTTGGGGCGGGGATTTTCCATGCTGGGGGAATGGAAAAGCGTCGCTAGTCTTGGGCATTCTCCTGATCCGGATGATGCCTTCATGTTTTATGCGTTGGCGAAGGATTTGATTCCGACAGGGGGATTTCGCTTTGAGCATGTGTTGCAGGATATCCAGACGTTGAATGAGCGGGAGACGACCCACGACCAGTGCGTGCCCCTGGTCGCCGAGGCGGACGGCGAGATCGTGGCGACGGGCGTCGGGACGGCGAGCGGCCGGGCGGGCTGGATCGGGTCGATCTTCGTCGCGCCGGAGCATCGCGGCGCGGGGCTCGGGCGGGCGCTGACGGAGGCCATCATCGATCGGCTGGACTCGGCCGGGTGTACCTCCCTCGTGCTGGTCGCCACGAGCGAAGGGCGGCGCTTGTACGAGCGGATGGGCTTCGAGGTCCAGACGCAGTACCGGATCCTCCAGGGGGTCGGCCTGCCGCCGACGGGCGCGGAGCTGCGGGACGAGGCCGTGCGGCCGTTCGAGACGGCGGATCTGGACCGCCTGCTCGCCCTGGACCGCGACGCCACGGGCGAGGACCGCGGGCACGCGATCGCGCGCCTCGCCGACGCGGAGTCGACGCGGGTCGCGGTCAGGTGCCGATGGCGAGATCGACGGGTTCGTGATCCGCGCGCCGTGGGGCGGCGGGGCGACCGTCGCTCGATCGCCGGACGCCGCGCTTCGGATCGTCACGGCACGGCGGCGCGCGGCCGGCCCGGACGGTCGCGTGCGGGTGGGCCTCCTCGACGAGAACGACGACGGCCTCGCGCGGCTCTCGGAGGTCGGCTTTCGACTGATGTGGTCGGCGCCACGGATGATCCGGGGCGAGCCGCTCCCCTGGCGGCCGGAGACGATCTGGGGCCAGTTCAACCACGCGATGGGCTGACGCCGGACTATCCGGTTGAGGAGCCTCCTCGAGCGCCGCGGAACGCGACGACCACGATCACGACCGCGAAGACCGCGACGATGACAAGGATCGCCCCGAGCAGGACCGGCTCCCCGATCGCGGCCGAGGGAACCGGCGCGGCGCTCGACCCCGGCGAGGGCTGCAGCGACGGCTCGTCGATCGGCTCGAGCGGCATGGTCGGCTGGTCGCCCGGCGCGGCCATCTCGGAATAGTCGGGCGGCACGGGCAGGCCCTCGAGAAGCGCCGGCGGCGCCCTGACGAGGTCCGCTTCGACCTGCGGGTCGGTGGTGCCGGGGCTGGCGCAGCCGCCTTCGAGGCCCGCCGGCAGCGAGGTCGCGACCTGGTTGTCCCGGAAGCAGTTGTCGATGCCGGTGCCGCCCGCCAGCGCGAGATCCGCGATGCCGCTGTCGGACACCTTGTTTCCCGCGACGGTGTTCCGCCCCGGGATCCAACTGCTGGTGCGGTCGATCGCGGTGAAGACCGCGATTCCGTAGCGCGTGCTGCCGCGGACGTCGTTGCCCTCGACGAGGTTCGCCTGGCCGCCGGCGATCCCGATCCCGACGCCGTGGTAACCGCCGAGCGGGGTGGTCCGAGGCGTGACCACGGTCCCGCTGCCCACGACCTCGTTGCGCCGGAAGGTTGCGTCGCGCTGTGGCGGCGGCTCCAGCCCGACTTCGAAGGAGTTCGGGAGGATCCCGACGGAGTTCAGGAGCCACCGCGAGTCCTCGACGACGAGGTTGCCGCCCGCGTTCGTGCCGGAGTAGCCGACAGCCGAGAGCGTGGCCGTCACGTTCCGGATCGTCGCGTCGCAGGGCTGGCACTCGCCGATGTAGAAGGCCGCGTCGGCGGCGCCGGAGACGTAGCTCTGCTCCATGATCCCGCTGCGGCTCGAGATCGCGTAGATCCCGTACAGGCCGACGTTCCAGACCGTCAGGTAGCGCCCGGCGAAGCCCTCGACCTCGTCCCAGTAGAAGCCGTTCGCGGTGAAGTTGTGGGCCGACATGTTCTCGAGGTTCACGCCGTCGGCAAGCACCTCGATGGCGTTGGGGCGGATGTCCTCGCCATCGAAGACCACGCGGTTGCGGTCCTCGCCGCGGATCGTGATTCCCGGGATGGTCCTGCGGCACCTCGACGCCGCCCGGGTACGTGCCGGGAGCGAGCAGGATCAGGTCACCGGAGATCGAGGCGGCAATCGCCGCCTCGAGCGTCGAGACGTCGGCCGGGACCCGGAGGACCCGTCCCGCGGCGGCGGCGCGCTCTCCGCGATTGCGCCGGGTGCCACCACTCCGAAGGCGACGATGAGCAGCGCGAGGATCGCGAGCAGCCGGCGCACGTTGCCGCGGGTCAGCCTCGAGCGGCCGCGAGTGCCCGCCGCGCCTGCGCGAGGTGGACGCGATCGTGACCGGCGAGCATCCGGAACATCAGGTCGAAGCTCTCTTCGCCCCGCTCCCGGTGGAGCCCGACTCGAGCCCGATCTCCCGGGCTCGTGCGTCGCCAAAGATCGATCGTGGACGATCGGAGTGGCTCGAAGAGGGCGAGCAGGGCCTCGGGATCCTCGTCGTCGCGGTGGAGGCGGTCGTTCCACAGGTCCTGGTCGTAGCCCGGCAGCTCCGGCCGGTCGTGCGCGAGGACGAACCGGAATCTGGGCGCCCACGCGAGCTCCGCATCCACCAGGTGCGCGATGCAGCGCAGGACCGACCATTCGCTCGGCGCCGGCCGGACCCCCACGTGCGCTCCGGCCTCCCTGGCCAGGGCGCGGATGGCTGCCGCGGTGCCCGACGTCACCTCGGCGGGGTCGTCGTTCCCGAGCGCATCCAGGAGCATCTGCTGGTATGCGAGGCCCTCGGCGACGGGGTCGGGTGGCTGCTCGATCATCGGCGGACTGTAGCCGGTGGCGCGTTGCAGGCAGGTTTCAGGGGCTCGGGAGCGAGACGGGAGCCGATGTCGAGGACGGGTGTCAGGCCTCGCCTTCGAGAAGCTTGCGGAAGCCGTCGGCGTCGAGGATCGGGACGCCGAGCTCCTGCGCTTTCGTGAGCTTCGAGCCGGCGCCCGGGCCGGCCACGACGTAGTCCGTCTTCTTCGAGACCGAGCCGACGGGCTTGCCACCCGCGGCCCGAACGGCCTCCTCGGCCTCCTCGCGGCTGAAGCCCTCGATCGTGCCGGTAACGACGACCGACTTGCCGGCCAGCGGGCCGGTGGTCGCAGCAGCGCGAGGGGCGGGAAGCTCCGCCTCGACGCCGGCATCTGCGAGGTCCTGGAGGACGCCTTCGCCGGGCCCGCCGGGCGCGAACCACGTCGCCAGCGCGCCGGCGACCACCGGACCGACGCCTGCGAGCTCCTCGAAGCGCTCGGGCGCCGTTCCCGCGACGTCGCGCAGCTTGGCGCCGGCGCTCGCCAGCCACTGCTCGCTCGACGGCACCTCGGCCGCCAGCCAGTGGGCCAGCTCGATCGCCGTCGTCCAGCCGACCTGCGGGATCCCGAGCGCGGCGATGATCCGTGCCAGCTCTCGCTTCCGTGCCTTCGCGATCGCCGCATGGAGGTTCTCGGCGCTCTTGCGCGCGAAGCGATCGAGCAATTCCAGGTCCTCGACCGAGAGGCGGAAGAAGTCGCCGCGACGCTTGACCATGCCCCGCTCGAGCACCTGCGTGAGGACCGCCAAGCCGAGGCCGTCGATGTCCATCGCGCCGGCGAAGTGGCCGTACTCCTGCCCGACGCGAGCGGGGCACTGCGGGTTCGCGCAGTAGTGGCGAACCGCGCCCTCGTCGCGAACGACCGGCTGGCCACAGACGGGGCACGCCGCGGGCATGTCCCACTCCCGCTCTTTGCCCGTGCGCTTCTCGACGATCGGACGGACGACCTCCGGGATCACGTCGCCGGCCTTCTGGAGGACGACGTGGTCGCCGATCCGGATGTCCTTGCGGCGGACCTCATCGAGGTTGTGGAGGGTCGCGCGGGCGACCGTCGAGCCCGCGACCTTCGTCGGCGTGAGGTGGGCCACCGGCGTGAGCGTCCCGGTGCGCCCGACGTACGGAACGATGTCCTCGATGACCGACTCGACCTGCTCCGGCGGGTACTTGTAGGCGATCGCCCAGCGCGGCGCCCGGCTCACGATCCCGAGCCGCTCCTGGTGGTCGAAGGCGTCGACCTTCACGACGACGCCGTCGGTCTCGTACGGCAGCTCGTGGCGCGCATCGCGCCACCGCTCGGTGAAGGCGATCACGGCCTCGATGTCCAGGCCGGCTTCGTGGTTCGGGTTGACGCTGAATCCGAGGGCTTCCATGCGGGCGAGGGCCGCCGACTGCGCGCGAGGCGCGCCGGGTCGGTCGGCGTCGTCTTCCAGGAGCTGGTACGACCACGTCGCGAGCTGGCGAGCCGCTGTGACGGCCGGGTCCTTCTGGCGCAGGGAGCCGGCGCCGGAGTTCCGCGGGTTGGCGTACTCGGGGAGGCCAAGCTCGCCCCGCTCCATGTTGATCCGCGCGAACTCCTTCTTGGGCATGTAGACCTCGCCGCGCGCATCGAGCGAGACGGACTCGCGCAGCTTCGCGGGCACCGAGGAGATCGTCCGGAGGTTCGCGGTGACGTCCTCGCCGGTCGCGCCGTCGCCCCGCGTCGCGCCCTGGACGAAGCGGCCGCGCTCGTACCGGAGCGAGATCGCCAGCCCGTCGATCTTGAGCTCGGCGACGTATTGCAGGTCGGGCGCCGGTTCGGGGGCCGGCGGAAGGCCGAGGCCGCGCCGGACGCGGGTGTCGAACGCCCGGAGCTCGTCGTGGCTGAAGGCATTCGAGAGCGAAAGCATCGGTCGGCGGTGGCGAACCTCGTCGAAGGTGCCGGCCAGCTGGGCGCCGACGCGCTGGGTCGGCGATTCCGGCGTGACGAGGGCCGGCCAGGCTGTCTCGAGCGCGACGAGTCGCCGGAAGAGCTGGTCCCACTCGGCGTCGGAGAGGACGGGATTGTCGGTCTCGAAGTAGGCCTTGTTCGCCTCCGCGATCTGCCCGGCCAGCTCCGCGTGGCGCTTCGCCGCCTCGTCCTCCTCGAACGCCGCCGCCTCGGCCACGAGCGCGGGATCGACCGGCAGGCCGTTCGGGCCGAGGCCCTCGTCCGCCTCGGGTGCGCCCGTCTGTTCCGCCACGTCCGTCATCGGCGCAAGTTTACGGAAGCCACCCCGGGGTCGCGGTGGGCGAGAATCGCTGCGTGACCGACTTCGCGACCGACCCCCTGACCATCCCGGAGCTCACGACCGAGCGCCTCGCCCTCCGGGGCTGGACCACGGCCGACCGCGAGCCGCACGCGGCGATGAACGCCGATCCGGAGGTGATGCGCCACTTCCCGGCCGTGCTGGACGCCGCGGCGAGCGATGCCTTGTTCGAGCGGGTGACGGTGCACTGGGCAGAGCACGGGTTCGGGCTCTGGGCGGTGGAACGCCGGGACGACGGCCGATTCCTCGGGTTCACGGGGCTGACGCGGCCGTCGTTCGAGGCGCACTTCACGCCGGCGGTCGAGGTCGGCTGGCGCTTCGCCCGCGACGCCTGGGGCCACGGCTATGCCACCGAGGCGGCCCGTGCGGCACTCCGCTTCGGGTTCGAAACGGTTGGCCTCGATGAGATCGTGTCGTTCACGGTCCCCGCGAACGAGCGTTCGTGGCGAGTCATGGAACGGATCGGCATGACCCGCGACCCGGCCGACGACTTCGACCACCCACGGCTCCCGGAGCACCACCCGCTGCGCGGGCACGTCCTCTACCGCCTCGGCCGCACCGCCTGGGCCGCGCCCGACGCCGCTAGATCAGGAGCTCCCGCCTGACCTCGGACACCGAGGTGCACCCGAGCAGCGCCAGCCCTGTCTCCAGCTCGGCGCGGAGGATCTCGACGGCGTGCTCGACGCCGGCCCGCCCACCCGCGGCGAGGGCCCAGTAGAAGGGCCGGCCGATCAGGACACCGGTCGCCCCGAGGGCGAGCGCCACCAGCACGTCCAGACCACGCCGGATGCCGCCGTCGACCCAGACCTCGCACCGGCCGGCGACCGCGGCGACGATCCCCGCCAGTGCGTCGGCGCTCGCGATCGCTCGATCCAGCTGACGGCCGCCGTGGTTCGAGACCACGATCGCGTCGACGCCGGCCGCCACCGCGAGGCGAGCGTCTTCCGGCGAGAGGATGCCCTTGAGCACGAACGGGAGCTGGCTCCACGCTCGGATCTCGGCGAGGTGGCCCCACGTGAGCTCCGCACCGCGATCGTCCTGGAGTGCCCCGTAGCGGTTCTCGCCGGGCTCCTCGAGCCGTGTCATGTGCGGTCGCGCCGGAAGCTCGAACCCCGATCGATCGTCGCGCTCGCGGTGGCCGAACGCGGGCAGGTCGACGGTCACCACGATCGCGCCATAGCCCGCGTTCGCCGCCCGCTCGACGAGCGTTCGGCTGTAGTCCAGCCCTCCGACAACGTACAGCTGGAACCAGCGCTCGCCGTCGGGTACGGCCGCGGCGACATCCTCCAGGGACAGCGACGACGACGTCGAGAGGCAGTACGGAAGGCCTTGCGCCGCGGCGCCCGCAAACAGCTCCGCCTCTCCGCCGGGATGCGCGAGCATCTGCACCGCCATCGGCGCGATGGCGATCGGGAGGGCCGAGGGCCGGCCGAGGAAGCTACCTGACGGGTCGATCGTGCGGACGTCGCGAAGCACGCGCGGCACGAACCGGTGCCGGCGCCATGCCTCGATGCTCTCAGCGAGGGTGATCTCGTCCGAGGCGCCGCCGGCGACATAGTCGAACGCCGGTCCCGCCATCCGCTCACGCGCGATCGGCTCGAAGTCCCCGAGGTTCACGACGCGGGTGAGGTCCGCGGGTGCCTGCAGGTCGGTCATCGGCCGGAGCGTAGCGCGCCGGGGCCGCCCGGATCGCAGGCCGAGGCTCGATCTGCGCGGTTCCGCGGTCCTAGCCGGTCAGCTCGAGGCCGGCGAGCGAGGCAAGGAGCGTTTTTCGGCCGACCTGGGGGTCGCGGAACGCGATCGTGACCTCCTCGTCACTGCGAGTGAGCTTGGAGCTCACGACGATCCCGTCGCCCCAGCGGGCGTGACGAATCCGGTCGCCATCGCGGTAGCGTCGCTCGCCGGGGATCACCGGTCGATCGATCGCCGCCGCCCGGCGCGGTGTTGCCCCTGCGCGGGCGCCGAATGGTGACGCTTCCGCGTCCTGCCCGCCGCGAGTCGCGCCATCGTGCTCGTCGTCCCACGCCTGCCCGGCGCGCCCGCTCGCAAAGCTCTGGCCGAACGAGCCGGATCGCGCACCGCCCGCAAAGGCGTCGCGCTTCGCCGCGAGATCGCGAGAAGGCCGGAACTGCTCGCCCTCGCGAGGGGCACCAGGTCGCCCGCTGCCTTCGCGGAAGGCGCCTCCGCCCGGCCGAATCGCGCGCCCGAAGCGCGTCGCCCCGCGACCGAAGACGAGGTTCAGGTCGTCGGGCGCGTCGTAGGTGTCGCCGTCCTCGGTGCGCGCGCCGAGGCGCGGCCCGTTCATCAGCTCCTGTGGGATCTCGAGGAGGAATCGCGACGGCTCGGCCATGAAGCTGGTCCCGGGGCCGCGCCGGGTCGCGCGCTGCCAGGCGTGGCTCAGGTACAGCCGCTGGCGGGCCCGGGTCATACCCACGTAGGCGAGACGCCGCTCCTCCTCCATCGGGCGGGGGTCGGGGTTGAAGCCACCCTCGGCCTCGACGGCGCGACCCGTCGGGAACAGCGATTCCTCCATGCCGGCGATGAACACGACCTGGAACTCCAGGCCCTTGGCCGCATGCATCGTGATCAGCGAAAGCATGTCCGCGTCCGACTGGTAGCTGTCCTGGTCCGCGACGAGGGCCGTCTCCTCGAGCAACCGGTCGAGCGCGTCCTCCGCCGACAGGTCGTCATAGCGCGTCGTGACCTCTCGGAGCTCGAGGAGGTTCGCCCAGCGTTCCTCGCCCTCCTCGGAGCCATCCGCGAGCATCGCCCGGTAGCCGGACCGCTCGAGGACGTCGTCCAGGAGCTCGGGCAGCGGCAGCACGCCGACGCGCGATCGCAGCCGCCGGATCAGGCCCACGAACTCGGCAATCGCGGCGCGCGCGCGCCCGGCGAGCTCCGGGATCTCGCCTTCGGCGGCCCGCTCCAGGCCGAGCCAGTACGGCAGCCCCTCGCGGGCCACGAAGGCCCGCACGACCCCGATCGTCTTGTCGCCGATTGCCCGCGCGGGCACATTGATCACGCGCTCGAAGCTCACGCCATCCGCGTCGGACCGAAGGATCCGCAGGTACGCCAGCGCGTCCTTGACCTCGCGTCGCGAGTAGAACCGCGTCCCGCCGACGACCTGGTAGCGGATGCCGTACCGGAGGCAGGCCTCCTCGATCGCCCTCGACTGGGCGTTCGTGCGATACAGGATCGCGATATCGCGCAGGCTCACCGACGCCCCGTCGTCCGCCCGACGAGTGAGGGTCGAGCCGCGCGTGCCCGTGAGCTCCTCGACCCTACGAACGATCCATTCGGCCTCTTCCTCCTCGTTGTACGCCTCGAACCGCTCGATGAGCCGGCCGCGGTCGTTCTTCGTCCACAGCTTCTTGTCCGTCCGTGCCACGTTCTTTGACACAACGGCGTGGGCCGCATCGAGGATCAGCTGGGTCGAGCGGTAGTTCTGCTCGAGCTTGATGACCGCGGCCTTGGGCCAGTCGCGCTCGAAGTCGAGGATGTTGCGGATGTCCGCGCCGCGCCAGCCGTAGATCGACTGGTCGTCGTCGCCCACGACCGCGAGGTTGCCGTGCTTGGCGGCGAGCGCCTTGATCCACAGGTATTGCGGCCGGTTGGTGTCCTGGTACTCGTCGACGTGGAGGTAGCGCCAGCGCTCGTGGTAGCGGGCGAGCGTCTCCGGCGCCTCCTCGAACAGCCGCACGGCGTCGAGCAGGAGGTCGTCGAAGTCGAGCGCATCGGCGTCCTTCAGGGCCTTCTCGTAGAGCCTGGCCAGCCGCGCGATCTGGACGGTCACGCCGGTCGCCAGTCGGAGCGGCGGGATCTCCTTGGGGTCGAGCATGTCGTTCTTGGCCCGGCTGATCGCGCCGAGGATCGCGGCCGGCCGGGTCTCGCCCTTCGCGTCGAGGCCCTCCGCACGCAGGACCTGCTTCATCAGCTGCTGCTGGTCCTCGGTGTCGTAGATGACGAACCGCCGGCTCAGGCCGATGGCCTCGCCGTCACGACGCAGAACCTGCGCGCAGATCGAGTGGAACGTCCCTGCCTGGACCTCCCTACCCGGCTCGCCGACGAGCCGGATGATCCGCTCCCGGAGCTCGCCGGCGGCGCGGTTGGTGAACGTGACCGCCAGGATCCGGAAGGGCGGGACCTTCTTGACCCCGATCAGGTACGCGATCCGGTGGGCGAGCACACGCGTCTTGCCCGAGCCCGCTCCGGCGAGAATCAGGACGGGACCCTCGGTCGTCGTGACGGCTCGCGCCTGCTCCGGATTGAGCCGCCCGAGGATCTCGCGTCGCCGCGAATCCGCGACCTCGGCCTGGTGCTTCTCCTGGGCGGCAAGCGCCGCGGCATCCGGCCGAGCCTCGGGATCGCGCTCGTCGGTGGGCGCCTCGGAGAGCCACGCCGGCTCCGCCGGCAGCGCGGCAGACGCCTCGCCCTCGATCGGCGGCGGGAGCTCCTCGAACCGGGTCCCTTCGGGCTCCGCAGCATTCGGATCGAGCTCGGGGGCGGCCACGTCGAGCCGGCCGCGCCCGCGCCGGCGAGGGGTTGGAGTCACCCTCGAATTGTAGTCGGCACCCCTTCGCGCTCGGCCATCTGCGTGGTCGTCAGGTCAGCGGGATCCTGGTAGACGCGCCCCGGCTTCGAAGCTCGGCCGATAGACGAGGATGAACGGCCCGTCGGCACCCTTCGGCACCTCGTAGGTGATCCAGCCGCTCGTACTTCGAGCCGGCGTTGAGGCCGCGTCGACGAATACAGGTGCGGTGCCCGGCCCTGGCGCCAGGCGTAGACCTTGCCCGCGCCGTCGTCGCGAAGCTTGAAGTCCGCCGAGTCGAAGGTCGTGAAGGTGATCCCCTCGATCGGATGCTGACCGTCTTGAAGACCTTGCCCTTGGCGGGCTTGACGGTCGAGGTGCCCGGCCATGGCTCGAACGCGAGGGCGGTGACGGTCTGCTGCCCAGCGACCTGGAACGGCACGCCGATCGCCCGGCGCCGCCGTCGGGGGCGGCGGGGTCACGGGCGCCTCGGTCGGCGGTGCCACCGTCGGCGGTGCCTCGGTCGGCGGAACGGCGGTGACGACAGGGGCCGGCGTACCCGCGACGCTGGCCGCGGGCAAGGCCGTGACCGCGACCGTCGGGGCCGCGGTCACGATCGGGACGCCCGAGGTCGCGACGGGCGTCGTGCCACCGCAGCCGACGAGCAGGAAGGAGACGCCGACCAGGATCGCGGCGCGATACATCAGGCGCCCCCGTTGCGAAGGCTGCACGGTAGCAGGCGGTGTGCGCCGCCAAGGGACGAGGCGTGTCGCGTCGCGGTCGCACCAGACGAGCCCGGGCTCCGCCGGCGCGTCGGCACCCGCTGTCAAAGCGTCCACCCAGCGGCGCGATGAGCCCGGGAGCGCACGGCGAAGACCTCCGGATAGCGGCGAACCAGCTCCCGGTTGCGGCGGGTGTCGCGAATGACCCAGCAGCTCGCGACCGAGTAGGGCGCCTTGCCCCCGAGTGCGACCGCAATCGTCCCGCGCGGAATCAAGAAGCCCGGGCCGTTGCCGGCCCGGGCTCTCGTGCGTTGCGAGGGAGTGGACTAGAAGTCCATGTCCCCGCCGCCGCCGTGGCCGTGGCCACCGCCGGCAGCTGCCGTCTGCTTCTCAGGGATGTCCGTGATCAGCGTCTCGGTGGTCAGGACCATCGCGGCGATCGAGGCGGCGTTCTGGAGGGCGGAGCGGGTCACCTTCGCGGCGTCCACGATGCCCTTCTTGAACATGTCGCCGTACTCGCCGGCGAGCGCATCGAAGCCCTCGCCGATCTTCAGCGTCTTGACCTTCTCGATCACGACCTCGCCGGGCTGGCCGGCGTTGTCGGCGATCTGGCGGGCGGGCGCCTCGAGGGCCTTGCGGACGATGTCGACGCCGACCTGGGCGTCACCACCGAGCTTCAGGCTCGCGAGGGCCGGGATCGCCTGGAGGAGCGTGGTGCCGCCGCCGGCGACGATGCCCTCCTCGACCGCCGCACGGGTGGTCGAGAGCGCGTCCTCGATGCGGTGCTTCTTCTCCTTGAGCTCGACCTCGGTCGCGGCCCCGACCTTGATCACGGCCACGCCACCGGCGAGCTTCGCGAGTCGCTCCTGGAGCTTCTCGCGGTCGTAGTCGGAGGTCGTGTCCTCGATCTGGGCCTTGATCTGGGTCATGCGCGCCTTGATCGCGTCCGGCGAGCCCTCGCCGTCGACGACCGTGGTGTCGTCCTTGGTGGCGACGACGCGGCGGGCCTTGCCGAAGTCCTCGGCGGTGACGGAGTCGAGCTTGCGCCCGATCTCCTCGGAGATCACGGTGCCGCCGGTCAGCGTCGCGATGTCGCGAAGCATCTCCTTGCGGCGATCGCCGAAGCCCGGCGCCTTGACGGCGAGCACGGAGATCGTGCCCTTGAGCTTGTTCACGACGAGCGTCGCGAGGGCCTCACCGTCGACGTCCTCGGCGATGATCAGCACGGGCTTGCCGAGCTGGACCGCCTTCTCGAGCGCCGGGAGCATGTCCTGGATGCTCGAGATCTTCTTGTCCGTGATCAGGATGAAGGCGTTCTCGAGGACCGCCTCCATGCGATCCGGGTTGGTCACGAAGTACGCCGAGATGTAGCCCCGGTCGAACTGCATGCCCTCGGTGTATTCCTTCTCGAGGCCGAGGCTCTGCCCCTCCTCGACGGTGATGACGCCGTCCTTGCCGACCTTGTCCATCACCTCGGCGATAATCTCGCCGACCTCGGGATCCGCTGCCGAGATGGCAGCGACGGCCGCGATCTGCTCGCGGGTCTCGACCGGGCGGGCGTTCTTCTTGATCTCCGCGACGACCGCCTCGACGGCCTGCTCGATGCCGCGCTTGATGACCATCGGGTTGGCCCCGGCGGTCACGACCCGAAGGCCCTCGGCGACGAGCGCCTGGCCGAGGACGACCGCAGTGGTCGTGCCGTCGCCGGCGACGTCATCGGTCTTGGTCGCGACCTCCTTGAGGAGCTGCGCGCCCATGTTCTCGAACGGGTCGTCGAGCTCGATGTCGCGAGCGATCGTGACGCCGTCGTTGGTGATCGTGGGGCTGCCGAACTTCTTGTCGAGGACGACGTTGCGGCCCTTCGGACCGATCGTCACCTTCACCGCGTCGGCGAGGCGGTCGATGCCCTTCTTGAGCGACCGGCGGGCGGTCTCATCGAAATACAGCTGCTTGGCCAAGGGTGATGCCTCCAGAGTCTTTGGTGTGTGGCTCGGTGTGTGGTCGGGTCGGCGTTATTCGCCGACGACCGCGAGGATGTCCTTCTGGCTGACGATCAGGAGATCGTCGTCATCGAGCTTGAACTCGGTCCCCGAGTACTTCCCGTAGAGGACCTTCTGCCCGACCTTGACGTCCATCGCCGTTCGCTTGCCCTCGGTGTCGAAGGCGCCCGGTCCGACGGCGAGGATCTCGCCCTCCTGGGGCTTCTCCTTGGCGGTGTCCGGCAGCACGATGCCGCTCTTGGTCATCTCCTCGCGTGGCGTCGGCTTGACGACGACGCGATCGCCGAGTGGCTGGAGCCTGGTCTTGGTGGCGGTGGCCAACGTCTTCCTCCTGGGGACGGGCCGTCCCCTCCGTGGGGACCGCTACCGTCCGTTCCTCAAACGGTCATGGGCGCTTCGCGCCCGGCATCTGGTGCGAGGCGAACCTCGCTGCGGTGCCTTGTACGGCTCTCCCGGCCCGCGCCTCCGGCAACCTCTCGCCGGGCCAGCGGACCACCGGGATCCGAGCCGATTAGCACTCTCGGGGTGAGAGTGCCAACAATACTAGGAGCCCCCCGCCGTGGGTGTCAACCGCGTCATGGGACCGAGCTCGGGAAGAGTCGCTCCAACCGCTCGACGGACGCGTCGATTCTCGCCTCCGTGATCGTTCCGTCGCGGACGAGCCGCTCGACGAGGTCGATCACCTCCCCCGCCCTGGCCGGTCGGTAGACCTGCTGGTTCGCAAAGAGCAGCAGGTCGCAACCGGCCTCGATGGCGAGGGCCACGGCCTCGTCGGCGCCGAAGGCATCCGTGATCGCCCCTGCCTGGAGGTCGTCGGTCACGACGACGCCGTCCCAGCCCAGCTGGTCACGCAGGAGGCCTGTGATCGTGGCCACGGAGAGGGACGCGGGCGCGTTCGGGTCGAGCTGGCCGTTCACGACGTGGGCCGCCATCACCATGTCGACGAGGCCGGTGGCGATCAGGACGCGGTACGGGTCCAGCTCGGCCGGCGTCCAGGTCGCGGTCACGTCCGCCACGCCGAAGTCCGTGTTCGCGGTCGCGCTGCCGAGCCCGGGGAAGTGCTTGAGGGCCGTCCGAACGCCGCGCGCCCGGTGCGCGCCGACCTCGATCTCGGCGTCGCGGGCGACGATTGCGGGATCCGCCGAGAACGACCGATCGAGCGCGCCGACCGCGGGGTTGTCCGGGTTGACGTTGACGTCGACGACGGGGGCGAAGTTGAGGCTGATCCCCGCGTCCGCGAGGGTCGCAACCAGTCCGTCGGCCCACGCCTGCACGGCCGCGTCGCCCTGCTCCCCGATCTCGGCCTGCGAGACGAGCTCCGGGTAGCCGTAGCGGGTGGAGAGGCGGGTGACGCGGCCACCCTCCTGGTCGATGGCCACGATCAGCTGCCGCTCCGGGACCAGTGCCCGCAGATCGGCCACGAGCCGCCGCACCTGCTCGGGCGACTCGACGTTCCTTGGCGCGGTCTTCTTCGAATCACGATCGAAGAGGATCACGCCGCCAATTCCGGCATCCCGGATCGCCTCGGTCACCCACGGCGCCTCGGCGAGCGTCAGGCCGCGAAAGCCGACGACGACCATCCGGGCGATCTTCTCGCGCAGGGTGAGGGCCGCACCCGACGACGTTGGGCCAGACGACGGCGGGCCGGTCGGGATGGGAGGCTGCGATCCCGGAGGTGATGCCTGGGACGACCCCGGGGCTACCGAGGGCGTGCCCGGGTTCCGGCCACAGGCGGCGAGGATCGCGCCGGCCAACGCCGCGATGGCGCCGGCGAGCCCGGCGCGCAGCAGCGCCCGACGCGACAGCGGCACGAGCGCGCGCTCCGGCATCAGCCGGCGCCGCCGGCGCCACCGGCGCCGCCGGCGCGGAACGTCCCGTCGTACGCGGCGACGAGGTTGGCGCCGGCCTGCTCGGGATCCTCGCCGCGGAGCTCGGCCGCCCACGCGGCCGTGATCCGGACCCACTCCGGCTCGTTGCGACCTTTCGGGGCACCTGGCGCGGCGAGGAACGGCGAGTCCGTCTCGACGAGCAGCCGATCGGGCGGCACGAGCGGGACGACGGCCGCCGTCGACTCCTCGCCGCCCCGGAATGCCAGGCCCGAGATCGAGATCGCCAGGCCGAGGTCGAGCACCCGCCGGGCGTACTCGACGGACCCGGAGAACGAGTGGATCACCGCCGGCGGCCGATCGGGGCCGAACGCGCCGATCGATCGCTGGGCGCCGAAGCCCGCCGATCGGAGCTCGTCGAGGATCGCGTCCTGGGCATCCGACTCGCCGGTCCGCGAGCGAACGTGGAGGATCGCCGGCTTGCCGGTCTCCAGCGCCAGCTCGAGATTCCGCCGGAGGTTCGTGAGCTGGTCGGGGATCGGTGAGAACACACGGTCGTAGTCGAGGCCCGTCTCCCCGATGGCGACGACCCGCGGCGCGCCGGCCGATGCCGCAATTTCGCGCCAGCCCGCATCGTCGACCTTCGCGGCATCGTGGGGATGGACGCCGACGGAGGCATCCAGCCAGTCGAACGCCTGGACGAGCTCGAGCGCGCGCCGGCATGACCCGAGGTTCCAGCCCGGAACCAGGATCCGCTCCAGGCCAGCGTCGCGCGCCCGGTCGAGGACCACAGCCTCGTCACCCGCGAACCGTTCCGCGTTGAGGTGGCAGTGGCTGTCGACGAGGCGCACGCCACGATGCTAGGAGGCGTCCGGGAGACCCGCGCGGGCCGGCAGGCTACGGTTGTCCCGTGACCACGCCGCCGAGTGGGCCGAGCGAGCCGAAGGATCCGAAGGTCGCGAAGGAGCCGAACCCGGTCGCGCGGCTTGGCGAGACGCTCGGCCGCCTGCCGCGCTACCTCGTGCTCGCGCGGGCCCTCGCCGGCGAGCCCTCCGTGCCACGTTGGCGGAAGGCCGCGCTCGCGGCGAGCATCGTCTACCTCGCCTCGCCGATCGACCTCGTCCCCGGGCTCATCCCTGTCGCAGGCCAGCTCGACGACCTCGCCGCCGTGCTGCTCGGGCTGCGCGTGGCGCTCGGCGGTTGCTCGCCGGACGCGAGGGTGGCGCACCTCGAGGCGGCCGGCCTCGAGGAGGACTCCATCGGTCGCGACCTCGCGATCGTTCGCGGGGCCGCGGGCTGGATCGCGCGCCGAACGGCGAGCGCGGCCGCGAGCCTCGGACGCGCCACGGTGCGGGGCGCGGTTGGCGTCACGCGGCTGGGCATCTCGGGAGCGCGACGGCTCGCCGCGTACCGGCGCTCGCGCCGCTGACGCTCGGCTTCCGAGCCCTCAGGCCCCCGGCCTGCGCTGCCAGAGAGCGATCTCGTTGCCCTCGGTGTCCTTGACCGCGGCGTACCAGCCGATGCCGATGTCGGTCTTCGGGGTCACCAGCGATCCACCGTTCGCGGTCACCGCCTCGAGCGAGGCGTCGACCGAGTCGACCCTGAGGTAGTTGCGGACCTGGTTCGGCGCGGTGTCGCCGCGGAGTCCGAATCCACCACCGAGGTCCCCAGGGCCGGCGGTGTAGAGCCAGTAGTTGTCGTAGCCCTCCATCGCCTCGAACTCCCATCCGAACACGCTCTTGTAGAACGACTTCGCGCGCTCGAGATCGTCTGCGGGGAACTCGATGTGGCTGAACTCACCCTGCTTCGGCATGGCTGCAACTCCTCCTGCGGCGGCGTCCGGACCGCCTCCATGCAAGAACGACGATCAGCCGGGGGCCGAATCGACACCGGAATCGACACCCGAATCGACGGCCTCGACCTCGAGTCGCGGAAACAGCGGCTCGGCAGCGCCGAGGCGCCCGGGCACGCTCGCGTGGCGGCCCCACGCCAGGTCGTCCAGCAACGGTGGCCCGCCGTTCCCGTCTGCCGCGTAGCCGTACTCATAGCCCAGCTGTGCGAGGGCCCGCGGCGCGATCGACGGCAGGTACGGCGCCGAGGCCAGCGATACGAGCCGCACACCCTCCACGAGATCCCCCAGGACACCGGCCAGGCGCGCCCGCGCCGCTTCGGCGTCATCGCCTTCGCCCTTGGCGATCTTCGCGAGGGACCATGGCTGCTCGGCCTCGACGAAGCGGTTCGCCTCGCCGACGAACTCCCACAGTGCCCCGAGGGCGTCGTGGAGCAGCAGGCTCTCGAGCTTCTCGACGAAGGTTCCGCGGGCGGTCGCCCAGGCGGCCGCGAGCGGCGCATCGGCGGCCCCTCGACACGCCGGCCGCTCGCCCTCGAGGTAGCGACCCGCCATCGACACGGTGCGGTTCACCAGGTTGCCGAAGTCGTTCGCGAGGTCGGCGTTGAAGCGCCGGACGAACGAATCCCAGGAGACCTCGGCGTCCTTGTCGAACGGGACCTCGCGGAGGGCGACGTAGCGTGCGCCGTCCGCGCCGAACGCGGCGACGAAGTCATCCGGATCCAGCATGTTCCCGTGGCTCTTGCTCATCCGATCCCCGCCGGCGGCCAGCAGGAACCCGTGGACCCAGACCTTGCGCGGCAGCTCGAGACCGGCGCTCATGAGCATCGCCGGCCAGATGATCGTGTGGAAGCGGTTGATGTCCTTGCCGATCACGTGGAGATCGGCCGGCCAGTAGCGCGCGAACGACTCCGGGTCGCCAGGGAACCCGGCGCCGGTGATGTAGTTGATCAAGGCGTCGAACCAGACGTAGATGACACCGGCCTCGGGATCCCAGGAGCCGTCTTCGCGCTGCGCGGTCTCGCCGTTTTCCGCGATCGGGAACGGGATGCCCCAGCGGAAGGTCTCGCGGCTGATCGAGATGTCGTCGAGCCCGCCCTTGAGGAACGCGACCATCTCGTTCTTGCGGTACTCGGGCTGGACCCAGTCCGGGTTCGCCTCGAAATGCGCCAGCAGCTTGTCGCGGTAGGCCGAGAGGCGGAAGAACCAGTTCCGCTCCGCGAGCCACTGGAGCTCGATGTTCGGGTGATACGGGCAGCGCATCCCGTCGGGCGTCTCGTGGAGGTCCGAGGGCGCCTTGAAGCCCTCGTTCGGGCAGTACCAGCCCTCGTACTTGCCGAGGTAGACGTCGCCGTTGTCAAACGCCCGCCGGACCATCTCCTGCGAGGCCAGGCGGTGGTCCGGGTCGGTGGTCCGGATGAACCGGTCCGGTGCGATGAGCAGCTTGTCCTCGGCCGCGGTGAAGAGCTTGACCATCTCGTCGACGAACTCACGGGTATCGCGGCCCTGGGCTGCCGCGCTCTCGGCAATGTTCACCGAGTGTTCGTCCGTGCCCGTGAGGAACCGGGTGTCGTCGCCCTTCATCCGATGCCAGCGCGCGATCACGTCCGCCCCGATGACCTCGTACAGCGTGTGGAGGCCGGGCTTGTTGTTGGGATACGCGATGGCGGTGGTCAGGTAGTAGCGCGAGCGTTCGGACATGCGGTCCTCGGGGGTTCGACTGGGGATCGACGGAAGGGCGGTGGTCGGCTCGGCGCGCCAGGCGCGCGCGGGTCGGGATCGGCGGCCGATCGGCCGTCGGTGGCTTGGTCAGCCCCGCCGGTGGATCGACCGCCCCGGCATCGCCATCGGGCTCCGGGAGCGGTTCACGCGCCGATGGTACGCCGAGAAGCCAGCTCGACGTAGGAACGGCTGATCTCCTCGTCGATCGTTCGCGGCACCGGCACCACGCACGACTCCGCGCCGACGCGTCCGGTCGCGACCGCCTCGAGGCAGCGGACCTGGAGGCTGAAGCCGATGTCCATCGACTCGATCGAGTTGCCGAGGGGGCGCGGCCCGGCGAGGTTGACCATGTGGCCGTCGGTCAGGAGGTGGATCGAGCGGCCGTCGCGGAGGCGGAAGGTCGAGATGCCGTCGTCGGCCGGCTCGTGGGCCTCGACCAGCGGCGATGCGGCGATCCCCGGAACGTCGATCTCGACGGGCAGGTGCCCGACGTTGACGAGGATCACGCCGTCGGGCAGCACGTCGAGGTCGCGCGGCCCGATGACGCCCGAGCCCGCGGTCGCGGTCACGACGATGTCGGCGGCCGACAGCGCGGAGACGCGATCCGGCACCGCGAAGCCGTCCCAGAGCGCCTCCATGCGCAGGACCGGGTCCAGCTCCAGGACCGAGACCAGCGCGTGGTTGTTCCGGAAGTTGATCGCGAGACCCTTCCCCACCCCGCCGTAGCCGAGGACGACGACCCGCCGACCGTTCGTGGCCATGTTCGTGAGGCGCTGGAACGATTCCACGGTGCTCTGGCCGACCGCGTGGCGGTTCTCGGCGAACTGCTTGATCGGGCTGTCGTTGATCACCAGGATCGGCACCCGGAGGCGGTCGCGCAGCGGCGCGAGCAGGATCCGGCCGCTGGTCGTTTCCTCCGTCCCGCCGCGGAGCTCCGGATAGGGCCGCTCCAGCCAGCGGACGAACATGTCGCCGCCGTTGTCGAGGATGAGGTCCGGCTTCTCGCCGAGGATCTCGTCGATCCAGCCGTTCCGCTGGTCGACGTCCTGGGTCGGTCCGCCCACGGTCTCGACCCCGTGGCCCTTGAGGTAGTCGAGGGCGCCCGGCTGGGTCGAGTTGAGGTTGCCCGTCGAGATGACACGCGCCCCGCCTCGGCGCAGGGTGAGCATCAGCGCGACGCCCTTCGCCTCGAGGTGGATGCCGGTGCCGATCGTCAGGCCGTCGAACGGCCGGGTGCGCTCGAATTCGTCACCGATCGAGTTGAGGAGCCGGCATTGGCTGATCACCCAGTCGATGCGCGAGGCCCGATCCGAACCCCGGACAACGCCGCCGGCTTCGATCAAGTGCGCTCCACCCAGGGTGCCCGCCACTGGGGTGCCTCGAATGGCGCCGCCCAGTAGGTGGTCTCGTGGAAGACGAGGCCGTCGCGGAGCTCGATGAGGGTCACGGCCAGGTAGACCTCGTCGTTCGGGTACGTGACCCGCCACTCAGCCCACCAGAAGTCGCCGCTTCCGGCCACGCGCAGGACGGTGTTCCCAGGGGTGACGACCCAGCGGTCCTCGGCGCCGACGATCCGCGTCACCTCGGTCCTGGGCTCGCCGCCGGGGTAGTTGCGGATGATCTCGGCGAAGGCCTGGTTCCCGCGGACGCGCTCGCCGGACTGCGGCCAGAACACGCCCCAGTCGGGGTGGCGGAGGCGCGACAGGGTCTCGAGGTCGAACGCGGCCATGGCCGCGCCGTAGCCCTGGACGACCTCTTCGCTGGTCAGCTGCGACATGGACCCAGTATCGGCGGTCCGGCTCAGTGGCGGAAGTGCCGGCGCGCGGTGATCAGCATCGCCGCCCCGGCCGCGTCCGCCGCGGCGAGGACCTCCGCGTCGCGGAGGGAGCCCCCGGGCTGGACGATTGCCGTGACTCCGGCGTCGAGGAGGAGCTGGGGACCGTCGGCGAACGGGAAGAACGCGTCCGACGCCGCCACGGCGCGCGTCGCGCCCGCCGGGGCGTGGAGGCGCTCCGCCTTCTCGATGGCCTGCCGGCAGGCATCGACGCGGCTGACCTGTCCTGAGCCGAGGCCGACGAGCTGGCCATCGCGAACGAGCACGATCGCGTTCGAGACGACGCCGCGGACGATCCGCCAGGCGACGTCGAGGTCGGCGAGCTCGCGCTCGGATGGCGTGCGGGTCGTCATCGCGAGCCATTCCGACGGGTCGTCGAGCACGTCGTCGGGCGCGCCGACCAGCACGGCGCCGCCCGCGGTTCGGATCGAGCCGAGGTAGTCGACGCTGAACGTGCCGTCCGCCCGGGCTGGCGGTGGGTCGGCGCCCAGGCCCCCGTCCTCGACGAGGCGCAGGTTGGCCTTGGACGCGAGGATCGCGAGGGCCTCGGGCTCGAACGACGGTGCCACGACGACCTCGAGGAACAGCTCCGTGAGCGCGGTGGCGACGTCGGCGGTGACGGGACGGGTGAGCGCCACGACCCCGCCGAAGGCCGCCTGCGGGTCGCCGGCGAGTGCCGCTTGCCAGGCCTCCAGCAACGTCGACCGCTCCGCTGCGCCGCAGGGGTTGGTGTGCTTCACGACGACGCAGGCAGGGCCACGGAGCTGGCGGGCGATGGCCGCCGCCGCCGACGCGTCGAGCACATTGTTGTAGGAGAGGGGCTTACCCTGGATCGGCGGCGCGCCGCTCGCGAACGGCCCATCGGTGGGACGCACCCGACGGTCGGTCCGGCGGTAGCGGGCGGCCGGCTGGTGGGGGTTCTCGCCGTACCGCAGCGTCTCGACCTTCTCGAGCGACAGCACGACGAGGGGCGGGAACGGATCCTCCGAGCGCGGCAGGCCCGGATCCGGCGGAAGGGCGATCCCAGCCTCGTCGAACCGGCACGGCAGCTCCGCGGCGATCCGGGCGTCGTAGGCGGCTGTGTGGCGGAAGGCCTCGACGGCGAGCGCCGCCCGGAGCCCGAGCGGGATGCCACCGGGGTCGTCCAGCGCGGCGAGGATGGCCTCGTACCGCGCGGGGAGCGTGACGACCGCCACGGAGGCGTAATTCTTCGCGGCAGCGCGGACGAGCGCCGGTCCCCCGATGTCGATCTCCTCGATCAGCTCGTCGAGTGTGATTCCTTCGCGCTCGGCGGCGGCCGCGAACGGGTAGAGGTTCACGACCACGAGCTCGAACGGCGCGATCCCGGCCGCGAGGAGCGTCTCGCGGTGCTCCGGCCGGCGGCGATCCGCGAGGACCCCGCCGTGGATTGCCGGGTGGAGCGTCTTGACCCGCCCGTCGAGGATCTCCGGGAAGCCCGTGACGGCGCTGACGTCGGTGACGGCGAGGCCGGCGTCGCGCAGCGCCCTGGCGGTCCCGCCGGTCGAGACGAGCTCGAAGCCGTGCCCTACCAGCCCCCGCCCGAGCTCCACGAGCCCGGTCTTGTCGCTGACCGAGAGCAGCGCTCGCCGGGGCACCCGTTGCGCGGCGTCGGTGCGCGCGGGGTCGTGCCGGACGTGGCGGCCGTCGACCGTGACCGCGCCGGCGAGGAAGCGCGCGACGGCGAGCGGCAGGAGCCGATGCTCCACGCGCTTGATGCGGTCGTGCAGCGAGGCCTCGTCGTCGTCCCCGGCGACGGTGACCGCCTCCTGAACCACGATCGGGCCGCCGTCGAGCGTCGCGTCGACCACGTGGACGGTGCAGCCGGTGACGCGGGCGCCGTGCTCGAGGGCATCGCGGACCCCGTGGGCGCCGGGGAAGGCTGGGAGCAGGGATGGGTGGGTGTTCAGGATCCGGCCGCCGAACGCTCCAAGCGTTGCGGGCCCGACGAGCCGCATGTAGCCCGCGAGGACGACCACGTCCGTCCCGACCGCCGCGAGCGTCGCCGCGAGGGCGTCGTCCGCCTCGGCGCGGGCGTCAGGCTCCCGGGCGCCGAGCCCAGGAAGCAGCGCCGTCTCGATCCCCTGCTCCGCCGCCCATGACAGCGCCGGGCATTCCCGATCGCCGAAGACGAGGCGAATCTCGCCCCCGAGCTCGCCCCGATCCGCGGCCGCGTGGAGCGCCCGGAGGTTCGAGCCCGCGCCCGAGACGCCCACGGCGACGCGACCCGTCGACCGACCCACCATCGCTGGGCTCAGGCCGGCACCGCCAGCGGACCCTCGACGTAGCGCGCGCCGATCTCCGTGACCGGCTGGACCTCGCCGACGAGCACCGCCTCCGGCAGGGCCTCCCGCAGCGCCGCCGCGGCCACGGGCGCCACCACGACGATCATGCCGAGCCCGCCGTTGAACGTCGACCGGACCTCGGGCTCCTCGAGGCCTCCGAGCGCCGCCACCAGCCACATCGTTGACGGCATGGTCCAGCGCTCCGGGTCGAGGCGGGCGCCGAGGTCGGCCGGCAGCGCGCGCGGCACGTTGCCGGGCAGCCCACCGCCGGTGATGTGGGCGAGCCCGTGGATGTCGTGACCGCGCGCGCGCACGGCCTGCCGCGCATCGAGGACCCGCCGGGCGTAGATCCGGGTGGGCGTGAGGAGGACGTCGCCGACGCTGGCGAGGGCCGCTGCCGGCTCGGCGGCCAGCGCCGCGTCACGACCCGCGTCGCCGAGGGTCATCACGAGCTGCTCCTGGTAGGGCCGCTCGAGCGGGATCGAGAACTCGGCGAGGAGCGAGCGGACCAGCGAGAAGCCGTTGGCATGGAGCCCGGACGACGGCAGCCCGAAGATCAGGTCGCCGGCTCGCGCCTGCGTGCCGTCGAGCAGGTCGTCCCGCTCGGCGATCCCGAGGCACGTCCCGGCGAGGTCGAACGTGCCGGCCTCCATCAGTCCGGGGTGCTCCGCCGTCTCGCCGCCCACCAGGGCGCAGCCGGCGTCGAGGCAACCGGCGGCGACCCCGCCGACGAGCCCGGCGACGGCCTCGGGATCGAGCCGGCTGACAGCCACGTAGTCGAGGAAGGCCAGCGGCTCGGCGCCCGAGCAGACCACGTCGTCCGCGCACATCGCGACGAGATCGATGCCGATCGTGTCCCAGCGTCGCAGCGCCGCGGCGATCGCCGTCTTCGTGCCCACGCCGTCCGTCGAGGAGACGATCACCGGCTCGCGGTACCCGCGCGGGATCGAGACCGCGCCACCGAACCCGCCGAGCCCACCGATGACTTCCGGCCGGCGCGTCGACTCGACGGCCGCCCGCATCAGGTCGACCGCCCGCTCCCCCGCCTCGACGTCCACGCCCGAGGCCGTGTAGGCGACGCGCGTGCTGGAGCTGCCGCCCTCACCCACGTGCCGGCACCGCCTCCTCGAGCATGAACTTGCGCTGCGACGCGTCGTACGGGACAGGCTCCGGGTAGCGCCCATCGAAGCAGGCGAAGCAGAACTGGTCGTACGGCAGCTCGAGGGCCGCGAGCACGCCCTGGATCGAGAGGTACCCGAGGGTGTCGGCGCCGATGAACTCCCGGATCTCCTCGACCGACTTGGTGCCGGCGATCAGCTCGGTCTCGACCTGCGTGTCGATGCCGTAGAAGCACGGGTGGAAGATCGGCGGCGCGCTGATCCGGACGTGGACCTCGGTGGCGCCGGCCTTTCGGAGCAGCGCGACGATCTGCTTCGTCGTGGTCCCGCGGACGATCGAGTCGTCGACGACCGTGAGCCGCTTGCCGCGGACCGTCTCGCGGAGCGGGTTGAGCTTCATCGTCACGCCGCGGTGGCGGAGGGTCTGCGACGGCTGGATGAACGTCCGACCCGTGTAGCGGTTCCGGACCAGGCCCTCGCGGTACGGCAGGCCGCTCGCCTCCGCGTAGCCCGCGGCCGCCGGCGCCCCGGTGTCCGGGACCGGCATGACGAGGTCGGCGTCGGCGGGGTATTCGACGGCCAGCTGCTCGCCCATCCGCCGCCGGACCTCGTACAGGCTGCGGCCCTCCATGTACGAGTCGGGCCGGGCGAAGTAGATCATCTCGAATACGCAGAGGGCCGGCGTCGCCGGTGCGAAGCGCACGGAGCGCGGCTCCCGGCCAGGCTCGAGGATGACCATCTCCCCCGGCTCGACGTCGCGCACGAACTCGGCGCCGACGATGTCGAGACCGGTCGTCTCGGACGAGAGGACCCAGCCGTCGCGCGCACCCTCGAGGGCCCAGGGAGCCGCGTCTCCCGCCCCCGTGGCCACGTCGGGAATGCGCCCCAGCACCAGCGGGCGGAAGCCGTGGGGATCACGGATCCCGATGATCCGGTGCTGGTCCAGGACGAGGAGCGAGTAGGCCCCGCGCACGCGCGGGAGGAGCTGGAGGAGCGCCTGCACCGTGTCGGCGGCCGGCTCGTCGGCCAGAAGGGTCGTGAGGAGCTCCGTGTCCGTGGTGGCAGCGAGGCGGGCGCGGCCGCCCTCGAGCTGGCTGAGGAGTTCGCGGGTGTTCACGAGGTTGCCGTTGTGCCCGATGGCGACGGGCCGGCGCGGGCCGAGCCGGAACGTCGGCTGGGCGTTCTCCCAGATCGTGCTGCCGGTGGTCGAGTAGCGGCAGTGGGCGATCGCGAGGTCGCCGCGGAAGCCCGGGAGGCGCCGGTCGTCGAGGACCTGGGCGATCATGCCGAGGTCCTTGTAGAGGAAGATCTCGGCGCCGTCGCTGACCGCGACACCGGCCGACTCCTGGCCGCGGTGCTGGAGCGCGAACAGCCCGGTCGACGCCACTGCGGCCGCCTCCGTGCCCGAGCCCGGCGGGAGCGAGACCCCGAACACGCCACACATGGTCAGCGGCTCCCAGGGCGGCGCGCGGACGCCGGCATCGTCGGCATCAGCCGCCCTGGTCCCAGCCGAGGGCGCGCGGGAGGCCCAGCTCCCAGGCGCGCTCGAGAGCGGCGATCTCGACGTCGATCGCGTCGGCGACGTTCGAGCCGCGCTCCTCGGCCGCGCCCGTCGCGCCGGCGCCCGCGAGCTCGACGACCAGCCGAGTGCCCCCCACGCTCCCGATCCGCTCGACCGGGAGCCCGTGGTGGCGGGCGAGCAGCTCCACGGCGGGCGCGTGCCGGGGGAAGGCGGAGACGATGAGGCGGCTCGGGCTCTCGCCGAAGAGATCGACGGCCGGCGAGCTCGCGATGGGCAGGCGGACGCGGGCGCCCGTGCGGCCCCACATCGCGGCCTCGGCGAGGGCGACGGCGAACCCGCCGCCGGAGATGTCCTGCGCGGACTCGAGGAGGCCCCGCGCGGCGGCCTCGATGACGAACGCGTGGAGCCGCCGCTCGAGGTCCAGGTCCAGCGCCGGGGGCCCGTCCTCCGACGCGACGCCCGCCACCCGGGCGTACTCGCTGCCGGCCAGCCCGGGGCCCGCCTCGCCAACGAGGAGGATGGCGTCGTCCGCGTCGCGGAACGCCGGCCCGATGGCCGCCGAGACGTCATCGAGGAGCCCGACGACGCCGATCTGCGGCGTCGGGGCGATCCGGCCGCGGGGCGACTCGTTGTAGAGTGAGACGTTCCCGCCGGTCACGGGCAGGCCGAGCGCGCGGCACGCATCGCCGAGGCCACGGACCGCCTCGCTGAGCTGCCAGAACGCGTCCGGCTTGGTGGGATCGCCGTAGTTGAGGCAGTTCGTCACGCCGAGGGGCCGGGCGCCGGTGATCGCGACGTTGCGCGTGGCCTCGGCGACGCTCATCGCCGCGCCCAGCCAGGGATCGACGGCGCTCACGCCCGCGTTGCCGTCGGTCGCCGCCACGAGCGCCTTCGATGTCCCCTCCACGCGCAGCACGGCGGCGCCGCGGCCGGGGCCTGCCACCGTAGCGGCCTGGACCGTCGAGTCGTACTGCTCGAAGACGGCCCGGCGGGAACACAGGTTCGGCGATCCCAGGAGCGCCACGAGCACGGCGCCCGGGTCCATCCCGCGTTCCGGCAGCTGGTCGCTCGCGACGTCGGGGGCACCCGGCGCGGGTGCGAGGCGCCGGCGCTCCGGCGGCGCGGCCAGCCGATCGTGGACGATCGCGTCCGAGGTCAGCGCTCGGGCCGGGATCCTCGCAACCTCGTGGCCGTCGTCGAGGCCGCCCGTGACGATGGTGATGTCGCCATCGTCCGTGACCCGCCCGATCACGGCGCAAGGCAGGCCCCAGCGCTCGCAGAGGGCCGTCACGTAGCGCAGCTTTTCCGGCCGCACGATCGCGAGCATCCGCTCCTGGCTCTCGCTGACCATGACCTCGAATGGCTCCATGCCCGGCTCGCGCCGCGGGATCGCATCGAGGTCGACGCGGATGCCCGTCCCGGCGCGATCGGCGGTCTCGGACGTGGCGCAGGTGATGCCGGCGGCGCCGAGGTCCTGCAGCCCTTCGACGAGCCCGCGGGAGATCAGCTCGAGCGACGCCTCGATGAGGAGCTTCTCGGCGAACGGATCGCCGACCTGGACCGAGGGCCGCTTGGAGGCGTCCTGGTCGGAGAACGTCGCGGACGCGAGGACCGACGCTCCCCCGATTCCATCACGGCCGGTCGCGCTGCCGAACAGGACCGCAAGGTTGCCGGGACCCGGCGCGGCCGCGAGCGTGAGGAGGCGCTCCTCCAGCAGGCCGATCGCCATGACGTTCACGAGCGGGTTCTCGGCGTAGCTCGGGTCGAAGACGAGCTCGCCGCCGACCGTCGGCACGCCGACGCAGTTGCCGTACCCGCCGACGCCCCGGACCACGCCGTCCACGAGGTGCCGCGTCCGGGCATCGGCGGGGTCGCCGAACCGGAGGGCGTCGAGGACCGCGATGGGCCGGGCGCCCATCGTGAAGATGTCGCGGAGAATCCCGCCGACACCGGTTGCCGCGCCCTGGTAGGGCTCGACCGCGCTCGGGTGGTTGTGGGATTCGAGCTTGAACGCGACGGCCAGGCCGTCGCCGATCGAGACGACGCCGGCGTTCTCGCCGGGACCCGCGACCACACCCTGGCCCTGCGTCGGCAGCGTGCCGAGGAGCGGCTTCGAGCTCTTGTACGAGCAGTGCTCCGACCACATCACGCTGAACATCGACAGCTCGAGGTCGTTCGGGTCGCGCCCGAGCCGCTCGCGGATCGCGTCGAGCTCCTCGTCGGTCAGCCCCAGCGCGCGGTGCAGAACCAGCACCGGGTGCGGGGCCTCGGGCTCGCGCTCCGCGACGATCATGCGGCGCCGACGGCCACGGGCCGTGCATTCGACGCGCTGGAGGCCGCCTCGACCAGCGACCGCAGGATCGGCAGGCCGTCATCCGAGCCCAGGAGCGCCGCGGCGGCTCGCTCGGGATGCGGCATCAGGCCGGCCACGTTGCCGCGCGCGTTCAGCACGCCGGCGATCGCCCGCAATGAGCCGTTGGGGTTCGCCAGATCGCCCTCCGCGCCCGCCAGGGCGCCGTCCTCGGTGACGTACCGGAACAGGACCTGCCCGTCGCGCTCCAGCTCGTCGAGCGTCGCGTCGTCGGCGAAGTAGCAGCCCTCACCGTGGGCGATCGGCATCCGGAGCGGCCGCCCGTCGCCGATGAGCGCCGTGAACGGGGTGTCCAGCCGCACCGCCGAGATCCGCACGTCCCGGCCGAGGAACCGCAGCCCGCGGTTCCGCAGCAGCGCGCCGGGCACGAGGCCCGCTTCCGCCAGCACCTGGAAGCCGTTGCAGATCCCGAGGACAAGCCCGCCCTCGGCAGCGAATGTCGAGACGGCCCGCATCACCGGGCTGAACCGGGCGATGACGCCGGCGCGCACGTAATCGCCGTACGCGAATCCGCCCGGCAGGACGACGGCGGCAACCCCGTCGAGCGAGCCCTGCTCGTGCCACAGCTCGACCGCCTCGGCGCCGGCCAGCTCGAGCCCGCGCATCGTGTCGCGATCGCAGTTCGAGCCGGGAAACACGACGACGCCGATCCGGGTCATCGCGCGGTTCCCACGCGGATATCGACCCATTCGACGGCGAAGGATTCGATCAGGGGATTGGAGAACAGCTCGCTCGCCAGGCGCTCGACCGTCGCCCGTGCCTCGGTCTCGTCGCCCGCCTCGACGGTGAGCTCGACCCGACGCCCGACGCGCACCCCGGACACGCCCTCGATCCCGAGGTGGCCCAGCGAGCCCTCCACCGCCCGACCCTGCGGATCGAGGATCCCTTCCTTCGGCACCACGTTGACCGCGAACCGGAACTCGGTCATCTGCCCTCCACCTCGGACGCGACAACGTCCTCCTCGAGATAGCGTCGGAAGCTCGCGCCGGCGATCCGCTCGAACGCCTCGACGTACCGGAGACGCGTCCCTTCGACGACGTCGGCCGGGAGCTCCGGGCCGGGAGCCGTCTTGTCCCACGGCTGCGTCTCGAGCCAGTCACGCACGAACTGCTTGTCGAAGCTCGGTTGCGGGCCGCCCGGTTCGTATCCCGCCGCCTCCCAGAAGCGCGAGGAATTCGGGCGTCAGGACCTCGTCCACGAGCGTCAGGTCGCCATCGACCAGGCCCATTTCGAACTTCGTGTCGGCGAGCACGATGCCCGCGGCAGCGCAGCGTCCGGCGCCCGCCTCGTACAGCCGGATCGCGACATCCCGCGCCTCCGAGATGAGCGCCCGGGCCGCGGCCTCCCCCAGCCAGTCGTTGCCGTCCGGGGCCCAGTCGGCGAGGAGCTGGACGGTCGATTCGAGGTCGATGTTGATGTCGTGCTCCCCCACCGCGGCCTTCGTGGCGGGCGTGAGGATCGGCGCGGGCAGCCGGTCGCTTTCGACCAGGCCCGGCGGCAGCGGGACCCCGCACACCGAGCCGTGCTCCCGGTACTCCTTCCAGCCGGAGCCGGCGAGGTAGCCGCGAACCACGAGCTCCACCGGCAGCACCGCGGCGCGGCGGCAGATCAGCATTCGGCCCCGAAGGGAGATGGCGTCGTCTGCCATCCAGCCGGCCCGGGGCAGCTCGGCAGGGTCGGTGGCGACGAGGTGATTGGCGACGATGTCCCTGGTCTCGTCGAACCAGAACCGCGACAGGCCCGTGAGCACCCGGCCCTTGTCCGGGATCTCGGTCGGGAGGACGACGTCGAACGCGCTGATCCGATCCGAGGCCACGAGCAGGAGCCGGTCCGGGCCGACCTCGTACAGGTCGCGGACCTTGCCGGAGCGGACGAACGATTCAGCCGCGAGCATCGGCAGTCGCCTTCGTGGTGGCCTTCGTCGGCGCCTTCGCGGACTTCGGAGCTGCCTTCGCCCGGGCGGCGGGCGTGGACGCGGCGGATCGCTCGATCGGAACGAGGGTCTCCAGCCGCGCGATCACCTCGGGGACGTGGGCCAGGTACCGCGTGTCATCGAAACAGGCGTCGAGGTCGGCGAGGCTGAGCTTCCGCGCGACCGTCGCATCCAGCGCGAGCAGCTCGCGAAGCGGGCGTCGCTGGTCCGCCGCGGCCAGCGCGGCTCGCTGCACGACCTCGTAGGCCGCTTCGCGCGAGATCCCGGCCCGCTCCACCAGCGCCAGCAGCACGCGCGACGAGGCGTGGAGCCCGAGCCCGCGCTCGACGTTCTCGAGCATTCGGTCCGGCCGGACGACCAGGTCGCGAATGAGCCCGGTGACCTTCTGGAGCAGGTAGTCGAGGAGGATGTGGGCGTCGGGCAGGATCACCCGCTCGGCAGACGAGTGGCTGATGTCCCGCTCGTGCCACAGGGGCTGGTTCTCCAGCGCGGTGCCGGCAAAGCCGCGGAGCACGCGAGCGAGACCCGCGACGCGCTCCGACAGGATCGGGTTGCGCTTGTGGGGCATCGCGGACGAGCCCTTCTGGCCCGACTTGAACGGCTCCTGGACCTCGCCGATCTCGGTGTGCTGGAGGTTCCGGATCTCGGTCGCGAAGCGCTCGAGGCTGCCGCCCAGGACCGCGATCGCGGTGAGCAGTGCGGCATGGCGGTCGCGCTGGACGATCTGGGTGCTCGCCGGGTCAACCAGAAGGTCGAGCTCGGCGAGAACCTCGGCCTCGATCGCGGGTTCGAGATGGCTGTACGTCCCGACCGGCCCGGAGAGCTTCCCCGTCGCGATCTCGGCGATCGCGTCCGCGAGCCGCCGCCGGCCCCGGTCGACCTCGAAGGCCCAGCCCGCGAGCTTGAGCCCGAAGGTCGTCGGCTCCGCGTGCACGGAGTGGGTGCGGCCCATCATCACCGTGCCGGCATGCTCGCGAGCCCGCGCGGCGAGGACCCCGACGAGCTTGTCCGCATCCCGGAGCAGCAGCTCGCCGGCCGCGCGCAGCTGCAGCGCCAGCGCGGTGTCGACGACGTCCGACGACGTCAGGCCGTGGTGCAGGTAGCGACCCTCCGGCCCAATCGACTCCGCGACCTGGGACACGAACGCGATGACATCGTGGTCCGTCGTCCGCTCGAGCTCCTCGATGCGCCCGACGTCGACCTTCGCCCGCGCCTCGATGGCCGTCAGCGCGTCGGCTGGAACGCGGCGCCGGCGGGCCTGGGCCCGCGTCACCGCGAGCTCGACGCCGAGCATGTGCCCGAACCGCGCCTCGTCCGACCAGACCGAGCCCATTTCCGGGAGCGTGTAGCGCCGGATCACGAGGCGACCTCGATGCGATCGACGGGTGCCGCCGGGAGATCGGCGGCGATATCGCGCCGGCGCTGGAGGCCGTCCCACGAGATCCGGTCCGCGGCTCGCTCGGCGGCCTCTCGCGCCCGCGGCAGGTCCGCCCCGCGCCCGACGACGGTGAGGACGCGGCCACCGTTCGTGCCGTAGGCGCCGCCCGGCCGCCCGATGGAGCCACCGTGGAACACGAGCGCGCCCGCGTCCTGGGCGGCATCGAGGCCCTCGATCGGCTGGCCGACCTTCGGCGCGCCTGGGTAGCCCTTCGACGCCAGCACGATCCCGACGGTCGCGCCCGGGAAGGCCGGCAGCACGCCGGAGGCCGTGCCGGGTGCCGCGCCGACATCGCCGCGCGCGGCCGCCGCCATGACCGGGCCGAGGGCCACCGCGAGGCGGGGCAGGATGACCTGGGCCTCGGGATCGCCGAGCCGGGCGTTGCACTCCAGGAGCACCGGCCCGTCGTCGGTCAGCATGAGACCCGCATAGAGGAAGCCGACGAACGGCGTCCCACGGCGCGCCAGCTCCGCCAGGACCGGGTGATGGACGGTCCGAAGCACCTGGCGCACGAGCTCGTCGGGGAGGTCCGGCAGCGGCGAGTAGGCGCCCATGCCGCCGGTGTTGGGCCCCTCGTCGCCGTCGCAGAGGCGCTTGTGATCGCGGGACGCCGGTAGCGCCACGGCGGTTCGGCCGTCGCAGACGGCGATGACGGAGGCCTCCCGGCCGCGCAGCCGTTCCTCTACGACGAGGACCGGGCCTGGCGCGCGCCCCTCGAGGTAGCTGTCCACGTGATCCAGGGCCAGCCCGGCGTCGTCGTAGACCGCGACGCCCTTGCCCGCCGCGAGGCCGTCCTGCTTGAGGGCCACGCCGTCCCCGGCCGCACCGAGCTCCGCCACGTAGGCGCGAGCCGCCGCTCCCTCGTCGGCCGCGAACGAGCGCGCCCTGGCCATGCGGACGCCCGCCGCCTCCGCGACCTCGTGGCAGAAGGCCTTCGACGATTCGATCCGGGCCGCGTCACGGGTCGGGCCGAAGACCGCGCTCCCCGCATCGCGCAGCGCGTCCACCACGCCCAAGGCGAGCGGCGCCTCCGGCCCGATCACCACGAGCTCGGCCGCGACCGATCGGGCGGCCGCCACCACGGCAGCGCCGTCCAGCGGATCCACGCCGGGCACCGCCTGGACGCGCGATTCGGCGTCGATCGCGGCACTCCCCGGCGCCACGAAGACCGTGTTCATGCCCGGCTCGCCGGCGAGCTTCCAGGCGAGGGCGTGCTCGCGCGCACCCGCGCCCACGATGAGCGTCCGCGTCGGCGCCGTGCTCATGCCGCGACGCTCATGCCACGCCCGCCGATGCGCGCCGGCGCATCGGCCGCCAGGCCCGCTCGATCGTCTGGGTCCGCTCCGGCCCAACCGACACGAGTACGATCGGCACGCCGGCGAGATCCTCCAGCGCCGTGACGTACCGTCGGGTCGCGTCCGGCAACCCGGCCAGGGACCGGACGTCGTGGAGCGGTTCCTCCCAGCCCTCGAAGCGCTCGTAGACCGGCGTTGCGCGGGCGAGGAACTCGGCCGAGGACGGCCAGCGATCGACCCGCCGCCCGTCGACCTCGTAGGCCACGCACAGGCAGATCGATTCGAGGCCGGAGAGGATGTCGATCTTGTTGAGCATGATGCTGCTCACGGAGTTGACGGCGACCGCGTAGCGCGTCGGCACCGCGTCGAACCAGCCCACGCGCCGCGGACGTCCCGTGGTGGTCCCCACCTCCCGACCGCGCTCGCGAATCCCGGTCCCGATCTCGTCGTCGAGCTCGGTCGGGAACGGCCCCGAGCCAACCCTGGTCGCGTAGGCCTTCATGACGCCCATGACCTCGTCGACCTGGAGCGGCCCGATCCCGCCGCCCGTCGTCGCGCCGCCGGCGACCGCATTCGAGGACGTCACGAACGGGTACGACCCGTGATCGAGGTCGAGGAGCGTGCCCTGGGCGCCCTCGAGCAGCACATGCTCGCCGCGCGCCAGCGCGGACTGGACGAGCCACGTCGTGTCGTCGAGGTGTGGCGCGAGCCGCTCGCCCCACGCTGCGGCGCGGTCAACGAGCGCCTCGACCTCGAACCCGTCGGCGCCCATCGAGCCGAGCAGGAGGTTCTTGTCCGGCACCAGGTTCTCGAGCCGCGCGCGGAGCACCGATCGATCGAGGAGGTCACCCATCCGGAGCCCGATGCGCCAGGCGCGGTCGCCGTAGGTCGGACCGATCCCCCGCCCCGTCGTCCCGACCTTCGAGCCGTCGAGCCGGGCCTCGTTCGCCCGGTCGAGGGCCACGTGGTACGGCATGATCACGTGCGCGCTGCGGCTGACGCGGACGCGGCGGACGTCGATCCCGCGGGCCGCGAGCATGTCCAGCTCGCCGATCAGCGTCTCGGGGTTCACGACGACGCCGTTCCCGATGACCGAGGTGATGTGCGGGTAGAGGACGCCCGACGGCACAAGGTGCAGCTTCAGGACCTCGTCGCCCTTGACCACCGTGTGGCCGGCGTTGTCACCGCCCTGGTAGCGGACGACCATCGCGACCTGCTCGGCCAGGAAGTCAGTGGTCTTGCCCTTGCCTTCATCCCCCCACTGCAGCCCGACCACAATTGATGCGGGCATCAGGCACCCACCCGCGCAACAAATCGAAAGGCCCCGGCCTCTCGGCTCGGGACCTGCTGGTTGCAAATCTCCCGCGGGTCGCCACTGCGGTGGCGATTGGTCTGCCGGTCGCTCGGCCGCCTCACGGGACGGACGACGCGCCCTGATCGCGCGATCGCATGACCTCCCCTGTCCGAGCCGCCTCGACGTGACCCGGGAACGGGTGGAGTCTAGCCGAAACGCTCACCCAGATGCGGCGAAATCCCTATTGGCCGCCGAACCGACTCGGAATAGTTTCTCGCGGCCCTCTTGCGTATCTCCACTGGACCGGACCTCCGCGAGGGCACTCGGCGGGCCCGTGGTCGCACACACCGGGCCCGCCGCTACGTTTCCCGCCGGAAACGACGATCGCCCCCCGGAAGAAGGTCGGGAGGCGATCGTGTGTTGGCGAGATCGAGCGATGAGTCCCGCCGGACGCGTCCCAGGCTCGAGGCCGATCACTCATGGTTGCTCGACTCGTGACCCTCGGGCGGGATCTCCGTTGCCACCCTTCGCAACAACGGCGTCCGTTCGAAGGTCCGTGGTCGACGCCCCGAGTTCCCCGGTGTGCCGCGTCACGGCTCATCTGCACGATAGGCATCGAGCACCCGCTGCGCGGCCATGGGCGGTATGTCCCGAATCGAGCGCGTCGGAGGTCCGGCGCAGCCGCGCACCGACCGAGGACCGAAGTACCCGGTTGCAGATGTATTGCAGCGATTCCGCTGGCAACAGGGCACCCGCCCGCTCGCCCGTAGACTCGCCGGGTGCCCGAGAGCCACGCTGCCGGCCTCCTGGCCGCCTACGACGCCCAGCTGCGAGCGCACGTCCCCGACCCGCTCCCGGTGGGGGAGATCGTCGAGCGGGACGGGCCAGTGCTCCGATTCCTGTCGCCGAAGGGCCAAGGGTGGATCCTGTACCGCGATCTTGGCGGCCTCGACGGCGCGGAGCTCGACGCCCTGATCGGCCGCCAGGTCGCGGTCTTCGCCGAGCGCCGACAGCGGTTCGAGTGGAAGCACCACGGCCACGACCTCCCCGCGGACCTCCCCGACCGGCTTCGCGCCGCCGGCTTTCGATCAGAGGATCAGGAGACCGTGATGATCGCCAGGGTCGCGGACGTCATCTCGGCGCCCGTCGTCCCGGACGGGGTCGGGCTGCGCGAGGTCAGCGAACGCGCCGATCTCGACCGGATCGCCGCGCTCGAGGACGAGGTCTGGGGCGAGGAGATGGGGGCGTTCGCGGAGATGCTCGAGGACGAGCTCCGCGTCAACCCCGATGGCCTCACGGTCGTCGTCGCCGAGGCCGAGGGTCGTTTCGTCTGCGCCGCCTGGGCCCGATTCCCGGCGGGAACGGAGTTCGCGACGTTCTGGGGCGGCGCCACGCTCGCGGCATGGCGCGGTCGAGGGATCTATCGCGCGACTGTCGCCTATCGAGCCAACCTCGCCGCTGCGCGGGGGCTCCGCTACATCGAGGTCGACGCGTCGGACGACAGCCGGCCGATCCTCGAGCGTCTCGGCTTCGTGCCGGTGACCTCGACCACGCCGTACGTCTGGACGCCGGATGCGCCCGACGCGACGTCAGGAGGGGAAACGTGAGCGAGCAGGGCTGGCGAGACTTCCTCGCCGCGGACGGGGTCGACGACTGGGTCGTGCTGCATGGAGGTCCGACGGCGGTGTTTCGGGCCGATTCGCTGGGGGACGCGGCACGTCTCGCGGTCGCGGTCGCCGACGTGCCGGGCCTGCAGGGGACGCGCGCGGTGCTGACCGTCTCACCGGCAGGCCTCTCGGTGCGCCTGAATCGCGAGATCTGGGGCACCGAGGCAGGGCACGTCGAGCTGGCGCGCGCGATCTCCGCGGTCGCACGGGAACGCGGCGCCGTTGCCGATCGCTCGGCGGTCCAGGAGATCCAGCTCGCCGTCGCCAGCCAGCCGGACGCGATCAACGTCGGCTTCTGGCGGGCGGCGCTCGGCTACGAGACGATGGCGCCCGACAACGGGATCGATCCGCTCGGCCACGGCTCGACGGTCTGGATGCAGGACCTCAACCCGGACAAGCCGTTGCGGCATGCGATGCACGTCGACGTGTCGCTCGCGCGCGAGTCGGTCGAAGCCCGTGTCGCGGCGGCGGTCGCTGCCGGCGGCCGCGTCGTCGATGGCACGGAGCCCGGTACCTGGATCCTCGCGGATCCGGCGGGCAACAAGGTCTGCATCACCGCCTGGCCCGACGGGGCGAATCCCGCGTTCCTGGAGACGCCGGCGGCGGAGTAAGCGGCCGTGCAGGCGGAGGTGACCGCCCGGTGACCGTGGGGTGATCGCCCGCCGCTAGAGTCCTGTCACCGCCGCACGCAGGATCGGCCCGTGACCCGTCGGCCGATCGATGAAGGAGCAATGGACCGTGAACAAGGTCCTCCTGGCCGGCCGCCTGACGCGCGATCCCGAGATGCGCGCGCTGGCGAGCGGCAAGCACGTCACGCAGTTCAGCGTGGCCACCACCGAGTACGCGGGCAACGGCAAGGAACGGCCCGAGTTCCACAACGTCGTGACCTGGGATCGCCTCGCCGAGGTCTGCGGGCGGTACCTCGGGAAGGGCCAGCAGGTCGCGATCGAGGGCCGCATCCAGACCCGGACCTGGGACGACGACAAGGGCCTCCGGCACTGGAAGACCGAGATCGTCGCGACGACGGTCGAGATGCTCTCCGGGCGCAAGAAGAAGGACTATGCCGCGGAGTCCTCGGCCGACCTTCTCGAGGCGGCCGCCGCCCCCGAGGGTGAGGGCGACACCGACGCGGCGGCCGACGGCGAGGCGCCGAGCGTCCCCGCGGACGAGCCGATCCCGGAGTCCATCGCCGCCTGATCCAGCGCCTGTCCTCGAGCCCGGGCGGCGGAGGTCCTCCCCCGCCGCCGTCCGGGCTACTTCGACGTGCCGCCGTAGAGCTGGCGGCGCGGGATGCCGGTCGTCGCGGCAACCGACTTCGCGGCGTCAGCACGCGACGAGCCGCCGGCGATCAGGGCCTCGACCATCGCGCGGGCCGTCTCGATCTCCGCGCTGGAGCCGGGGCCCGCCCGGGCGCTGTGCTCGGTGGCCCCGGACACGACGATGGCGAGCTCGCCGCGCGCCGGGATGGCGCCGTCCGCGACGGCCGCTGCCAGCGCGGCGAGCGTGCCGCGAACGATCTGCTCGTGGAGCTTCGTGAGCTCCCGGCAGACGGCGGCCGCCCGATCCGCGCCGCACGCCGCGGCGAGATCGCGCAACGTGGCCGCGAGGCGCGTCGGCGCCTCGTACAGGACTGTCGCGCGGTCGGCCGTGGCGATCCGAGCAAGCCGCTCCTTCCGATCGCGGCCAGACCGCGGGAGGAAGCCCTCGAAGCTCCATCTCGGCCCGGCCATGCCGCTCGCGGCAACCGCGGCGAGCACGGCCGAGGCGCCGGGAATCGGCACGACGCGGCCACCCTCCCCCGACCAGGCCTGCACGAGCTCCTCGCCCGGGTCGCTCACGCCGGGCGTGCCCGCGTCCGTGACCACCGCGAGATCCGCGCCACCCCGCAGGTGGTCCAGCAGCTCCCGGAGGCGGGCCGGCCCGCTTCGGCCGTGGAAGCTGATCATGCGCGTCGGGATCTCGTATCGGGCGAGGAGCCGCTTCGTGATCCGCGTGTCCTCGGCGGCAATCAGCGGCACGGCCCGGAGGACCTCGAGCGCCCGGAGGGTGACGTCACCCAGGTTCCCGATCGGCGTCGCGACGACGTACAGGGTGCCGCCTGGAACGCGCGCCGGTTCCGCAGCCACCCGCTAGGTGCGCGCGGAGCCCGGGCGCCGTCGCGGGTAGAGGTAGTCGACCCCGGCCGTGCGCGGCCCGAGCTTCGCGATCGGCGGGACCTGGCGCTTGAACTCCGATGTCGCCACCAGGCGCTCCACCCGCTCGACCAGCTCCCGCTCGAAGCCCATCGCGACGAGCTCGTCCGCGGAGCGGCGGCGGTCGATCCGCCAGTAGAGGACGCGGTCGAGCAGCGGGTAGCTGAACGCTCCCTCGTCCTCGTCGGTCTGATCGGGCCACAGGTCGGCGGATGGCGCCTTGGCGATGATCTGGTGGGGAACGCCGACCGCCGCTGCCAGCTGACGGACCTGGCTCTTGTACAGGTCGCCGATCGGGTTGAAGGCACAGGCGCTGTCGCCGAACAGCGTCGTGTAGCCGATCAGCGACTCGGTCTTGTTGCCCGTCCCGACCACGAGCCCACCGAACGTCACCGACTTGTCGTACAGGACGCTCATCCGCATCCGGGCCATGAAGTTGCCGCGGCGCAAGAAGGACGCACCGACGGTGTCTGCGCCGCCGGCGCCACCCGCACTTCCGCCGCCTGGCTCCCCGCCCCCGCCGAAGTACCCGTCGACCATGGCCGTGATCTCAACGAGCTCGCTGGGACAGCCGAGGGCCGCGACGACCGCCTCGGCATCGCCCCGCGACGCCGGCGAGGACGTCCGGTACGGCATGAGGACCGCGAGCAGCTTGTCGGCGCCGATGGCTTCGGCGACGAGATAGGCGACCAGCGCCGAATTGATCCCGCCCGACAGGCCCAGCACGAGACGCTCGAAGCCCGCCTGGCGCAGCTGGCCGCGGATGAAGTCGGCGATCACCCGCCGCGCGACGTCGGTGTCGATCGCGAGCTCGTCGGGAAGCTCGAACAGCGGCCGGCCGGCGTCGTCCAGCGGGAGTGCAGCGGTCGCGCTCACGGGGCGACAGCGGTCATCGCGACGCGGCTCGCCGCCGACGCGGTCGCAGCCGGATCGGCTCCTCGCGGGCCCCGTCGCCGGCGACGCCGGCCTGGCGGCCAGGCGCGGTCGCGACATCGAGCCCGGGCGCGGCGCCCGGATCCGCCGTCGTGTCGGTCGCCAGGCCCGCTCGCTCGGCGATGACGCGGCCCAGCTCGCGGACCTGGAGCTCGAGCCGCTCGTCCCGCAGGAGCGGCAGCGCGATCCGCTCCCGGCGGATGTCGTCGAGGTTCACATCGACGAGGTACATGTCGTCGTCGAAGAAGGGTGCGGAGAAGATCGGCTCGCCGGACGGCGAGATGACCTCCGAGCCGCCCCAGAACGTCATCGACTCGTCGACCCCGACCCGGTTCACGAACACGACGAACGACGTCGTCAACTGGGCGTACGTTCGCATGAGCGTCCGCCACGACGTCGCCGTCCCGAGACCCACCTCGTTCCGCGCCGCGAGGTCTCGACCCGGCGACGACGAGACGTTGACCAGCACCTGGGCTCCATCGAGCGCCAGGAGCAGCGGCGTCCCGAGGTGCCAGAAGTCTTCGCACACGGCGATCCCGACGCCCACGCCGAGCCGCGACGGCGTCGCGCGGACCGTGTCGCCGGCGGCGAAGAAGCGGCGCTCGTCGAACTGGCCGTACGTCGGGAGAAAGACCTTCCGGTGGACGTGCCGAATCTCGCCGTCCTCCAGGAGGGCGGCCGCGATGAACAGCCGGTGATCCCCTGATTCCTCGACGAACGACACGATCGCCGAACCCCCATCCGCCGTCTCACTCGCGAGGTCCGCGAGTCGCGGGTCGTCCAGGCGCATCGCGACCTCCGCCGCGAGGTCCTGGAGGAGGTATCCGGTCAGCCCGAGCTCCGGGAACACGACCAGCCCCGCCCCGTCGGCGCGGGCCGCACGCAGGGTCGCTCGGTGGCGCTCGAGGTTGGCCTCGAGCTCCCCGAGCCGCGGCGCCAGCTGCGCGAGGGCGATTCGAAGCGTCTGCACGGCCCGAGTCTAGTCCCGGCAGTCCCCGATCGGGAGCGCCCGAAACGCCGGTACCCTGACCTCGTGGCCCTCCAGCTTGTCTATGAGACCCACGCCATCACGACCGACAACGATGCCGGAATCGCGACCGGCTGGCTGCCCGGCAAGCTCGCGCCGCGTGGCCGCGAGACGGCGGCGGAGCTGGGTGCCCGGCGGCGGGACGACGGGCTCGACGCGATCTACGTCTCCGACCTGGAGCGGGCCCTCGATACGGTCCGGATCGCCTTCGCGGGCAGCTCTGTCCCGGTCGTGGTCGACGAGCGGTTGCGGGAGTGCAACTACGGCCGGCTGAACGGCATGCCCCGGGCCCGCCTCGAGGCGGAGCGTGCCGATCACGTCGACACACCGTGGCCGGACGGCCAGAGCTACCGCGAGGTCGTCGAGCAGACGCGGACGCTGCTCCACGACCTCATCGAGCGGCACGACGGCGACCGCGTGCTCCTTGTCGCCCACTCGGCGAACCGGATCGCCCTGGACCACCTGCTGCAGGGACGCGACCTCGCCGAGCTCTTGGCCGCACCGTTCGACTGGCAGCCGGGGTGGGAGTACCTCGTCCCCACCGACTGGCGCGCGTCTACCTTGGCGCGCTGAGCGCCTCCGGAGGCGGCCGGGTCGCGTCGAAGCCGTCGGATGCCGTCCCGTCGGTCGGCTGCGTCTCAACCTCGATCCGCTGCGGGAGATCCTTGGCCTCGATCGGGAAGTGACACGCCACATGGTGGCCCGGCGTGAGCTCGATGAGCGGCGGGACCTCAACCGCGCACTTCTCCTGGGCCTGGAAGCAGCGCGTTCTGAAGACGCAGCCGCTCGGCGGGTCGATCGGGCTGGGCAGGTCGCCCGAAAGGAGGATGCGGCCACGGCCACGCTGGCGCTTCGGGTCCGGGATGGGCACGGCCGACAGCAGCGAGTGGGTGTAGGGGTGCAGCGGCGACGCGTAGATGACCTTGCGAGGCGCGCTTTCCATGACCTTGCCCAGGTACATGACCGCAACGCGATGCGAGATCTGACGCACCACCGCCAGGTCGTGGGCGACGAGCAGGTACGCGATGCCGAAGTCGTCCTGAAGATCCTTGAGGAGGTTCAAGATCTGGGCCTGGATCGAGACGTCCAGCGCGGAGACCGGCTCGTCGCAGACAATCAGCTTCGGCCGAAGGGCGATCGCCCGAGCGATCCCGATCCGCTGACGCTGGCCGCCCGAAAACTCGTTCGGATAGCGGTTGTAGTGCTCGGGATTCAGGCCGACGCGGTCCATGAGATCGTGGACGGCGCCCTTGACGCCCCCCTGCGGCTTGATGCCCTGCACCTCGAACGGAGCGCTGATGATGGCACCGACGGTGTGCCGCGGGTTCAGCGCGTTGTATGGGTCCTGGAAGATGATCTGCGCCTTGCGCCGCAGAGGCAGGAGCTTTGTTCCGGTGAGCGTCGAGACGTCCTGGCCATCGATCACGATCTGGCCGCTCGTCGGAGCGAGCAGCCGCAGGATCGTGCGACCCGCGGTCGTCTTGCCGCAGCCGCTCTCGCCCACCAGTCCCAGCGTCTCGCTGGTGTTGAGCGAGAGGCTGATGCCGTCCACAGCCTTGACCGCCCCGACCGTCCGGCTGAACAGCCCGGCGGCTCTCGCCTTGATGGGGAAGTGCTTGCGCAGGTCGGTGACGCGCAGGATCTCCTTCGCCGAGGTCTCGGCCGGCGTCGGCGCGGCGTTGTCGAGGGCTGCCGTCATGCGGGTGCTCCGCGCCCTTGCTCCGGCGCGCCGTCACCCGCGCTCACCGTGAGGACCTCATCGCTACCCCCGGCCTCAGCCAGGGCTGCGTGGCCGCCCACCGCCGAGCTCAGGAGCCCGGCCGCGATCTCACGCCGCTCCTGCGGCTCGATGTGGCAACGCACAAGATGATCTGGACGACTCGGCAGGAGCTCGGGGCGGATGGTGAAGCAGGCGTCGCCTGGCACTCGATCCGTGTAGTTGCAGCGCGGGTGGAACACGCATCCGGACGGGTGCTTCAAGGGCGAGGGTGGGTTACCCCGGATGGGATCGAGGCGATCCGTCTGATCGCGGTCCATGCGTGGGATCGACGACAGGAGACCCAGCGTGTACGGCATCTCGGGCGCGGCGTAGAGGCGCGACGTCGAGGCCTGCTCGACGACGCGGGCCGCGTACATCACCACGACCTCGTCCGCAAGGTCCGCGACGACGCCGAGGTCGTGGGTGATGAGGATGACCGCCGTGTTGAACTCGGACTGGAGCTGGCCGATGAGGTCGAGAATCTGCGCCTGGACGGTGACGTCGAGGGCCGTGGTCGGCTCGTCGGCCATCAGGAGCGCAGGGCCGTTGATGAGCGCCATCGCGATCATCACGCGCTGCCGCATGCCTCCCGACAGCTGGTGCGGGTAGTCGTCCACACGTCGCTTCGGGGCGGGGATCCCGACACGGGCGAGCATCTCGATCGCCTCGTTTCGGGCCTGGCTCTTCGACAGCTTGCGGTGGACCCGGATCGCCTCGGTGAGCTGGGCCCCGACCCGATAGAACGGATGGAGGCTCGACATCGGGTCCTGGAAGATCATCGCCATCTTCGAGCCGCGGAGCTTGCGGACGTCGTTGTCCGACTTCTCGATGAGCTCCTCTCCGTCGAGCCAGACCTCGCCAGTGACCTTCGCCCGTTTCCGATCGACGAGCCCCATGATCGCGAGCGAGGTCACACTCTTGCCAGAACCGGACTCGCCCACCACGGCAAGCGTCTTGCCGCGAGCGACGGAGAACGAAACGCCCTCGACCGCCGTCACGATGCCGTCCTCGGTCGGGAACTGGACGCCCAGCTCGTTGACGGAGAGGTACTCCGCTGATGCGGTGGATGCGTACTGCGGACGCGTCTCACGCTGGGTCACGTGACCGCGCTCAGGCTCGATCACGCGATGCGCACGCGCGGGTCGACAACTGCATAGAGGAGGTCAACGACGAAGTTCGCGATGATGATGATCGCTGAGCTCAGCAACGTGATCCCGGCGATGAGCGGCAGATCGTTCTTGATGATCGCCTCCAGCGCGAGCGAGCCCATGCCGGGCAGGCTGAAGATCGTTTCGGAGATGATCGCTCCACCCAGGAGGCCGGCGAGGTCGAGGCCCGCGGCGGTGACGATGGGTGTCAGGCCAGCCCGGAGAGCGTGCTTCACGACGACCGTGCGTTCGGGCAGCCCCTTGGCCCGAGCTGTCCGCACGTAGTCGTCGCCCAGGACCTCCAGCACCTGGTTCCGGGTCAAGCGCATGTAGAACGCGGCATACAGCGTCGCGAGCACGATCCACGGCAGGATCATCGTCTGGAAGAACTGGATCGGATCGTTGATCGGCGCCGCCCAGCCGCCCGAAGGGAACTGCGGCCTCGGCAGGAGTTTCAGCGAGATGATGACGAAGACGTAGAGCAGAAGGCCGATGAAGAACGACGGCATCGAGTAGCCGACGAGGGAAAGGCCGATGACCAGCCTGTCCGGCCACCGACCGCGCTTGAGCGCAGCGAAGATGCCGAGCGTGATGCCCGTGACCAGCCAGACCACGAACGCGCCGATCGCGAGATAGAACGTCACCGGCGCGGCGCGGGCAATCAGCGATAAGACTTGCGTGTGTTTGTCGTACGAGTATCCGAGACAGGGTGCGGCGCACTCGATCGGTTGCGGCGAGTTAGGCGAGAAGGTCCGCCCGAAGAAGATCCCGGAAACGAACCGCGTGTACTGCTCGACCATGGGGATGTCGAGCTCCATGCGTTCGTGGATGGCCGCGATGACCGATGGCGTGCACGACTTGCCGCAATACAGGCGCGCGGGGTCGCCGGGCACGAGGTTGAAGAGGACGAAGACCGTGATGGTAACGAGGAACAGCAGGGCCACCATCAGGGCAACCCGCCGGACTAGAAATCCGACCACCCTTCAAATCCTCGCTGGTAGTGCCGATGTTGTGCTCCGGGGGGAGCGGTGACCCGCTCCCCCCGGAGACGCCAACTGGTTCCGATTTACGCTACGTCAGCGCCCGCGTTACGGGGTGACGTACATGATGGCGTACGGCCAGGAGCCGTAGGCGGGCCATCGATAGATGGGCCCGACCTTGCCGCCAGTCAGGTTCTGGCTGTAGCCAAAGAACGTCGGGATGATCCAGGCGTTCTCCACGGCCTGCTTGTCGAGGGCCTGCCACTTCTTGGCCTGCTCCGCGCGATCAAGCGTGGCGAGTGCGTCCTGGATCCCGGCCTCGAACGCCTCGTCCTCAACCTGTGAAAGGTCCCAGCCACCGACCTGCGTGTACAGGGGAGCGATGACGGTTGCAGCGTTCGGGAAGTCCGGGCCCCAGCCCGTGTTGCCGAAGTCGCCCGTCTGCTCGTTGTCGGGGTCGAAGACGATGTTGTAGTAGTCGCCAGGGGGAAGTGAGCCCGGGTTCACGGTGATCCCGGCCTTCGCAAGCGACGCCTGGAGAGCCGCGAAGTGCAGCTGGGAGACGTCGGACTCGGCGAAGTTCCAAGTGAGCTCGGGCATCGGCTCGCCGGATTGCGCGATGAGCTCCTTGGCGAACTCGGGGTCGCCTTCTGGCGGAATGGGCTTGCCGTACAGGCCCGTGTAGAGCCCTGTATCGGCGTAGTCCGCACCGAGGTTCGGCTTGATCGCCCCGGTGGCAAAGTCACCGACGAAATCGCCGCCGACCGCCGTGCGGATCGCCTGGCGGTCCATGGCGACGGAGATCGCCTGGCGATGCAGCTTGTTCGTGACCTTGTTGACGTCGATCCAGTAGTACAGGGTGTACGGGTCCAACTGCGCGGCGGCCCGGCCATCGAAGTCCGGCTGGACCGTCAGCGGATCGGAGAAGACCGTCGGCAGGTTCTCGGGCTGGACGTCCTCGCGCGAGAGCGCAAACACGTCGTCGCCGGAGGGCTCGAGGAGCCGTGTGTCGACGAGCTTCGGATCGAGGCCGAGCTGGACCACCCAGCTATCGGGGTAGGCCTTCCGGATCGGATCCTGGGCCTCGCTCCAATTCTCATTGCGAACGAGGGTCAACGTGCCGCCCACGCCTGGCGAGTAGTCCTCGACACGGTACGGGCCGTTCGACAGCGGCTTCGAGTCGTTGCTGATGCCGTAGCCCTCGCCGATGTCGACGCCAGGGTGATCCACGGGGTTCGGGACGGGGCTCATGCCGAGCGTCGTCGCGTAGTTGAAGGCCCCGTTCGGCTTGTTCATCTTGAACGTGATCGTCTTGCCATCGCAGGACACGGCATCGTCGAACAGCGCCTGCTGCTCAGGTGTGGCCGTGTACGGGCCTGGGTACTGGCTCGTATCGTCATCGTTCTGTGGGATGGCCAGATACTGGATCTGGTAGGTCGGACCGCCACCCATGATGTCCGTCGCGTATGCGCGTGAGACGCCATAGGCCACGTCCTCGCACTTCAGCTCCGAGCCGTCCTCCCACGTGAGCCCGTCACGCAGGGTGAACGTCCAGGTCAAGCCGTCCTCGCTCACCTGGCCGGTGTCTGTCGCGAGGTCAGGGGTGAGGGTGTTGCCTTCCACGTCGTCATCCGAGTAGATGTAGGACACCAGCGATCGCATGATCGTGGCGCCGAAGAACGCGAGGTCCTCACCCGTGTAGATGCGCTGCGGGTCGATGTCGGTGAAGTTCTGATTCCTTGTCAGGAGATAGATCGTGCCCCCCTTCTGGGGGCCGGCGTCGGCGGTTGGTTCGGTGCCGCTCGTCGTCTGCGGTCCCCCGGTAGCCGGGGGTGCGCCACTCGGCGACGTGCCGCCACATGCGGTCACGACGAGGGCGGTCCCGATGCCGAGAGCCATCGCGCGAGCCAACCATGATCGAGATCTAACCATTGTCTTCCTCCACCAGGCTCCGAGATCATCCCGGAGCAAGCGATGCCGGATCATACATTCACGCAGATAGCCTTGGCGAGTTACAGCCTCCTTCGCAGCAGGCGTCGGGACCTGGGGATCCCGGCCTCAGTGCGCGGACTTCGGGTCGAGCGCATCCCGGAGCGCGTCGCCCAGGAGATTGAACGCGACGACCAGCACCACGAGAAACGTTCCCGGGATGAACAGGTACGTCGGCACGACATTGAAGAAGCGAACCGAGCTGGCGAGCATGCCTCCGAACGTCACGTCAGGAGCTTGTACGCTCACGCCGAGGAATGAGATCGCGGCCTCGAACGCGATGTATGCCGGAAGTGTCAGGGTCGCGTACACGAGGATCGGCGCCCAGAGGTTCGGCAGGATCTCGCCGAACAGGATCCGCCTCCGCCCCGCGCCCATCGCCACAGCAGCCTCGACGAACTCGCGCTCCCTGATGCTGAGGACCTGGCCGCGCACGAGGCGGCCCAGTCCCGCCCAACCGAACAGGCTGAACGCGAGGATGAGGTACAGGACTCGCGACTGATTTCCTTCGGGAACGCCCAATATCGACCAGCCGCTGTGTCAGCGGGTTCGAGAGGGCGAGGATGAGCAGCAGGAACGGGAACGCCAGCACGAGGTCCATCAGTCGGCCGGAGATCGTGTCGATGGCGCCGCCGAAGTAGCCGGAAACGAGCCCGACCAACAGCCCGAGAAGGACCGTCAGGAAGGTGGCGCTGGTCGCGATGATCAGGGACAGCCTGAGCCCGTTGACGAGCTGGGCCATGATGTCCCGCCCCGTGCCGGACTCGACGCCGAGCGGATGCTCCGCGCTGATCCCACCCCACGGCAAGAGCGGGAGCCCGCCCTTCTTGGGATCAACGGCGTCCTGGTTGAGCGTGTACGGGTCCCAGCCCAATGCGGCCAGCACGTTTGGACCAATGAGCGCCAGGACGATGTAGAAGAGCAGGATGAAAAGACAGACCATCGCGACCTTGTCGCGGCGAAGACGCGCCCAGACGATCTCGCGGATGGACCGACCAACCATTCCCGCGAGGATAGCGATGGGCGACGGAGTGTCAACGCATCAGCCCTGCGGGCCGAACGTTCAGTCGGGGCAAGGGGTCCAGTCGCCGAGCGCGGGTCGCCAGCGGAGGTTCGGGTTGCGCGCGGCACCGGCCTCGTCGAGGCGCCGGACCGGCGCGGTGTGGGGCGCCGTCTTCACCGTCTCGGGGTCGGTCTCGGCCTCGCCGGCGATCGCGATCAGGGCATCCGCGAAGGCGTCGAGCATCTCGATCGACTCGGTCTCGGTGGGCTCGATCAGCATCGCCTCGTCGACCGTCAGCGGGAAGTACACCGTCGGGGCGTGGAACCCGTGGTCGAGGAGGCGCTTGGCGATGTCGAGGGTCCGGACGCCGGTCTTCTTCTTGATCGACGATGCCGACGCGATGAACTCGTGCTTGCAGACGCCCGGGAACGGGATGTCGAAGACGCCCGAGTCGGCGAGGCGATCCTTGAGGTAGTTGGCGGCGAGGACGGCGTCGTCGGTGATCTCTGCCAGCCCGCTCGCCCCGTGGGTCCGGAGATAGGCGTACGCGCGCACGAGGACGCCGGTGCTGCCGACGAACGACCGCATTCGTCCGATCGATGTCGGGCGCTCCCCCACCCGCTCCAGGCGGAACCGGCCGTCGGTCTCGCGGACGACGCGCGGGGCCGGCAGGAACGGCACGAGCTTGTCGTTCACGGCCACCGGCCCGGCCCCTGGGCCGCCGCCGCCGTGCGGCGTCGAGAACGTCTTGTGGGTGTTGATGTGCATCACGTCGAAGCCGGCCTCGCCGGGCTTGAACCGCCCGAGGATGGCGTTGAGATTCGCGCCGTCCATGTAGGCGAGGGCGCCGACCTGGTGGACCGCATCGAGCAGCTCTCCGATCCGCGACTCGAAGAGGCCGAGGGTGGAGGGGTTCGTGACCATCACCGCCGCCGTGGTGGGACCGAGCGCCGCGCGGAAGCCGTCCAGGTCGAGGCCGCCGTCCGGCGCGGCCTTGATGGTCACGGTCCGGAGGCCGGCCATCGTGGCGGTCGCGGGGTTGGTGCCGTGGGCCGAGTCGGGGACGAGTACGTCGGTGCGACCCGTCTCTCCCCGCGACCGGTGGTACTCGCGGATCATCAGGATCCCGGTCAGCTCGCCGTGGGCGCCGGCCGCGGGCTGGAGCGTCACGGCCTGCATGCCGCTGACCTCGATGAGGATCTGCTCGAGCTCCCAGAGGAGCTGGAGCGTGCCCTGGGCGACCTCGTCCGGGGCCATCGGGTGGAGCTGCGCGAAGCCGGGCAGCCGGGCCGCCCACTCGTTGACCTTGGGGTTCCACTTCATCGTGCACGAGCCGAGCGGGTAGAAGCCCGTGTCCACGGCGTGGTTGAGCTGCGAGAGGTTGACGTAGTGCCGGACCGCGTCGGCCTCGTTCACCTCCGGCAGCCCGGGCGGCTGGCCCCGCCGGTGCTCCGACGGAATCCGGTCGAGCGCGTCCTTGGGCGGGTGCGGCACCTTGTCGGAGCGACGTCCGGACTTCGACAGCTCGAACAGCGATGGCTGGAGCCGCGGCCCGCTCGCGCTCATGCCGGCACCTCCACGAGCTTCCCGGACGCCGGCGAGGTCGCGAGGATGCCTGCGAGTTCGCGCGCGAAGAGCAGGATGTCGTCGGTCGTGTTGACCTCGGTCGCACAGACGAGGAGCGAGTCGGCCATGCTCGGCTCGTCGGGCACTGCCTCGCCGAGGACGAGCCCCGCCAGCACGCCCCGGGCGAGCAGCTCGCGGTGGACCGCTCCGGCGTTCGGAACCCGGATCGCGAACTCGTTCAAGTACGCGCCCGCGTGCACGCGCGCGACCCCCACCTCAGCGAGGGCCGCCTCCAGCTCCGCGGCCCGCGCGGCCCCCAGCGCCGCGACGTCGTGGAGGCCGTGCGGCCCCAGCGACGCGAGCCACAGGCTCGCCGCGAGCGCCAGGAGGGTCTGGTTCGTGCAGATGTTGCTGGCCGCCTTCTCACGCCGGATGTGCTGCTCGCGCGCCTGGAGCGTCATGACATACGCCCGCTGGCCCTCCGTATCCGTCGTCATGCCGACGAGCCGGCCCGGGATCTGGCGGACGAGCTGGTCCGTGCAGGCGAGGATCCCGAGGTACGGCCCGCCGTACTGCGGCGGGATGCCGAGGGCCTGACCCTCGCCCGCGGCGATGTCGGCGCCGTACACGCCCGGTGGCGCCAGGACCGCGAGCGAGACGGGCTCGACCACGGCGACGAACAGGGCGCCCGCCGCGTGCGTCAGCCGCACCGCCTCGGCCATCGGCTCGAGGAGGCCGTAGAACGACGGCTGGGCGAGGATCACGCCCGCGGCCGGCTGCGACTCGTCGGCGAGGAGCCGCTCCAGGGCCTCCAGGTCGGTCGTCCCGGCGAGCGGCCCGTCGGTGACGATCGGCACGTCGTCGACATCGAGCCCGGCGCCATCGACGTAGGTCCGCAGGACGGAGCGGTAGTGCGGGTGGACGGCCCGGCTCACGAGGACCCGGCCGCGGCCCGTGGCCCGGCAGGTCATCAGCGCTGCCTCGGCGGTCGCGGCGGCGCCGTCGTAATGCGACGCGGAGACCACGTCCAGCCCGACGAGCTCGGCCATCAGCGACTCGTACTCGTAGATGCTCTGGAGGGTGCCCTGGCTGACCTCGGGCTGGTACGGCGTGTAGGCCGTGTACCACTCGCCGCGCAGCAGGATCTGGTCGACCATCGGCGGCGAGAAGTGCCGGTATGCGCCGGCGCCCAGGAACGACGCCAGCTCGACCCGGTTGCGCGCCGCAAGCCCGGACAACCTGGTCATCAGCTGCTGCTCCGCCTCCGGCGGGTCCAGCTTCAGCGGGCTGGCGCGGAGCGGCTCCGGGATGTCGGCAAAGAGCTCATCGACGCTCTTGAGGCCGAGCGCATCGAGCATTCGCCGGCGATCGGCCGGCGTGTGCGGGCCATAGGCCAAGGTCGGTCAGGCCTCCGACGTCAGCTTCTCGTAGCCGGCCGCGTCGAGGAGCTCCCCGACCTGGGCGGCATCGCCGAGCTTGACCTTGATCATCCAGCCGGCGCCGAAGGGGTCGCTGTTGACGAGCTCCGGGTTCGCACCCAGCTCGCCGTTGACCTCGGTGACCTCGCCCGAGACCGGGGCATACAGGTCGCTGACGGCCTTCACGGACTCGACGACGCCGAAGGTCGCGAACTGCTCGACGGCCTTCCCGGCCGCCGGGAGGTCGACGAACACGACGTCGCCCAGCTGGTTCGCGGCGAAGTCGGTGACGCCGATCGTGGCGGTGTCGCCGTCGACCCGGACCCACTCGTGGTCCTTCGTGTAGCGCAGGTCCGCAGGGACCATTCGGTCTCGCCTCCTTGTGGCCTGGGCGGACCGCACGGCGGCCCGGAGTTTCAGGACTGGCGACGCTTGTAGAAGGGCAGCGGCACGACCTCCGCGGAGACCGGCTTCTCGCGGATTTCGACGTTCAGTATCGTACCCGGCTCGCCATCGACGGGCGCGACGTAGGCCATCGCGATGGGCACGCCGAGGGTCGGCGAGTGGGTCCCGCTCGTGACGACCCCGGTCGTCCGATCGCCGGCCAGCACCGGGTGGCCGTGCCGGGCGATCCCGCGGCCCGTGACCTTCAGGCCGACGAGGCGCTTCTCCGGCCCCTCCCTGGCCACCCGCGCGAGCGCCTCGCGGCCGATGAAGTCGCCCGGCTTCTCGAGCTTCACGACGCGGCCGAGACCCGCCTCGAAGGGGTTCGTCTCGCGGTCCAGCTCGTTGCCGTACAGGGGCATGCCCGCCTCCAGGCGGAGCGTGTCGCGCGCGCCGAGACCCGCCGGCACGACGCCCGCGTCCTTGCCGGCCTCGGCCAGCGCCTCCCAGATCCCAGGCCCGCGGGCCCAGTCGACGAAGACCTCGAACCCGTCCTCGCCCGTGTAGCCGGTCCGCGCGACCAGCGCGGGCACGCCGGCGACCTCGCCCTCGGCGATCGCGTAGTAGCGCAGCGTCGCCAGGTCCACGTCGGTACGCGGCGCGAGGATCTCGGCTGCTCGGGGGCCCTGGATCGCGACGAGCGAGGTGGCGAGGGATCGATCGTCGAGGACCGCCTTCCAGCCGTCGAGTCGGTGGGCAAGCTCGTCGGACACCACGGCAGCATTGCCGGCGTTCGCGACAACAAGGAACCGCTCCGGACCGAGCCGGTAGACGATGAGGTCGTCGATCACGCCGCCATCGGGGCCGACGATCATCGAGTACTGCGCCCGCCCGACCGCCAAGGTCCGCGGGTCCGTGATCAGCGCGGCTGAGAGGGCATCGCCGGCATCGTCGCCCTCGACGAACAGCTCGCCCATGTGCGAGAGGTCGAAGAGCGCGGCGCGCTCGCGAACGGCCTTGTGCTCCTCCAGGATGCCGGCGTACTGGACCGGCATCAGCCAGCCCCCGAACTCGATCAGACGGGCACCGAGGGCTCGGTGGACGTCGACGAGCGCGGTCTCGTGGAGCTGGTCCGACGCCTCCACGACCGGCGGGCCGGCTGCCTCGGTCATCCCGCCGCTCCCGCGCCATCGAGGACGGCGCCGTCCGAGAGGCGGCCCGCAGCTTCGAGCTCCCGGACCCGGTCCCGCGTGGCGGCGACGAGGTCGCGCTCCGTCGGGAAGCTGAGGAGGCCCCCGGCCTCGTCGAACGGCACCCACCGGACCCGCTCGAACTCGTGGTCGTGGCGTGACAGGTCACCGCCCACCGGCGCCATCAGGAAGTAGTGCACGGTCTTGTGGATCCGCGTCCCATCCTGGGTGAAGTCGTACTCGATGCTGGAGAGCCGCTCGAGGATCCGGACCTCGAGGCCGGTCTCTTCCCCGACCTCGCGCAGGGCGGTCTCCTCCACGCTCTCGCCCGGGTCCGGCGTGCCCTTGGGCAACGTCCAGGTCACCGCGTCGCGGCTGCGGCGGCGCATGCCGACGACGAGGGCGGGTCGTTCGCGATTGGCGTTGACGACGATCCCGCCGGCGGACGTGGCGAGGGCGGCCCTCAGGCGCGCCACGGCGCCGCGGGGGCGCTCGAGTGGCGCTGGGCCGGCGACCGCTGCCACGTGAGCGAGAATGCCGGCCGTGGGCGTCCCGTCGAGGGACGGACGGGGCGGGTCGCGGTAATGGAGCGAGGGTCGCGGCGGAGGTGGGCGACCGGCGACGGCTGGTCGCGGAGGAGCACGGTCAGGCGAGTCGGCGCCGGGCTGAAGACGCGTGCCGGCGCGAGCCCGAGACGCCGGCGCTGGCTCTGGCTCGAGGACCGCGGGAAACGAGCCGCGCCGCGTGTCGCGTAGCGGGCCGCAATGCTGTGCTCCATCGCGGGTCATGGTATCGCGTCACTGCGGCACCGCAAGCAGTCGTCGCATCGATTCGGCCGCTTCCGGCGCCAGGGAGCCACGGTCCTCGGCGAGGGCAATCTCCCGTTCGGCGGCGGCCCGGTACAGGGGCAGCACGTCGGGCGCGAGACGGGCCAGGGCATCGAGGTGGCGGGCCAGCGTTCCGACGTCGCCCCGGGTCATCGGCCCGGTGAGGGCCGCCCTGATTCCGAGGGCCCGGGCGTTCCCGAGCGTCTGCTCGATGAGACCGCCGTACACCGCGAGGGCGCCGGCCTCGTCGAGGCCCGCCGCCTTGCCGAGCTCGGCGATGGCGTCCAGCAGCGCGACGAACCCACCGGCGGAGAGGACCGCCGCGGCGTGGTAGGCCGCCTTGCTGCCCGGCGCGAGGCGAACCGCCGTCGCGCCAAGCGCGTCGGCCATCGTGGCGAGCAGCGAGGCCAGCTCGTCGTCGCCCTCGACCGCGACCGTCGCGCCGTGGAGCGCCGCGATCGCCCGCTCCGTATCGGCAAACGCGACCAGCGGATGGAACGCGCCGACCTGCGTCCCGGCCGCGCGCGCCGGCTCGAGGGCCTCCGCGCCCAGGACGCCGGAGGTATGCACGAGCGCCTGCCCGCCGTAGAGGCGCAGCTCGCTGGCCAGGTCCGGGATCGCGTCGTCGGGGACGGCGAGGAGGATCAGCTCTGCCTCGTCCAGCACGGGCGCCGCCTCCGCGAAGGCGCGCACGCCGGGCACGAGGGACCGGAACCGGTTGCGCCGGCCCTCGTCGCGGGAGCCGACGGCCACGACCGGCCAGCCGGCTCGGTGGAGCGCGGCCCCCAGCGCCGTCCCGACCGCCCCGGCGCCGATGATCCCCACGAGCGGCGGCTCGCCCGGCTCCGCGTGATGATGGGGATGGGCGTGGCCCGGCTCGGCCGCGTCATGGTCGTGGTCCTGAGATTCCGCGTTCGAGCCGGACGGGTCGAGATCGATGCCCCGCCGGCGCAGCTCGTCCAGCGTCCTCGAGTCACCGGCGCCCCCGCGAGCGGCGCCGTCCCCGGGATCGGCGGGCGAGGCGTCGCCCTCCCGCCAGGCCTTCATCGGGTCCCGGAGTACGATTCCACGCGTCGAGTCTACCCAGCGACGAGGTTCGCCAGCGTGCCAACGCCAGATCCATTCGGTGCCCGCGCCTCCCTTGGCGAGGGCCTGCCGGACTACTGGCGGCTCGCCGCCCTCGACGATCGGATCGACCTCGACAGCGCCCCCGTCACGCTCCGGATCCTCCTCGAGAACGCCCTCCGGAATGCCGGTGGCGGCCTGATCGAGCCGGCTGACGTCGAGACCCTCGCGTCCTGGCGACCCGGCTCCACGACCGAGGCCGAGGTCCCGTTCATGCCGTCGCGGGTTCTGCTCCAGGACTTCACCGGCGTGCCCGCGATCGTGGACCTCGCGGCGATGCGCGACGCCATGGCCGACCTGGGCGGCGATCCCGCGCGCGTGAATCCCCTGGTGCCGGCGGACCTCGTCATCGATCACTCCGTCCAGGTCGACCAGTTCGGGACGCCGGGCGCGTTTGCGTTCAACGTGGGCCGCGAGTACGACCGCAACGGCGAGCGCTACCAGCTGCTGCGCTGGGCCCAGACCGCCTTCCGGGACCTGCGGGTCGTGCCGCCCGGGACCGGCATCGTCCACCAGGTCAACCTCGAGTTCCTCGCGACCGTGGTCGCGGACCGCCTCGACGAGGACGGCGTGCGGATCGCCCTGCCGGACACGGTCGTCGGCACGGATTCGCACACGACGATGGTCAACGGCCTCGGCGTGCTGGCCTGGGGCGTTGGTGGGATCGAGGCCGAGGCGGCCCTCCTCGGCCAGCCGATCTACATGCCGATGCCGCGGATCGTGGGTGTCCGGCTCTCCGGCGAGCTGCCGCGCGGCTCGACGGCCACGGACCTCGTCCTCGTCGTCACCCAGATGCTCCGGTCCTTCGGGGTCGTCGGGGCGTTCGTGGAGTTCGCCGGCGACGGGCTGGCCGGCCTCTCGCTCGCGGACCGGGCGACGATCGCCAACATGAGCCCGGAGTTCGGGGCGACGTCGACCATCTTCCCGATCGACGACGAGACCCTCGCCTACCTCCGGCTGACCGGCCGGACCGAGGAGCGTCTCGCCCTGGTCGAGGCCTACGCGAAGGCGCAGGGCCTGTGGCGCCGGCCCGGCCACACGCCGGCATTCGACGACCTGCTGACGCTGGACCTCGCCTCAGTGGACCCGTCGGTGGCCGGGCCGCGGCGGCCCCAGGATCGCGTGCCGCTCACGGCCCTTCGCGAGAACTTCCGCACCAACTACCCCGACGGGTTGCGGACGCTGTCCGACGCGACCCTCGAGGCCATCCGCCCGGAGGGCGGGCAGGTCGAGGAGTCATCCGCGGAGTCGTTCCCGGCGAGCGACCCACCGTCGTTCTCGTCGGCCACGGCGACAGAGGACGCGCCGGTGCCAGCCGTCGCAGTCCAGGAATCCCCGGCGCTCGCGACCGCCTACCCGTCTGTCTCGCTCCGCGTCCGCGGCGAGGAGGCGACGATCCGGACCGGTTCCGTCGCGATCGCGGCCATCACGTCCTGCACCAACACCTCGAACCCGACCGTGATGGTCGGCGCAGGTTTGCTGGCGCGGAACGCCGTGGCCCGCGGCCTGCGCGTCCCGATGACGGTCAAGACGTCGCTCGCGCCCGGCTCGAAGGCCGTAACCGGGTACCTGGAGCACGCCGGGCTGATGGCGCCGCTCGAGCAGCTCGGGTTCGCCCTCGCCGGGTACGGCTGCACCACCTGCATCGGCAACTCTGGGCCGCTCGACGAGTCGATCGCCCAGGCGATCGAGAAGAACGACCTCGTCACCGCGGCGGTCCTGTCGGGCAACCGCAACTTCGAGGGCCGGATCCATCCCCTCGCGCGGGCGAGCTACCTCGCGTCGCCGCCGCTCGTGGTGGCGTTCGCGCTGGCCGGGCGGGTCGACATCGACCTGACGACGGAGCCGCTCGGGATCGACGACGACGGCAAGCCGGTCTTCCTGGCCGACATCTGGCCGGCGCCGGACGAGATCCGGGCCGTCATCCGCGACTCGATCGACCCGGAGCTGTTCCGCCGCACGTACGCCAGCGTGTTCGATGGCGACGACCGCTGGAAGGCGCTGCCGATCCCGGCGGGTGACCGGTACGACTGGGATCCCGACTCCACCTATGTCGCCCGCCCACCCTTCTTCGAGGGCCTGACGATGACGCCGGAGCCGCCGACGGAGATCGTCGGAGCGCGGGTGCTGGCGGTCCTCGGCGACTCGGTGACGACGGACCACATCTCCCCAGCCGGTTCGATCGTCCCGTGGGCGCCCGCGGGCCAGTGGCTGCAGCAGCACGGCGTGAGCCCGCTGGAGTTCAACTCCTACGGCGCGCGGCGCGGCCACCACGAGGTCCTCATGCGGGGGACGTTCGGCAACATCCGGCTGCGGAACGCGCTCGCGAGCGAGGGCGAGGGGCCGTACACCGTCCACCTGCCGGACGGCGAGGAGGGCTTCATCTTCGACGTCGCCGGCCGCTACCGGACCGAGGGCGTGCCGCAGCTCGTCATCGCGGGCAAGGAGTACGGGTCCGGGTCGTCGCGCGACTGGGCGGCGAAGGGCCCGCTGCTCCTGGGGATCCGGGCTGCCATCGCCGAGACGTTCGAGCGGATCCACCGCACCAACCTCGTGGGCATGGGCATCCTGCCGCTCCAATTCCTGCCGGGCGAGAACCTCGTGTCGCTTGGCCTCACTGGCCGCGAGGCGTACACGATCCGAGGCGTCGAGACGCTCGTGCCGCGGTCGCACCTCCAGGTCGTCGCCCGGTCGGACGAGGGTCGCGAGACGACGTTCGAGGTCATCTGCCGGATCGACGGCCCCATCGAGCTCGACTACTACCGCAACGGCGGCATCCTGCCGGCGGTCCTGCGGCGAATTGCGCGGGAGAGCGCGGCGCCGGCCTAGCCTTCGCGATCAGTCCGACCGCCTTGGCTACTCACCCGGCTCGGGCAGCTCCTTGAGCCTGGCCACCGGAGACCAGACGAGGAACAGCAGCCCGGCGAGCTGGGCGACGATCACGATGAACAAGGTCTCGCGCACCCCGACGAGGCCACCCAGCGCGCCACCCAGCAGCGCGCCGATCGGGCGGACGCCCATGTTGATCCACTTGAACGCACCGCTCCCACGGCCGCGGAGGCGCTCGGGCAGACGGGCGATGAGCATCGAGCCGGCGTTGATGTCGAGCACGATCACGCCAAATCCGCCGATGAACTCCGCGGCGAACACCATCGCCAGGATCGCGGGCGCGGGCAGGCCCTCGGCGAGCGGGATGAGGATGGCCGAGGCTGGAAACACGAACATCGTCAGCACGAACGCCCCGCCGACCCCGAGGCGCCGCCCGACCCCCGGCGCCAGGACGGCGCCGACGACGCCACCGATCGCGCCCGTCCCGAGCGCGATTCCAAGCACGCCCGGCTCGATCTCGAGGTTGCGCGTGGCGTAGAGGACGAAGAGCCCCTGGTACGCGTAGTTGAAGAGGTTCATCGTCGCCAGCGCGAGGATGCTCGGGCGCATGATCGGGTCGCGCCACAGGAACGCGAGGCCACCGGAGAGCTGCTCCCGGACCGAGCCCCGCTCCAGCTCGATCTCGGGATCGGGCGCCTTGATCCGCGCGAGGAACAGGGCCGAGGCCAGGAACGACAGTGCGTCGACAACGAGCGCGAATGGCGCCTTCAGCAGCTCGATCAGCACGCCGGCAATGGCCGGGCCACCGACCGCCGAGACCGAGCGGCTGGTGTTGAGCAGAGCGTTCGCCTCGACGTACTGCTCCCGCCGAGCGACGGTCGAGAACAGCGTCATCCAGGCGATGTCGAAGATCACCGAGATCGACCCGATCAGGAACGCAACGACCAGCAGCAAGGGGAAGCTGAGGGCATTCGCGAAGAACGCCACGGGCACGATCAGGATCGCCGCTGCCCGCGCGAGGTCCGCGATGATCATCAGGCGTCGACGGCGTCGAACCCGGTCGAGCCACGCGCCCGCGGGCAGGGCGAACAAGAGGTGCGGCGCGAGGCTCGCCGCGGTCAGGAGGCCCATCTGGCCGGGATCCGCGTTGAGGATCAGCACCGCGACGATCGGCAGCGCGAGGTACGAGATCTGGTCGCCGAAGACCGAGACCGTCTGGCCCAGCCAGAACAGCCCGAACTCCCGTTCCCGGAGCAACCCGGGCAGCCGAAATCGCATCAAGTCGCTTGTCGCCCCGCAAGCCGTGCCCGGCGCTGGGAGGAACTCCTCGGTCGGTCAGGCGAGTCGAGCCGAAGGAGCGATGTGAGCACGGCGGCGAGCGCACTCCAACGTGCGTGAGCCGCCGCGCGGAGCGGCGCGACGCACGGATCGGCCGTCTGGCCGAGCGAGGAAATGGTGGGCGATACTGGATTCGAACCAGTGACCCCGCGGATGTGAACCGCGTGCTCTAACCACTGAGCCAATCGCCCAAGAAGTCCGCCGGCCGCAGGCCGGGACCAGGCGGGGATCATACCGCGACCCTCGGCGGCGCCTCGGCAGGCTCCCCGGATCAGCCGACCGCTCGCATGATCGCGCCGATCACGAGCAGGACGACGAAGGCCGACAGGTCGAGCATCCCGGTTTGGGGCAGCAGGCGTCGCACGGGGGCGAGGATCGGCTCGGTCGTCTGGTTGACGAAGCGGGCGATCGTGCCGCGGCCTCCAGGATCGATCCAGGAGAGGATGACCCGGGCGAGGATCAGCAGCCACAGCGCATACAGCACGAACCGGATGAAGTTCGTCAGGAATGCCGCGCCCATCGATGCCGAGTCTAGCGTGGCGCCGGTCGGTCCCCGAAGATCGCGCGACCGATCCGGACGATGGTCGCTCCCTCCTCGATGGCGATCGTGTAGTCGTCCGTCATCCCCATCGAGAGGTGGGGTCCGAGGCCGGGGTGATCGCTACGGAGCCGCTCCGACAGCTCGCGCAGCGCGACGAAGGTCGGTCGCGCAGCCTCGGGGTCGTCGACAAGGCGGCCCACGGTCATCAGTCCCTCGACGGCGAGCGCCGGCAGCTCCAGGATCGTCGGGAGGTCGCGCGCGAGCGCCGACGGGTCGAACCCCGCACTTCGCCGGGTCCTCGTCGACGTTCACCTGGAGCAGGATGCGGAGGCGAGATTCGGGCTGGACCTCGGCCGCGATGCGGTCGAGGCGCTGGGCGAGCTCGAGCGAATCGACCGACTCGATCACGTCGAACAGCTCCACCGCCCGGCGGGCCTTGTTCGACTGGAGGGGCCCGACGAGATGCCACGTCCCCGGCGTGCCGCCGAGGGCTTCCGCCTTCCCCGCGCGCTCCTGGACCCGGTTCTCACCGAACGCTTCGAAGCCGGCTGCCGCCGCGGCGCGGATCCGTTCCGCGTCGACGGTCTTGGTGATCGCGACCACGCGGACCGCACCAGGTTCGCGTCCCGCCCGCTCGGCTGCCTGCCCGATGCGCTCCGAGATCTGTGCCCGTCGCGCCTCGAACGAATCCGTTGGACGACGCTCGCGTGCGAGCTAGCGCGAGCGGCGCAGGAAGCTCGGGATCTCCAGGTCGTCGGCGTCGTAGGTCGGGCGGCGCACCGGGACCGGCTCGACGATCCCGCCGGACCCGTTGCCGTTGCCATTCCCCTCGACCCGCGCAGACGGGGCATCGGGGACGCCCGTCTCCGACATCGCGCTGCGCTGGCGCTCGAGCTCCTCGAGGAAGTCGCGCGGCGCCCGGGCGGACGCGTCGTTGCCCGCTCCCGCGGCGGCTCGCGACGACGCGTTGTGGCGCTTGCCGTCGAAGCCCGTGGCGATGACCGTGATGGCCACCTCCTCGCCGAGCCGCTCGTTGAAGCTGGTGCCGAAGATGATGTTCGCCTCGGGGTCGGCGGCCGCGCGGATCTCCTCCGCCGCCTCGGTGACCTCGAACAGCGACATGTTCGACGAGCCGCTGATGTTGAACAGGATGCCCTGGGCCCCGGCGATGTCGACCTCCAGCAGCGGGCTCGCGATCGCCTGGCGGGCGGCCTCCACGGCACGGTTCTCGCCCGTCCCTCGGCCGATGCCCATGAGCGCCGATCCGGCGTCCTTCATGATCGCCCGGACGTCCGCGAAGTCGAGGTTGATGAGCCCCGGCACCGTGATGATGTCGCTGATGCCCTGGACGCCCTGACGCAGGACGTCGTCGACGACCCGGAAGGCATCGAGAATCGAGGTGTTCTTCTGGACGACGTCGCGCAGGCGGTCGTTCGGAATGGTGATCAGGGTGTCGACCTTGTCCCGCAGGGAATTGGCCGCCTTCTCCGCCGTCAGCTTGCGCTTCGCGCCTTCGAAGGAGAACGGCTTGGTCACCACCGCGATGGTGAGCGCGCCCTGCTCCTTGGCGATCTCCGCGACGATCGGGGCCGCCCCGGAGCCGGTGCCGCCACCGAGCCCTGAGGTGATGAAGACCATGTCCGAGCCCTCGAGGGCCTGGGCGATCTTCTCGCTGTCCTCCTCGGCCGCGCGCTCCCCGATCGACGGGTCGCCGCCGGCGCCGAGGCCACGGGTGAGCTTGTCGCCGATGCGCAGCTTGTGCGGCGCGTCCGACTGGAGAAGGGCCTGGGCGTCCGTGTTCAGAGCGATGAACTCGACGCCCATCATCTCCGCACGAATCATCCGATTCACGGCGTTGCTGCCGCCGCCACCGACGCCGACCACCCTGACGAGGGCAAAGTTCTCCGAGTCCGAGCGCAGGCCCATCGATATCCTCCGACCGGCCTCACGGGGCCGCGTTATGGGGGCTGAAACGAACTGGGCACCGGCGCGCTCGCTCGCCGCGTTCTCCCGCCCGCAGGTTCCGACGGAGTCTACCATCGGCCCCCGGCCGAGCGCGCATCGAAATCGACAGATGGGGGCCTGAAATGGAGCTAGCGGTGCCTCCGGGGACCGGCGGCGCGGCGCGCCGCCGGGGGCCACGCACGCTGGCCGCTTCGATCGCCGTCATCGCCCTCGCCGCGACGATCTCGACCTGCGGCAGCCCCACCCCATCGGCGGCGATCGGAGCCGAGCGCTGCATCGACCTCCAGGCCGATGCCGTCGGCCTCGCGTGGTCCCAGACCGGGCAGTTCCTGGCGGTCGGCACGGCCGATCACGCCGGGCGGGTGCTCACCGTCGATGGCGACGGCGTCGGGCTCACGGTCATCGAGTCCGAGATGCTGCCCTCGACCGTGGTGACCTCGGTGGACGGTCATCTCGTCTGGATCTCGGACACCCAGGACGGGCGCCAGCTGACCGAGAGTGGGCCGGACGGCATGGAGTTCACCCTGCTGCCCGAATCGATCACCGGCCTCGGCTGGACAGCGATCGGGTACGCGCTGCTGCAGCATCCGGCCGAGGGCGGCAGCCGGGTGCTCCTCATGGACGTCGACCGGCCCGGCGAGCCGACGGAGATCTATCGGACCGAGCTGTTCGTCGAGCGGCTCTGGATCACCGCCGATCCCGAGTACCTGCTGCTCACCATCACCCACCCCGACCATCGGGATGCGCCGGCGACGTTCGTCGTCGCCGGGCCGGATGCCGAGGTACAGCTCGAGCCGGCCGGTGCCGACACCACGGGGGCGTCGATGCCGGCCCTCCGGCGATGGGTCGTGTACCACGCAGCCGCGACATCGCGCATGGAGGCGATCCGGGTGACCGACCCGGGGACCATCGTCACGCTCACCGATCGACCGGCCCAGCGGGGCATGGTCTCCGACCGGGGGATCCTGGCGTATGTGCCGACCGAGCCGGCGGGCCAGGTCTGTCTCCTCGACGTCGCGTCGAAGCTGCCCTGAGGACGCGCTAGGGGAGCATGCTCTTGACGGCGCTCCGCAGCCGGCCGAGGACGCCGTTCGCCGGCGCGGACTCGTAGCGCGGGGCCTCGCCGTCGTCGAGCATCGAGGCGCCCCATTGGAGCAGCCCGATGCTGGTCGCGTAGGCCGGGGTGAGGATCGAGTCCGTCAGGCCGCCGACGCCGGTGGGACCCACGACGCGGACCGGCATCGAGAGGACCTCGCGCCCGAGCTCCGCGACCCCCGCCAGCTGCGCCCCGCCACCCGTGAGGATGAGCCCGGCCGGCAACATGCCCGCGGCTCCGGCCTGCAGCTCGGCACCGATCAGCTCGAACGTCTCGCGCATCCGCGATTCGATGATCCGGCAGAGCTCGAGGCGCCCGATCGACCGGCCCGCCTCCTCGCCGAGGATCGAGACCGCGATCTCCTCGTCCTCCTCGATCCCGCGCAGGTCGCAGGTGCCGTGGCGGATCTTGAGCTCCTCGGCCGCCGGCAGCGAGGTCTTGATCCCGATCGCGATGTCGTTCGTGACGAAGTTCCCGCCGACGGGCAGGACGCCTGTCCGGAACGGTGAGCCCTCGTTGAACATCGCGATGTCGATCGTGCCGGCGCCGATGTCCGCGACCGCGACCCCGAGCTCCCGCTCCGTCTCGTTCGCGACCGCCTCCGCCGAGGCGAGGGCGTTGACGACCAGCTCGTCGATCTTGACGCCCGCCTGGGCGACGCACTTCATGAGGTTCTGGACGGCGGTCTGCGGGGCCGTGACGATGTGGGTCTCGACCTCGAGGCGGATCGCGCTCATCCCGAGCGGGTCCTTGACGCCCTCCTGGCCGTCGACGGTGAAGCCCCGCCGCTCGACGTGGAGGACCTCGCGGTCGGAGGCGATCGGCACGGTCCGGGCCTGCTCGACGGCCCGCCGGATGTCGTCCCGGCCGACCTCCTTGGTGTGGGCCGCCACGGAGACCTGGCCCTTCGAGTTGAAGCTCGTGATCTGGGCGCCGCCGACGCCCACGAAGGCCTTGTCGATCTTCCAGCCCGAGAGGCGCTCGGCCCGCTCGACCGCGTCCCGGATGGAGCGCACGGTCTGTTCGATGTTGACGACCGCGCCGCGCTTCAGGCCCGAGGACGGGACCGTGCCATGACCGATGACCGTGAGCCGCCCATCGCGCCCGATCTCGCCGATCAGCGCGCAGACCTTGCTCGTCCCGACATCGAGTGCGACCAGGACTCCTTCGACCGCCACGCCTACCTCTGCTGCGTCAGATGAAGTGCCGCCGGATGAGAGCGACGTTGTTGAAGATCCGAAGACCGAACGTGATCAGCGCCACCAGGTACAGGTCCAGGCTCAGCCGGTCGCCGATGAACGTCAGGATCACCGCGACGATCGCGTTGGTGACGAAGCCCGAGATGAAGATCCGATTGTTGTAGACGCCGTCGAGCTCCGCCCGCACCGCCCCAAGCACGGAATCGAGCGCCGCGAGGATCGCGACTGCCGAATACCGGCTGAGCTCGACGCCGACCTGGACATTGAGGACGAGCCCGAGCAGGACGCCCACCAGCAGGCCTGCCAGGGGGAGGAGCAACGGGTCCGGACCTCGCTGCGGTGCGTTCCGGCAAAGGGTAGCGAAACGCGGCGGCCCCGTGTGTCACGCCGTCATCGGTGTCACGCCGTCATCGGTTTCGTGGCGGGATTTGACGTCACTGCTTCGCCGGCTTGCGGGTTGCCTTGGGGACGTAGGTGCCGTTCGTCTCCGAGGCGAGGACGATCCGTGCGATCGAGTCCTCGCCCTCGGCGAGGAGGCTCTTCAGGAGCCGGACCTGGCCCGGGATGATGCCGGTCGGGCGGGTGGCCGGGCTGTAGAAGCCGAAGGTTGCGATCCAGCCCTTCTCCACGTACACGAGGAAGCCGTCGCCGTTGGTGATGCGGACGCGGAGGCGAGACGCGCCACTGTCGAGCTCGGTCGGGGTGACGCTCCCGAGGCGGGTGGCCACGTCGAGGTCGACCGGGTCGAGGCGGGCGCCGACGGCGAGGCCCTCCCCGGCGTCGGTCCGCCGATCCTCGACGACGGCGACACCCGGGGGGAGCTCGGCGTCTCGAGCCACCTCCGCGAAGATGACGCCCTCGCGGTCCGCGAGGAAGCGCGTGTCCCCGGCTTCCCATGCGAGGATCGCTTCGCGCTCCTGGATCGTGACGACGACCGCGGCGTCGGGCAGCGTGACCCCGACCTCGGCTGCGGCCACCGCCGGCAAGGCCTCGAGCGCGGCCTCGAGCGGCGCGGTGTCGAGTCGGAAAACGTTCGCGCCGTCGGGCATGGCGAGCGCGTTCTGGACGGCCGCGTCGGCGGTCCACTGCAGCGATGGGACCTCTGTGCGCGCCAGCGCGAAGGCGCTCGGGCCGGTGACAAAGGTCATGAGGAACCCGGAGGCGAGCATCCCCAGCAGCCCCGCGGCCCGCGCGGGCGTGATGAGCCGGCCGATGCCGGGCCGGCGCAGGCCGACCGATCGCCCCCCGCGCCGCAGCGACGGAAGCGAGGGCAGCGACGGAAGCGAGGGGCGCGCGCGGCTGGACGGCGCGGAGCGTCCGCGCTTCGAGGAACCCACCAGTCCGCGGGTCTCGCGGCCCAGCGCCGCATCGGGCGAGCGGGTCGCGACCACGGGCTTGGCCGCCTTCATGCGTCGGGCGCCCTGGGCTCGGCGGCCGCCGCCGAAGCCCCTCACCGCGGGAGGTCCGTGGAGGTCAGCCGGGGGCGCGCCGCGCGAGCCGCCTGGCGCTCGAGGGCGAGATCCAGGATCCGCAGGCAGACCGCGGTGAAGTCCAGTCCCGCCTCTGCGGGCATCGTCGGGAATAGGCTGATCGGCGTGAAGCCCGGGATCGTGTTGATCTCGGAGAGGTAGATCTCGTCGTCGCGGACCAGGAAGTCGACCCGCGCGAAGCCCTCGGTCCCGAGCGCGCGGTAGGCGTCGCGCGCGAGCTTCTGCATGAGCGCGCGCGTCGCCTCGGGGACCTCGGCCCGGGTGGAGGTCTCCGAGAGCCCCGGCGTGTACTTCGCCTCGTAGTCGTAGAACTCGTGGCCCGCGATGACCTCGCCGGGCCCGTACGTGCCCAGCGGCTCCGAGCCGATGACGGCAACCTCGAGGTCGCGGGCCTTCGGGAGGTAGCGCTCGACGATCGCCAGGTCGTCGAAGCGGAAGGCCACGTCGAGGGCCGCAGCCCGCTCGTCCGGCGTGTGGGCGAGGGTCATCCCGACCGACGACCCGAGCCGGGCCGGCTTGACCATCAGGCGTGGGTCCGCATCGCCGGCGAAGGCCGTGAGCTGGGCCGCGACGGCCGACGGGTTCGTGCGCCAGGCGGCCAGCCTGACCTCGGTCCAGTCGACGACGGGCAGGCCGAGGCCGCGCCAGATGCGCTTCTGGGCGACCTTGTCCATCCCGAGCGCGGACCCGAGCACCCCCGCGCCCGTGTAGGCCAGGCCCGCGGCTTCGAGCAGGGCCTGGACCGTCCCGTCCTCGCCGAAGGGCCCGTGAAGGGCGATGAACACGACCGGCGCCGGATCCTTCGCGCCGAGCGTGTCCAGCGCGCTGCCGACGGTCGCCGGACCCTTCGCGCCAAGCCCGGCCGGGTCGTCGTACGCGGCGGCGGACCGGTCGCCGCGCCGATGGTCGGGCGGCAGCCACCACCAGCCGCCGTCGAGGTCGATCAGCACCTGGGTGACCTCGAGGTCGGCCTCGATGAGCGCTTGGGCGATCGCCGTGCCCGAGACCACGGAGACGTCGTGCTCGGCCGACGGGCCGCCGAGGAGAACGACGATCGGCGGGTAGCCCGCTCCCTCGGCGCGTCGCGTCATCTCCGGCATCACTGCGCCTCCGGCCACGGCCAGCCCTCCCAGTCGCCGAGGAACACGATCTCGGGGACCAGGTCGACCCCCGCGTGATCCAGCACGCGCGCGCGGACCATGTCGACCAGGCGGCGCACGTCGGCGGCCGGGCCCTTGCGGTCGTTGACGACGAAGTTGGCGTGCTTCTCGGAGACCGTGGCGCCGCCAAGCTGGAGCCCTTTCAGGCCGGCGGCCTCGATCAGCTCGCCGGCCGATGGGCCGTCGGCCGGGTTCCGGAACGTGCTGCCCGCCGACGGCAGCCCGAGGGGCTGATGGGCCTGGCGCCAGCGGCGGATGTCGTCGAGGCGCTCCTTGATCACGTCCGCCGACGTCGCCTCGAGCCGGAAGCGGGCGCCGAGCACGATCTCGCCGGTCCCATCGGGCGGCTGGTGCTTGAAGCGGCTCTCGCGGTACTCCAGGGCGAGCTCGTCGGCGCCGAGGCGAGCCTCGGAGCCGTCCGCGAGCAGGACGTCGGCCAATTCGATGACGGCCTTGACGTCGGAGCCGTGCGCGCCGGCGTTGGCCCAGACCGCGCCACCGACCGAGCCCGGCACGGCGAGCCCGAACTCCAGACCGGAAAGGCCGGCCTTCTGTGTCTCCGTGGCGGCACGCGCCATGGGAACGCCCGCCTCGGCGATGTAGGTCGAGTCCTCGACGCGGCTGCCCTCGGCGCGAACGTGGACAACGAGCCCGCGGATGCCCCGATCCGAGATGACGACGTTGCTCCCGCGCCCGAGGATGGTCAGCGGGATCGAGCGGCTGCGGGCGAACCGGATCAATGCCCGGAGCTCGAAGCCGTTGTGCGCGGTCACGAGGAGGTCCGCCGGGCCGCCGGCGCGCATCGTCGTGAGCTTCGCGAGCAGTGCGCTCCGCTCCGCCTTGACGCCGATCCGGCGCGCGATATCCCCCGACAGCCCGACGAGGTCGAGCGGCACGGCGGGTGCGGAGGCTTGCGCCGACGCGGCGGCGGGCTCGGAGCGCAGCGGGGTCACGCGGAGGCTTCCATGGGTGCACTGGCGATTCTCACCACCGTGGCCGGATCCGGCAGGGCCCGGCGCTCCGCAAGGGCCAGCAGGACCTCGGCGACGGCGTCGGCGCTCCCGGGCCGGCCCATCGCGCGAGCTGCCGCGCGCATCGCCTCCCGGCGCGCAGGATCGTCGAGGAGGTCAACGGCCCGGAGCAATGCGGCCGCGTCGAAGGCCGCGTCGTCGACCAGCTGGGCGGCGCCCGAATCGGCGAGGGCCTCTGCGTTCGCCCGCTGGTGGGCACCGGCGTACGGGTAGGGCACGACGACCATCGGCACGCCGAACGCGGTCGCCTCGGCGAGGGTGGACGATCCGGCGCGGCCCGACGATCAGGTCTGCCGCGGCGAGCGCATCGAGCAGCTCCTCGCCCAGGAAGGCCGCGGGCCGGTACCGGTCGCGGAGATGCTCGGGAAGCGCGCGGCGCGTCGCCTCGGCCGCGTCCAGCCCGTCCGCCCCGGCGACGTGGATCACGACGGCCTTCTCGGCCAGGCCCGGCATGGCCCCGGCAACGGCGTCGTTGAGCCGGCGAACCGCCTGCGAGCCACCGAAGATGACGACGAGCCGGTCGTCGGGGGCGACCGAGAGCCGGGCTCGCGCCGCGGCCCGGTCGTGGGCCGAGACGTCCCGGATGGGGGTGCCGGTCACGAAGCACGCCCGGCCCGTTGGGAGCGCCCGGCACGTGGCCTCGAACGAGACGGCGAGCGCCGTGGCGAGCCGCGCCGTGGCGCGGACACTGCGGCCGGGGATGACGTTGCCTTCCCAGAGCAGCGCCGGGATCCTGAGCAGGCGTGCGGCCAGCAGCACCGGAATCGCGACGTACCCGCCCGTGGTGAACACGGCCGCGGGGCGCCGGCGCGCGAGCAGCCACAGCGCCTGGGGCACGGACAGCGCCAGGCGGATCGGGTCGAGGACGAGGTGGACGTCGCGCTGGACCGACCGCAGCGACCTGAGCAGCAGGAGGCGCAGCGGGATCCCGGCCGGGGGCACGAGGCGATCCTCGAGCCCCCGCCGGCCGCCGACCCAGGCCAGGTCAGGCCTGCCGGGTCGTCGACGGAGCGAGGTCGCGACGGCGAGTGCCGGGTAGACGTGGCCCCCGGTCCCGCCGGCCGCGATCAGCAGTCGCATCGGTCCTCCCGGTTTCCTTCCGGCTTGCGTCGTCATCCTTGGACTCGCCCCGAGGCTCCGGGTCGCGCGTCTCCCCCGAGATCGAGAGGAGGATGCCCGCCGCCGCGAAGCTGATGAGCAGCGAGGAGCCGCCGGCGCTGATGAACGGCAGCGTGATGCCCGTCACGGGCACCAGCGCCACCACGACAGCGATGTTGATGAAGGCCTGGTAGCAGAGCCAGGCCGTGATTCCGGCGGCGAGCAGCGCCCCGAACGTGTCGGGTGCCCGGAGGGCCGTTCGGATGCCCGCGTAGGCCAGCAGCAGGAACAGCCCGATGACGAGCCCCGCGCCGACGAATCCGAACTCCTCGCCGATGATCGCGAAGATGAAGTCGTTCCAGGCATTCGGCAGGTACAGGCCGCCCGCCAGCTTGCTCTCCCCCAGCCCGCTCCCGGTGATCCCGCCGAGGCCGAGGGCCAGCAGGCCCTGGATCGTGTGGAAGCCGGTTCCGAGCGGGTCCGCCCAGGGGTCCATGAACGTCCTGATCCGCTCCAGCTGGTAGTCCTTGAGCAACCCCGCCAGCGCCCCGGAAAGGACGAGCATGACCGCGGCGACGCCGCCGCCGATCAGCAGGGCGAAGAGCCGCAGGCTCGCCCCGGCGACGAAGAACATCGTGAAGGCCGTGACGGTGATCACGATCGTCGTCCCGAGGTCCGGCTCCTTGAAGACGAGCCCGATGACCGGCAGCGCGATGATGAAGAACGGGATCGTGCCGGTCCGGAAGCCGCCGATGGCCTTGCCCTTGTTGGCCATCCAGTGGGCCAGGTAGACGATCAGGGCGAGCTTGGCGATCTCCGCGGGGTGGACGCCGGGGAGCGGCCCCAGGATCAACCAGCGCGCGGAGCCGCCCACGACCTTGCCGAGCGACGGCACGAAGACCAGCGCCAGGAGGACGAGGGCCACGAGGTAGCCCGGCACGGAGACGAGGCGCAGCCAGCGGTAGTCGATCCGCATGACGACGACCATCGTGAGGATCCCGAGGGCGGCCCAGAAGATCTGGGGCCCGACGATCGCGAACGTGTCGTTGCGCGGGCCGATGTAGGCCGACATCGCCGACGACGAGTAGACCATCAGGATCCCGATCGCGGCCAGCGCTACGACGGCGAGGAGGATCGAGTAGTCGGGCTGGTGGCGCTCCCGGCGAAGGACCGACGCGCCCGGGCGAGCAGCCGGGCGGGCTGCGACCGCGGCGGCCTTGGCGGCTCTCGTCCGCCTCGCTCCGTTGTCCACGGTCCGGCGAGCGCCGGGGAACGGCAACCGGGCCTCGACGCCGGCGCGGCCCATCAGCGCCGCTCCTCGATCAGCCGATGGACGGCCGCCTTGAAGGCGCGACCGCGAGCCTCGTAGTCCTCGAACATGTCGAAGCTCGCCGCGGCCGGGCTCAGCAGGACCGTCCCCGTGCGGTCGGAGGCCGCCACGGCCTCGCTGGCGAGCAGATAAGCGGCCGAGACGGCGGCCTCCAGCGTCGAGGACCGCACGGTCGTCTCCACGCCTGCCTCCCGGAACAGTCGCTCCAGGTCGGGCCCGCTCTCGCCGATGAGGACCGCCGCATGGGCCCGCTCCGCGGCCACGGCAGCGAGCTCCGAGAGGTCCACGCCCTTGTCGCGGCCGCCGGCGATCAGCACGACCGGCGCCTCGAAGGCCCGGAGCGCGGCGATGACCGCGTCGGGCTGGGTGCCCTGCGAGTCGTTGACGAACCGCACGCTTCCCAGCTCCGCGACCCGCTCGAGCCGGTGCTCCACCCCGGTGAATGCCGCGGCGGCACGGCGGATCTCCTCGGGCGAGATCCCGAACAGCAGCGCGACCGCGGCCGCGGCCATGGTGTTCGATATGTTGTGGGCGCCGGGGATGCCCAGCGCATCGAGCGGCAGGACGCGCCCGCCGGGGAACCATGTCGCGCCGCCTTTCGCCGCGACGCCGACGGGGTCGATCGCGTCACCGACGATCCAGCCGTGGGCCACGCCGAGCCCGCCCGGCGGGACCTCGCCGCGGCGGTACGGAATGACTCTCGCTTCCGTGGCCGGCCCGTAGATCGCGACGACCGGGTCGTCGTCGTTCAGCACCAGCGCGCCGTCGGGATCGACGAGCTCCGCCAGCCGCCGCTTGACGGCGCGGTAGGCCTCGAGCGTCCCGTGCCGGTCCAGGTGGTCGGCGGTCACGTTGGTGTACGCCGCGACGGTCGTCCCGCGCGACAGCGTGGGAAGCTGCAGCTCGGAGAGCTCGACGACGACGCGGTGGTCCGGCGTCAGCTCGGCCAGCCGCTCGACCAGCGGCTTGCCGATGTTGCCGCCGAGGATCGCGGGATGGGCCGCGTCCGTCGCCAGGAGCGCGTGGGTCAGCGCGGACGTGGTGGTCTTGCCCTTCGTGCCGGTGATCCCGATCGTGGGCGCCGGGCACAGCCGCAGGAACAGGTCGACCTCGGACAGCACCGCGGGCGCGGCGAGGTCCCCGGCCGCCCGCCGGTCGATGACGTCCCGGAGGGCGGCGCGCAGCCGCGGCTCTGTGGTGGGGTAGTCGGCGTTGATCGACGGAGAGCTGGCGATGAGCGCGGCGCCGGCGAGCGCGTCCGCCGGCTCGATCTCCGGACCCAGCAGCAGGCGGACGTCCCGGCCCGCCAGGGCCTCGATCGCCTGCTCGAGCTCGGACGCTCGGTCGCCCGTCGTAGACCGTCACCGCGGCCCCGGCGTCGTGCAGGAATCTCGCCAGGGCGATGCCGGACCGGGCGAAGCCGAGCACGCTGATCGGGCGGCCGCGGAACAGGCCTGCCTGCAGGGCGCCGGGCACCAGCTCCGCCGGGTCGATCGTTCGTTCTGCCGTCATGACGCTCACTGCAGCCGGTCGATGGAGGCCAGGAAGAGGGTCACCCCGATCAGCCCGGCGATGATCCCGATGATCCAGAACCGGAGCGTGATCTTCTCCTCGTCCCAGCCGAGGAGCTCGTAGTGGTAGTGGAGCGGGCTCATCCGGAAGATCCGCTTCCCGCCGGTCGCCTTGAAGTACGCGACCTGGATGATGACCGACAGCGTCTCGATGACGAACACGAGGCCCACCAGCGGCAGGATCAGGATCTGGCCGGTGATGAGCGCGGTCACGGCAAGCGTCGCGCCGAGGGCCAGGGAGCCCGAGTCGCCCATGAACACCTGGGCGGGATGGACGTTGAACCACAGGAAGCCCAGCAGCGCCCCGACGATCAGCGCGCACAGGAGCGCCAGGTTCGGCTGCGTCGGGACGTTCAGGAGCGAGACGAAGACGAACGCCACGAAGGCGAAGACGAGGGTCCCACCCGCGAGCCCGTCGAGGCCGTCGGTGATGTTCACCCCGTTGGCGGCGGCGATGATCGCGAAGGCCGCGAAGACCATGTACACGGCCGGGTGGATCATCACGGTGCCGACGAACGGGACCGCGATAGAGTCGATCGCGTAGGTCGTCTGGATCTGGTAGGCCGCAAACGCCGCGACGACCACGAGCCACAGCATCTTCTGCCGGGCGCTGATCCCCTCGCCCGTCTTGGCGTTCAGGTAGTCGTCGAAGGCGCCGAGCCCGCCGACGAGGATCAGGGTCGCGAACGGCGCCACGACGCCGAACTGCGGGACCCCGCGCATCAGGACGTACAGGCCGACGACCACGACGATGACGAGGAGACCGCCCATCGTCGGCGTCCCGCGCTTCACCTGGTGGGTCTGCGGACCTTCCTCGAGGATCTGCTTGCCCATCCCGAAGAACCGCAGCGACCGGATGTACGCGGGCATCAGGATCACGATCACCGCGAACGCCAGGAGGAGGCCCTGGATCAGGGTCGTCTGGTCGACGGTCACCGCGATCCCGCCAGCTCTGCGCGCAGCGCGTCGACGAGGACGTCCAGCTCGACGCCGCGGGACGCCTTGACCAGCACCACGTCGCCGTCCCGGAAGCGCGATCGGAGGAGGTCGAGCGCGGCCTCGCGATCGCGGGCTTCGAGGATGCGTGACGCGTCCAGCCCGGCGGCCTTCGCGCCGGCCGCGATCCCCCTCGCGCCCTGCCCGACGACGACCAAGAGGTCGACCGTGGCCGCCGCGGCCGTCCCGACCTCGCGATGGCCCGTGGCGGCGCCCTTGCCGAGCTCCAGCATCTCGCCGAGCACGGCGACCCTTCGGCCTGGCAGCCCGGCGAGGAGGTCGAGGGCCGCGGTCACCGAGGGTGGCGACGCGTTGTAGGAGTCGTCGATGAGGGTCACGCGCCCGAGGCGATGCACCTGGCCGCGGTGCGACGCGGACCAGCCTCCTGCGAGTGCGTGGACGATGACGGCCGGGTCGATGCCCGCGGCGTGGCCGACGGCCGCGCCGGCGAGGGCGTTGTGGACGGACAGCTTCCCGAGGCCGGGGATGCTGGCCGGAATGTGCACAGGGCGTCCGCCGCGCGATGGCGGCAGGCGGAGGGTGAAGCGCATCCCCTCGAAGCCGGCCGACGCGACGTCGTCGGCGCCGACGTCGGCGTCCTGGCTGAGGCCGTAGGTCAGCACGCGGGCGGCGGTCCGATCGCTCATGCGCCGGACTCGCTTGTCGTCCTGGTTGAGGACCGCGACGCCGTCGGACGGGAGGGCCTCGACGAGCTCGCCCTTGGCCTGCTCGATCGCGGCGATCGAGCCGATCCGGCTGAGGTGGACGCCATGCACGGACGTCACGACGCCGATCTCCGGCCGCGCCATCCGGGCCAGGTCGGCGATCTCGCCGCCGGCGTACATGCCCATCTCGAGGACCGCCGCGCCATGGTCCGGTCCCAGTCGCAGGAGCGTCAGCGGCAGGCCGATCTCGTTGTTCTGGTTGCCCTCGCTGCGGAGCGTCCGGAAGGCGCTGCCCAGCACCGCGGCGATCGCCTCCTTCGTGGAGGTCTTGGCGATGCTGCCGGTCACGCCGACGACGAGCGGATCGAAGCGCGTGCGCCAGCCGGCCGCGATCGCGCCCAGGGCCACGAGCCCGTCCGGCACGCTGAGCACCGTGACGTCACCGAGCGCATCGAGCACTGCCGGCGGCACGGGTCGCGACACGACGAGCGCCGCGGCGCCGCCGACGGCGGCCTCGGCGAGGAAGCGATGGCCGTCGGTGCGCTCGCCTGGCAGGGCCACGAACAGCTGCCCGTCGCCCACCAGCCGCGAGTCCACCGCGGCGCCCCGGATCGGGCGGCGGCTCTCGCGCAGGAGCCTGCCGCCGGTGAGGCGTCGGAGATCGTCGGCGGTGAGGGCCGGTGCGTCCGATGCGTGGGGTTGGGCGCCGGCGCTCGGCGGCGGCCCCTCGACGGTCACGGCGGAGAGTGTGGCACCGACGCCCCTCACCGGTCGGCCCGGGCGACGGTCGGGGCCGTCGGCGGGAGCACCGGCAGGAGGCCCGGCGTGGTCACCGCGTCGGTCGCAACACGACGGAACAGCTCCGTGGAGACCACGGGGAGGACAAGCTGCCCCTCCGCGTTGCGACCGGGGTGCGCTTCGGAGATGCGAACGGCGACGACGAGATCCGGGTGGCCTTCGCGACGCCCGATGAACCCGACGCACGAGAAGTTGTAGAGGTTGGGCGCCCAGCGCTGGTTCTCGGCGTCCCAGACCTGCGCGGTGCCGGTCTTGCCGCCGACCCAGTAGCCAGGGACCTTCGAGTACGGGGCGTACCACTCGCTCTTGAGGACGTGCTCCATGAGCGCGGAGAGCTGCGGGCTGAGCTTCGGGTCCATGACCGGTGCGGCGACGACGGCGGCGACCGTCTCGGCGCCGATGCCGGCGACCACGTGGGGCTGCACGAGCACGCCACCGTTGACCAGCGCCGCATACGCGGTCGCGAGCTGGATCTGGGTCACCGCCACGCCCTGGCCGAACGCGCCGTTCGCGAGGTCGATCTGGCGCCACGCGTTCTCGGTGGGGTCGTTGACGATGCCGCGGACCTCGCCGGAGACGTCGATCCCGGTCGTGGACCCGAACCCGAGGCGGGTCCACGTCTCGTGGAGGATCTCGGACGCGCCCTGGGTCGTCGGTGCGAGCCCGAGCGCGACCCTGGCGGCCACCACGTTCCGCGAGTAGGCGATCGCGTCCTCCAGGGACATCCTGCCCATCGCCTTGCCGTCGGCGTCCTCGATCCGGGTCCTGCCGTTGTCGAGGCGGAGGCGGCCGGAATCGCGGTACGTCCGGTACATGGAGGTCGTGCCCTGCTCCAGCCCCGCGAGCACGGTCATCATCTTGAAGACGGAGCCCGGCTCGTAGACGCCGGACACGACCGGGTCGAGGAACCGCGACGGGTCCTCGGTGGCGATCGCCGCATAGTCGTTCGCGTCGTACGACGGGTAGGAGGCTTCGGCGTAGATCTCGCCGGTC
>CAVRKQ010000002.1:0-206467 GCA_963722105.1 uncultured Chloroflexia bacterium | reverse complement strand
CCGCCAGGCGAGGTAGACGAGCCCCGCGACGACCAGCCCATCGCGGATCGCGCGCAGGTGACTGGGCCTCACGCCGCGAAGGCTACCCGGTCACCTCGGCCACGAATTGGGGCAGGAGCACGCGCTGCATCTGGTTGCCGTAGCCGTTCGGGAAGCCATCGAACCCGTGGTCCGCGAACGGGGCAATGACGTACGTGATCGGCGCACCGGCGGCGCGAATGCGGTCGACCACCGACGTCACCCGGTGCGGGTAGACGTAGTGATCGTTCGCGCCGGTGAGCATGTAGGTGGGCGGGAGGTCGGCGCGGAGCAGCCGGAACGGCTCGGCCATGTCGTAGCGGTCCGGGTACTGGCTCGGCGGCCCGCCGATGTACGCCTCCGGGAACGGCAGACTGTGCGCCTCGATGGAGAAGTCGGACCAGATGGCCGCCAGGTCGGCCGTCGGCGCAACCGCGAACACGCCCGCAGGCGCGACGACATTGCCGCCACACGACGACGTCAGCAGGTCCGTGCCGGCCGCATAGCCGGCCAGCATCGCGAGGTTGCCGCCGGCTGATTCACCCGCGACGACGATCTTCGTGGGATCGATGCCGAGCTCGGTGGCATGCCCGTGCACCCAGCCGAGCGCGCACAGCACGTCCGCGGGCGCGTCGGCCCAGCGAGGTGGTGCACCGACCGACGAGAGCCGGTACTCGACGTCCACGACCGTGATGCCCGCTGCCGCGACCGCGTCGAACAGCTCCTTGCGGCTCCCGAGCACACCGCCGATGAAGGCACCGCCGTGGACGTACAGGACCGCCGGCGCGCCGCCGTCCGTTGCCGCCGGGCGAGCGCTCCAGATCTCCGCGTGGAGATCGACGCCGTCCACGGTCGCGAACATCACGCGGTCGTCGGGCACGAGCGGCAGCGGCGAGCCCTGGGCCATCCGGAAGAAGTCGAAGGGAACCCCGAGGTTCCAGGCAAAGACGGTCGTGACCACGGTGACGGCCAGCATCGAAGCGGTGGTGGCCGCCGTGATGGCGACCAGGAGCTTCGACCAGCGACCGCCGCCGCGGGTGAGGGCGAGGACGGCGATGCTCGATGCCAGCGAAGCCTCCAGGAGCAGCGCCGGGAGATGGCTGACGACGAGCGCCCCGAACCTGCCGATGGTTGGGATGCCGGGGAAGAACGCTCCGAGCGCGACGAGCACAGGCAGGATCGAGAGGACGACAGAGATCGCGCCCAGCAGCGACCGCAGGAGCATGGTGCCCGAGAGCCCGGATCGCCTTGCAGGCGAGGTCGATGTCGCGCGGACGGTCATGTTCAGGTCGTCGAGACGGAGGCTGGGACCTCGACCGGAGGCTGCACGTCCAACGGTCGGTTGCGGGGATCCGGCGCAGGCGGACGGCGCCAGCGCGCGGCGACGCGGTGCGCCATGTCGAGGATCGGGCGCTCCACGAGCGCCCACGACGCGGCGGCGCCGGCCAGGGCGATGACAGCTCCGAGCAGCCCGAACGACTCGAGCATGTCCTGGTGCCACAGGTACATCGCGTAGGACGCCCCGCCGGCGAACGCGAGGGGCCGCGCGAACGGCACCGTGCGGCTCCGCAGCCAGCCGATCAGGAGCACCGCGCCGATCCCCGTCCCGATCGCGACGAAGAAGTACCCGTGGGTCTGCATCTGCAGGAAGATCAGGAGCACGCCGGCGACGGGAGCCAACGGCGAGGCGAAGCGGCGGAAGGTGGCCGGGTCGTTGACCTCGATGACGGCGAGGATCATCCCGGGGACGAAGGCGTAGAACACGAACGGAAACGAGCCCCAGAGCCACTCGTTCGCCGGCGAGTAGACGAAGTAGAAGACGAGGGTCGCGGCAACCGACAGGGCGCCGAGGGCAGCCAGCCGGAGCAGGGCCGCACCGGCGACGAGGCGCGCCACGAACGGCAGCGCGATGTAGAACAGGATCTCGGCGGAGAGCGTCCAGCCGTTCCCGAGGAAGTCGCGGGTGCTGATGTCGTAGGACGCCGTCATCGTCGCGAATGCCGGCAGGTGGTCGATCGGGGTCCGGCTCCCGGTCAGGAGCGTCAGGCAGGCCAGGGCAACGAAGTAGCCCGGGATGATCCGTGCCGCGCGCTTGAGGGCGTAGTTCCGCAGGTCGACCTTCCCGAGGACGAACGGTCGATACAGCAGGTAGCCCGAGAGCGCGAAGAAGATGTAGACCCCGGTATCGCCGTCGTCGAAGACCAGGTTCAGGGGACCGAAATCGATCCCGGCGATGCGCCGAAGGTGGAAGAAGACCACGAGCAGGCAGGCGATCGTGCGCAGGAGGTCCAGCCCGGCGTTTCGATCCTCGAGCCGGCGCACGTGGCCGTCGCCGGACGTGGCGAGCTCGGGCTGGAGCGGCGCGTCGAGTGTCGTGGTTGCGGTCACCTGGTCCCCGGCTTACCTCGCCGGAGCGCAGCGAGGAGTCCGGTAAGCATGTAGACGAGCAGGCGGGGTGGTGCAAGGGACGCAAAAGTCACGGCGACCGCCCACCCCCAGCGGGAGCGGGCGGCCACGAGCGTCACCGCGGCGCCTGCAAACAGCAGGATGACCCACAGGAACGGCGAGATCGTGAACGGCGAGAAGTTCCGAAGGACGCCCTGCTCGCCGAGCTGCTCCACGCCCAGCTGCTGGACGTAGTCGATCGACGCACCCTGGGCCAGCAGGATCTGCGCGAGCACCAGCAGGGCGGACCAGACCAGGAACGCCGCCGCCGACTCCCAGTCGCGGCGCCCGAGCCAGTACAGGAGGATCAGCGCCGGGAAGAGCTTGAGGTTCGCGGCGACCGCGATCGACCACGGCTGGCCGATGGCCATGAGCAGCGTCATCGGGACGTGGGCCTGGGCCACGCTCAGCGCCCAGCCGATCGGCACGCCGAGCAGGCCGATCGCGATCCAGGTCGAACGCCGCCGGACGCCGAGCCGCTGGAGCAACAGCACGAACGACCCGACGACCACGAGCTCCCAGATGAGCGCGAACCACTCGTACGGCAAGAGCGCGAGGGGCCGGAGCACGACGGCGAACAGCGGCGGGTAGAGGTAGATCTTGTTCGAGTTGGGGTCCAGCCCCGCGGGGTAGAGGGGCTGGCCGGCATTCAGGCGCGAGGCCGCCTCGTAGTACGGGCGGGCGTCGTTCAGTGGGTCGCCCATGACGTGCATCCAGGCGACCGCAATGCCGGCCAGCGCGCCGATCACGGCGAGGGCGAAGAGGGCGAGGTCGCCGAGGTGGCGGAGCCTGGCCCTCCGCCTGGCGCGCTCGGTCTCGGCGTCAGGCGGCTGCCGGCCCTTCAGCTCGTCCTTCGTGAGCTCCTCGTCCCAGCCCTCGAGGACGACGCGCCGGGCATCTTCGGGCGGCGTGGATTCGGAGGAGCGTCGCCAGGGCGTCGGCTGCCGCTGGGCAGCCTCGTGGCCCTCCTGGCTCGCACCCCGTCGCCACATGTCAGGCGGGCTCCGGAGCTGGCGCCGCGCTCCGAGGCTGGAGCGCCGGCCGGTCGACGGCGAGCGCGGCGGCGAAGACCGAGAACGCGGCGATCCACAGCACCGGCATGGCGAATGCGGCGGCGAGCGGGACGGTCCACTTCCGATCGGTCCGAGCGCCCCACACGACGAGGGCGGCGGCGGCCGGCAGCCGGAGGAGCAGCGGGATGTCGATGTGCGGCTGGCTCGGTGCGGTCTGGAGCGAGCCCAGGACCTGCCGGTCGACCCAGTCGACCCAGAGGCGGAAGTCGACCGCCAGGCTCACGGCCACGATCACGGCCGTGGCGCCCAGTGCGATGGCGAGATTCCGCCACTCTCGCCGGACCAGGAACCACAGGAGGCCGATCCCGGGCGTGACCTTCGCGAGCAGGACGAACGCCCACGCTGCGGGATAGCGGAACCCGAGTGCGATCGCGGCTGCCATGAGGAGGTGGATATTGCCGTGGTAGAGCTCGACCGCAACAGGGGGAAATGCGAGGACCCACAGCCAGCGCCGGCCGCCGAGCCAGATGGCGGTGCCAACGAGCACCGCCAGCCAGAGCCACAGGAAGGTCGGCCAGTCCAGGTTCGAGGCCGGGGCAAACAGGCGCGCCAGGACCGGCGTGTACAGGAATGAACCAAGTCCACCGATGTGGGTGGCGTACGGGTCATCGATCGAGAGCGCCCAGTAGGCGAAGGCGTCGAAGCCGACCGTTTGTGCCTGCGGCGCCACGATGACGAACAGGTACCCACCGACCAGCAGGCCGGCGAGGACCAGGCCGTCACGAAGGGCGCGGCGTGCCGGGCTTCGTCCAGCCATCGGGAACCATGATGAGGACCAGGAGCAGCGCGAGCGGGATCTGGTAGTAGTTCACGAACGAGATCCCGATCAGCGAGAAGGCCACGGTCAGGAGCGCGATGCTCCCCGCGAGCCAGCCATCGATCGCGTCCGGCCACCGCAGGCGCACGGCAAGGCCGAGCCCGAGTGCCACGACCCCCGTGACCACGATCGGAACGTTGAGGCGCGGCAGCACGCCCGGCAAGGGATCAAGAAGGTTGACCGCATAGTCCCGGGCCGGCTCGACCATGTGCGACGAGACCGAGCCTTCCAGGAACGCCGCGGGGTCGAGCAGGAAGAACGGCAGGATGATCGCCGCCGCCACGCCGGTCGCGACCGCCGTGGCCGTCCAGCGACTGCGGTCGCGCGACAGCGGGAGGAGCGGCAACAAGCCGAGCCCGAGCTGCTTCGTGGCCACCGCCAGCCCCAGCGCGATGCCGGCGAGCCAGCCGCGCGGCGCCGGTCGCGTGAGCGCCGCGACCCCGAGCGCCGCGAAGGCGATGACCATCGGCTCCGGGAGCGACTGCCAGGTGACGTACAGGCCCGACGAGTTCCACAGAAGGAGCGCGGCGGCGAGCGCACCGATCCGGCCGGGGGCGCCGACGTTGCGAGCGATCGCGATGAAGGCAGCCACGACCACGGCGTCGGCGACGAGCAGGCCCCAGCGGGCGTCGCCCACGAGGAGCCCGGCGGCGGCCATGACGGCCGACAGCGGCCAGTACGGGTAGCCCGAGTCATACGCCGTCGGCACCGTGTAGGGGTTCAGCCCCGCGAGCAGTGCGTTCCCGCCGGCCTCCTGGATGAGGTGGACATCGAAGCCCGGCTCGACATCGAAGGCGACGATCAGGAAGCGTGCGACCAGGGCGGTCGCGATGGCGATCCCGACCGAGGCGGCGCGCAGGCGCTCCCATGGAATGCGCGGCGCGTGCCAGAGCCCCAGGGCAAGCAGCGCGACGAACGCCAGCAGGCCCATGGGGATGGTCGGGGTCGGCGGCTCGGGACGGAAGGGAACCACCACGTGCACGGCCAGCTCGAGGGCCAGCAGCAGCGCGAACCCCGTCTCGACCAGCGCCAGCGACGGCTGCTGCGTGCTCGGCGGCCGGCGCAGCAGCACGTAGAGCAGGAACGCGATTCCCGCCGCGAGGAGGATGCGGGAGATCGTCGATGGCCCGTTGAGCCCGAGGTAGACCCCCATCGAGGCGTCGAGGAGAAGCCAGGCCAGCAGGAGGCCCGGGGCTCGACGGTTGGGCGCGGCTGGCATCGCGGGGCATTTTGCAGGATGGCCTTGCCGCTGCACGCTGTATGTGCAAATTCGCCACCCCTCATGCGGACGTTCGGGGCAGCCAGGCGCGCAACGCTCGTTTGGTAGGCTCCGGCGTCGTGCGGACATCGGTGCTCCTGTATGCCCTCGCACTGGCGACGCGCGCGGTGTTGGTCGCGCTCTACCCCGATCCCGCGTACCCCGATTCCTACTACTACGTCGATGTCGCGCGGGCGATCGCGGCCGGCAATGGGCTGAACGTCGACTTCGTCTGGATCTTCGCCGAGGTCGGCAATCGACTGCCCGATCCGGCGGTCCTCCCAATTCCCTCGAACGCCCACTGGCTCCCGCTCGCCAGCTTCATCCAAGCGCCGTTCGTCTCCGTCCTGGGCCCGACGGCGTTCGCGAACGCCCTGCCCGGCATCCTCATCGGCGCGCTGGCCGCCCCGCTGACATGGCTCATCGCCCGCGACGCCGGCGCCCGCCCGATCGTGGGCCTCGCGGCCGGCGTGATCAGCGCCATCCCCGGCGCCGTGTCGGTCTTCCTCGCCCAGCCCGAGAACTTCGCGATCCTCCACCCGCTCGTCGCGGCGACGATCTGGCTCACCGCGCGCGGGCTCAAGGGCGACGGTCGATCGTTCGCCCTCGCCGGCCTCCTCGCGGGCCTGGCCACGCTCGCCCGCAACGACGGCATCCTCCTCGCCGGGGCAATCGCGCTCGTCTGGCTCGCGGATCGGATCAGGTTCCTCCGCAACCGCCGCGGCAGCCGATCTTGGTCGCGGGTCGACGACCGGGCGCCGATCCCGCTCATGGCCGCGGTCGCGGCCTTCGCGCTGTTCATGCTCGTGATGGGGCCGTGGTGGGCCCGGCAGATCGCCGTCTTCGGGTCGATCTCGCCGACGTCGGCGTCCGGCGCGGCCCTCTGGATTCGCCAGATCTCCGAGTGGAACTCGATTACGGTCGACCCCACGCCGGCCTACTTCTTCGGCCAGGGCCTGGGCCCGATCATCGCGTCGCGGCTGCAGGGCCTCCTCGACGCGTTCGGCAACTTCGCCGTGATGATCTCGTCGATCGTGCTCCTGCCGTTCCTGCTGCTGGGGATCGCCGGCCGCCGCTCGTCCCGCGACTTCCAGCCGTGGTTCGTCTACACGTTCGTGGCGTTCGCCGGCGCGACGTTCCTCTACCCGCTGCACGTCCCCGGTGGCGCGTTCATCCATACCGCCATCGGGCTCGCGCCGCACGCGGCGATCCTCTCGGTCGAGGGAGTTCTCGTGCTCGCCGGTCTGGTCTCGCGGCGCGAGGCATCGTCGGCGGGGGCGCGCGGCGCGGCGGGCAGCTCGATCCTCGTATGGGGCGTGGTCGCGCTCGTGATCGGTGCCGCGGTGATCTTCACGCGGCCGGTGATCGCCGGCTGGGACAACACGCGCCAACCTCGACTTGAGGTCGCGGCCGAGCTGGATCGGCTCGGCGTGCCGCCGACGGACCGCCTCCTCACGATCGACGCGGGCGGCTACAAGTACTTCACCGGTCGACCCGGCGTCGTCACGCCCGACGACCCGATCGAGGTCATCGAGTCCGTGGCCCGGGCATACGGAACTCGCTGGCTGATCGTCGAGCGGGTCGACGCGGCCCGCGCCCTCGCCCCCGTGCTGCAGGGCACCCTCGAGGTCCCGTGGATCGGGCCGGCCGCGTTCACGGTTCCCGCCACAGACGGCGGCGCACCGAGGCTCGCGCTCTTCCCCGTCTGCACGACCGACGGCGACACCCGGTGCCTGCGGCGGTAGGCGGGTAGCCATGGCGCCGCCCGGGGAGCGCGTTGTGGAACCCGTGGTGGAACCGGCGGGGGGCCTCCGGTCGATGCTCGGCCGACTGCCGGTCACCCCAACCGAGCTCGTGCTCATCCTGTGGTTCACGGTCATGTCCATCAGGCGGGTCGTCGGGCCCGCCATCGCGGGGCCTGTGGACCTGGGCTGGGACGCCGTGGCCTACACCCGCGCCGCCCGGGCGCTGCTGGACGGCGGCAACCCGTGGACCGCCGGCATCCCGTTCGGGACGTACGCCGCTCCCCCGCCCAGCCTCATCCCGTTCCTGCCCTTTGCCTACCTGCCCGACCTGATCGTCCAGGCGTTCTGGGTCGGGCTCAATGTCGTGTCGGCGATCTATGTCCTGCGGAAGCTGCGGCTCCAGGCCTGGTGGCTGCTGTTTCCGCCGCTCCTCCTCGCGATCGTCGCCGGCTCGTCGGCTCTCCCGCTCGTGGCCCTGCTCGTTCGCGGGGGCGTGGTGGCCGAGGCCGGCGCGGTCGTCGGACGCATCTATTCGGCGATCCCGCTGTTGGTGCTCGGCAAGTGGCGCCCGCTGCTGCTGGCTGCCGCGGCGATCCTCGTGACGGCCCCGTTTCTCGCCTGGGACCACTTCATCCGCGACCTGCCGAGGATCAATGCCCTGCTGGCGACCCAGTCCGGCGGCGGGAGCTCGGCGACCGCCGTCCCGATCCTGATTCCGGTGGCGATCGTGGGGCTCCTGCTCCTTGGGCGGAGGAAGGCCGCCTGGCTTGCGGTTCCGGCGTTGTGGCCAAACGCGCAGGAGTACTACGCGGTGATCGCGCTCCCCGTCGCCGCGTCCGTACCGTTCGTGACGATGACGATGGCAACAGCTTTCGCGCCGGGCCTCATCGCGATCGGGCTGCTCGTCCAGGGGGTCTGGGATCGCTGGCGCGAACGGCGTGTCCGCACGGCGGGACGCGCCGACGCGCCATCCGGGCACATGGCGCCCCCCACGGAGCCATCGTGAGCCGTCGCGAAGCGCTCCTGTCGGCGGGCGGCGTGTTCCTGGTCGCGCTCCTCATCCGCGCCTGGGCGGCCTCGCAGCTTTCCTTCCCACGCCCCGAGGACGTCGCGTACTACGTCGGCGTCGCGCGCAACCTGCTCGAGGGCCAGGGCCTGACGACGGACGCGATCTGGAGCTTCCAGACGCCGCCTCTGTCGTTCCCCCGACCGGCATTCGAGGTCTGGCTCCCGCTGCCAACGTTCCTCATGGCCATCCCGATGGCGTTGTTCGGCCATACCTTCGCGGCCGCCCAGGTGGCATCCGTGCTCGTGGGCTCGCTGGTCTGCGTCCTGGCGTGGCGCCTCGCCGCCGACGTGGCGGCCGACCGCGGGATGCCCGTCGGCCGCGCCCGGACGCTCGCCATCGGCACCGGGCTGACGTGTGCCGTCTACCTGCCGCTCGTACTGGCATCGGGCCAGCCCGACTCGACGATGCCGTTCGCGGCGCTCGCCCTGGGTGCCTGCCTCCTGATGACGCGACTGAGCCGGCGCGTCAGCCTCCACGACGTCCAGAAGGAAGGGATCGCAGCCTTCGTCGCGCGCACGGAGCACGACCTGGCGTGGCGGTCGCGACAGCGCATGTTGCTCGGCGTGGCGATCGGGCTCGCAGCGATGACCCGCAACGAGGCGCTCTGGCTGGCCGCGACGTTCGCGATCATCGAGTGGTCGAACGTCCGAGCGTCGTTCCCGCGGTTCTCCGACCGCCTCGGCGCGTGGGGCATCAACGTCATCCCGGTCGCGCTGGTCGCGATCATCACGTTCGCGCCGTGGGCGTTCCGTAGCTGGGTGACGTTCGGCAGCCCCTTCCCGGGGCAGGCGCTCACCAACGCGCTCAGTCTCGAGGGAACGGACATCTTCGCGTGGCAGGACCAGCCGACCCTCGCCCGCTACCTCGCGGCCGGGCCCTTGAAGCTGCTCGAGCTGCGCTGGACGGGCACGCTCCACAACCTCACCCAGGTGCTGCTGTTCCTGGGCGTGCCGCTGTCGATCCTCGGGTTGCTCGGTCTCCCGGCGATCGCCCGCTGGCGGCGCGGCACCGCGCCCGAGGCCGAGGCCGGCTCGACCAACACCGGAGTCGACCCGCTTCGCGCCCTCCTCCTGTTCTCCGTGATCACCTTCCTCGTCGCGTCGCTCGTCTTCCCGGTCTCGACCACGTGGGGCACCTTCCTCCACGCCGCTGGCGCGATCCACGTCCTGCTGGTCATCTCGGCGCTGCTCGTGCTCGACCGGGCGATCGCCTGGGTCGGTCGGCGGCGCGGCTGGACGAACCCGGTGGCGTGGCTTGGCCCGGCCTTCGCGGTCGCCGGGTCCTTGCTCTTCACCTTCGCGCTCATCACCGAGGATGGCCGCACGTCCCGCGCGGAGGCCCAGCGGTTCGCCGCGATCACCGAGGCGTTCTCCGGCGTTCAGCCGGACGGCACGGGCGTGGACCTCGCGGCCGAGCCGGGCCCGGTCATCACGGACTTCCCGATCTGGTTCGCCGAGGAGACCCGCCACCAGGCGCTGGCGCTCCCGGATGAGTCGATCGAGTCAGTCCTCGACCTGGCGGAGTCGTTCGACCCGCCGGCGCGGCTGCTCGTGGTCGGTGCCGACAACGATGGCGTCTTCCCGTCTGCGATCCTCGACGGCGCGCCCGGCGCCGAGTGCTTCGTGCCCGTCCAGCTGCCGGACCTCGCTGCCTACCCCGGCGAGCTCGATTCGCTCCTCGTCTTCCGAATTCGCTGCCCCTGACGAGCCGCCGGGACCGATCGCCCGCTGCGGTGTTTCGCGCAGCCCGTTCGCGTCACGCGGCCTGTCGCACCTCACGCCGCCAGGCATACAGCCGCCCGCCCCGAGGGTCGCACCACACCAAGCCTGGATCGGTCGGAACCGGACCGCCTTCAGCAAGCGCCTTGACCCAGGCTCTTGAGGATCCCGGAAACCGCGCGGCGAACACCTCCGGGTAACGCGCAACCAATGCGCGATTCCGCGCACTGTCGCGAACGACCCAGACGGCCGCCGCTCTCGCCCCTTCGCCCCACCGTCCGATCGCTGCCTGTTCGAGCTCGGCCAGCTTCCGCGTGCTGGATCGCACGCCTGCGCCGACGTCTCCGATCGTGTTCCAGCACTCGACCTCGATCGCCTGCCTGCGCGCCTCCGAACCGAGGGCGACGTCGATCGACCGCCAGGGTTCGGCGGGCCTCGTCGGCAGCTCAATTTGCCGATCGAAGCCAACCCTGCGCGCCAGCCCGAGCACGAGCTCCTGCATCGACAGGTGACCCGCGTCCGCGACGTCTTCCCTTGGATCTCGCCCGAGGTTCACCGTCAGAGGGACCGCGAGAACGATCGCGATCCGTTCGAGCAGCTCGAGAGCCATGTGGCCCTCGCCACGTTCGAGCCGGCCGACCACCATCCGCCCAACCCCGATCCGACTCCCAAGCGACGCCTGCGACCAGCCTCGACGGAGGCGCATGGCCTTGACCTGTCCGCCGATCCGAGCACGCGCCTCCTTCCACCTCCGCGACGCTTCGATCTCGAGTGCCGTCCGTCGCGCGACGCGCATTGACCAGTCCTCCGATGCGCCGCCGGTTCGATGCGCCGCCGGTCCGCGCCGCCGGTCCGATCGCGCCGCCGGTCCGATCGCGCCGCCGGTCCGATGTGCCGCCGGTCGATCGCGCCGCCGGTTGTTGTCACGGCTGCACGCCTTATGTTCATTTCGGGCTCTTCGCTGCCACTTACTCGCCGACGCAGGTCAGCAGGGACGCCGCTCCTTCCGTCGCTGCTCCCCCGTGAACGTGGATTCCGCGTCAACGGCCCGGCCGAGGTCGCGCGGGGGCGTCACCGAAGGCGGCGGCTCGCAAGCTGGGACGTCCGGCCCACCGGTTGTCTCCACCAAGGGTCGGAAATGCACATACAGCGTGCAGGGCTCTGTCTTGACGCGACGTGCCACGCTCCGGCGCAGGACCGGCCCAACGACTTGCCCAACTGGCCACGACACTTCGAAGGGGCGCCGATGCAGCGCCACCACCCACGCGGCGGGCGCCAGAGAGCACGGAGCGCAGAGGAGGTGGGCGGAGCGGTGGGCTCTGGGACCATCGGGTAGGGACCATTGGGCCAGCCGGAGGTCCCATGACCGCGATTTAGACTCGGCCACGATGAAGAGCGAGGCGGGTAGCCGGCCCCTGCAGGCGCGCCTGGCACCCTCGGGGAACCCGGACGGTGGCACACGTGACGGTGCCACCCGAGACGGTGCCACACGAAGCGGAGCACGCCGTTCGATTTCGCCTCGGCCGAAGCGCGACACCCCACACACGTCGGCCAACGGCCAGGACCACAGCGACGGCCAGGAGCACACCGAACTGTCGGTGAGCTCGTCCCTCATCCACGACGACCCCCTCGCGGCCCTCCTCGACGAGGCCCAGGCAGCCGTGTCCGAGGGCGCCAACACCCTGCGCGACGTCCGGGAGCGCTACCGCTCCTCCTACCTCGAGCGCGTCCAGCGCTGGGAAGGCCTCCGGGCGATCAGCGGCTCGAACCCCAACGAGTCGACCCACAGCGGCGCCAGCCGCAGCCAGGCCGCGACTGACGAGCTCGTCGTCGGGAAGGAGGTCGGCCAGGAGCGCTCGACCCTCGGCCGGATCGACCTCGCCGTCAAGTCGCTCGAGAACGCCTGGCTGTTCCTCGCGCGCGACGACTCCTCGCTGGTCAGCGATCCGTCCGGTCCCCCGAGCGCCGCCGACGCGCAGATGCGCATCGTCGAGGCCCAGGAGGCCGAACGCAGCCGGCTCGCCCGCGAGGTCCACGACGGTCCCGCCCAGGCGCTCAGCAATGCGATCTTCCAGGTCGAGGTCGTCCAGCGACTCCTCGACCGCGACGAGCGCCTCGCCCGGGCCGAGCTGCAACAGCTTCGCGAGGTGCTCACCCGCGAGCTGCGGGGCGTCCGCGCCTACCTCAGCCAGCTCCGGCCGCCGCTCCTCGCGGACCTGGGCCTCAGCGGCGCGATCCGCGAAGCCGCCGATCAGATCGCGTCCGCGCTGGACATCCCGGTCCACGTGGAGCTGGATGAGGCAATCGACGCATTGCCGGAAACGGTCGAGGTCGTCACCCTTCGCGTCATCCAGGAAGCACTGCAGAACGTTCGCAAGCACGCCCAGCCGAGCAACGTCCGGGTCCGGATGGCCCGGGACACGAGCGGCTGGACGGTCGAGGTCCGCGATGACGGCAAGGGCTTCGAGGCCGACGATCCCCCTGTCGGTGGCCGCCGCCATTTCGGACTGCAGTTCATGCGTGAACGCGCCGAGCTGATTGGCGCAAGATTCGAAGTACGATCCAGCCCGGATCTGGGAACGGCCGTCCGAATGACGATCCCACCTGGAGCCATGGGAATGCCCATCCCCGCGGAGGACAACGAATGACGACTGAGACCGAAAGCGGCGAGCGCCGGCGAGGCGGCTTGGCCGCCGATCGCATCCGGATCCTGATCGTCGACGACCATGCGCTCTTCCGCGTAGGGATCTCGAACATCCTCTCCCGCGAACGCGAGTTCGACGTCGTCGGCGAGGCGGCCGATGGCCGCGCCGCGGTCGAGATGGTCACGATGGTTTCCCCGAACATCGTCCTCATGGACCTCTCGCTGCCGGCGCCCGGGGGCCTCGACACCACCCAGCGCATCCGCCGCGAGTTCCCGGCGATCGCCGTCGTGGTGATGGCCCAGGACGAGGACGAGGAGTCGCTCTTCGCCTCGATCAAGGCCGGCGCCGCCGCGTTCGTGATCAAGGACATCAGCCCCGAGGACCTGATCCACGTCATCCGCCGGGTCTCCCAGGGCGAGTTCCTCATCAACGACAAGGTCTTCTCGAAGCCGGCCGTCGCGTCGCGGGTCCTCAAGGAGTTCCGCGAGCTGGCCGTCTACGGCCAGGAGGCCCAGCCGATCTTCGCGCCGCTCTCACCGCGCGAAGTCGAGATCCTCGACAACATCGCCCAGGGCATGACCAACAAGCAGGTCGCCTACGCCCTCTCGATCTCCGAGCAGACCGTCAAGAACCACATGAGCTCGATCCTCCGGAAGCTCGCCGTGAACGACCGCACGCAGGCGGTCGTCTACGCGATGCGGCAGGGCTGGATCAAGATGCCCGAGGACTGATTCCCAGTCCGACAGCCCGGGAGTCCCTAGCCGTGGCAGCCGCTAAATCCGACGCCGTGGCCATTGCCACGACCGATGCCCCGTCCGGAGGCACGCCGGCCTCCGACGCCGAGTTCGCCCTGAGCCTCGAGGCAGAGGCCGTGGCCGTGATGGCCGAGGTCGAGGAGATCGAGCTCCTCATCAACCAGGCCAAGACCGAGGCCGCGCGCCACGAGACCCGCCGCCAGGCGGCCAACGAGAAGCTGCTCATGGCCTCTGAGCGCCTCGCCACCGACGCCGGCGGCACGCCCAAGGAGCTGGCCGAGCTCGCGAGCCAGCTCGTGGCGATCGGTCGCAAGTCCGCCCTCATGGAAGCGCAGGTCGATCTCCTCGAGGGCAAGCGCCGCTCCGCAACCCGGCTCGCCGACGCGACCCGGGCCCACGCCGAGCAGGCCCGCGTTGTCGCCGGCATGCCGACCGACGTTCGCCAGGGGACAACGACCTCGGACGAGGCCGGCGGCGGGATGCCCCTCGACCTGAGCGTCGAGCAGGGCGCCCCGATTCCGCCCGGGGTCTCCCGGATGATCCTCACCGCGCAGGAGGATATGCGCCGCGAGATCGCCCGCCAGATGCACGACGGACCGGCCCAGAGCCTGACCAACATCGTGCTCCAGGCCCAGATCGTCGAGCGGCTCTTCGCCAAGGACCCCGCGAAGGCCACCGCCGAGGTCCACGAGCTCATCGCCATGGTCCAGCGAACACTGGACGCGACAAAGACGTTCATCTTCGATGTCCGCCCGATGGTCCTCGACGACCTGGGCCTGGTCCCGACGCTCCGCCGGTCCACGCGGGATCGCGGACGGCGCATCGGGATCGCGGTCGACTTCGAGTCGATCGGCGTCGACCAGCGACTGCCCGTGGAGATCGAGAGCGGCCTGTTCCGGATCCTCGACGACGCGCTGGCGGCCCACACGGCGAGCCGGCCGGACACGATGTCGCTGCACCTCGACTGGGGCGCGAACCTCCAGATCGAGCTCACCGCCGGCCGCCGCCCGGTTCCTGTCGAGGACCCGGAGCTGCCACAGGAGGGCGCCGAGCTGCCGCCCGCGCTCGCGGACATGGTCGCGGAGCGCCGCCGGACCTACGAGGACGCAATCGAGGCGGCGCGCATCGCCAGCCTCTCGCGCCTGCCGGACCAGGCCTGGCGCGAGGTCGCGTCGCGCGCCCGGATCCTCGGGATCAAGGCGGAGATGCTCGACGACGGCGCCCGGCTGCACCTCGAGGTCGACCTGCCCGAGGAGGCCGCCCCTGCAGCCGTCCCCGCCGAGGCCGCCGCGAGCTGAGGGTCACGCTTGCGGTAGTACCCGCTCCAGGGGAGCCGCGGTGCACGCGTTGCCAATCGGCAACTAGGACGAATGGGTCATACGCCGGTATGCATTCCTGACCGTACATTTCAACTCAGACCCGCCGCCTAGACGGGGGGAAAGCCATATTGGGAGGCAGACGGTCAATGGCCCTTATCAACTACATCCTCGCCACGCTTCGTCGTGACGACGAGGACGGCCAGGGTCTCGCGGAGTACGCGCTGATCCTCGCCCTCATCGCCATCGTGGCGATCATCGCCCTGATCTTCCTGGGCACCCAGGTCTCGGGCATCCTCAGCACGGTCGGCAAGTCCGTCTAACACGCTGAAAAGGTCGCGGGCCGGCTCCTCCGACCCAATCGGCCGGGGGAGTTCGCCGGCCTCGTCGGTGTCGAACGATTGACATACCGGCGCAGGTCCGGATAGGTTTCCGCTCCGACTCCGCTCGGGGGCGAGGGATCTCGCTCCTCGGGCAGGGGATCTTCGAAGAAGGGAGGTGGCAACCTAATGCAGTTTCTTACCGCTCTCATCAGTCTCGTTCGTCGTGACGAGGAAGGCCAGGGCCTCGCGGAGTACGCGCTGATCCTCGCCCTCATCGCCATCGTCGCGATCATCGCGCTGATCTTCCTCGGCACGCAGGTGTCGGGCATCCTCAGCACGGTCGGCGCGTCGGTCTAGCTACTGCCAGTAAGGACGGACAGGCTCCTCCGATCCACAGGATGGGGGAGCCTTCCGTCGCAGTGTCGACAAAAGGCAACGGACCACGTCGCAGCTTTGTTGACACCGCAGGGTGGCACCGCTACGGTGCCGGCCGACTCCTCTCGGGGGCGAGCGGATCTCGACTACCGGCTGGAGATCTCGCATGAAAGGAGGTACCAAACCCCAATGCAGCTTCTTACCGCAATCATCAATCTCGTTCGTCGTGACGACGAGGATGGCCAGGGCCTCGCGGAGTACGCGCTGATCCTCGCTCTCATCGCCATCGTTGCGATCATCGCGCTGATCTTCCTCGGCACGCAGGTGTCGGGCATCCTCAGCACCGTCGGCAAGTCCGTCTAGGACTGCCACAACCCGCAGGGGTGGGCTAACGGACTAGTCCGCCGGTCGACCTGCAGCTACGCGATCAGACGGCCCGTCTTCGGACGGGCCGTCGGTCTGTCTGGCACCTTGCGACGAACCTTGCACCACGCGCGCGTTCTTCCCAACTCTTGCCAGTAGTACTAGCCCATTCGTATAGTCGCCCGGCACCGGCCCGATGCTAGAGTGGTGCCACCTGTCACAAGCGACAGCCCACGCGACAGCCCACGGGGAGGGTTCAATTCGTGCGACGGACCAGCAGGCTCGTCCTTCTTCTCGGCATCTTCCTGGCCGCACTGACGTTCGTCGTCGTGCTCCTCGTCGGACCGGGCAGCGGCCCGATACCGCCAACCCGAGCGTCAGTGCGGCGCCCGTGATCCTGCCCACGGTCGTTGCGGCCGTTGACATCCCGCTCGGGACGGTCATCACCGCCGAGATGGTCGCGGAGCAGACGCTCTCCGTCGACGTGCGCGATCGGAACGTCCTCGGCTCCGTCACGCAGGCAGTCGGCAAGACCACCCGCACCGCGCTCGTTGCCCAGCAGCAGGTGCACAGCACTGACTTCCAGAGCCGCCTCGTGCCGCTGAGCGTGCCCCCGGGCCGCCGCGCGTTCCCGATCGCGGTCAACCAGCTCACCGGTGTCGGCAATCTGCTCGACGTCGGCGACAACCTCGACCTGATCATCAGCCTCCGCGGCGATGCCTTCCCGGTCGTCCAGATCCTGTCTGATGGATCCGTGACGGTCGTGTCCGGCATCAACCCGCTGAGCGTCAAGCTCCCGCTGCTGCTCCAGGACGTGCAGATCATCGCCGCGATCGATCCGCCGCCCCCCGTGCCGCCGGCCGGCCAGGAAGGCCAGCCCGCGCCCACGGCGGCGCCGCAGGTCGCGCTCGACCAGCAGAAGCTGCTGATCCTCGCGGTCACGCCGGCACAGGCGGAGATCCTGCTCTACGCGCGGTCCTCGGGCACGCTCGACGCGCTCCTTCGCTCTCCTGCCGATGCGGGACAGACGGTGGAGACGACGGGCATCATCCTGAAGACCCTCGTCGACGACTACGGGATCCTGCCGCCGGAGATCGTCCAGATCCCGATCCCGACCCCGCTTCCCTAGCTCGACGACTCGAGAAGGAATCTCGCAGCCCCGATGAGCGATCGAATCAAGGTCCTGATCGTCGACGACATCCCGGAGACCCGGGAGCACCTCTCGAAGCTGCTCGGCTTCGAAGGTGACGTCGAGGTCGTCGGGGCTGCTGCCGGCGGGCCTGAGGCCATCGAGATGGCCATCGAGCTCAAGCCGGACGTCGTCCTGATGGACATCAACATGCCCGGCATGGACGGCATCACCGCGACCGAGAAATTGGCCGCAGATGTGCCGTACGCCGCCGTGATCATGATGTCCGTCCAGGGCGAGGCGGACTACCTCCGCCGCTCGATGCTCGCCGGGGCCCGCGAGTTCCTCGTCAAGCCCTTCAGCTCCGATGAGCTGACGGCATCGATCCGCCAGGTCTGGTCCCGCGAGAAGGACAAGGCCAGCCGGTACGCACCAATCGTCGCCGCCACGAGCGGTGGCGGGACCGGCCCCGACGGCACCGGCGACCCAGCGAACGTCGTCGCGGTCTTCAGCCCCAAGGGTGGGGTCGGCCGCACGACGATCGCCGTGAACCTGGCCGTGGCTGCCGCGCAGGCCGGCAAGAAGGTCGGGCTGATCGACGCCTCGTTCCAGTTCGGCGACGTGGGCGTCCTGCTCAACCTCAACCCGCGCAACAAGTCCATCGCGGATCTCGCCGGCGAGCTCCAGGGTGGCGGCGACGCCGAGTCCCTCGACACCTTCATGATCAGCCACTCCTCCGGCGTCCGGGTCCTCCTGGCCCCGCCCTCGCCGGAGCAGGCCGAGCTCATCGGCCCGCAGGCCGTGAAGAAGGTCATCGAGCGGGCCCGCCAGGACTTCGAGCTGATCGTCGTGGACTGCCCGTCGAGCTTCAACGACTCGACGCTGGCCGTGCTCGACGAGGCGGATTTGATCCTGACCCTCCTCACGCTCGAAATCACGAGCGTGAAGAACATGCGCCTCTTCCTCGAGGTCTGCGAGCAGCTCGGCTACGGCCCGGAGAAGATCCGGCTCGTGCTGAACCGCGCGGACTCGACGCTTGGCATCCGTGTCGCGGACGTCGAGCATTCCATCGGCCGGAAGGTCGACCACACCATCGTCAGCGACGGCCGCAGCGTGGTCTACGCGCTCAACCGCGGCGTCCCGTTCTTCCTCAGCAACCGAGAGGCCCAGGTGTCGCAGGACATCGCCCGCCTCGCGGCCGCGGTCACCGGCCCACCGCCGACGCCGGTGGCCGCCCGTCACGGACAAGAAGGCTGCCAAGGCGGCGGCCAACCGCAAGTCGATCTTTTCATTCGGTAAGTAGGGGGACCGCGCGAGATGTCACTGCTGAAGCGCATCGAGTCCGCCCGGCCGGGTGGCCCGGGCGAGAGCCTGCCGGTCCCGTCTGGGCCCGCCGGGGGTCGTGACGTCCAGCCCGAGGGCGGGGCCGGCGGTCCTGCCGCGCCCTCGTCGCCGCGGCTCGTCACCCAGCTGCCGGCGCGCGAGTCGTTCCGGGACGTCAAGTTCCGGATCCAGAACCGCGTCATCCAGGACCTGGACCCGAAGCTCGACCTGACGAACCAGGTCGAGGTCCGGCGCCAGATCGAGGAGATCTTCAGCCGGGTCATCGACGAGGAGGGCCTGGCCCTCACGCGCGCCGAGCGTGTCCGCATGCTCGAGCAGATCACGGACGAGATCATCGGCCTCGGCCCGCTCGAGCCGCTCCTCCGTGACGACTCCGTCTCGGAGATCATGGTCAACGGCCCGCGCCAGGTCTACATCGAGCGCTCGGGCAAGCTCGAGCTCACGAACGTCGTCTTCCAGAACGACGACCACGTCATGCGGATCATCGACCGGATCATCGCCCCGATCGGGCGCCGCGTCGACGAGTCGTCGCCGATGGTCGACGCCCGCCTGACCGACGGCTCCCGCGTCAACGCCATCATCCCGCCGCTGTCCCTCGTGGGCCCCGTCATCACCATTCGAAAGTTCGCGGCCAGCCCGTTCACCACGGACGACCTCATCCGGTTCGGGACCTCCACCCCGGACATGTTCGAGTTCCTCCGCGCGTGCGTCGAGGCTCGCCTGAACATCTTCGTCTCCGGCGGCACGGGCTCCGGCAAGACCACGACGCTCAACGTCCTCTCGTCGTTCATCCCGAACGACGAGCGGATCGTGACGATCGAGGACGCCGCCGAGCTCCAGCTCCGCCAGGAGCACGTGGTGACGCTCGAGTCCCGCCCGCCCAACATCGAGGGCAAGGGCGCGATCCCGATCCGCGAGCTCGTCCGCAACTCGCTGCGCATGCGCCCCGACCGCATCGTCGTCGGGGAGTGTCGCGCAGGCGAGGCGCTGGACATGCTCCAGGCCATGAACACGGGCCACGACGGCTCGCTGTCCACGGGCCACGCCAACACCCCGCGCGACATGCTCGCCCGACTCGAGACGATGGTCCTCATGGCCGGCGTCGACCTGCCGGTCCGCGCCATCCGCGAGCAGATCAGCTCGGCGGTGGACCTGATCGTCCACCAGTCGCGCCTCAAGGACGGCACCCGCAAGATCGTGAACATCACCGAGGTCCAGGGCATGGAAGGTGACACGATCGTCATGCAGGACGTGTTCGTCTTCGAGCAGACCGGCGTGATCGAGGGCAAGATCCAGGGCCGGCTCAAGCCGACCGGCATCCGCCCGAAGTTCGTCGAGCAGTTCGAGACGCAGGGCATCCACCTGCCGAACAACATCTTCGGGTTCACCTTCTAGGCCCCCGCGGATGGACACCTTCACGCTCGTCGTCGCCGGCCTCGCCGCAGGGGCGATCATCCTGATCGCCCTCGGCATCTCCATGGCCGGAGCCGGCGGTGTCACGCTCGAGCGTCTCGAGCGCTACGCGGCCGGGCAAGAAGGAAGACGGCACCAAGGAAGGGGGCAGCGGCCTCGCTGACCTCGTCCAGCGCTCCGCCGCCCTCGCCCAGCTCAACAAGGTCGTCGAGAAGCGCGACTTCGGCGCGAACCTCCTGCGCGACCTCGGTGCCGCGGACCTCAAGCTCAAGCCGTCCGAGTTCCTCGGCATCTGGGTGGGCTCTGCCGTCGGCGTGCCGGTCCTGCTGTTCCTCCTCGGGTTCGTCATGCCGACCTTCGGCAGCCCCGTCGTGCTGGCGATCGGGTTCCTCGTCGGGGCCATGGCCCCGCGCTTCTGGCTCAACTTCCGGAAGGGCTCGCGGCTCAAGGCCTTCAACTAGCAGCTGCCGGACACGGTCACCCTGATCGCGAACGCCCTGCGAGCCGGCTCGTCGTTCCTTCAGGCCATCGAGCTGGTCGTCCGCGAGTCGCGCCCACCGATCTCGATCGAGTTCGGTCGCGTCATCCGCGAGGTCAACCTCGGCCTGCCGTTCGACATCGCCCTCGAGAACATGGTCCGACGAGTTCAAGTCCGAGGACTTCGAGCTCATGGCGACCGCCATCGCGATCCAGCACCAGGTCGGCGGCAACCTCGCCGAGATCCTCGACTCCATCGCCTTCACGATCCGCGAGCGCATCCGGATCAAGGGCGAGATCCGGACCCTGACCGCGCAGCAGCGCATGTCGGGCTACGTCGTCGGCGGCCTGCCGTTCTTCCTGGCCTTCTTCATCTACCTCGCCGCACCGAAGTTCTTCGACCCGATGTTCGTGAGTCCGCCGGACGTCCTCGGCATCCCGCTCGGAGTCATCCTGTTCGGCATCGCGTTCCTGGCGATGGGCGCCGGCTTCTACTTCCATCCGCAAGATCGTGGACATCGAGGTCTAGGCGATGGAACGCGGCATCATCGTCGCCGCAGTTGCTGCGATCTCGGTCCTCCTGATCGCGTTCGGCGTCGCCGGCGTCGCGCGAGGAGGACCCGCTCAAGGCCCGGCTCTCGCAGCTCGGCCAGATGACGGCCAAGGACCTCCAGGAGCTGGAGCTCCAGCAGCCGTTCTTCGACCGTACCATCAAGCCGCTTGCCGCGTCGCCTCTCGGGCGCCGTGGCCCGGATCACCTCCAGCTCGTTCACCGAGCGCACGGAGAAGCGCCTCGCGATGGCCGGCAACCCGGGCGACATGAAGGTCGCCGACTGGCTGGGCATCAAGGCCATCGGCACGGGCGTCGGCGCGGGCGTGCTGTTCATCCTCTTCGGCGTCCTCGGCGGCAACATCAGCCAGGGCCTCCTGCTGGCGCTCGTCGGCGCCGGCATCGGCTACGTCGGGCCGGAGTTCTGGCTCGGCGGCCGCGTCAAGAAGCGCCAGAAGGGCATCATCCTCCAGATCCCTGACGCCCTCGACCTGCTCACGATCTCCGTCCGCGCCGGCCTCGGCTTCGATGCCGCGCTGGGCAAGGTCGTCGAGAAGATGAAGGGCCCACTCGTCGACGAGTTCCGCCGCGCGCTGGCGGAGGTGCGGGTCGGCAAGGCGCGGCGCGAGGCGCTGCGCGACATCGTCCCGCGCACCGAGGTCCAGCCGCTCACCAACTTCATCGGCGCGATCATCCAGGCCGAGCAGCTCGGCGTGTCGATCTCGAAGGTGCTCCAGGTCCAGTCGGAGCAGCTGCGGATCGAGCGCCGGCAGCGCGCCGAGGAGCAGGCCGCGAAGGCCCCGATCAAGATGCTGTTCCCGCTCGTCGGGTGCATCTTCCCGTCGCTCTTCGTCGTCATCCTTGGGCCGGCCCTGATCCTGATCATGCAGAACCTGGGGACCTAGCGGCCGCGCGTGGAGCCATCGGTCTCGTCGGCGCCGCCAGCGGGCGGTGCGCGGAACGAGACGCGCGGCACGGCTCTCGCGACGACGTCGCCATTGCGCGCTCGCTCTGGGCGCGGTTCATGGGCCTCATGGGCCGGCGCTCGCTCGCGCCCGGCCACGGCCTCTGGATCGGCGGGAACGGGATCCACATGATGTTCATGCGCTTCCCGATCGATGCGGTCTTCATGGGCCGGCCCGGCCCCGATGGCGCACGACCGGTGCTGTCGGTCCACCGCCGGCTGCGCCCGTGGATCGGGATCGTGCCGCTCGTCCTGGGCGCGGATGGCGTGCTCGAGCTGCCGGTCGGCGCGATCGATGCGTCGCGGACCGAGCGCGGCGATGTCGTCCGCCTCGGCTGAGGCCTCGGGCGTCGGTGGCGCGCTCCGGCGCCTGCCGACGTCAGCCGCGTCGTCATCGGCGTCGACGGCGCCTGCCGTCGACTCCGTCGTCGCGCTCGTCGTGGCGGCGGCGATCGGCGCGGTCCTGCTCGCCGTGATCGCGACGGCCGAGTGGACGCACCTCAACGACGAGTACGCGTATTGGCAGGCCGGCGCTCGGCTCTGGGCCGGCGCGCCGTTGTACGACCCCTCGGCGGCCCCGAACACACCCTATGCCTACTGGTATCCCCCTCCGCTGGCCCAGGTCCTGGCGCCCGTCACGGCCGTGGTCTCCGCCGACGCGTTCGCCGTGGTGTGGACGGCCCTGCTGCTCGGCTGCCTGTGGTGGCTCGGGGGGCGAAATGCACTGGTGGCGCTCGCGCTGATCGCGTTCCTGCCCGTCGCCGTCGAGCTGCGGGTGCGGAACGTCCACCTCGTGATCGCGGTGCTCGCGGTGCTGGCGCTGCGGCGTTCGTGGGCCTTCTGGATCCCGGCGACGGCGCTGAAGATCACGCCGGTCCTCGGGATCGGGTACCTCGCGGCCGCCGGGCGATGGCGAGAGGCGGCGAAGGTCGCGGTCGTGGGGGCGGTGGTGCTCGGGGTCAGCGTTGTGCTGGGCCCGGGGGCGTGGCGGGAGTTCCTCGACGTCGTTGGGGCGCGAGCCGGGACCGACGGTGGGTCGATCTTCCCGATCCCGTTCGCTGTGCGGCTCGCGGCGGGCGTCGTGCTCGCGTTGGTTGCGGGCCGAATGGCCGCGGGGGCGACCGCGAGAGGCACGTCGGCGAGGGCCGGCGAGGCGCTGCTGATCGTGGCGCTCGTGGTTGCGAACCCGACCCTCTGGGCGACGGCGTTCTCGATGCTCGTGGCGATCGTGCCGTTGTGGCGGTCGGCCCCGTCGACCGCGTCCCACCGGTCGCGGCCTGCCGACTAAGCCGCAGGTAATCCGCGGGTGAGCGCTCGCCGCCATCGTTGGAGGGATGCCACTCGGCCCGGCTCTCCTTCGAGACGCACGCTCCGCCCTCGGTGCGGCCGCTGGGCGGGCGCTCGACCTCGCCCTTCCGGCGTCGTGTGCCGGCTGCCGGCGTGAGGGCCCGGCCCTGTGTCGCGAATGCGCACCCGCGCTCGATGTCCGCCTCCAAGGGGCGCCTGGCGTCCCGGTGGGGCTACCCGCAGATCTGCCCGCGCCGTTGCTGCAGCTGGAGTGGTGCGCGCCGTTCACGGGCGTGACCCGCCGCGCCCTCCATGCGCTCAAGTACGACGGCGAACGCCGGCTCGCGCCCCAGCTCGGTGCGGCGATCGCGCGCCGCTGGAGTCGCGCAGGCAGGGGCGGCGAATTGCTCGTGCCCGTTCCCGCCTCGCCCGACCGAGTCCGCGACCGCGGCTACGACCAGGCGGCCCTGCTCGCCACCGAGGCCGGCCGGCGCCTCCGACTGCCGGTCAGCCGCGCCATTGAGCGCACGCGAGCCACCACGGCGCAGTTCGATCTTGACCGTGCGGGGCGCGCCGCCAACCTCGGCGGAGCGTTCCGGGTCGCGCCGGCGAGCCAACCCGAGATCAGCGGTCGCTGGGTGGTCGTCGTCGATGACGTCGTCACCACGGGCGCCACGCTCGCGGCGTGTGCGGCCGCGCTCCTCGATGGGGGTGCAACCGCGGTCTCGGCCGTCGCGCTCGCCCGGGAACGTTGAGCCCGCGAGCCTTGCGCCCACAGTACGTTCGGCGGCCTTCCGCGATCGGGTCCGGCGGTACGATGGACGCCCAGCCGGGAGGCCGACATGCGGACGATCGTGAAGGGCAAGAACTACGAGGTGCCGGAGGCGGTCCGCGACTACGCGACGCGGAAGCTCGGCCGGCTCGAGCGCCTCCTGGACGACCGTTCCGATGCCACCGTCGAGCTTTCGGTCGAGCAGCACCGGAGCCTCCAGGACTCCCACATCGTCGACGTCACGCTCGTCATCGACGGCCAGGCGCTGCGCAGCTCGTCGGCGGCGCCGACGCACAAGGCGGGCATCGACGCCGTCCTCGACAAGATCGAGCGCCGCGCGGTCGACCACCGAGAGACCAGCCGGGTTCGCAAGTCCACCGAGACGGTTCGGGGCGGCGGAGCGGAGCCAGCGAACGGCGGGGCCGAGCCCGCGAACGGCGCGGAGACGGCCAATGACGAGCGGCGCCAGGTCGTCAAGGTCAAGCGCTTCAACATCGAGCCGATGTTCGAGGAGGATGCCGTCGCCCGGATGGAGGAGCTCGGCCACGCGTTCTTCGTGTTCGTGAACGCGGAGGACGAGAAGGTCGCGATCCTGTACCGGCGCCGCGACGGCGACTACGGCCTGATCGAGCCGATGGTCGGCGGCGCCTACACCAAGGGCGGGCCGCCGAACCGCTCCCGCGCGAGCTGACAACTGGCCCTCGCGTCGGCGTCCACCTCGCCCTCGGGAAGGGCCTGCGCCGCGCTGCCGAGCGCGCCGGCGCGATCGGCGCGCGCACCGTCCAGGTCTTCGTCGACAACCCGACGGCCTGGAAGCGTCGCACCGCGCCTCCGAAGGGCCTCGCGGAGTTCCGCGACCGGCTCGCGGAGCTCGACGTCCGGCCCGTGGCGGTGCACGCCTCGTACCTCGTCAACCTCGCCGGACCGGATCCCGTGTTCCGCGAGCGCTCGATCGACGTTCTGGCCTCCGACATGGCTGCCGCGGCGGGCTATGGCGCGAGCCTCGTGAACGTCCACACCGGCTCGCACCGCGACACATCCATCTCCGCGGGCATCGAACGGGTCGCGCGGGCCGTAGCGGCCGTTCTAGCGCGGCAGGAGGGCGTTGCCACTGGGCACCAGGACGAGGGGGCGGATCCTGGAGCCGCGTCTGAGCGAACCGCCTCCACGCCGATCCTCGTCCTCGAGAACGCAGCGGGCGGCGGAGATTCGATCGGGACGACGATCGAGGAGCACGCCCGGATCGCCGAGCTGGCGGCGCGCTCTGGGTGTCCCGGAGGGCCGGCTCGCGTTCTGCCTCGACGTCGCGCATGCCTGGGGCGCCGGTGTCGGGATGGACGATCCGGACGAGATCGATGCCTGGCTGGCCGAGTTCGATCGAGAGCTCGGGCTCAGGCGCCTCGCGATGGTCCACCTCAACGACTCGCGCTCCGAGCGGGGTTCGAGGACGGATCGTCACGAGCACGTCGGCGCGGGCCGGATCGGGGAGCACGGACTCCGGCACCTCCTGACGCACCCGGAGCTCCGAACCGTCCCGTTCGTGATGGAGACGCCGGGGATGACCGAGGGCTACGACCTCGTGAACCTCGAACGAGCTCGCGCGCTGATCGCGGGCGAGCCCCTCGCGCCGCTGCCGCCCGAGGCGTTCCAGCTCAAGCCGCGCTCCATGGCGCAGGCGCCGGCCGATGACGACATCGACCCTGACCTCGGCGCGGCGCCACCCGCAGCTGGCGCCAACCGATCTCGATGACGACGTTCGACCGGCTCGCGCTTTCCGCATCGGTCGGAATCGCCGCCCTGATGCGCATCCCCGGCATCGATGCCCGCGGGCGATTTGACGCTGACCAGGGCCACGACATGCTCACGCTCCTCCGGCTCACCCAGGGCGGGATCGTGCCGCTGCTGGGCCCGAAGACGTCCGTCGGCGAGTTCCATCACGGTGCCTTCTACTACTTCCTGCTTGCGCCATCGGCGGCGATCTCGAATGCCGACCCGGTCGTGGTCACGGCGCTCCTGGCGCTGCTGGGGATCGCCGCGGTCGCGCTCACGTGGTGGCTCGGGCGGGCGATCGGCGGTGCTCTTGCGGGCGGGCTCGCCGGCTTGCTCCTCGCCGTCTCGCCGGCAGCGATCGAGGAATCGATCTTCATCTGGAACCCCAACCCGATCGGGTTCTTCGCGATCCTCGCCCTCGCGGCGGCGTGGCGCGCGCGCTCGGGCGGTCGTCGGGCGTGGTGGGCGCTCGCGCTTGCGGCGGCGGGGGCCGTGGTGCAGCTCCACGTGCTGGGGGTCGTGTTCTTCGTGGCGATTCTCGCCCTCGTGCTCCTCGAGCTGCGCCAGGATCGGGCCGTGTGGGCGCCGCTCCTCGCCGGCCTGGCCGTCGTGGCGCTGCTGTTCCTGCCGCTTCTCGCTCACGAGCTGCAGACCGGGTTCTCCGAGACCCAGGCGGTCCTCGCCTACATCCGCGGTGGCGATGAGCCGATCGCGGGGAACCCGCTCCTGGCGCTCCTGTTCACGATGCTCCGGGTGATCGGGTGGCCGTTCGTCGGGCTCGTGACGGACGTGCCCGCCGCCGCGGCCGTCCTGCTCGCGGTCACGCTGGGCTGCGCCGTGCTGGCGCTGCGCCTCGTGCCGCCGCCTCGCCTGAGCGCCATTCGGTGGCTGCTCGCGATCCTCGCCTGGAGCATCCTGGCCCTGGCGTTCGCGGCGCCCTCGCTGCAGCGCGTGGTCCCGGGCCTCCCGAACGACCACTACCACGCGTTCCTCGACCCGGTGGTCGTGCTCCTCGTGGCCGTCCCGCTCGGGATCCTGTTCGAGCGATCGATTGCCGCCTGGCGGTCGAGCCGTCGGCCCTTCACGGCCCTCGGTGCCGGCGCGGTGGGCCTCGCGGTCGTCGCTGATCTTCACGACTTCGCTCGTGCGCAAGCCGCCGCACACCGACCCCGACGGCGGCTGGCCGGCGATGCGGGCGGCAGGCGAACGCGTGGCGGAAGCGGCCGGCGCAAGGCAGATCGCCCTCCTCGGCCTCCCGAACTTCAAGCTGCCCGACGCGATCGGCTTCCCGATCGCCCACGCTGGCGGCGTGCTTGCCCCTGAAGGCGTTCCGCCCGCCACGGCTGTCCTGGTGCTCGCCTGCGATCGACTCTTCGAATCCGCGATCGGTTTGGAATGTGGCGGGCCGGCGGAGACCGGTGCCGTCGCTTCCCTCTCGGAAGGCGGGCTCGGGCCCTATCGCCTCGTGGAGCGCTTCGACGCCTCGCCTCGTACATCGATCTCGATCTACGCGCCCTGATGGACTTGCTGCAGCGCAACCGCCGTCTGATCGATACCGCCCTTCGGGCGGCCTTCGTCGTCGTGCTCATCGTCTTCACCATCGCTCGCCCCGTGCCGGCCGGTGACGCCCACGCCTACTGGGCGGTCAACGTGGCCGATCCCTACACGCGCCCCATCGCCACCACCGACGCCTTCACCTACCCGCCACCGGCGGCGCTGTTCTTCGGCCTGCTCGGGCAGCTGCCGTTCGAGGTCTTCCAAGCCGGCTGGACGCTCCTGATCGGCCTCGCGCTCCTGTGGCTGGTCGGCCCTTGGGCGTTGGCATTCCTTGTGATCCCGGTCGTTGCATCCGACCTGTACCTCGGCAACATCCACGTGCTGCTCGCGGCCGCGGTCGTGGCGAGCCTGCGCTGGCCCGCGCTCTGGGCCATCCCGCTCCTGACCAAGCCGACGTGCGGCGTCGGCCTGCTCTGGTACCTCGTGCGGGGCGAGTGGCGGCGGCTCGGCGTCGCGCTCGGAACGACGGCCGCCGTCGCTGCGTTGACCTTCGCGCTCGCCCCGGACCTGTGGCCCAAATGGATCGAGTACGTCCTGGAGACCGGCGTCGCCCCGAATGTCGGCACCGCGTTCTGGGTACCGATCCCGCTCCTGGTCCGACTGCCGGCCGCGGTGCTCCTCGTCATCTGGGGCGCCCGAACCGACCGGCCCTGGACCCTGCCCACCGCGGCGATGCTCGGGCTTCCGGTGCTCTGGCTCGTCGGGCTCGCGATGCTGGCCGGGACCTTCGCCGTCTCGGCGTGGGGCCCGCTCCGCGACTTCGCCCGCCGCTGGGCCGGCAGCCGGGCGGCCGCTTCGAGCTAGCGCCTGGGGCCGGTCGGTCGGCTCCGACCGCTGCGCACCGCCGTGCGCACAAGCGACGAAGGTTCAGGCGGCCGAGCTGCTCAGAGCGCCTGCAGCGACGCGAAGGTCGTCGGATCTGCGCACCGCCGTGCGCACGCCGCCCACCTGGGCGACCGTGGCCTCCAACCTGCTCACGTATGCCCACGGCCGTGCGCATCACGAGGCCTCAGCATGCGAGGGCTGGCCGAGGCGGACGACCGGCCGACCATCAGCACGAGGCGAAGCCGAACTGCGCAGGGAGGCCGGGACCACTGAAGTGAGGCGTGGCAAGCCGGTCGTGGTCGGCGCCGGAGGCCGTCGACCGACCGACCATCAGCACGTAGGCGAAGCCGAACTGCGCAGGGAGGCGGTCGGCGGCCGCAGGCGGAACCCCGACCGCCGAGAAACGACGAACGCCGGCGCCCCGAGCGCCGGCGTTCGTCAGCCCCTGGACCGAAGGACGTGGAGGACGTCCTGTCGGTCATCGTGGAATTCGGTCAGTAGCCGTCCGACGAGCGAACGGGTCGGAGGCGCGGCCCCATCGGAGATCGGCCCTGCATCGCAGTTCGATCCTGGATGGTGGTGCGGTCAGTGATGGTGGTTCGACCGCCACCGGCGACGAGCGCCGGGCGCGGGACGATCGGTTGGTTCATCGCGAGGGGCCGCCCGGATGTCCGGCTCGGCTCGACGCGCTGCATCTGGTTGGGATCCTGGCCGTAGGACGCCCCCGAGCGGCGCATCCGCACCGCGAGGTAGTACTCCATGACCTGGCGGACCTGGGCCTCGCCCAGCGCCTCGTCGGAACGGAGCGCGTACTCGACCCGCGCCGTCGGATTCTGGACGCCTCCGCCCATGAGGCCGAGGTACTGCGGCCCGTCGTCGTTCTCGCCGAGCTCACGGAGTCCGCGAGCAAGCTTCGTGGCCGTTCCGAGCGAAGGCATGCGGTCGCCGCGAACCAGCCGCGAGATCGTCGAATGGTCGACGCCCGACTGCTGCGCGAGCTGCCGCTGCGACATCTTCTTGGCCTTCAGCTGGGCACGAAGCCACTCGTTGAAGGCTCGGCCGTTGGAGCGGGTCATGGGGCGATGATCGGTGGCACCGGATTCTGGCCATATCCCCCGTTCGTACAACGTGGATGGGCCAGTTGGCGCCGCCGTCCCGCAGATGGTCTGGTCGGTCCGGTGCAGTCCAACACCGATCGGTGCGGAGCGCTGCTATCGATCCAAACTTCACGAAGGGCTTACGGCCCTACGCGGGAGCCTCCGAGAGGCCCAGCCCGCGCCGCTTCGGCGAGATCGCATACACGATCGACCCGAGGACGATGATCGACAGCACGCTGATCGTCCGGTCGACCAGGGTGATCGCCAGGGCGTCGTTCGGCGCAACCCCGTAGACAAGGGTGAGGAGGCCCACGGCCCCCGTCTCGACGAACCCGATCCCTGCCGGCGTCAGCGGCACGGCCGTGAGGAGCGAGGTCGCGAGGGCGACGAAGAACGCGCCGCTGATCCCGAGGTGCACGTCCGGGAAGCCGAGCGCCTGGACGACCAGGAACAGCCGCATCGCCTCGGTCGCCCAGATCAACCCGGTGAGCACAACGAGGCGCGGCAGCGCGCGGATGCCCATCGAGGCGAAGACGCCCTCCTCGAACCGGTCGTAGAACTCGAGGACCCGGTGCGGCAGGGGCAGCCGCGTGAGGATCCGGCGCCCGAAGTTGCGCAACGTCAGCAGCCCGCCGGCCAGGAGCAGGACGACGACCACGCCGATCGCGAAGACGATCTGGACGTCGCCCGGCAGGCCGCTCCGGAACGACACGAACCCGGCCGCAAGCCCGAGCGTGACGATCGCGAACAGGTCGAGAATCCGCTCGATGAAGACCGTGCCGAACGTCCTGGACAGCGAGACGGTGCTGTTGATCTTCAGGAGATAGGCCCGGTAGACGTCGCCGAGCTTCGCCGGCACGAGGCAGTTCACGAGCCACGACAGGAAGATGATCTCCATGCTGTCGCGGACCTTGAGGGGGAAGCCGCTGCGGCGAACGAGCAGGGCCCAGCGCACGCCGCGGAGCGGGAACCCCAGGTAGAAGACGGCAAAGGCCGCGAGCAGCAGCAACGGGTTCGCGGCGGCGATCTTGCCCGGCAGCAGCTCGAGATCGAAGCCCGGCAGCGCGAGCACGAACAGGACCAGCAGGATGATCGGGAGGATCAGCGAGATCAGGGTCCGCGGCTGGCGGAGCCGCTTCCCCAGCGAGAGCTGGTCCGGACGGACCTCCTGCTCCTGCTCGGTCATTGCGGGGCCACCGCCGCGCGGACGCGGCCACGACCGCGAGCACGCTGCACGAGCTTCGCCGCGGGCGTGATCAGCCGGACGTAGCGCGACGCGCGGCCCGTCACGAGCTCGACGGGACCGGCGAGGGCCGCCCGAAGGCCGTCGGCAGTCGACGGATCCGCCGCCGTGACGATGGTCGAGGCGATCCCGACCTCGAGGGTCGTGTGGGCATCCGAGACGGCGACCCCGGGGATGCCCAGCCGCTCCGCCAGCTCCGCGGCGCGCGTGTTGCCGTCGCCGACGAGGAGCCGCGCGTTCCACGTCTCGATCCAGTCGACCTGCGACGCGACGGCTTCGAACGCCTCGGCCTCGCCGCGGCCCATCGAGCCCCGGAACCGGTCGAACGGGTGCGCGATCCCGACGAGCCCGCCCTGCTCACGCACGGCGACGATCGCCTCGGCCGGCGAGAGACCCACGGGGATCGCCTCGCGCAGGAACACGCCGATCAGGTCCCCCGCGGACGTTCGGATCTCCTGGCCCACGATCACGGTGAGCTCGGGTGCCTCGGTCGCGGCGATCTCGAGGGCCTCGTGGGCGCCGTCGATGCGGTCGTGATCCGTGATCGCGAGGTGCGTCAGGCCACGGGCCGCTGCCGCGCGGAGCACGGCGCCGGGTGCGGCGAGCGAGTCGAAGCTCGCCGAGGTGTGGCAGTGGAGGTCGAGGAACGACCGACTCGCACCCGAGCGCGACGCGTCGGTATCGGGTTCGCGCGCCGGGGCGCTGTCTACGGCCGAGCCCGCCCTAGATGGACTGGACGAGCGACTTCTTGAAGAAGTCGTAGTGCTTCAGCGCCTCGCCCGTGCCCAGGGCAACGCAGTTCAAGGCGTTCTCCGCCACGTGGCAGGGCACGCCGGTGACCTGGGTCAGGAGCTTGTCGATGTTCCGGAGCAGCGCCCCGCCGCCGGACATGACCATGCCCTTGTCGATGATGTCGCTGGAGAGCTCGGGCGGAGTCTGCTCGAGGACGTGGCGCACCGCGGCGACCAGCTGCTGGAGCGGCAGCTCGATGGCCTCCATCACCTCCGAGGAGGTAATCGGGATCGTCCGGGGCAGGCCGGCGATGAGGTCGCGGCCGCGGACCTCCATCGACAGCTCGCGCTCGAGCGGCAGCGCGGTCCCGATCGCGATCTTGACCTCTTCCGCGGTCCGCTCGCCGATCATCAGGTTGTACTTCTTGCGGATGTACGAGGCAATGGCCTCGTCGATCCGGTTGCCGCCGACCCGCAGCGAGGTCGAGACCACGATCCCGCCCAGCGCGATGACGGCGACCTCGCTCGTCCCGCCGCCGATGTCGATGACCATGTTCCCGGACGGTCCCGAGATCGGCACGTTGGCGCCGATAGCCGCCGCGAGGGGCTCCTCGATCAGGTACGCCTCGCGCGCGCCGGCCTTGAGCGCCGCGTCCTTGACGGCGCGCTTCTCGACCGAGGTCACGCCGGCCGGCACGGAGATCATCACCGCCGGCCCGGAGAGCCGGATCTTCATCCGGCCGCTCATGGCCTTGTTGATGAAGAACCGGAGCATCGCCTCGGTGATCACGTAGTCCGCGATGACGCCGTCCTTCATCGGGCGGATCGCGTGGATGTTGCCCGGCGTCCGGCCGATCATCTGGCGGGCATCCTCGCCCACCGCCCGGATGCGGCCGTCGTCATCGACGGCGACCACGGACGGCTCCTGGATGACGATGCCCTTGCCCTCGACGTGGACGAGAACGTTGGCCGTGCCGAGATCGATGCCGATGTTCATGAGGGCGGGTCGGGCTCCACTTCCTGGACGCGCTCGATCCTGGCGCCGAGGTCCAGGAATTTCCGTTCGATGTTCTCATACCCGCGCCGGACGTGGTGCGCGCCGCCGATCGACGAGGTCCCGTGGGCGGCCAACGCGCCGAGAATCAGCGACGCGCCCGCGCGCAGGTCGGAGATCTCGACGTCGGCGGCGTGGAGCTTCGCCGGGCCCGTGGACGATCGCCCGCTGCGGCCCCTTCAGCTCGATCTTCGCGCCCATCTTGGCGAGCTCCGTCGTCCACTCCAGGCGGTCCTCGAAGATCGACTCGTGGACCTTCGAATCGCCCTTCGCCTGGGTCAGCAGCACGGTGGTGGGCGGCTGGATGTCGGTCGCGAGCTCGGGGTATGGCCCCGTGGTGACGTCGACCGGCGTCAGGCCGCCGGGGCCCGCCTCGCGGGCGTCGATCTCCATCCGGTCCGGCCCGCACGTCACTGCGAGCCCGGCCTTGCCCATGACCTCGACGAGCGCGTCCATCGAGCCGCAGTCGGCGCCCTCCAGGACGACGTGGCCGCCGGTCACGCCGGCCGCGATCGCGAACGTGCCGGCCTCGATCCGGTCCGGCATGACCGCGTGATCCGCGCCGCGCAGGCGGCGCTTGCCCTCGATCTCGATCGTGTCCGGGTAGGTCCGCTGGACCTCGGCGCCCATCTTCTGGAGGAACGCGATGAGGTCGTCGATCTCCGGCTCCTGGGCCGCGGGCCGGATCACCGTGTGGCCCTCGGCGAGGGTCGCGGCGAGCATCGCGTTCTCCGTGCCCATGACCGAGACGAACGGGAACCGGATCTCCGTGCCCCGCAACCGGCCCGGAGCCTTGGCGTAGTAGTAGCCGTAGCGGTACTCGATCTCGGCGCCCATGGCCCGCATGGCGTCGACGTGGAGGTCGACGGGCCGGCGGCCGATCCGGTCGCCGCCGGGGTTGCTGATCACGACCTCGCCGAAGCGAGCGAGCAGCGGGCCCAGGAGCATGAAGCTGGCGCGCATCTTGGCCGCCGCCTCGAGCGGCACGAAGAGCCAGTCGACGTCGCCGGCGGAGACCTCGTAGGTGTTCGGCTCGGGATGGTCGACCACCACCCCGAGATCCGAGAGCGTGTCGGCCATCGCCCGGACGTCCTCGATCTCGGGGACGTTGCTGAACCGGCAGCGCTCGCCGGTGAGGGTCGCGGCGGCCAGCATCTTCAGGGCCGCGTTCTTGGCGCCGCTGACCCGGATGGTCCCCTGCAGCGGCACGCCGCCGGTCACGAGGTACCGCTCACGCGGGACTCGTGGCGGCTCGTACTCCCAGTGGAACGGCCTTGCGTCAGCCATCTCAGACGCGCCGGCGACCCTCGCGATGGCGCCGCTCGGCGAGGCGGATCCGCAGCAGGGCCTGCTGGAGCTGGGCCCGGGCAAGCGACAGGTCGGCGCCCTCGCTGTAGCCGGACTCGAGCGCCCGCTCGGCCTCGCGACGGGCCTCCTGGGCCTTCTCGACGTCGATCTCGGACGCCATGTCGGCCGTCTCGGCCATCACGACGACCTTGTCCGGGCGAACCTGCACGAATCCGCCGGCGATCGCGAAGAACTCCTCCTCGCCGCCCTTGCGGATCCGCAGCTCGCCGACGCCGAGCGTCGCCAGCAGCGGGGCGTGGTGCGGCAGGACCCCCATCTCGCCCTCGGCGCCGGGCAGGACCACCGAATCGACGGTGTCGCTGTAGGCGAGCCGCTCCGGCGTGACGATCTCGAGCTGGAGGGGCATGGTCAGGCGCTCAGCTTCGCGGCGTTCTCGCGGACGTCGTCGAGGGTCCCGGCCAGGAAGAACGCCTGCTCGGGCAGGTCGTCGCTCTTGCCCTCCAGGATCTCCTTGAACGAGGCAACGGTGTCCTTGATCGAGACGTACTTGCCGGAGCGGCCCGTGAAGACCTCGGCGACGAAGAACGGCTGCGATGCGAAGCGCTGGAGCCGCCGCGCTCGGGCCACCGTCGCCTTGTCCTCCTCGGACAGCTCGTCGATCCCGAGGATCGCGATGATGTCCTGGAGGTCGCGGTAGCGCTGCAGGACGCGCTGCGTCTCGCGGGCCACGTCGTAGTGCTCCTGGCCCGACGACCAGCGGGTCGAGGACGCGGGAGGTCGAGGTCAGCGGGTCGACCGCGGGGTAGATGCCCGAGCTCCGCGATGTTGCGCTCGAGGCGGATCGTGGAGTCGAGGTGGGCGAAGGTCGTCGCCGGCGCCGGGTCGGTGTAGTCGTCCGCGGGGACGAAGACCGCCTGGAGCGAGGTGATCGAGCCCTTCTTGGTGGAGGTGATCCGCTCCTGCAGGCCGGCCATCTCGGTGGCGAGGTTCGGCTGGTAGCCGACGGCGGACGGCATCCGCCCGAGCAGGGCCGACACCTCGGCCCCGGCCTGGGTGAACCGGAAGATGTTGTCGATGAACAGGAGGACGTCGCGGCCCTCCTCGTCGCGGAAGTACTCCGCCATCGTCAGGCCGGTGAGGCCGACGCGCTGGCGTGCGCCGGGCGGCTCGTTCATCTGGCCGAACACGAAGGCCGTCTTGGCGATGACGCCCGACTCGGTCATCTCGTGGATGAGGTCGTTGCCCTCGCGGCTCCGCTCGCCGACGCCGGAGAAGACCGACACGCCGGCGTGCTCCTGGGCGACGTTCCGGATCAGCTCCTGGATGATCACCGTCTTGCCGACGCCGGCGCCGCCGAAGATGCCGACCTTGCCGCCCTTCTTGAACGGGCAGATGAGGTCGATGATCTTGAGGCCGGTCTCGAAGACCTCGACCTCCGTCGTCTGGTCCTCGAAGGCGGGCGGGTCACGGTGGATCGGCAGGTGGACCTTGGCCTCCACGGGACCCTTCATGTCGATCGGCTTGCCGAGGACGTCGAACACGCGCCCGAGGGTCGCCTCGCCGACGGGCACGGTGATCGGGCCGCCGGTGTCGCGGACCTCCGTGCCGCGTGCGAGGCCGTCCGTGGTGGTCATCGCGACCGAGCGGACCCAGTTGTTGCCGAGGTGCTGGGCGACCTCGCACGTCAGCGGCTCCTGGCCCTCGCGGATGATCTCGACCGCGTTGAGGATCGCAGGCAGCGCGCCGGCGGGGAACTCGATGTCGACCACCGGGCCGGTGATCTGGATGACCCGTCCGGTCGTCGTGGGCGGTGCGCTCGGCATGGTGTCGTGGTCCTCCTGGGGTTCCGGCTCAGTTCGCTCGCGCGCCGGTGGCGATCTCGATCATCTCGCGGGTGATGTTCGACTGGCGGACCTTGTTGTAGGCCAGGGTCAGGTCGTCGATGAGCTCGCCCGCGTTCTCGGTCGCGTTCTTCATCGCGACCATGCGGCTGGACTCCTCCGAGGCCTTGGCCTCGAGGACGGCGTGGAAGAGGCGCGTCGCCACGTAGCGCGGGAGCAGCTGCTCCAGGACCGCCGCGGGGCTCGGCTCGAAGATGAACTGGTTGCCGGGGATGCCCTCGGTGTCCTCGCTCGGCTCGATCGGCAGGAGCGTGTCGAGGATCGGGCGCTGGGAGAGGGTCGAGATGAAGCGGCTGTAGACGAGGTCGATCTTGCCGTACTCGCCCGAGAGGAAGTCGTCGGTGATCAGGCGGGCGAGCGGCAGGACGTCGGCGAACGTGGGCTTGTCGCCGAAGCCGGCGAAGTGGGCCTCGATCGGGACGCGGGAGCGGCGCATCGCGTCGCGGCCCTTGCGCCCGACGCTCACGACCGCCAGGTCGCCGGGATGCTCGGTGATCTCGCGGGCCACGAACCGGATCGCATTGGTGTTGAGCGGGCCGGCGAGGCCGCGGTCCGTGGTGATCAGGATCAGGAGCCGCTTCTTGCCCGAGGGATCGGCAAGGAGGGGTGATCCTCCGGCCCGAGGACGGCCGCGACGTCGGCGAGGACCTCGTCGATCTTCTCGCTGTAGGGGCGGGCCGCGAGCGTCGATTCCTGGGCGCGCCGCAGCTTCGACGCCGCGACGAACTGCATCGCCCGGGTGATCTGCTTGATGTTCTTCGCCGCGTTGATGCGGCGCCGAATATCGCGGGGGCTAGCCATCAGCAGGCTCCGCCGTCAAGGTCGGGGCAGCCACCGGCTCGCGTGGCGCAAGGACCTATGCCAATCGCTACATATGCAGCGGACGCGGGTTCGCCGACGGCGGACGGTTGATAGCCCGCCGCGGCCGTATGTGGCAATTCGCATAGGAAATCGACGCCCGAGACCGGGCCAGGGAGGACCGCTGCGAAAGCGCCGGCGCGAATCATCACGCCAGGAATGACTTCCGGAACTCGTCGATGGCCTCGGTCAGGGCCGCGGCGCTCTCGTCCGAGAGGGCTCCGCTCGAAGCGATCTCCTGGAGGATCTTGGGGCGCTCGGACTCGAGGAACCGGTAGAAGCCGATCTCGAAGTCCTTCACTCGGGGCGTCGGGACGTCGTCCAGCTTGCCGGTGGTGGCCGCGTGCAGGATCGCGACCTGCTTCTCGACTGCCAGCGGCTGGTACTGCGGCTGCTTGACGACCTCGGACAGCTTCTCGCCTCGGGTGAGCTGGTCGCGGGTGGCCTTGTCCAGGTCGGAGGCGAACTGCGCGAAGGCCGCGAGGGCGCGGTACTGGGCCAGGTCCAGCTTGAGCGGGCCGGCGACCTTCTTCATCGCCTTGGTCTGCGCGGCAGAGCCGACGCGCGACACCGAGATGCCGATGTTCAGCGCGGGCCGCTGGCCGGCGTTGAAGAGGTCGGTCTCGAGGAAGATCTGGCCGTCGGTGATCGAGATGACGTTCGTCGGGATGTAGGCCGACACGTCGCCGGCCTGGGTCTCGATGATCGGCAGGGCCGTCAGCGAGCCGCCGCCGTTCTCGTCGTTCATGCGCGCGGCGCGCTCGAGCAGGCGGGAGTGGAGGTAGAAGACGTCGCCGGGATAGGCCTCGCGGCCCGGCGGGCGGCGGAGGAGCAGGGCCATCTCGCGATAGGCCCAGGCGTGCTTCGACAGGTCGTCGTAGACGCACAGCGCGTCCTTGACGGTCTTGCCGTCGATCTCGACGCCGACCTCCATGATCTCCTCGCCGAAGGCGGCGCCGGAGTACGGAGCGAGGTACTGGAGCGGGGCGGGGTCCTCGGCGCCGGCGACGACGACGATCGTGTGCTCCATCGCGCCGTACTTCTCGAGCGTCGCGACGGTCTGGGCGACCGTCGAGAGCTTCTGCCCGATCGCGACGTAGATGCAGACGAGCCCCTGGCCCTTCTGGTTGATGATCGTGTCGATCGCGATCGCGGTCTTGCCCGTCTGGCGGTCGCCGATGATCAGCTCGCGCTGGCCGCGGCCGATCGGGATGAGGGCATCGATGGCCTTGATGCCCGTCTGGACCGGCGTGTCGACCGACTTGCGGACGATGACGCCCGGCGCGATGCGCTCGACCGGGCGGGTCTTCTTGGTGTCGATCGGCCCCTTGTCGTCGAGCGGCTTGCCGAGCGGGTCGACGACGCGGCCGAGCAGCGCCTGCCCGACCGGGACCTCGACGACGCGGCCCGTCGTCTTGACCGTGTCGCCCTCCTTGATCGCGGAGGCGTCGCCGAGGACGACCGCGCCGACGGTCTCCTCCTCGAGGTTGAGGGCCATGCCCATGACGCCGCCCGGGAACTCGAGCAGCTCGGACGCGAGCGCGCCCTCGAGCCCGTAGATCTGGGCGATGCCGTCACCGACCTCGACGACCGTGCCGACGTTGCGGGTCTCGGCCTCGGCGTCGAACGTGTCGATCGCGGACTTGATGATGTTGACGATCTCGTCGGAGCGGATGGCCATCTGGTTCTCCTGGGCTGTCTGGGCGGGGCCGGGCGCTACCTGGCGCCCGCCACGAGGCGCTCGCGGAGCCGCTCGAGGCGGCCCCGGACGCTGGCGTCATAGAGGGTGTCGCCGACGCGGACGGTGATCCCGCCGATCAGCGATTCGTCGACCTCGACCCGGAGGTCGACGGTCCGGCCGGTCATCTTGGCGAGCTTCTGCTCGAGGGAGGCGGTCTCGTCCTTGGAGAGGGGCATCGCGGTCTTCGCGACCGCCTGGACGACCCCGCGCTCCGTGTCGAGCATGCGGTGGTATTCGGCGGCCACGGCGGCCAGCCGGTCGACGCGGCCGCGCGCGACGAGCAGGCCCACGAGCTTCAGGACCGGCTCGGGGACGCGGCTCGCGAGGAGCGCGTCGACCAGGTCGGTCCGGTCGCGGAGGGGGCGCGCCGGGTTCCGGAGGATCGCCAGGACGTCGGCCCCGCCGACCATGCTCGACGCCAGGTCGAGGCCCTCGGCATAGGCGTCGAGCGCCTTGTCGCGGGTCGCGAGCTGGTACACGGCCTCGGCGTAGCGCCGGCCCGCGGTCGAGGGCTTGGTTGCCATCTAGCAGCGCACCTTGATCGAGCTCAGTTCTTCGAGCTCGTCGTCGGATCGGCGAGGAACTCCTCGACGAGCCGCCGCTGGCGCTGGTCGGTCATGGTCTCGCCGACGACCCGGCCGGCGGCCTGCAGCGCGAGGTCGGCGACCTCGCTCCGCAGCTCGCCAAGGGCGCGCTGCTTCTCCGCGGTGATCTCCTCGGACGCGCGGACGCGCATCCGCTCGAGCTCCTCGCGGGTCGCGGCGATGTCGGCGTCGCGGGTCTCCTGGGCGACCTTCTGGGCGCGCGCCAGGATCTCGTTGGCCTCGCGGCGGGCCTCGGTGAGGGCCGCCAGGCGCTCCGTCTCCGCGCTCTCGCGGTCCTGCCTGGCCTGCTCGGCGTCGCGGATCCCCTGCTCGATGCGCTCGCGGCGCGCGGCGAGCATCGCGCTCACCTGCTTGCCGAACGCGAGGTACAGGATCGTGGCGAAGACGAGGAAGTTGGCGGACGCGACGAGGATCCAGAAGAAGTTGATCGCCAGCCCGCCGCCCTCGGCGGCCGCCTCACCCTCCGCGGCGGTCAGCACGCCGCCGGCCACGAAGGGCGCGGTGATCTCGAGAAGGTTCATTGGTCGAGCAATCCGTGCTGTGCGCCGCGGCTCAGGTGCCCGTCGCCGGCTGCAGGACGATCGCGAGGATGGCGACGACGATCGCGAGGACGCCGAGGCCCTCCGCGAACGCGGCGCCGAGGATGAACTGGGCCCGGATCTGCGGGGTCGCGTCGGGGTTGCGCCCGATCGCCGTCGCCGCGAGACCGGTCAGGATCCCGATGCCGATGCCGGGGCCGATGACGCCGAGCGCCGCGAGGCCCGCTCCGATGAACTCCACTGTTTCTCCCTCCATGTCGCGCCGCGGGTGCATCCCGCGGTCGCCTGCTGGTTGTTCTGCCTGGTTCGTCGATCAGTGGCTGGCCGCGCCCACGCTGAGCGGCGGCGCCATCCCACCCTCGGGCACGTCGGCAACGTCCGGGTGCTCCTCGATGTGGTGGCTCTCCACCGCGATGATCGTGTACATCAGCATGAGCGTCGAGAAGATGAGCGCCTGCACGAAGTTGAGCAGGCCCTCGAGGAGCAGCATCCCCGCCGGGATGAGCGCGATGGTCAGGGCCGTGATGACGCCGAGCGCCACCTCGCCGCCGAAGATGTTGCCGAAGAGTCGCATCGCCAACGTGACCGGCTTGATGAACTCGAGCAGGAACTCGATGAGGCCGACGAACAGGTCGATGAACCCGCTCGCGAGGCCGTGCTTGAACCCGCTGAGGACGAAGAACTTCCCGAGGTAGCCGCGCACGCCGAGGGCCCGGAAGCCCTGGTAGTGGAAGTAGAAGAAGGCGACCAGCGCGAGCCCGATCGTGACGTTGACGTCGCTGGTCGGCGCCCGAAGGGCCTCGATCTTGCCGAAGAACGGCAGCAGGCCGCTCCAGTTCGAGAACAGGATGAAGATGAAGAAGGCCGCGAACAGCGGGATGTGCCGCCGCGCGTCCGGCCCGCCGAGCGAGACCGCCCAGTTCTCGAGGCTCTCCCAGATGAACTCAACCGCGTTCTGGAGTCGCCCGGGGACCTCCTTGAGCATCGCGCCGGCCGCGATGAAGACCACCAGCAGGAGGCCCATCACGATCCACATCGTGAGCAGGGTGTTGGTGATGCTCACGTCGAACGCGCTGGTGGCGTGGATGTCGCCCGAGGCCGCCCACACAACGTGGGGCGCGGGGAACTCGAGGTTGGCCATGATGAGGTCGCCGATGCCGGTGATCGGCTCGCCGGGCCTGCCGAGCGGAAACGGCGGGAGGACGAAGAAGGCGGCCACGTCGACCGCGATGACCGCGGCGATGAGCCCGAGAATCATGGTGCGGCGCGAACGCCGCGGCGCCGCCGTGGGCGCAGGCTCGGTCGCGGCTGGCTCGCCGGCCGTCGTGGCCGGACCCGGGTCAGTCGTCACCCTTCCTCCGGAGCTTCGAGTGCGGCTCCTCCGCCGCGCTCTTGGTCGATCTCAGTACTTCGTCTGGGCGAGAAACCGGTTGATCAGCCGTCGAATGGCCAACGCTCCGATCGCCATCCCGAGCAGCAGTCCGGTCAGCAGGAAGACTGGGAACCTGATCCCCAGCTGCTCATCCAGCCAGTGCCCGCCAAGTGCGCCCCCCAGGGTCAGCACGAAGAGGATGAACCCGATCTCCGAGAAAAGGGCGAGGTAGGCCCCCGTCTTTCCGGGCTCGATCATGTGCCACCTGGCAAGGCCCGCGGAGTATACCAGCGGACCCGGTCACGGGCCGGCCAGCACGACCTCGATCTGGTGCGTCACGGAGTCGGTCCCACCCGGCCCGGTCACGGTCAACCGCACGTTGTAGAAGCCGGGCGCAGCGAAGGCGTGCGATGGGTTCTTGGCCGTCGAGGTGTCGCCGTCGTCGAAGACCCACGACCAGCCGGTGTCTGCGGTCGAGGTGTTCGAGAACTGCACGGTCTCCAGGACCGCGGGTGTCAGCGGATCCCAGTTGAAGTGGGCCACCGGCGGTGCCGGCGTGGGCGCGGCTGTCGGCGTCGGGGTCGGCGTGGCCGGAGGCGGCGTCGGGGGCTTCTTCGTCGGTTTCGGCGTCGGCTTGGGCGTGGCCGTCGGCCGAACCGTGGGCGTCGGGGTCGGCGTGGGCGACGGCGACGGGGATGGCGTGGGGGTCGGACCCATGGTGATCACCGGGATCGGGGTCGGGCTGGCGTCGATCCCGAGGCTGGGGTCGATGATCGGGCCGAAGGTCGGCGGCGGCGGGATGGTGGCCGGCGGGCCGGCGGAGCCGATCGCCACGGTGCTCGGCTCGGGCGTGGGGCTTCCGGCGGGCCCGGCCGTCGTCGCCGGGATCAGCGTCTGCCCGACGAGGAGGGCAAGCACCAGGCCGATGAGGAGCATCGCCGAGTCGCGCCAGAGCTGGCGCCGCCGATCGTCCTCGACGGCGCGGCTCGTGCGGACCTGCGCCACGCGCTGCGTGGGGACCGCCCGGACCGGGTCGAGCGCGGCAGGAGCCGGCCGGGGGTTGGCGAGGTCGTTGGCGGGCCAGGGTGGCGGGTCGGCCGCCGCCTCGCCGATCCAGGCTGACGCAAGGGGCGTGGCCCCCTCCAGGTCGACTCGCCGCCGGACCTCCGCATCGGAGAGGACGGCATCGCCGTAGCCCTTTGGTTGCTTCTGTGCTCTCGGCTTGCCGTCCTGGCGGTCCGAGCCCCCGCCCTGGTTCACGACGCGGCGCCGCGCCGGTCCCGTGCGAGCGCGAGGGCGACGACGCCGAAGATCACCAGCGCGCCGAGAAAGGCGAAGACCCCGGTCGCGTTCGAAACGAGGAGCGACATCAGCCCCAGCGTCGCGCAGACGACGTAGATGAGCAAGACCGTGGAGCGGTGCGAAAGTCCCAGATCGAGCAGCCGATGGTGGATATGGCTTCGATCCGGGCTGAACGGCGAGCGCCGCGACGACAGGCGCCGGACGATCACCCAGAAGGTGTCGATGATCGGGACGGCGAGCACGAGCAGGGCGACGACGACCTTGGCCGAGCCGAGGATCGCGAGGACGGCGAGGGCATAGCCGAGGAACATCACGCCGGCCGTGCCCTGGAAGATCGAAGCCGGATGGAAGTTCCAGCGCAGGAACCCGAGCAGGCCGCCGGCGAGCGCGAAGCAGAGCACCGCGACGAGCGGCTGATCAACCTGGCGGGTCAGGCTCAGCAGCCCAAGGACGACTGCCGCGATCAGGGCGATGCCGCTCGAGAGCCCGTCGAGCCCGTCGATGAAGTTCAGGCTGTTGATCATCCCGACGACCCACACGGTCGTGAAGGCGATCCCGACCCAGACCGGGAACTGGATGTTCTGGGTGTCGAACGGGTTGCCGATAAAGGCGACGGTGATCCCGGCGGCGACGGCCACGGCCGCCAGCCCCAGCTGCCCGAGGAACTGCCACCGGGCGCGGAGGTCGAAGCGGTCGTCGAGGGCGCCGATCACCGTCGCGAGGATCGCGCCCCCGAACAGGCCCGCCAGGTTCATCGGAGTGACGCCGCGAAGGCCGGGATTGCCCGGGATGGCGCTCCCGAGGAGCACGATGCCGCCGCCGACGACGAGGAACGCGACGGCCACTGCAACGCCCCCACCGCGCGCGATCGGCGCCTCATTGACGCGTCGCTCGTGGGGGTGGTCGAGGATCCGGAGGTTGCGGACGAATCGGCGGATCAGCGGGGTCACCAGGAGCGAGACGATCGCCGCGACGACAAAGGCGCCGATGATGACCGGGATCACCGGTCCCGCCGACGAGGCGAAGATCACGCGGCAGGCTCGTCGAACAGCCCTGGAACCGGGAACCGCCCGACGATCTCGGCGACCTCGGCGGCGAGTCGCGCGGTGGCGTCGGCGTCGTCGCGCCGGGCAATGGCGTCGGTGACCAGGCGCGCGATGGCCCGCATCTCGCCGGTTCCGAAGCCGCGAGTGGTCGTCGCCGGCGTCCCGAGCCGGATGCCCGAGGACGTGTTCGGCGGGAGCGAATCGAACGGGATTGCGTTCTTGTTCACCGTGATCCCGATCTCGTCGAGGAGGTGCTCGGCCTCCTTGCCGTTGACGCCCAGCGGGGTCACGTCAACCAGGAGCAGGTGGTTGTCAGTCCCACCGGAGACGATCCGCGCCCCGCGCTCCGCGAGGCCCTCGGCCAGCTCGGCCGCGTTCTCGATCGTCCGCTGCTGGTCGCGCCGGAAGTCGTCGCCGGCGGCAAGGAGCAGCCCGACGGCCTTGCCCGCGATCACGTGCATCAGCGGGCCGCCCTGGACGCCCGGGAAGACCGACTTGTCGATCTGGGCGGCGAGCGTGGTCTTCACCGTCGGGAAGTCGGCAGGATCGACGGCGTCGGGGAGGTTCTCGCGGCTGAAGATCAGGCCACCGCGGCCGCCGCGGAGCGTCTTGTGGGTCGTCGTCGTGACGATGTCGGCGTGCGGGAACGGGCTCGGGTGGACGCCGGCGGCGACGAGCCCCGCGATGTGGGCCATGTCGACCATCAGCAGCGCGCCGACGCCGTGGGCGATGGCGGCCATGCGCTCGAAGTCCCAGAGCCGCGGGTAGGCCGACGCGCCACCCACGATCAGCTTCGGGCGGACCTCCTTCGCCGTCGCCTCGAGGACGTCGTAGTCGATCCGCTCGGAGTCCTTCTCGACGCCGTAGGGGTGGATCTCGTACAGCTTGCCTGAGAAGTTGACCGGGCTCCCATGGGTCAGGTGCCCGCCGTGGGCCAGGTTCATGCCCAGGATCCGGTCGCCCGGCTGGAGGACGCTGAAGTACGCGGCCATGTTGGCCTGCGCGCCCGAGTGGGGCTGGACGTTGACGTGCTCCGAGCCCGGGAAGAGCGCGAGGGCCCGCTCGATGGCCAGGTTCTCGGCGACGTCCACGAACTCGCAGCCGCCGTAGTAGCGCTTGCCCGGGAGGCCCTCGGCGTACTTGTTCGTGAGCCACGATCCCTGGGCTTCGAGGACGGCGGCGTAGACGTAGTTCTCGCTCGCGATCAGCTCGATCTTGTCTCGCTGGCGGTCGCGCTCGCGGACCATCGCGTCCCACAGCGCAGGATCGACGTCGGCGAGCCGAGCCCAGCCGAGCCCAGCCGGCGGCGCGTACGTCATGCCAGGACCTCCCTGCCGGATCGGGGCGTCCGGCTGCGTCGTGGCTATCTTCCCACTTCGGGCAGCCCGGCCGACGCCAGGCAGCGCGAGATCGCGTCCGGGTCGATGGCACCCGACCGGAGGATCCGCGGCTCGTCGCCGGTCACGTCGACGACGGTCGAGGCGGGGCCGCCGGCCGCCGGGCCGCCGTCGAGCACGAGGTCGATGGATCCGCCGAGCAGGCGCTCGATCTCGTCGGCGTCGCGCGCCTCCGGCTCGCCAGAGCGGTTGGCCGAGGTGGTGGGCAGCGGCCCGAGCGCGCGAGCGAGGGCCCTGGGCGCATCGTGGTTCGGGACGCGGAGCCCGACCGTGGGGATCGCGCCCGGCGCAAGCTCGCCACCCGTGAGCGCCGGCGGGAGGTCCCGGTCCGTTCGCCGCGGGACCACGAGGGTGAGCCCGCCGGGCCAGAAGGCGGTGGCGAGGGCGCGCGCCGCGGGCGTCAGCTCGCCGATCCCTTCGGCCTGCTCGAGGTCCGAGAGGAGCAGGGCAATCGCCTTGTCCGGCGGGCGGGACTTGGCCGCGAAGAGCCGCTCGATCCCGCCGGGCGTGTCGAGCGAGACCCCGATGCCGTAGACGGTGTCGGTGGGCAGGGCGACGATCCCGCCGGCACGGAGCGCCGCGATGGCCTCGGCCCGGCCTTCCGGGCCGTCCGGGACCCGCCGGAGGGTCACGAACCCCCTGGAGGCGCGGGATCCGGTGGCGCTTGACGAAGGATCGCGACGCGCGGCAGGCCGCCGAGGTCCCGCTCGATCTGGACGTCCCAGCCGCGGAGGCGCTCGGCTGCGAGGTCGCGGAAGGCCTGCTCCTGGTCGCCGCCGATCTCGAGCAGCGCCGCGCCACCGTGGGCGAGGGCCGCCGGGAGCTGGTCGAGCAGCCGCCCGATCAGCCGGAGCCCGTCCGGGCCCCCGTCGAGAGCGAGCACCGGCTCGAACGAGGCCGCCTTCGGCAGCCCCGGGATCGCGTCCGTCCGGACGTACGGCAGGTTCGCCACGACCACGTCCCAGGCGCCGTCCGGCGAACCGGCGCGGTCGCCGGGCAACAGGTCCGCCACCTCGAAGGTGATCCGGTCGCCGACCGCGTGCCCAACGGCGTTCTCCTTGGCGAGCTGGAGCGCCTCGGCCGACACGTCGAGGGCCGTCAGGGCGACCTCGTCGAGCATCTGCCGCCGCCGGAGCACGGCCGCGAGCGTCACCACGACCGCGCCCGTGCCCGTGCCGATGTCCGCGACCCGGATCGGTGGCGAGCCCGGCGGTCGCGGCATCCCGGTCAGTCGCTGGACGATCTCGAGCTCCGCGAGCTCGACCAGCCGCTCGGTCTCGGGTCGCGGGATCAGGGCCCGCTCGTCGACGGCGAATGCCAGCCCGCGGAACTCCTTGACGCCCCGGATGTAGGCGACCGGCTCGCCCGCGGTGCGGCGCTCGAGCAACGCCCGGAACTTCTCCGCCGCGCCCTCGCCCACCGGCGCGGACCAGTTGGCGATCACGCCGGTTCGATCGACGTCGAGCGCGTGGCCGAGCAGGAGCTCGGCATCGAGCCGGGCCGTGTCCGACCCGGCGTCGCGCAGCCGCGCCACGCCGATGTCCAGGAGCTCGCGCACGGTCGCCATCCCCAGTCCCCCTTCGCGCCCGCGCGTCGACGCCTCAGGCGCCGTTCGGCTCGACGAGGTCGGCGAGGCGCTCGGCCTGGTCGGTCTGGATGAGGTTGTCGATGAGCCGATCGAGGTCGCCGGCCAGCACCTTCGGCAGGTTCGAGAGGTCCATCCCGACGCGGTGGTCCGTCACGCGGTCCTGCGGGAAGTTGTAGGTCCGGATCTTGTCCGCTCGATCGCCGCCGCCGACCATCGAGCGCCGCGTCGCCGAGTCGGCCTCGCGCTGCTTCTGCCGAGCGGCGTCCTGGAGGCGCGCGCGGAGCACGGCGAACGCCTTGGCCTTGTTCTTGTGCTGGCTCTTCTCGTCCTGGATCTCGACGACGAGGCCTGACTCGAGGTGCGTGATCCGTACGGCCGAGTCGGTCGTGTTGACCGACTGGCCGCCGGGGCCCGACGAGCGCTTCACGTCGATCCGGACGTCCCGCTCCTCGTCGATCTCGATCTCGGTCTCCTCGACCTCGGGCATGACGACGACGGTGGCGGTCGAGGTGTGGATCCGGCCGGACGATTCGGTCGCCGGCACGCGCTGGACGCGGTGGGTTCCGCTCTCGAACTTGAGGCGGGAGTAGGCCCCGTCGCCGGCGATCTCGACGATCGCCTCCTTCACGCCACCGATGCCGGTCTCGTGGAGGCTCATCACCTCGGTCTTGTAGCGGTGGTTGCCGGCGTAGGCGAGGTACATCCTGAGGAGCTCGTTGGCGAAGAGCGCCGCCTCCTCGCCACCGGCGCCGGCACGGATCTCGAGGATCACGTTGCCGTCGTCCGCCGGGTCACGCGGCAGAAGGAGCACCCGGAGCTCGTCGATCTGGCGGGTCTCGTCGGCCTCGAGCCGGTCGATCTCGTCCCGGACCATGGACTTCATGTCCTCGTCGCCTTCGTCGCGCAGCTGGCGGGCGCCGGCGAGCTCGTCGCGGGTCTTCCGAAGCTCCTGGTAAGCCTCGACCACCGGCTCGAGGCGAGCGACCTCCTGCCCGAGGCGCCGCAGGGCGTCGTGGTCGGTGAGGACCTCGGGGGTCGCGAGCTGGGCGTTGAGGTCCTCGTACTGGCGGACGACGTCGTCGAGCTTCGCGTCGAGCTGGTCGTTGGCGGTCATCGGACGGTGCCTGTCGATCGAGGCGGAAGCGCGGTCACGCCGCGGCGGCGGCGTGGTCCGGTTCGAGGCGCTGCCGCTCCGGAAGCTCGGAGCCGGTCGGGACCTGCTCGCCGTCGGCCTCGAGCGCCTGCTCCATCGACACGATCGCGACCTCGATCTGGTCGTCGGACGGCTGCTTCGTCGTGATCATCTGGACGAGGATCCCCGGGGCCATGAGGGCCTTCACCAGCGGATTGGCGCGATGCTTGGCTCCGAACCTGAGGATCTCGTAGCCGACCGCCGCGATCACCGGGATCAGGAGGATCCGGCCGCCGACCATCAGGACCGGGTTGTCGCGGCCGAGGAAGCCGAACAGCAGGATCGAGAGGATGATCACGACGACGAGGAACTCCGTGCCGCAGCGGGGGTGGGCGGTCGGGTACTTGCGGATCTGGTCGACCGTCAGCGGATCGTTGTGCTCGAGCGCGTGGATCGTCATGTGCTCGGCGCCGTGGTACTCGAAGACCCGCCGGATGTCCGGCATCCGCGCGATCAGGGCGAGGTAGCCCAGGAAGAGGCCGACGCGGATCAGGCCCTCGACGATGTGCTGGACCCAGTCCGATTCGACTCGCGAGGTCGTGAACGAGGCCAGGAACAGGGGCAGCAGGAAGAAGAACCCGACGCCGATCGTCAGCGTGATGCCGAGCATCAGCGCAACGGAGCCCTTGCCGAGCTGGACGCCCTCGGCGCTGGCCTGGATGTTGGCGCTGCGGATGAGCCACTTCGTCCCGACGACAAGGGTCTCGTACAGCACGATCAGCCCCCGAACGAACGGCGCCTTGGCGAGCTTCCAGGCATGCGGGCCGCTGTTGAGCGGCTCGGCCGCCCACACGATGTGCCCCTCCGGGTGGCGAAACGCGACAGCGATCGCATCGCGCCCGCGCATGAGCACGCCTTCGATGAGCGCCTGCCCGCCGTAATTGAACTTCGGCATACAGGCGAGTCTAGAGGCTGGGCCGTGCTGTCCCCGGCCGGGCGCGGTCGGAGGGGTCCGCCGGCCCGACCCTAAGCGAACCCCGGAACTGCGTCAGTTCGCTCCGGGAGGGTCGGCGGGCACCGCAGGGCGCGCCCGGTCGAGCACCTAGGCGCGGACCTGCCGCTCCAACCGCTTCTGGAACCGCTCGACCTGGCCCGCCGTGTCGATGATGTTCTGCGTGCCCGTGTAGAACGGGTGGCAGTTGCCGCAGACGTCGACCCGGAGCTCGGGGCGCGTCGAGCCCACGACCCACTCGCGCCCGCAGGAGCCGCAGTGGACCTTCGATTCGAAGTACTTGGGATGGATCTCGGGCTTCATGCCGTCTTCGCCGCCTCGACCGCCGCCGGGATGACCCGGACGCGCTTCTTGTCCTTCCGGGCGTGCTCGAACTTGACGTTGCCCGCGGTGGTCGCGAACAGCGTGTAGTCGCCGCCGAGGTCCGTGCCCGGACCCGCGAGGAACGTCATGCCGCGCTGGCGGACGATGATCGCCCCGGCCTGCACGGCCTGCCCGTCACCGGCCTTGATCCCGAGTCGCTGGCCGGCGCTGTCGCGGCCGTTCTTGACCGAGCCGCCGGCCTTCTTGTGTGCCATTTCCTAGCCCTCGTCCGTCTTGCGAGCGCGGGGCGCCTTGGCGGGCGCGTCGCTCTTGGTGGTCTTGCTGGCGGAGGCCTTCTTCGCGGCCCCGCTCTCGGTGGTATCGGCCTTGGCGGTGCTCCGCTTGGCCGTTGTCCTGGTCTCGCTCTTCGTCTCGGCCTTCGCGTCGGCCTTGGACTCGGTCTTCGCGCCGGCCTTGGTCGTTTCGGCCTTGGCAGGCTGGTCGGCGGCAAGCTTCGCGGCGAGGGCCGCGTCCTGCTCGGCCTGGCGGCGAGCGGCGTCCTCGAGCTTCTGGCGCTCGGTGCGTCGCGCCTCGTCGGCCTTCGCGACCTCCTTGGCGGCGCTCTTGCCGTCGAGGACGATGTCGCTGATCCGGACGACCGTCAGCTCCTGGCGGTGGCCCTTCTTGACGCGGCTGCGTGCCTTGGGGCGGTACTTGAAGCTGATGAGCTTCTCGCCGCGGTCCCGGCGAAGGATCTCGCCCGCGACCGAGCCGTTGGCCACGACCGGTGTTCCGATCGCGGCGGTCTCGCCGTCGGCGATCAGGAGGACGCGGTCGAAGGCGATCGTCTCGCCCGGGCTGGCCGGGAGGAGCTCGACCTCGAGCTCGGTGCCGACCTCGACGCGATATTGCTTTCCGCCGGTCTCGATGACTGCGTACATGGAACCCCTGGGCGTGCTTGCGGTCGCGCGGCGACGACCGCGGCCTGGTGGACAGGAAAGGACGCCTCGAATCGCCGAGGCAAGATCGGGGATTGTACGGTCAGAGCCAGATGAGCGTCAATCGAGTCGCAGTGAGATCGACTGTGTATCCCCGCGTTGGGATCAGAGCGCGAACCCGCCGAACCGGACGGGCTCGATGATCGGTCCCGCGAACCACAGCAGCAGGCCAACGATCACGACGCTGCCGAGCAGCACGAACGCGAACCGGAAGCGGCCTGTAGCTGTCTTTGGCATGTCCCTCAGCGTGGGCCGATGCTCAGGCTGCGTCAACGTCCGTGAGCGCCAGGCGGCAGTGTTCAGATTGAGCCTGGACCTGGGGTCAGACCCCCGAGCGCGGAGGTGTCGTTGTCTGCCTTCGCCGACTCCACGAGCTGCGTGTACAACACCCGCAGCCGGTCGGCAGCGACCAGTGCTGCCGCATGCTCCCGTGATCCCTCGGGACGCTCAGCGGCGACTCGATCCGCCTCACGCCATGCCGTCAGGACTACCTGGAGTAGTCGCTGCAATTGCCCTCCCAACCATGCGGATGGGAAGCATACGCGTCGCGTTCACGCGTCCTTCGGGCTCAGCCGTAGGGCTACCACTCGGCTCGACCCTGGCGGATGTTGATGCTCTGCAGGATTCCGAGTGCCAGGGCGATGCTGATCAGCGACGCGCCGCCGTGGCTGATGAAGGGCAGCGGGATCCCGGTGATCGGCATGATCCCGATCACCATCCCAACGTTCACGAAGACCTGGAAGAGGAGCATCGCGGCGACGCCGCAGGCGAAGATCGTCCCGAACGGATCCTTCGAGCGCCATCCGGCCGCGAGCACGCGCCACAGCAGTGCGACGAACAGCAGGAGCACGACGCTCGCACCGACGAATCCGACCTCCTCGGCGAGGATGGCGAAGACGAAGTCCGTGTCCTGGACCGGGAGCAGGCCCATGGCGTTCTGGGCGCCGTTCGTGAGCCCCTTGCCGAACCAGCCGCCTGACCCGACAGCGATCTGGGCCTGGTAGAGCTGGTAGCCGCTGCCCTGGATGTCGGCGAGCGGGTCGAGGAACGAGGTAAGCCGGGCCTTCTGGTAGTCGGCAAGGACGTAGGTCCATACGAACGGGAAGGCGGCGATCGCTGCTCCGACCAGGACCCCGAGCCAGCGGAGGCTGGCGCCCGACATGAACAGCGTGGCCGCGAGGATGGCCCCAAAGACGAGCGCCGTGCCGAGATCCGGCTGGAGCAGGACGAGCAGGAACGGTGGCCCGGCGAGGATCCCTGCGCCGGCGATCGACCAGATCGATCCGAGCCGCCCGATCCGGCTGCCGAGGTAGTTCGCGAGCACGACGATCATGAGGACCTTCGCCAGCTCGCTGAACTGGAACTGCAGCCCGAACACCGACACCCAACGCGATGTTCCCCCGACGCCGCCGCCGATCGCGAGCGTCACGACGAGCAGGCCGAGCTGGACGATGTAGAGCGGCCAGGCAAACGTCTTCAGCCAGTGGTAGTCGAAGGCCGTCGCGACGAGCGAGACGGCCACCGCGATCGCGGTCCACATCAATGCCCGAAGGAAGACCGACCCGCCATCGAAGACCCCGAGACCCGCCGTGGCTGTGTTGCTGTAGGCCATCGCGAGCCCGAACGCGAGCAGGAGCGCCGCGTACGTCATGAGCTGCACGTCGAAGTTCCGCCAGACCACGCTGACGCGCGCCGCCGTCCAGTGGTTCGGGCGTGAGGCGCGGGCGCTGACGATGCTCATCCGGTGGACCTACCGCATTCCGTAGAAGTTGCCGCGCTTCAGGAGGTACGCGTTCCGGTAATCCTTCTTGATGTCGAAGTGCAGCTGGAAGTAGTACTTGGCGATCTCGGTTGCCGCGTTGCCCACGGTGCCTGAGTTGTACGCAAAGACGAGGACGGCGAGCTCGGAGTCGGTTCGCTGGACCGCCTTCCAGCCGTTCGGGTCCGAGGCCTTCTTGTACGGGTCCTTCGGCACGAAGCCCGCGAACCACGAGTGGAAGGGGTGGACGCCGCGGTGGTCCGGCGTGCCGAACTGGGCGGTGCCCGTCTTGCCGGCGATGACGATCGGCAGGTCGACGAGGTTGTAGGTGTGGCGGATGACGACCATGTTCCGGCCCGCCCGCCGCATGATCCGGAGCGCGCTCGCGGGAGCGTCGACCTCGTGGAGCACCTCTGGCTCGACCTTCGTCACGGTGCCGTCGGGGCCGATGATCTCGTCGACGACGTGCGGCTTGTACAGCGTCCCGCCGTTCGCGAGCGCGCAGTAGGCGTTCAGGAGCTGGAGCGGCGTAACGGCCACATAGCCCTGGCCGATGCCCGCGAGGTAGACCTCGCCCGGGTAGATCGGCAGGCCGAGCGTGTCCCGCTTCCACTTGTTCGTCGGGACGACGCCGCTTGCCTCGGCCGGCAGGTCGATCTCCGTGGGTGACCCGAACCCGTACTGCTTGCCCCAGTAGCCGTGCCGGTCAATGCCGAGCATCGCAGCGGCCTGGTAGAAGAACGTGTCGCTCGAATGGCCGAAGCCGCAGTAGATGTTGCAGAGCCCAAACCCGCGGCCATTCCAGTCGCGGAACTTGAAGCCGCCGAGGGACAGGTAGCCGGCCGTTCGGATCCGCGTCGAGGCCGTGATCTTGCCGTCGGCCAGGAGGCCGGTCCCGGCGACCAGCTTGTACGTCGATCCAGGCGGGTATTGGTCGCTGATCGCGTGGTTGACGAGTGGCTTCTCTGGATCGTTCAGGAGCTTCTTGTACTCGGTCGGGCTGATGCCCTCGCTGAAGATGTTGTTGTCGTAGCTCGGGAGGCTGACCATCGCCAGGATCTCGCCCGTTCTGCGGGTTCATCACGATCACGACGCCGCGCTTCATTCCGGCCTGCCGCATGCCCCAGCGCATGGCCTTCTCGGCATTCTTCTGGGCTTCGACGTCGATCGTGAGGCGAAGGGAGCTGCCGGCGACCGGCGGTCGATCGGTCCGCAGCACCTGGATCGGCCTGCCGGCGGCATCGCGCTGCACCGTCTGGAGCCCGTACTCGCCGCGGAGGGCATCGACTCGTACGTCGCTTCGACGCCGGCGCGGCCCAAGAGATCGTCGGGCTGGTAGCCATCGTCCTTCAGGTCGGCGAGCTCCTCGCCGCTGATCGGTCCCGTGTACCCCAGCACCTGTGAAACGAGAGGTCCCAGCTCGTAGTTGCGCCGCGTCTCGACCGCGACCTCCACGCCCGGCAGCTGGGCAGTCGACTCGGCGATGAAGCCGGCGACCTCGGGCTCGACGTCCTGGGCGACGCGGACCGTGTCGTAGCGGGAGCCGGGGTTCGAGTCGATGGCAACGTTGATGTCGGCTGGATCCATGCCAACGAGGGCCGCGAGCGTGTTGACGACCTCGGTGCGGCGCGATTCGGGCAGCTCCGAGGACCGGATCTTCACGCTGTAGGACGCCGTGTTCGAGACGAGCGGCGTGCCATTCCGGTCGTAGATGACGCCGCGGGTCGAGGGCAGCGCCTCGAGGACCGTCGCGCGTGCCCGCGGCGAGTGCGGCGTAGGGCGTCGTAGCCGCGACCTGGATCGCGAACAGCCGGGCCGAGAGGGCGGCCGCGCCGAGCACGACGGCAAGACCGAACGCGAGGAACCGAAGCCGGGATGGCGGCGGAATCGGGCGGCCGTCGAGGTAGCGGCTGCTCATGGCTGCCCTACCACTCAGCCCGTTCGACGACGTTCCGCTTGTCGCGGAGCGTGATGGCGAGCGGCCCGACAAAGATGCCGATCAGGGCGTCGTAGAGCGCGTCGGGCAGGAATGAGCCGATCGGGTCCGGATACGAGAAGCCCGGCTGAACCGCGATCGTGACGCCGACGAGAACCATGCTGTAGACGATGCTCAGGATGGGAACGGCGACGACAGGAGCGACAAGGCGGAGGCGCGGGAACGGTCGAGCGATGAGCGCCGCGCCGCCGACGGCGAGCAAGCAATGCCAACGCGGACCCGCCGAGGGGGCGGCCGAGCAGCGAGTCAAGAACGAGCCCTCCGACGAACGCCCACGTGATCCCCCGGTCAATTCCTGCGGCGATGGTCCAGATCACCCCTCCGATCAGGAGGGGATGCGGGGCCGCCTCGCCCTGTGCGATGTATGGCACGAGCGACGCTTCGAAAAGCGCGGCGACGGTGGCACCGATCGCAGCGAAGAGAAGGCCCATGAAACTGCGATCGGTCCTCGGCGGGCGGAGGGGTCGCTCGCGAAACTGAGCCCTCGCGGCGACGAGCGGTCGGCATTGCCGCGTCGTTTGCGAAGTATCCCACGTGCCCCTCCGAACGGGCAATGGCGCAGATGACGCATGCGACAAGGGACTGATGGCGGCTCGCGTTTCACGTGAAACATGCCCGGGCAACCATGCGGGCCAGGGCCGCAGGGGGCGGCGTTTCACGTGAAACACGCCTTGGCCCGCAGCTGCCGGCCAAGCGCGGGCAAATCCGCTGGTAAGCACCTGTGCACCAGCGATTCGCACACTGCCGGAAACCGGCGGCGACGGTGCTGTCGGGAAGGAGTCGGAGCCCTCCAGATGGTAGAATTGACACCTGTGAATGAACGCCGGACGACCACCTGAGGTGGGCGAGACGATCGCCTGTGCCAACCAGAAGGGCGGCGTCGGAAAGACCACGACGGTTGTCAATTTGGCCAGCTACCTGGCCCTCGCCGGCGACCGGGTGCTCGTCATCGATCTCGATCCGCAGGGCAATGCCACGAGCGGCTTCGGGATCGACCGAGCCCGTGATCGATCCGTCTACGACGCCGTCATCGACCAGGTCGAGCTCGAAGAGCTCGCGATCGATACCGCCGTCGACGGGGTCACGCTGATCCCGTCGTCGATTGCGCTTGCCGGTGCGGAAGTCGAGCTGACGCCGATCGAGCAGCGCGAGCGGCGGCTCGCGGCATTGCTGGACCCACTCAGGAAGCGGTACGACTACCTCCTGATCGATTGCCCGCCATCGCTGGGGCTCCTCACGATCAACGCGCTCACTGCCGCCGACTCCGCGCTCGATTCCGATCCAATGCGAGTACTTCGCACTCGAAGGCCTGGGACAGCTGCTCGCGACGATCCGGCTCGTGACCGATCACCTGAACCCCCGACTCGAGGTCAAAGGTGCGGTCCTCACGATGTTCGACGCCCGGACGCGCCTCAGCGCCCAGGTCGGCGAGGAGGTTCGGCGCCATCTCGGCGATCGCGTCTACGACACCGTGATCCCGCGGGCGGTGCGGCTCTCCGAGGCGCCGAGCCACGGCCTGCCGATCCACCTGTACGCGCCCGGTTCGCGCGGCGCGGAGGCATACCGCGAGCTCGCCGATGAGATCCGCGCGAGAGACGAGCGGCCCGGGAGCGTCCACACGGCCGGAACGCCGCCCACCTCGGTCGCCCACGCGGAGGCAGGTGTCAGCGGTGTCGCTGCCCCGTTCGGCGTGGCTGCGCCCTTCGAAGACGCCCCCGTCGAGGCGGTGCTGGCATGACCGTTCGAAGCGACCGTCCGCAGGGCCTCGGGCGCGGCTTGGCCGCGCTGATCCCGCAGCGCTCCGCGACGTCCAACGGCTCCATCGAGATCCCGCTCGCGCGCATCCGCGAGAACCCCCGCCAGCCCCGTCTGCGCATGGACGACGAAGCCCTGGCCGCGCTTGCCGAGAGCATCCGCCAGCACGGCGTGATCCAGCCGATCCTCGTGACCGAGACCATCGACGGCTACCAGCTCGTCGCCGGCGAGCGGCGCGTCCGAGCGGCACGGTTGGCCGGCCTGGAGCGCATCCCGGCGCTCGTGCGGCAGCTGGCCGATCGGCAGCAGCTCGAGCTCGCCCTCGTCGAGAACCTCCAGCGCGAGGACCTCGACCCGATCGAGGCGGCGCGCGCCTACCGCCAGCTGATCGAGGAGTTCTCGTTCAGCCAGGAGGACCTGGCGACCCGCGTCGGCCGGGCGAGGTCGACCGTTGCGAACACGCTCCGCCTCCTCGACCTGCACCAGGGCGTGCAGGACGCCATCGTCGAGGGCCGGATCTCGGAGGGCCACGCGCGCGCGCTCGGAGGCCTGCCCGTCGAGGCGCAGCCACGCGCCCTCGAGTCGATCATCGAGGGCGAGCTCTCCGTCCGGCAGGTCGAGGAGCTCGTGCGCCGCGTTCGAGAGCCCCGGATCGTCGAGACGAATGGCGCGGCGAAGGTCGCCGATCCGGAGATCGAGCGCGTCGAGGAGGACCTGCGGCGGGCGCTCGGGACCAAGGTTCGGCTCGCCCGGACCCGGCGCGGCGGCAGGATCGTGATCGAGTACTTCGGCGACGACGAGCTCGCCCGGATCTACCAGCGGCTCGTGGGAGGGGCGGAGTGACCGAGTCTCGAACGAAGGTGACCGCCGCGGCTGCGGAGGCCGCCGTCGCCCCGACCCGCGCCGTCAATGGCAAGAACGGGGCCGGAAAGAAGCGCGGCAAGGCCGGTTCCGACTACACCGCCGAGAGCATCCAGGTCCTCGAAGGGCTGGAGGCGGTTCGGCGCCGTCCGGGCATGTACATCGGCTCGACTGATGTCCGCGGCCTCCACCACCTCGTCTGGGAGGTCGTCGACAACTCGATCGACGAGGCGATGGCCGGCCACGCCAAGAACATCTGGGTCACGATCGAGGCCGACGGCACCGTCGAGGTCATTGACGACGGTCGCGGCATCCCGGTCGGCAAGCACCGAACCGGCAAGGACGCCCTCGAGGTCGTCCATACGGTGCTGCACGCCGGCGGCAAGTTCGGCGGCGGCGGCTACAAGGTCTCGGGCGGCCTCCACGGGGTCGGCATCAGCGTCGTGAACGCGCTGTCCGAATGGCTGGCCGTCGAATCGGCATGCGAACGGAAGCGTCTGGACCCAGGAATACCAGCGCGGCAAGCCGCTCGGGCCCGTCAAGCGAATCGGGCCGCAGGGCGACCGCAACGGCACGCGGACGCGCTTCCGGGCCGATCCGGAGATGTTCGAGACGACCGAGTACTCCTTCGAGACGATCACGCCAGCGCCTTCGAGAGTCGGCGTACCTGACGAAGGGCGTCTGGATCACGTTCATCGACCAGCGCGCCGACCGCGAGCGGTCGTTCTACTTCGAGGGCGGCCTCCAGTCGTTCGTGCGCCACCTCAATCGAAACAAGGAGGCGCTCCACGACCGGCCCGATCTACGTCGAGCGGCGCGAGGGCGCGACGATGGTCGAGGTCGCCCTCCAGTACAACGACACCTACACGGAGAACGTTCTCGCCTTCGCCAACAACATCAACACGGTCGACGGCGGGACCCATGTCACCGGCTTCCGCGCCGCGCTGACGAGCTCCCTCAACGACTGGGCGCGCAAGGCCGGGGTGCTCAAGGGCTCAGACAGCCAACCTCTCCGGCGACGACGTCCGCGAGGGCCTCACGGCGGTCATCAGCGTCAAGCTGACCGATCCCCAGTTCGAGGGCCAGACGAAGGCCAAGCTCGGCAACGCCGAGGTGAAGGGCCAGGTCCAGGCCGCGGTCGCCGACAGCCTGATGCAGTACCTCGAGGAGAACCCGGGCGACGGCCGACGGATCATCGACAAGTGCCTGACCGCGTCGCGCGCCCGCGAGGCGGCGCGCAAGGCGCGCGACCTCGTCATCCGCAAGGGCGCCCTCGATGGGCTGTCCCTCCCCGGCAAGCTCGCCGACTGCCAGGAGCGCGATCCGGCGCGCAGCGAGCTGTTACATCGTCGAGGGCGACTCCGCGGGCGGCTCGGCGAAGCAGGGTCGCGATCGCCGCTTCCAGGCCATCCTGCCGCTCTGCGGGCAAGATCCTGAACGTCGAGAAGGCCCGCCTCGACAAGATCCTCGCCAGCGAGAACGATCCGGCCGCTGATCATCGCGCTCGGCGCCGGGATCGAGGGCATCGACGACAGCTTCGACATCACGAAGCTCCGATACCACCGGATCATCATCATGACCGACGCCGACGTGGACGGCGCCCACATTCGGACGCTGCTCCTGACGCTCTTCTACCGCCACATGCCCCAGGTCATCGAGGCGGGCTACCTCTACATCGCCCAGCCGCCGCTGTACCGCATCTCGACCGGCAAGGTGACCAAGTACGCGCAGAGCCGAGAAGGAGCGCGATCGGATCATCAAGGAGTTCAACGTCAAGAACCTCTCGGTCCAGCGGTTCAAGGGCCTCGGCGAGATGAACGCGGACCAGCTCTGGGAGACCACGATGAACCCGGAGACGCGCGTCCTGCTGCGCACGGAGATCGAGGATGCGGGCGAGGCCGACGCGATCTTCACGCGGCTGATGGGCGAGAAGGTCGAGCCTCGGAAGGACTTCATCAAGGCCGAGGCGCGCAAGGTTCGAAACCTTGACATCTGAGGTCCTCGCGACCCGGCCGCAGCGCCGCGACGCGCTCGGTGCGTTCGAGTTCGAGCCCCATCATTGCTTCGCCTGCGGGGAGCTGAACGAGCACGGCCTGCACCTCGACCTCCACACGAGCCCCGACGGGTCGTGGACCGAGCTCACGCTGGATCCGGCGTTCCAGGGCTGGGAGGCCGTCGCCCACGGCGGCATCGTCTGCACGATCCTCGACGAGGTGATGGCCTGGGCCGTGATCGGCCGCGGGACGTGGGGCGTGACGGCCCGACTGAACGTGGCCTTCCGCCGCCCGATCAGGACCGGCCGCCAGATCCGCGCCGAGGGCTGGGTCGTCCAACAGGACCGGCGAGCCATGCGCGCGGCGGGCAAGGTTCTCGACCCGGCGACCGGCGAGGTCCTCGCCACCGGCGAATCGACGTTCATTGCGGTTCCGCCCGACCAGCTGGAGCGCCTCAAGGCCCGCTACGGCATGCGTCGAGTCAGCCGATACCACCGACACGGGGCGACCGGTCGAGCCTCGGATGCCGCGCCGCGACCTCCGGCTGGCCGGCCCGACGCGGCCCCCGCCAGCGCTGCGGAGCTCGTCCGCGACCGTGCGGCACGGGCCACCGCGATCGGCCGGGACGGCTCGCCGCCGACCTCGACGATCCCGCGCGGTTCGCCGCCGCCGTCGCCGCCGCCTTCCGAGAGCTCGCCGACCCCGACTATCGCGCCGGCCAGACCTTCGTCGCTCCCGGCATCGGGCCGACGCATGGCGTCCGCACGCCGCTCCAGGTCGCGCTCCGCAAGGGCTTCGAGAAGGGCTCGCGCGGCGCCTCGACATCCCAGCTCCTCCTCGTCGCGGATCGGCTCCTGCGGGAGCCGGAGCGCGAGGCCCGCTGGTTCGCGATCACGACCCTCCAGCGGACGCTCCCGCGGGAGCCGGAGCGAACCTGGCAGCTCCTCCGACGCGCAGCGCGTCGAGCCGACGACTGGATCACCGTCGACACGCTCGCGCACCCGTTCGGCAAGGGCATCCTCGCCGAGCCGTACCGTTGGGCCGAGCTCGAGCAGCTGACCGTTTCCCCATCGCGCTGGGAGCGGCGGCTCGTCGGCTCCACGATTGCCACGATGCCGTCCGTCAACCGCAACGCGGGCCGCGAGCCCGACGTCGCCCGGCAGGGCCTGGCGGTGCTCGCGACGCTCATCGGCGACGCCGAGGCCGACGTCCAGAAGGCGCTGTCGTGGGCCTACCGCTCGATGGCGCTCGTCGACCTCGACGCCACGACCCGGGCCCTCGAGACGGAGGCTGCCGTCGCGACAGAGACCCAGGATGGACACCGCGCCTGGGTGATCCGCGACAGCCTCGCCAAGCTCGATCCGGGTCGATGCGACCCGCATCCGCGAGCAGCTGGGGACGGTCCGGCGAAAGCCGAATGCGCCGTCGACGTCGAAGGCCGCGGAGCTCGCGAGCCGCTTCGCCGACATGGGCCTCGGGCGACCGATGCCGGAGCCACCCCTCGCGTGACCACCGCTCGCATGACCACCGCTGACACCCGGAGGAGCACCGGCCGATGACGGACAACCAGGGCACGGTCCGCAACGTGCGAATCGAGGACGAGATGAAGGTCTCGTACCTCGACTACGCGATGAGCGTCATCGTGTCGCGCGCCCTGCCGGACGTCCGTGATGGCCTGAAGCCGGTCCATCGCCGGGTCCTGTTCACGATGGGCGAGATGGGCCTCTCCGCCACGAGCTCGTACCGCAAGTGCGCGGCGATCGTCGGCGAGGTGATGGGCAAGTACCACCCGCACGGCGACGTCGCGCTGTACGACGCTCTCGTGCGGCTCGCCCAGGACTTCTCGCTGCGCTATCCGCTGGTCGACGGCCAGGGCAACTTCGGATCCGTGGACGGTGACGCGGCCGCGGCGATGCGCTACACGGAGGCCCGGCTCACGGCGATGGCGGTCGAGATGCTCGCCGACATCGACAAGGAGACGGTCGACTTCGAGGACAACTACGACGGCACGCAGCAGCAGCCGAGCGTCCTCCCGGCCAAGCTCCCGAACCTCCTCATCAACGGCTCGTCCGGCATCGCGGTCGGCATGGCCACGAACATCCCGCCCCACCACCTGGGCGAGATCGTGGACGCCGACGATCGCCCTGATCGACGACCCGGACATCACCTCCGACGGGCTGTGCCAGTACGTGAGCGGCCCGGACTTCCCGACTGGCGGCACGATCTTCCGGTTCGAGCGCCAGCGCAACCTCGTCACCGGCGACTGGGAGACGGTCGACGCGATCCGGCAGATGTACGCCCACGGGCGCGGCCGGGTCGTGATGCGGGCCCAGTGCGCCTTCGAGGAGGTCAAGGGCGACCGCATCGCGATCATCGTCACCGAGCTGCCGTACCAGGTGAACAAGTCGGCCCTGCTCGAGAAGATCGCGGACCTCGTCAAGGACAAGAAGCTCGATGGCATCTCCGACCTCCGTGACGAGTCGGACCGCGACGGCATGCGGATGTACATCGAAGTCAAGCGCGACGCGAACCCGCACAAGGTGCTGAACAACCTGTTCAAGCACACCGCGCTCCAGAGCACCTTCAACACCAACATGCTCGCGCTCGTCGACGGCCAGCCGCAGACGCTGCCGCTGAAGTCGGTCCTGGTCCACCACGTCGAGCATCGCAAGGAGATCGTCCGGCGCCGGACCGAGTACGACCTCGGCAAGGCCCGAGCCCGGGCCCACATCCTCGAGGGCCTGAAGATCGCCCTCGACAACCTCGACGAGGTCATCAAGACCATTCGCGCCTCCGCCGACACGGAGGTCGCGAAGACGAACCTCATGACGAGGTTCAAGCTCTCCGAGCTGCAGGCCCAGGCGATCCTCGACATGCGACTCGCGCGCCTCGCCGCGCTCGAGCGCAAGAAGATCGAGGACGAGTACCTCGCGGTCATCCAGGAGATCGCGGAGCTCGAGGACATCCTGGCGAACTCCGCCCGCGTCCTCTCGATCATCAAGGACGAGCTCACCGAGATGAAGCGCAAGTACGCCGGCGACCGACGGACCCGCGTCGAGGACGGCGAGTCGCGCGAGCTGACCGACGAGGACCTGATCGCGGACGAGGACGTCGTCATCACCATCAGCCAGCGCGGCTACATCAAGCGCCAGCCGGTTGCGACGTACCGCCGCCAGCACCGCGGCGGGAAGGGCATCATCGGCCACGTCACCCGCGAGGAGGACGCCGTCGAGCACCTCCTCGTCGCGAACACCCACGACTGGGCGCTGTTCTTCACGAACCGCGGCCGGGTGTTCTCGGCGAAGGTCCACGCGATCCCCGACGCGTCGCGCCAGGCCAAGGGCCTCCCGATCATCAACATGCCGGGCGTCCAGGTCGAGGCCGGCGAGGTCCCGACGGCAACGATCACGCTGCCGGAGTTCGCCGCGGGCTCGTACCTCGTGCTCGCGACCCGGCGCGGGATCATCAAGAAGACGCCGCTCGAGCAGTTCGAGCGCGTCCGATCGACGGGCATCCGGGCGATCACCCTCGACGAGAAGGACGAGCTCGCCTGGGTCGACGTCTCGACCGGCGAGGACGACATCATCATCGCGACGGCCCAGGGCATGCTCGCGAAGTTCCACGAGAACGAGGTCCGGGCGATGGGCCGCGACGCCGGCGGCGTCATCGGCATCCGCCTCCTCAAGAAGGAGGGCGACGAGGTCGTCGCGATGAGCGTCGTCCAGCCCGGTGCGGACCTCCTCGTCCTCTCCGAGACGGGCTACGGCAAGCGCGTCTCGATCGACGAGTTCCGGATCAAGCATCGCGGCGGTCAGGGCGTCCGGCTCATCAGCCTCGAGGGCCGCAAGACCGGCGTCGTCGCGGCGGTCCAGCAGGTCACCGAGCTGGACGAGGAGCTCGTCCTGATCTCGGCCCAGGGCCAGGTCGTCCGGACCGAGCTCGAGACCGTGAACCGCTACTCCCCGAACGCGCGCGGCGTGATCGTCATGCGCCTCAACGAGGGCGATCGGGTGGTCGGCATCGCGGCGTTCCGGCCGGGGCTGGCGGAAGGACGCGACACCGACGACAATGACGGCCCGGACGGCAGTCCGGGTGGCGAGCCTCCGTCGGTCGGTGGGGGTTCGTGAACCTCGGGTTCGGCAGGCTGGAGGACGCGCCGGTGTACGCGGACCAGTTCCAGATCTACCACGGCAACGCCAACCCGGACCTGGCCCGGAAGATCTGCCGCTACCTCGGCATGGAACCCGGCCCGGCCAACGTCTTCAAGTTCGCGAACGAGAACATCTTCGTGCAGATCCTGGACAACGTCCGGGAGAAGGACGTCTTCATCGTCCAGCCCACGAACAGCCCCGTGAACGACTCGATCATGGAGCTGCTGATCATGATCGACGCCTTCAAGCGGGCGTCGGCGGGCCGGATCACGGCCGTGCTCCCGTACTACGCCTACGGCCGCTCTGACAAGAAGGACCAGCCCCGCGTCCCGATCACGGCCCGCCTCGTCGCCGACATGATCAGCGTCGCCGGCGCGGACCGGGTCCTGACGATGGACCTCCACCAGGGCCAGATCCAGGGCTTCTTCAACATCCCGGTCGACGAGCTGACCGCGGTCCACATCCTCTCGAACTACTTCAAGCACAAGCACCTCGAGGACCTCGTCGTCGTCACCGACCTCGGGTTCGCGAAGCGAGCGCGCACCTTCGCGGAGCTCCTCGACGCCCCGCTCGCGATCATCGAGAAGCGGCGCGTCGGCAACCTCGACCGGGCCGAGCTCCTCAACGTCATCGGCGAGGTCCGCGGGAAGCGGGCGATCATCGTCGACGACGAGGTCGACACGGCGGGGACGCTCATCGAGACGGTCAACGCGCTGGCGCGCGAAGGCGTCACCGAGATCTACGCCTGCGCGACCCACGGGGTGCTGTCGGGCGCCGCGGTCGATCGGATCGGCGACTCGGCGCTGCGCGAGCTCGTCCTGACCGACACCGTGCCGCTGCCGGCCGGCAAGCGCATCCCCAAGATCACCACCCTCTCGATCGCGCCGCTCATCGGCGAGGCGATCAAGCGGATCCATCGAGGGGAGTCCGTGGGTGCGCTTTTTTCCTCTGAGGTCGAGTTCACCCAGGAGATGCTCCTGTGGGAGGACGGCATCGCGCGGAAGCTGGACATCCGGATCGAGCCGGGCCATGGCGACGACGGGCCCGATGACGTGACCGATTTATCGTTGGCCGCCTCCAGCGCCGGTGAGGGCGAGGATCGATGAGCCTCCAGCTCCATCGCCCCGACGAGCGGGGCGTGCTGAAGCCGGAGCCGGGCCCGGCGCCGGACTATCGCGACCAGCTCCGGTCCCCGCGCTGGGGGCTGGCGCTGCGGGGCGAGAAGCTCCCGAAGATCGGCAACCCCGAGATGCGCCCGACGTCCCGCGTTGTCGCGGTCGCGTTCTGGGCGAGCCTTGCCGTCGCGACGTTCGTGCTGCTCGTCCTCGGCTACGGGGTCGGGTTCTGGAACTTCCCGGTCTAGTCACCCGGCCGCTCGCGGCGGCGGATCTCGACTGGGCTGACGCGTTCCTCGACCGCGCCCTTGGTGGCCGCCTGCAGGCGCGGCGCGGCGAGCTCGTGGACGTCCTCGCAGGCGGTGCCGGCTCCGGCTCCGTGGCGCTCGCCGGCGACCGCCCGATCGGCCTGGTCACGTGGCTGATCGCGCCGAGCGGCGACGCGGCAGAGGTGCGGGCCCTCGCGGTCGACGACTTCGCGCAGGGCAGGGGCGTTGGGCGGACCCTGCTGGCCGCCGCCGAAGTGGCGCTCCGCGAGGCGGGCGTTCGGCGAGCCTGGCTCGTGACGACGAACGACAACATCGCGGCGCTCGCCCTCTACCAGAAGGCCGGCTGGCGGCTCGCCACGCTTCGTGCCGGCGCCATCGACGAGCTCCGCCGAACGATCAAGCCTTCGATCTCGGCGATCGGCCAGGACGGCATCCCGCTCCGGGACGAGCTCGAGCTCGCGAAGGAGCTCTAGCGCCCGTCCAGCCGGCGCGGCCAAACCCTTGCCTCTGTCGATGCACGCTCAATGTGCATGTCCTGGGCATCGATACGGCGTTCGCCCCTTCGGAGCGGTTGGTTTGCGAGGACGACGCTCCAGTTCCGGGGGCGGTGAACGTGAATGACGGCCAGCCGGCCTTTTGCATTGACTGCCGGGAGAGGCGGCGAGGTCCGATCAGGCTGCGAAAGCGCGAATTTGCACACCAGGCGTGCACGGTTGGCCGCAACAGGCCCACGACGCAGGCACCGGGCGACGAGGCAGACGAGCCAGCTGGGGCCTCGTGAAGGTCGCACCTATACTTGGGCATCGATGCTTGGTTTCCTTTCCCGGTTCGTCGACTCGAACGACCGTGAGCTGAAGCGGATCCAGCCGTTCGTCGACGAGGCCACCGATCTCGAGGAAGAGATCAAGGCCCTCTCCGATGCGGAGATCCGGGAGCGGTTCACGGCGCTTCGCGACGAGTTCCGCGAGACCGTCGTCCCCGAGGAGCCCTCGGACGACGAGCTCCACCACCCCGACCTCGAGCGCCGTCGCGAGCTGGGCAAGGCCCGCCGCCGGCGCGACCTCGCCGCGATCCAGGCGGGCCTCGACGACATGATCCCGGAGGCCTTCGCCATGGCCCGGGAGGCGATGGTCCGGACGCTCGGGATGCGCCACTTCGACGTCCAGCTGATCGGTGGCGTCGTGCTCCACCAGGGCAAGATCGCCGAGATGCGGACCGGCGAGGGCAAGACCCTCGTGGCTCCGCTGGCGGCGATCCTCAACGCGATCGCCGGCCGCGGCGTCCACATCGTCACGGTCAACGACTACCTCGCCCGCCGCGACCCGCAGTGGATGGGCCCGATCTACCACTTCCTCGGCCTCTCGGTCGGGATGATCCTGGGCCAGCAGTCGGACGGCGGCGCCGCGTCCTACGTCTTCGAGCCGGGCTTCCCGACGAACGACGAGCGGCTCGTGAACCTGAAGCCGGTGTCACGCCGCGAGGCATACGCCGCGGACGTCACCTACGGCACGAACAACGAGTTCGGGTTCGACTACCTCCGCGACAACATGGTCACCGAGCTCGAGCAGCGGGTCCAGCGCGAGCGGTTCTTCGGGATCGTCGACGAGGTCGACAACATCCTGATCGACGAGGCCCGGACGCCGCTGATCATCTCCGGGCAGGCCGAGGAGTCGGGCGACCTGTACTTCACGTTCGCCAAGCTCGTCCCGCGCCTCCGCGAGCGCCGCGCGGACTGGGTCGAGGGCGACGATCCCGACGGCGACTACTTCATCGACCTCAAGGACAAGGCGGTCTCGCCATCCGAGGAAGGCGTCGAGAAGATCGAGAAGCTCCTCGGTGTCGACAACCTCTACGACTCCGACCCGCGCTTTGCCCGGCACTTCGAGCAGGCCCTTCGCGCGCACGCCCTGTACAAGCGCGACCGCGACTACATCGTCAAGGACGGCGAGATCGTGATCGTCGACGAGTTCACGGGCCGCCAGATGCCGGGCCGGCGCTGGAGCGAGGGTCTCCACCAGGCGATCGAGGCCAAAGAGGGCCTGCGCGTCCAGCGCGAGAGCGTGACGATGGCCACGATCACGTTCCAGAACTACTTCCGCCTCTACGACAAGCTCGCCGGCATGACCGGCACGGCGATGACCGAGGCCGAGGAGTTCCACAAGATCTACCAGCTCGAGGTCGTCGCGATCCCGACGCACCGGTTGATGGTCCGCGAAGACGAGACCGACCTCGTCTACCTCAACGAGAAGGCCAAGTTCAACGCCCTGATCGACGAGATCGAGGAGCTCCAGAAGGACGGTCGGCCGGTCCTCGTCGGCACCGTGTCGGTCGAGAAGTCGGAGCGGCTCGGCGACCTGATGCAGCGTCGCGGGATCAAGCACGAGGTCCTGAACGCCAAGTTCCACGAGAAGGAGTCGGGGATCGTCGCCCAGGCCGGCAAGTCCGGGTCGGTCACGATCGCCACGAACATGGCCGGCCGCGGGACGGACATCCTCCTGGGCGGCAACCCGGCGGGCCTCGCCTCCGACCTGCTCCACAAGCGCGGCCTGAACCCGGCCGAGGTCGACAAGGCCACCTACGATGCGGCGCTCGGGGAGGCCAGGAAGATCACCGACGAGGACCACGAGCGGGTGGTCCAGGCCGGCGGCCTCCACATCATCGGCACCGAGCGGCACGAGAGCCGCCGGATCGACAACCAGCTCCGCGGCCGCGCCGGCCGCCAGGGCGATCCCGGCTCGTCGCGCTTCTACCTGTCGCTCGACGACGACCTCATGAAGCGCTTCGCGAACGACCGGGTGACCGGGCTCATGGAGCGCCTCGGGCTCGACGAGGACAGCTACATCGAGTCGGGCATGGTCGGGAAGACCATCGAGAGCGCCCAGACCCGCGTCGAGGGCTACAACTTCGACATCCGGAAGCGCGTCGTCGAGTTCGACGACGTGATCAACCGCCAGCGCGAGACGATCTATGCCGAGCGCGACAAGGTCCTCCGCAACGAGGACCTGACCGAGACGATCCGGGCGTTCCTCGACGATGACCTCGAGGAGCTCGCCGAGCGGCACCTCGGCGCCGGCTCGGACGCCGCGACCGAGGAGGGCATCGCGGCGCTCGTCGTCGAGCTCACCCGGATGGGCTTCCCGAAGGACAAGGTCGACCCGCACGAGCTCATCGATCGGCACTCCGCCGGGGCGGTCAGCGAGCACCTCAAGGAGGTCGCCGACCAGCTGCTCGAGGCCAAGGAGGCCGAGGTCGGCCCGGAGCTCTGGGCCAAGATCGAGCGGTACGTGCTCCTCAGCAGCATCGACACCCTCTGGGTCGAGCACCTGACCGAGCTCGACGACATGCGCCGGGGCATCGGCCTCCGGGGCTACTCGCAGCAGGACCCATTGAACGAGTTCAAGAAGGAGGCGTTCGGCCTCTACGAGGAGCTCTCGGGGTTCATCCGCCACCAGGTCGCGAGCACCATCTTCCGCGTCAACGTCGACCGGCAGCCGCCGCAGGCCTCCGGCGCCTTCGCGATGCCGGGTCCGGGCCAGCCCGGGCGTGGCGGCGCGGGTGCGCGGTCCCTGGGCTTCGGGCAGGGCGGACGCAGCGGCACACGGACCATGTCGGGGCCCAGCGTCTCCGGGACGGCAGGCACCGCGCGGCCCGTGATGGGCACCGGGACGGGCGGCGGGCTGGCGGGTGTCGCGGCGGGCGGCGCCGGCGCGGGCGCCGGGCAGCAGGCGCGACCGGGGTACACGCCGAGCGGCGCCAAGATCGGCCGAAACGACGCGTGCTGGTGCGGCTCGGGGCTGAAGTACAAGAAGTGCCACGGCCGCTGATCCGCGCTCGCCGATCCTGACGTGACCCCCGGCCGCTCCGTCCTGCGCCCGGTCTTCCAGGTCGCCGTGGCCGGGCTCGTCGCCTCCGCGGCGCTCCTCGTGTACGCGGCCTACCGGATCGACGCGCAGGGTGCCCTTGACGAACGGCAGCCGGCGGATGCCATCGTGGTGCTGGGTGCCGCCCAGTTCAACGGCATCCCCGGCGGCGTCTTCCAGGCCCGCCTCGAGCACGCCGTGCAGCTCTACCACGAGAAGCTGGCGCGCTACCTCGTCGTGACCGGGGGCAAGCTCCCGGCGGACCGGACGACCGAGGCCGCGACCGCGCGGGCCTGGGCGATGGCCCACGGCGTGCCGGCCGAGGCGATCCTCGGCGAGGACCGGGGCCGGACGACCCAGGAGTCGATCGAGGCCGTCGCCGCGATCTTCCGGCAGCAGGGCTTCACCACCGGGATCTTCGTGAGCGACAAGACGCACATGCTCCGGGTGCTGCGGATGGCCTCCGACCAGGGCATCCAGGCGTTCGGGTCGGCGACGCTCACCAGCCCCACCGACAGCGACACGATCCGCCACCAGAAGGCGCTGCTGCACGAGCTTGCGGGTCTCGCCGCGTACTACGTCGGCGGCGGCCGGCTCATCGACGACAGCGCGATCTCCAGCGCTCCATAGCCGCGAATTGCTCGAAACCGCGCCCGTTGGCGCCGTCCGGCGTTTTTCCCCCTTGGCGTGGCGAAAACCGGCACCTATACTCCGGAAAACCCCCCACGCGATAGCCCAACGCCTCCTCGGCCGATCGCGCCAGAGGCTGCGCCGAGCGTCGCGAATCGAATCCGGGACCGCCGTTACGAGAGGGATTCGTGAAGCAGGCTGAGGAAACGACCTTCGTCGACCTGATCGCCTGTGAACGTGATTGCCGCAACTGCAGCTACGCAGCCGCGCTCGATTGCGATGGCAACTGCGGCGTCTGCCCCCACAACGGCTACTGCCCCTGCGTGAACCCCGTGGTCGTCCGGAGCAAGTCGGCCCTGCGGCTGATCGAGCTCCGTCCGATCCTGCTCCAGGACCTCCGGGTCGCCAAGAACTAGTGGACGCCGCACGCGTCCGCGACCTGGTGGAGCGGATCCGATCGACCTCGGGGCGTCTTTGACCTCCCGGGCAAGCAGGCGCGACTGACCGAGCTCGACGCGCGCGCGTCGGAGCCGGGCTTCTGGGACGACAGCCGAGCCGCGCAGGACGTCCTGCGCGAAGCCGACGGCATCCGGGCGGACGTCGAGCTCTGGACGGGCCTCCTCACGCGCGCGGGCGACCTCGAGACGACGGTCGAGCTGGCCCAGGAATCGGGCGACGCCGAGCTGGAGGCCGAGGCGGACAAGGCAGTCGAGGCATTGGAGCGCGACTTTGCCCGCGAGCGGACGCAGCTGCTGTTCTCCGGCGAGTACGACGAGCGGCCCGCGATCGTGAACATCAGCGCCGGCGCCGGCGGCACCGAGGCGACGGACTGGGCCGAGATGCTCCTGCGGATGTACGTCCGCTGGGCGGACCGCCACCGCTGGAAGACCGAGATCATCGACCAGCAGGAGGGCGAGCAGGCGGGGATCAAGAGCGCCTCGTTCGCCGTCCAGGGCCGCGGCGCCTACGGCTGGATGCGCGCGGAGCGGGGCGTCCACCGCCTGGTGCGGATCAGCCCGTTCGATGCCCAGAACCGGCGCCAGACGACATTCGCCCTGGTCGAGGTCATGCCCGAGCCCGACGAGGACGCGCCGATCGAGCTCGACTGGGACCAGATCCGGGTCGATACCTATCGCTCGCAGGGGGCCGGCGGGCAGCACGTCAACAAGACCGACTCGGCCGTCCGGCTGACCCATCTCCCGACCGGGATCGTCGCCCAGTCACAGAACGAGCGCTCCCAGACCCAGAACAAGGAGACGGCGATCAAGGTGCTGAAGGCCCGTCTCCTGGAGCGCCAGCTGGAGGAGAAGGAGGCCGAGCTGCAACAGCTCCGCGGCGAGCACGTCGAGGCCGGCTGGGGCAACCAGATCCGGAGCTACGTGCTGCACCCCTACCAGATGGTCAAGGACCTCCGGACGCAGGTCGAGACGTCGAACACGGCCGCGGTCCTCGACGGCGACCTCGATACCTTCATGCAGGCGGAGCTGGAGCGGCTCGCGACGGGCGGCGAGGGGGAGGGCACGGGGGCGTGATTCGCCGCTCCCCGTCGCGCTCCCGATCCCGGGGCCTGGACGGGGTCACCTTCCGCCACGCCACGGAGGAAGACCTCCCGGAGTGCAGCCGGATCCATCGGGTCGGCATCGACGACTACCTGATGCGGATGGCCTTCCCGCCGCTGCCGGTCGAGAACCCCGGGCTGCTCCGCCTCCATGCCCACACCCTCGCCACGGACCCCACGCGCTTCCAGGTCGCGGAGCGGCGCGGCCGCGGCGGGAAGCCCCGGATCGTGGCCTTCGGGTCTGCGGTGGACCGGGGGCCGATGTGGTTCCTCTCGATGCTGTTCGTCGAGCCGTCCGACCAGGCGCGCGGCCTCGGACGCGCCCTGCTCCGGCGGATCCTCCCCGAGGAGCGGGACGGCCGACGCCTCGCCACCTGCACGGACAGCGCCCAGCCTGTCTCGAACGGCCTGTATGCCTCGTTCGGGATCGTGCCGCGCATGCCGTTCCTGAACCTGCTCGGGCGGCCGCGGGAGGGCTGGACGCCGCCACCGCTGCCCGACGGGATCACCGTCGCGCGGGCCGAACCGGACGCGGACGGACGCCTCGCCGCCGATGCGCAGGCGGAGCTGGACGCCCTCGACCTCGAGCTGAATGGCTGGTCGCACCCCCAGGACCACGCCTACGACCTCCGCGAGCGGCCGTGGCTCCTGCGGTACCGCGACCGGGGCGGCCGGCTCGTGGGCTACGGGTACACCTCCGAGGTCGGCCGGGTCGGGCCTATCGCGGTCCGCGACGAGGCGTTGCTGTTCCCCGTCATCGGCCACCTCCTGACGGCCGTGCCACCTCGGGGCGCCTCCTCGATCTGGCTCGGTGGCCAGGCAACCGAGGCCATCGCCGAAGGCATCCGGGCGGGCCTGCGCCTCGAGGGCTTTCCGATCATTGCCTGCTGGTCAGAGCCCTACGCCGACTTCACCAGATACGTACCAACGTCACCTGGCCTCATCTGATCGGGCCATTGTTGCGTTCTGGAACCACCTGCCAGAATCCCGTCGACGTGGTCCCCAGCTTCGTCGATCGATCGGGGGCCTGCCGTACAGAGACGATCGTGAGCCGATGTTGACTCTCAAACGCCCCCCTGAGCGCCTCGACTCGGCGGCGGACCAGCGTGGCTGGCCCGGTGCCGACTCCGCGGGCGGCAACGGCCGCGCGGCGGCCGACAACCGGCGCCCGGTGCTCGTCCTCAATGACGTCACCAAGACCTACCCGAACGGCCGCGACGCCCTGAAGGACGTCGACCTGGTGGTGCCGGAGGGCGACTTCGTGTTCCTCGTCGGCGCGTCCGGCGCCGGCAAGTCGACCCTGATGAAGCTCCTCATCCGCGACGAGCTCGCGACGACCGGCAGCGTCATCCTCGATGGCGACGACCTCTCGCGGCTGTCGCGGCGTAAGGTGCCGATCGTCCGCCGCAAGATCGGGATCGTCTTCCAGGACTTCAAGCTGCTGCCGACCAAGAACGTTCGCGAGAACATCGCCTTCGCGCTCGAGGTCACCGGCACGCCCCGGCGCCGGATCCGTCCGGCGGTTGAGCGAGTCCTGAAGCTCGTCGGGCTCACCGCGCCAGGCCGAGCAGTACCCGAGCCAGCTCTCCGGCGGCGAGCAGCAGCGCACGGCGATCGCCCGCGCCCTCGTCCACGACCCGCGGATCGTCATCGCCGACGAGCCGACCGGCAACCTCGACCCGCTCATCAGCTGGGAGATCCTCCAGCTGCTCCTCCGGATCAACGAGCTCGGCGTGACCGTGCTCATGGCCACCCACGACTCCGACCTGGTGACCGCCCTTCGCAAGCGCGTCGTCGCGCTCGAGGAAGGCCGGATCATCCGCGACGAGGTCGGTGGCGGCTACCACCGGGCAGGCTGAACGATGTTCTCCTTCCTCTTCTTCTCCGTCGGCCGAGCCTGGCAGGGCTTCTGGCGCAACGCGGCGATGAGCCTCGCGGCCACCGCGACGATGACGCTGATGCTCCTGCTGCTTGCCGGCTTCTGGATCATCCAGGCCGGGTTCCTGGCGAGCCTCTCCTACGTCGAGGACAAGGTCGGCGTGGTCGCCGATCTCGAGGACGGCACGACCGCGCTCGAGGTCCGCGAGCTCCAAACCCGGCTCGAGGACCTGCCCGAGGTCACCACGGTCGAGTACATCTCGAAGGACGAGGCGCTCCGCCGCTACCGCGAGGAGCGCGCCGCCCAGGGCCAGCCCGACCTGACCAGCTTCCTCGCCGAGAATCCGCTCCCGGCCAGCCTCGAGGTCAAGCTCGAGTCGCCGGAGAACTACCGCACCGTGGCCGGCTACCTCGAGGCCGAGGACGTCGTCGCCACCGTCCAGAACATCGAGGACACGACCGACCGGCTGGTCTCGATCACGACCTTCCTGCGCACCTTCGGCGTGCTCCTGCTCGCCGTCATCGGGGCCATCGTCCTGTTCATCGTGATCAACACGATTCGACTGGCGGTGCTGGGCCGGGCCGAGGAGATCGAGGTCATGCGCCTCGTGGGCGCCTCCGACGCCTTTATCCGCTGGCCGTTCGTCTTCGAGGGCGCCCTCGTGGGCCTGCTCGGCGCCATCGTCACGCTGGCGGTCCTGCTCGGCGCCGCGGAGCCGCTGGGGCGGTTCATGGTCGGGTTCTTCCAGATCCTGCCGATCAACGTCGGCTCGATCTCGCGCGACGTCATCACCCTGGTCGTCGGTTCCGGGATGGGCCTCGGGGTCGTCGGCGCGTGGGTCTCGGTCCGGACGTACCTGATCCGATAGCGGGTCGACGAGCGCCCGATCCGATCGGGCCGGGGGGCCGTACAGGCCAATCGCTGTAGGCTTGCCGTCCCGGTTCCAGCGCCGGTCCACTCGAGAGGAACCGTTCTCCCCGATGCTCCCCAATGAACCTGTCGACCCGGCCGCCGCGAGCGGACCGGGCGCTTCGCCATCCCCTGCGCCGACCGGGCTCCTCGACCAGCCGGTCCTGACGCCCGTCCTGCCTCCGCCCGTCGAGCGCCGGCGCGGCTGGCCCTTCGCCGTCTCGATGGTCCTCGTGGCCGTCATGGCCGGCGGCGCGCTCTTCCTCTCCGGCTACCAGCTGGGTCGCGAAGGCGCCACCTCGGCCGGCACGCCCGTGTCCGAGCTCGAGGCCTGGAAGCCGTTCTGGAACGTCTACAGCGCGATCACCGAGCGCTACCCGCTCGAGCCGGTCGATCGCACGACGCTCATCGAGGGCGCCATCAAGGGCCTCGTCGAGGCGGTCGGCGATCCGTACTCGTCGTACCTGAGCCCGGTTGACTACACGCAGACGCTCGACGACATCTCGGGGACGTTCGAGGGGATCGGCGCCGAGATCGGGTCCGTCGATCCGAACGGCAACACGAGCGACTGCGGTACCTACGGTCCCGAGTGCTTCCTGGTGATCATCGCGCCGATCGAGGGCTCGCCGGCCGAGAAGGCCGGCCTGAAGCCCGGCGACGTCATCCTGATGGTCGACGGCTCGCGGCTCGACGGCCTGACCCCCGACGAGGCGCGCGACCGCGTCCGGGGCAAGGCCGGCTCCGAGGTCAAGCTCCACATCCAGCGGTTCGAGGCGAAGTCGTCCGCACCCGCGTCGTCCGCGGCGCCCGGCGCGTCGGCGGCTCCCGCGCCAACCACCGGGCCTCGCCAGCTCCTCGAAGAGTTCGACGTCACCCTCGTCCGGGAGAAGATCCAGCGGCGCGAGGTCACCTCTCGCGAGCTGGCCGACGGCACGGTCGGCTACGTCCGGCTCTCGGGCTTCAGCGAAGCCGGGGCGAAGGAGCTCCGTGCGGCGATGCGGGTCCATGTCGACAAGGGCATCAAGAAGCTTGTGCTCGACCTTCGAGGCAACCCCGGCGGATTCATCACCGCGGCACGGTCCGTCTCGAGCGACTTCATCGCGTCGGGCCCGGTCTTCTGGGAGGAGGACGCGAAGGGCGGCCAGATCGAGACCCAGGCGGAGGCCGGCGGCGTCGCCACGGATCCATCGATCCAGGTCGTCGTGCTGATCGATCGCGGGACCGCGTCCGCGAGCGAGATCGTCGCCGGGGCGCTCCAGGACACCAAGCGGGCCCAGCTGATCGGCGAGACGTCGTTCGGCAAGGGCACGGTGCAGGAGTGGCTCGGGCTCGGCGAGCTCGGCGGCGTGAAGCTGACCGTCTGGAAGTGGCTGACGCCGAACAAGCGCTGGATCCACAAGGTCGGGCTCACGCCGGACATCGCCGTGGCCGTCCCCGCGGACACGCCGCCGGGCGAGGACCCGGTGCTCGACAAGGCGCTGGAGGTCCTCGGCGTCGACCGGCGCTGCTGCATGGCAGCGGGCGGCCTGACCGAGCCCTTCGGCGGCATCTTGCGCGCGACGCCGAGTTCGGCTACGGTTTCTGGGAACGAAAGGAGGTGATGTGCAGTGTCAGAACACAGTCGCTGCACCACCTCGCAGGAGATGGCCGTCTAGTCGGTCACTCGATGCGGGTGGCAGCCGCAACCGGACGCCGGTCCTTCGGGACCGGCGTTCGTGCGTTCTCGGGAAGGTAGCCTTCGCATCCCATGTCACAGGAAAAGACCGTCGCCCTGAACCGCCGCGCCCGCCACGAGTACCTCGATCGAGGACTCGATGGAGGCGGGCGTCGTACTTTCCGGCACGGAGATCAAGTCGATCCGCGCCGGCAAGGTCAACCTCGCAGACTCGTTCGCCCGGATCGATCGCGGTGAGGCCTGGCTCGTCGGCGCCCACATCGCCCCGTGGGAGACCGGCAATCGCACGAACCACGAGCCGAAGCGCGACCGGAAGCTCCTGCTCCACCGCAACCAGATCGACCAGCTCCTGGGCAAGACCAAGGCCAAGGGCCTGACGCTGGTCCCGCTCAAGCTCTACATCAACTCCCGCGGCAAGGCCAAGATCGAGCTGGGACTCGGCAAGGGCAAGCAGCTCTACGACCGGCGGCGCGAGATCGCCACCCGAGACGCCAAGCGCGAGATCGAGCGGGAGCTCGCCGACGCTGGCAAGGGGCGCTGATCCGCAGGGTTGCCTGGGCGGCCCCTGGTCAGCAACGTGCACGCCATATGTGCAATTTCAGGCCTTGATGGGACCTTTCGCCTGACGACTGCCTTCGAGATGGGTCCTAGCGGCGCTGGCTGAGCGTGCCGGACCGACGTCCCGTGGCCCGGACGACGCAATGGCGCGCGCAACCTGGATCAAATGGCGACCTTGCCCACAGGATGCACATTGCGTGTGCACGCGGGCCCGGAACCCCGGCACCGACGGGCCCGGGGGCACGCCGCGAGGGACACGGCGTTACCGGCTGCCCCAGCTCCCACAGGCTCGGACCGCCTTGACGCGGGCGATCAGCGTCAGCGCAGGAAGTAGCGGCGGTTCAGCGGTACCTCTCGCAGGGGCTGCGTCTCGAGCGGGCGGCCGGCGAGCGTGACGCTCCCGTTGCCCGGATCTACCTCGACCAACGCGGTGGCGCGATTCAGGAGGAGGCTGTCCCGCGTCAGGCCCCGGCAGCCGCCGATCGCGAGGATCTCGCGCCCGGTGTCCAGCCGGCGGCGGACATGGGCCACGTCCGCGGACGACGAGACGAACAGCACCGAGACCGACGGCGCGCCATGCTGCAGGCCCGCCCACTCCGGCGCGAATCGCGTCGGTTCCGCGCGCTCGACCGTGGCGTTGCCATCGCCAAGCGGCGACCAGGCGGGGTGGCCCCCCTTCAGCACGAGCTCGGGCTTCGCCCCGAAGTACGCCGGCTTCCAGAGCACGATGTCGGCGAGCCGGCCGGGCCGCAGCGAGCCGACGTGCCCGGCGACGCCATGGACGATGGCCGGCTCGATCGTGACCTTGGCCAGGTAGCGGAGCACGCGGGCGTTGTCTGCGATCGGTCGCCCGTCGGCGGCGGCGAGCGGCAGGTCGGGGAGGCCGGGATGGCCCCGTCCCGCGTCGGTCGATCGCCAGGCCTGCATCGCGTGAGCGAGCTGGAAGGTCCGCCGGAGCGTTTCCGCGATCCGGCCCATGCCCTGCGAGTCCGAGTTGACGATCTGGATCGCGCCGAGCTCGTGGAGCGGACCCTCGGCGGCCATCGTCGCCGGGTGAAGCCGCTCGCGGATCAGCGCCAGGTCCTCCTCGACCGCGAACGACGCGCCGTGGTTGAGAACCGTCATCGCGAGGCCTTCGTCGACCGCTGAGACGCCCCACGGGATCGTCGGCGTCGTCGATGAGCAGATGACGTTGGGCTCGCGGACGAGGGCGATGACGTCCGGGACGTGGCCGCCGCCGGAACCCTCGACGTGGTAGGCGTGGACCGTGCGGCCCGCGATCGCCGCGATCGTGTCCTCGAGCTCGGCGGTCTCGTGGAGCCCATCCGTGTGGAGGCTGACGGTGACGTCGTGCGCGTCGGCGAAGCGCAGGGTCGCATCGATCAGCTCCGGCGAGGCGCCGTAGTCCTCGTGGATCTTGAACCCGACAGCGCCGGCCTCGAGGAGCGAGGCGAGCGACCCGGGATCAGTCGAGCGGGCGTTCGCCTGGAGCCCGACGTTCACGGGGAAGCCCTCGAGACCGCGGAGCGTCCGCTCCATGGCCGCCGCGGGCTCGTCGAAGCCGGCCGTGAGCAGGGTCGTCACGCCGCCGGACAGGGCCGCCGGGATGAGGTTCGGGCTGACCGTGTGGACGTGGCTGTCGACCGCGCCCGGGGTCGCGATCAGGCCGTACCCGGAGATCGGCGCCGTGTGCGGCCCGATGACGAGGTCGATGCCATCGCTGATCGCCGGGTTGCCGGCGCGCCCGACACCCGCGATCCGGCCGTCCTTGATCCCGATGTCCGCCTTGATCACGCCGATCGCCGGGTCGACCACGACCGCGCCGACCACGACCGCGTCGAGCTCCGAGGGACCGGCGGCGCCCGACTGGGCCATGCCCAGCCGGATGTCCTTGGCATAGCCCCAGATCGGCTCGTCGCCGCGCGCCTGGCGATCCTCCTCGACCTCGATCCAGAGGTCCGTGTCACCGAGCCGGATGCGGTCGCCCTGCTGGGGCCCGAAGCGCGCCCGGCGCTCCGCCGGGGAGAGGCGATTCACGCCTCCGTGCCTCCAGCGGGTGCGTCGCCGGTGCCGCCGAACCTGACGAGCCGGACCTGGCGCGTCTCGCCGGGGCTCCAGCGCGCCGATGACCCAGCCTCGAGGTCCAGCCGGTACCCTCGCGCCGCGCGCCGGTCGAACTCGAGCCGCGCGTTGACCCTGTCGAAGGGGAAGTGGGACGAGACCCGGACAACGCGCCGGGAGGTGTTCCGAACCGTCAGCTGGAGGTGCTCGCGGCCGTTGCCTGATTGGGCGCTTTCCGGAGCGGGAACGATGGCGCCTGGGCCTTGTGGGTCCGCCGCGGCCCCGCGTCCCAGCGGATCGACCAGCGAGATCAGCCGGGTCCCGTCCTCGAGGAGCACCTCGAGGCTCACCAGGTCCACGAGCTCCCGGACTCCGGCCAGCACCTCGGACGGCGCCACGGCGGCGAAACCCGCCGCCTCCACCTCCGCGTAGCCCTTCCCGGCCCGCGCCGCCTCGAGCATCGCGTCGCAGATGAGCGCGACCACCTCCGGGGCGTTGAGCGCGATCCCTGCCTCGCGATGCCGGCGCGCCAGCTCGGCTGCCCCGAAGAGCAGGAGGCGCTCCTCCTCCCAGGGCGTCAGTCGCATGGGCCAGATCGTATTCGACTGCAAGGCCCGCGATACCGGGTCGCGCGGTCGGATCGCTCGGCCGTCGCGCGAGACGGCCTACGGTCACGCCATGGCTACCAACGTGCAGTTCGGCTACGCGCTCTCCAGCGAGGAGCATCGACCCCGCGACCTCGTCGCCAACGCCGCCCGGGCAGAGGCGGCGGGCTTCGAGTTCGCGATGCTCTCCGACCACTTCCACCCGTGGACCGACAAGCAGGGCCAGAGCCCGTTCGCCTGGTCCGTCCTCGGCGGGATCGCCGAGGCGACGGACCGAATCACGGTTGGGACCGGGGTGACCGCGCTGAGCGTCCGGATCCACCCCGCGATCCTCGCCCAGGCGGCCGCGACGGTCGCGGACATGCTGCCCGGGCGCTTCTGGTTCGGTGTGGGCACCGGCGAGAACCTCAACGAGCACGTCCTCGGCGACGCGTGGCCGGAGCACGCGATGCGCGCGGCGATGCTCGAGGAGGCCGTCGGGCTGATCCGGGAGCTGTGGACGGGCGACCTCATCGATCACGACGGCGAGTTCTACCGCGTGAGCCGCGCCCGGCTGTACACCCTGCCCGACAAGCCGCCGCCGATCCTCATTGCCGCAGCCGGCGAGGAAACGGCAGCGCTGGCCCGGAAGATCGGCGACGGCCTCATCACCACCGCGCCGGACAAGGCCGTCCTCAAGGCCTTCGGATCGAAGGGTCCGCGCGTCGGTCAGGTCACCGTCTGCTGGGCGAAGAGCGAGGCCGCCGCGCGCCGGACCGCCCTCGAATGGTGGCCAACGGCCGCCATCCCCGGTGACAACGGCCAGGAGCTGCCGCTGCCCTCGAGCTTCGAGGCACTGGCGAAGCTGGTCACCGAGGACGCGCTCGCCGAGCAGATCGCGTGCGGCCCGGATCCCGAGCTCCACGCCGCTCGGATCCAGCCCTACCTCGACGCGGGCTTCAGCCACGTCTACCTCCACCAGGTCGGGCCGGACCAGGCGGGCTTCCTGCGATTTGCCGAGGCCGAGCTGCTGCCGCGACTGCGCGGCACCCGGACGAAGGCGAGGAAGGCGGCATGACCCTTCGGAGGTAGCGATGCCATACAGCAGCATCTCGGACCTGCCGGAGGCGCAGGTCGACCAGTACTCGACCCACCAGAAGCACGCCTTCCTCGAGGCCTTCAACAGCGCCCTCGAGGAGTACGGCGATGAGGGCCGGGCGTTCGCGACGGCCCACGCGGCCGCACAGCGCGCGCCGGAGCGGGAGCCGGATCGGGACGACAAGGGAGACCGCGGTCGCTAGCCGCCGACGGCTCCTCGCTGCCGCCAGCCGCCCCTAGACCCGACCCCGAAGGAAGACCGACCGCGGGACCATCGCGACGCGAACGGCCTCGTCGACGAGCGAGGTCGCGAGCGGCTCGTCGATCACGGAGCCGGCGTCGTACGTCAGCCAGCGGGCGCGTTTCGCGATCCGCGCGCCGTCCATCGCGCCACGGGGATCGTCCATGAGGTCGCCGTTCGGGAAGCCCAGGTGGACGTGCACGCCCTCGGGCCAGATCCAGGCGAAGAACACGCCGTTCCGCCGGATCGGCAGGTCGTAGCCGATGAGCTTCCAGCCCGGTCGCACGCGCTCCGTGGCGTCCGGCGCTACCGCCAGGACGATCTCGCGGAGGCGCTCGGCGATCTCGAGCAGTGGCGGCGGATAGCCGTCCAGGAGCGCCTCGACGGGCATGGATTCTTGAACGCGGGCGGCCATCGGGTAGAATGTACGCTCGAACGCGAACAACCGTTCGATCTGTGGGGATGCGTGGTCTCGACAGGGTTTGGTTGTCAGTGAACGCGAGCCGAGGTTGTCGCCAGGCCTCGTTAAACCGGCGGCAAAACGAAGTACCTGCCAACAAGCAGTCGACTCTCGCCCTCGCCGCTTAGGCGGTAAGGTGAGCGTAGAAACGGCCCCCGTCCCGCGGGCCGCGGAAGCGTCATTCAGCGGGGCTGCAGCCCGGATGAGCGTCGCGTAGTCCGGAGTCAAGCCCGATCTAGGGGCACGTGACTGGACCCCGAGGCAGGGTGCCGATCTTCGGCCCCGGGGTTGACGAAAATGATCGGACACGCTCGTAGTGGACGCTGTCGAAGGGCTCTGGACGGGGAGTTCGACTCTCCCCCATCTCCACCAACCTGCCCGCACGCCCGCCGAGCGCTACTCGCCCAGCTACCTTGCACAAGCGGGTGGGCACTCGCGGCGGGCAAGTCCCAGGGCCCGACCTAGGGAGCCACCACCCACGACGTTTGCGAGGTGCCACCGAGCCCGACCGAATTCGACTTCCTCGGTGCTCATGTCGATGAAGAGCACCTGCGGGTCCTGCTGGGTGCCCTGCAGGACGACCAGCGTCGACCCCTGCACGGACATCGCCAGGATGTTCCCGGACTCCTCGAGTTCGAGCATGAGGCGCGGAGCCTCCGAATCGAGGTCGACGGCCTCGACAATCGGGCGATCCCATCTGCCCGTCGAGGCGACGATGAGGCCCTCGCCGCCAGTGAGGAGTGCCGGTTCGGGGCCGCTTGTCGTCAGCGTCGGCCCCTCGACGAGGCCGGCAACGGCGTCGGGATTGGAGCCGGAGGCATCGATCGTCCACGTCAGGATCCTCTGATGCGACAAGCCGGAGTCCGAGATCGCCAGCGTCGTCGCGTCGGCCCAGATGCCGCCGACGTACGAAGGCTCAATCGGGAGCTCGGTGACGGTCTGGTCGGCGAGGTCGATGACCACCACGTCGACGTCGTGGTCGTCGCAACACGATCCCGTTAGGGACGGGGGCTCCACGACGGCGGTGATCCGATCGGCACCCGGGCCGGCCACGACGAATGCAGCTTCGGCCGGCAGGTCGATCTCGAACGCGCCCCCGACGCCGACCAACCGGTGCTGCTGGAGACCCGACTCCGTCGCCCACCCGAGCACCCCATCGGCCAGGAACGGCATCCAGCCGTCACCCGCGCCCAGGGCATCGAATGCGAGCAGCTCGCCGCTCGCCCGGTGGATCGTCCGGACGACGGTGTCACCAAACGTCGACGTCCAGAGCAGGGCGTCGGGCGAGGTTTGGTCGGTGAGGATCACCGCCTGGATCGGCGCCGAGACCATCCCGCCCGCGAGGTCCGGCCGCCGCGGATTTGGCTGGAGGACGGCCAATCGCGTCAGGCTGCGGCTCTCGACATCGACGCCGACGAGCGTGTCGAGCTCGTCCGCAGTGACGACCACGAAAAGGTCGGCGTCCGCAGCGGCTTCCGGGTTCACCGGAACGGTCGTCGGACCCGCGCTCGGGCTCGGGCTCGGTTCCACGGCGCAAGCACCGAGCAAGGCTGTGATGAAGGCTGCGGCGGCAAGACCGGCGAAGGTTCGCATGGCGTCTAGGGTCGGACCCTCCGTGTCCCGGTTGTGCCGCCCGCCATGGTTCGCCCGAGCATGCCGCGACTCTACGTCACGACCGTGGCCCTGATGTCCCGTGCTTCCACCTAACCGCCGGTCGACCGCGGCCCAAACGGAGATCCGATCGGCGGGATCGAGCGGCCTCTTCGAGGCGGGCCGGGCCGTTCCGCGGTAGGTCAGCATCGTGAAGCCGCCCGGGAACGAACGTGACTCGAGCAGCTCCATGTCGTGCGTCTGGCCTCGAGGGCGCCCGAGACGAAGTGGGTGTTGATGCCGTGCGAGACCGCGTCGCCCCGAGTCATGGTCCGGCCAGTAGCCCTCTCAGATCTCGCACTTCTTCCGGCCCAGGAGCACGGCGTCCGGGCGCTCGGTGTGGTCAGCCTTGTGCCGGTCCCAGCGTGGCGGGTGATCCGGCTAGCGCCAGCCGAGCTGCGGTGCGACGTACTTCAGGATCGACTCGACGGCGTGGGCGTTGTAGTCGACGCCGAGCTGGTTCGGGACGGTCAGGAGCAGCGTGTCCGCCGCCTGGATGGCGGTGTCCTCGGCGAGCTGCTTGACGAGGACGTCGGGCTCCGCGGCGTAGGAGCGCCCGAAGATCGCCTTCGTCTGGGCGTCGATGTAGCCCACCTTGTCGCGCTCCTCGCCGCTCCGCCCGAAGTACGCCCGATCGCGGTCGTCCACCAGGGCGAAGATCGACCGGCTGACCGAGACGCGCGGCTCGCGCTGGTGTCCGGCCGCGGCCCAGGCCTCGCGGAAGATCCGGATCTGGTCCGCCTGGAGCTCGTGGAAGGGGACGCCGGCGTCCTCGGTCATCAAGGTCGACGACATCATGTTCAGCCCGACCTTGGCCGCCCACTCCGCCGTCGGGCGGGAGCCAGCGCCCCACCAGATCCGGTCGCGCAGCCCGGGCGAGTGCGGCTCGGGACGGAGGAGACCGGGCGGGTTCGGGAACATCGGGTTCGGGCTGGGCTGCGCGAAGCCGGCGCCGGTGATGACCTGGAGGAAGACCTCGGTGTGCTGGCGTGCCAGGTTTGCGCCCGGTGCGTCGTCCTCGGCGGGCTGGTAGCCGAAGTAGCGGAACCCATCGACCACCTGCTCCGGAGAGCCGCGACTGATCCCGAGCTGCAGCCGGCCCCCGGCGATGAGGTCGGCGGCGCCGGCGTCCTCGGCCATGTAGAGCGGGTTCTCGTAGCGCATGTCGATGACGGCGGTCCCGATCTCGATGCGCTTCGTGCGGGCACCGATCGCCGCGAGCAGCGGGAACGGCGAGGCGAGCTGCTGGGCGAAGTGGTGGACCCGGAAGTACGCGCCGTCGGCACCGAGGTCCTCGACCGCCTCAGCGAGCTCGATCGACTGGATGAGCGCGTCGGCGCCCGATCGCACCTGCGAATGGGGCGATGCGGACCAGTGCCCGAACGACAGGAACCCGATCTTCTTCACGCCCGAAGTCTAGGAGCGCGGCACCGATTGCCCGCTGGACGGGCGGCCTAGCGTCGCTCGACCGCCAGCCGTGCGGCCAAGGCGAGGTACGTCGCCGCGAAGCCTCGCCGGAGCACGGCGATCACCCGAGGCCGCTCGATGACGTGGCGGCGGAACGCGGCCGCGAAGGCGCCGTACGCGACGAACACGCCGAACGTCACCGCCATGAACGCGACGCTCAGCCCGAGCATCCGGGGGACGGCGTCGATGTCGGTGGGCCGGACGAACTGGGGCAGGAACGCGAAGAAGAAGATCGTCAGCTTCGGGTTCAGCAGGTTGATGAGCACGCCCGTCGTGATCACACGCCACGCCGGCAGCGGCTCGGCGGCCTCGACGCGGAGATCGGTCCGGTCGCGCCAGGTCTGCCACGCGAGGAAGACGAGATAGGCCACCCCGAGGTACTTCAGGACTTCGAAGGCCAGGGCGCTCGCGTGGAGCAGGGCCGCCAGGCCGGTGAGCGCGGCGATCATGTGGGGCACGATCCCGAGCGTGCAGGCAAAGGCCGCCAGGACGCTCGCTCGCGTGCCCCGCGAGAGGCCTGCCGCGATCGTGTAGAGCACGCCGGTTCCCGGCGTGGCGACGACGATCAGGGTCGTGAGCCAGAACTCGGGCGTCACGTGGCGGCGCTCGCGCTCCAGCGCCGATAGCGGGGCGGCCACTCGTTCGCGCCGCGCTCGCCGAGGATCGCGCTCTGCACCCGCAGCTCGAACAGCCAGTACGTGTCGTCGACCTCGAAGAACCAGCCCGACGCGACGCGCTCCCGAATATCGCCGGACGGGATCAGCCAGGCCCGCCCGCGGACCGAGAACTCGTCCGGCGCGGCCTGGTCCTGGTGGGCGTGGAGCGCGTACCGGCCGTCCGTCTCGAGATCCGCGCGTTTGGCCGAGTCCAGCAGGAACACGTACAACCCGCGTTCCACGATCCCCACGGTGACGGGATGGATCCGCGGCGCGGCATCCGCGCCCCGAACCGTCGCGAGAAGGGCGGCGCCCTCCGCGCGATCGAGGTGCCGGGCGCCCGCGGCGGCGAGGTCCGGCGAGGCGGCGGCAAACTCGCCCCAGGAGGCGAGGGCGGGGCGGGCGTCAGCGGTCGTCATGGCAGCAGTCTGGCCGAGCCAGGGGTCGTGTGAAGGTCCAAGTTGCTACCGACGCGCCATGACCAGAATCCACGAGCTCCGCATTGCCCTCACGGTCGAGGGCTACGACAGCGCCGTCGCGTTCTACCGGGATGCGCTCGGGATGCCCGAGGTCGAGTCGTGGGACCGCCCGAACGGCCGCGGGACCATCCTCGATGCCGGCCGGGCCACGCTCGAGCTGTTCGACCCGGTGCAGGCCGAGACGCTCGACGCCATCGAGGTCGGGCGCCGGGTGTCCGGCGCGGTTCGCCTGGCCCTCCATGTCGACGACGCCGCTGCGGCGGCGAACGAGGCGATCGAGGCCGGAGCGACCCGGGAGCACGAGCCCGTGGTGACGCCCTGGGGCGATCGGAACGCCCGCGTCCGGGCGCCCGACGGGATGCAGCTGACCCTGTTCACGCCCCGAGAAGGCGGTCCTCGCCCACGGGAGGGCAGCAAGGCGGACTAGAGGCAGGGGCCCGATCGGGCTACGGCAAATGCTGGACTGGCGTGGCTATCCTGCCGCCATGGTCGATGGACCGTCGGACCGACCGCTTCCCCAGCCGTCCTGGTTCCCCGCGTTCGACCACCTGCTCGACACCTGCCGCCGAACCCGCTCGGCGCTGGTTGCGGTCGTCCACGAGGGCGAGGGCGAGGGACCGGCGAGGGACGTGCTGGCGCGCGAGGCGCTGGACCACGTCGACGCGGTCCTCGAAGGCCTCGTGCTGCTGGCCCGGACCGGCCAGTTCTCGTCGGAGGAGCTGCGCGCGCTCGTGCAGCGCGCGGGCATCGTGGCGCCGGCCCGACCCGGGACCGCGGACGCGCGCGCCGCCGAGGCGGAGGCCGCGCACGACCAATCGCGCCTGCACGCGATCGACGGGCGAACGATGCTCGCGGCGGGTCACGCTCGCGTGGTGTTCTCAGTCATCCCGCGCCTGCCGGCGGATGCGCTCGCGTGGTCCACGAACCGTCGCGGCTACGCGGACATCCCGGTGCCGCGTTCGGAGGGCGAGCTGATGCTCCGCGCCGAAGAGCTGGCCCGCGTCGTGTGGCGCGTCGCCGCAGGCGATTCCCGCCGCGACGAACCGCTGCGCCGAACGCTGGCGTTCTTCGAAGCCGGATCCCGGCTCAACTTCCGAGGGTTCCAGGCCGCGTAGCGCCTGTTCCCCGAATCAGTCGGGCTAAGCGCGGGGCAGGACCACGATGCGGCGGTTGGGCTCCTCGCCGATGGACTGGGTGGCGACGTCCGGGTTGCCCTTGAGGGCGAGGTGAATCCAGCGTCGCTCGAGGGCCGGCATCGGCTCCAGCTGGAGCATCTTGCCGGTCTCGACGACCTTCGCCGCCGCACGCTCCGCGATCTCGCGGAGCTGGCGCTCGCGCCGGCCGCGGTAGTCCTCGACGTCGACGAGGACGCGCGTCCAGGCACCCATCTGGCGGGAGAGCATCAGGTTCACGAGGTGCTGGAGGGCCGAGAGGCGCTCGCCCTTGCGCCCGATGAGGGCGCCGAGCTCCTCGCGCTCGGTCTCCGCGCCGAGCACGTTGAGCCGGCTCGTCTCGCCGGTCTCGACGTCGACCCGGGCATCGAACCCGATGTGAACCAGCAGCTGCTCGAGGATCACCTTGCCGGCGGCGAGCGCCTCGGGCGACGCCTCGGCGGCCTCGAGCTCCGCTCGCTCCGACGCGACGGAGCCGCGGGCGGCCACGACCTCGGCCTCCTCGCGCTCCGAGAGGTCACTGCTGACGCGGCGCGGCCGTTCCTCGAAGCGGCGCGGGCCACGGTCGCCGCGGTCGCCACCACCCCGGAACCCGCCGCGATCACCACGGTCACCGCGGTCCGGGCGCCCCTCGCGAGGACGCGATTCGCTCATCCCCTCGTCCATCACCGGCGCGCCTTCGGGTGCGCCCTCCGAGACGTCCGGCCGGTCCTCACGTGGGCGATCCTCGCGCGGGCGCTCGTCGCGCCGCGGACCACGATCGGCGAACCCGCCCCGATCGCCGCTGCGATCGGCTCGGTCGTCCTGGCCCGGGCCACGGTCACCGAAGCCAGCGCGGTCACGATCGAACCCACCGCCCTCGCGGCGCGGGCCACGGTCACCGAAGCCGCCACCGCGGTCGTCGCGGCGTGGGCCACGGTCACGGAAGCCGCCCCGATCGCCGCCGCGATCGCCTCGGTCACGATCGAAGCCCCGGCCGGGCCGATCCTCGTCGCGGTCGCGGGGCGGCGGGGGCGGCAGCGGTCGCTGCGCGGCCGCCTCGCGCTTCGGGGCGGCGCCGCCGAGCTCGGAACGCGGCGCCGCGAGGATGCGGGCCGGCTCCGCGCCCATGCCGAGGACGCCTCGGCTGCCGGAGGTCAGGATCTCGAAGTCGAGGTCATCGAGCCCGACGCCGAAGTCCTCGCGCGCGATGCGAAGGGCCTCCTCGACGGACTTGCCGGTGAACTCCTTGTAGGCGCTCGTGCTCATCGACGTCTCCCTCGCCGGCCCTGGCGTCCGCGGTGGCGGATCGTTGCGTCCGCCGACGCCGCGCGGTCCAGGGTCGACCGATCAGGTTTGGGCGCCGGCGCTCCCGCCGGGCCCTTGGTGGATGTCGGCGCCGTGGGCACGGCGACCGGGAAGCGCGGTTGGTGGTCCACGGCGAATGCCGGGGTCCGGCCGAAGAGCGGGAACATCCCGCCCCAGCCGGTGGTGAAGAACTGCTGGAAGATCTGGTACATCGTCGACACGATGAGGTACAGGAATACCCCAACCGGGATGATGTTGCCGTAGAGGATCGTGATCAGCGGCATCCAGATCGCGAGGGCCCGCTGGGTCCGGGCGTTCTGATCCGGCGGGTTGTTCGGGTCATGCGGGGGCAGGGCCATGCGGGACGCGACCAACTGGAGCCCCGTGTAGAACAGGGCGAAGACCGAGATGCCGGTCATGTTGACGATCGGGATCGTGAACGGGAACGGGATGAGGCCCTGGTGGCCGCTGGCGAGGATGCCGCCGAGCCAGGGGATGGTCGGGTCGATGCAGGGCTGGAAGCCCATCGTCCCGTCCGCCAGGGTCGTGAAGACCGGCGGGGGACAGGTGAGCGGAACGAGCTGGACCCCGAAGACCTTGAGCGATTCGACGAGGTCGGCGGCGCGCAGGCCCTCGCTGACGACCTGGTACATCGGCAGGATCAGGAGCAGCGGCAGGAGGGCGACGAGGCAGCCGGCCTGGCTGATGCCTCGCTCCTTGTAGAGGGCCATCGTGGCCTGCTGCTGCTTGACGCGGTCGGCCTTGAAGCGCCGCTGGATCTCCTTGATCTCGGGCGCGACGGACTGCATCCGGCGCATCGAGACCATCTGGCGGCGCATCAGCGGGACCATCGCGGTCCGGACGACGAGGGTCGTCAGGATGATCGAGATGCCCATGTCGAAGCCGGTGAAGACGTGGATCCCGACCATGAGGAGCAGGAACGCCTGGAAGACCGGGTTGAAGAGCGCCGCGAGGAGGCTGATCGGGTCGGCCTTGATCTCGGCCGGTCGCACGATCAGCGGCGTGGGTGCGGGGGTCGAGGTCGGGGCAGCCGACGGCGGCGCGGATGCGCCAGCGATCGGGCTGGCACCCGGGGCCACGGTCGCGCCCGGCGCGAGCGAGGGCTGGATCGGGTCGCAGGCCGCGGCCACGATGGCCACCGCGAAGACGACGCCGACGATCAGCAGGAGGCGCCGCGCGAGGGCCATGCGGTCGGTCGCCGGTCGAGCGTCGGTCATCGAACCGGGTCGTAGCCGCCGGGGTGGCCCGGGTGGCACCGAGCGATCCGCTTCACGCCCATCCAGTAGCCGCGGAAGATTCCGTAGCGGGTGATGGCCTGCTCCATGTAGCGCGAGCAGCTCGGCTCGTAGCGGCAGCTCGAGGGCAGCCAGGCGAACAGGAACCGATAGGCGTGGATCGCCGCGATCCCGATCCGTGACAGGATCCCGACGTTGGTCATTCGCGGCCCTCGGCCACCACGCCGGCCCGGCCGAGCAGCCGCGCGAGCGCATCGCCGACGGCCCGGTACTCGGCGCGGACGATCGCCGGCCTGGCGATCACCAGCACGTCCCAGCCCGGCCGCACCGACGGGAGCAGCGACCGGATCGCCTCCCGCAGCCGACGGCGAACGCGGTTCCTGACCACGGCCGAGCCAAGGGCTCGACTGGTCGCGAGGCCGAATCGCGTCGTCGCGAGGTCGGTCCGAAGGACCCTCGCGGAGAGGAGCGGGTGCGAACGGATCGTCCCCCGCTCCTGGAGCGCGGCGAAGTCGTGCGGGCGGGTGAGCATCTCGAGCCGCGGCCGGGGGCCGCGCCCGGCCGTCAGGCCGACAGGCGCTTGCGACCGCGAGCCCGGCGCGCGGCCAGGACGCGGCGTCCGCCCGCCGTCTTCATGCGGGCGCGAAAGCCGTGCTCCCTGGCGCGGTGACGCTTCTTGGGCTGGTACGTCTGCTTCATCGAGCCTGCCTGGGATCCTCTCCATCCGGCCCCGGGGTCCCGTCCGTCGTCGACCCTCTGAAGGCACGTAAACGCGCCGATCGCCCGGTACACGGGCGGGCGCGTTCTCCGTCCGGCGGATCATAGGTGGAGGCGATCCGGACAGTCAAACGATCGGTGCACGCCACCGGCCCGCAACAGACACTTCCGGGCCTCGTCCAGTATGCTCGCGAACCGCTGCGGGGGCAGAGCCGCATACTCCCCGGGAGTATCGCGAATTTGCCTTGCGAGCCCTTGGCGGCGGTGCTACCGTTCGCCCCCCGATGGCCCGGCGAGCGGCTCACCCGCCATCCCGAGCGCTCGGTCGCGTGCCCATTTTCACCCCCCGCGGCAACAGTATCGGTCGCCCCGGAACACGAGAGTCCACATCGACCTATGGACGCGAAGCATGTCTGGCGTGCTGCCCTCGGCGAGCTCCAGGTAACCCTCTCGCCGGCGAACTTCGAGACGTGGCTGCGTGACACCGCGCTCGTCGACGTCGACGACACCCGGTTCCGGATCGCCGTTCCCAACGGCTTCGCCAAGGACTGGCTGGAGAGCCGCTACCGCTCCCTGATCTCCCAGACGCTCGGCCGGATCGTCGGCTACGGCGTCCAGGTCGACTTCGTGGTCGGGGCGGTCGAGTCGGACCCCGCGGCGGACGGCGAGGGCGGCGGCGGCACGGAGATGGCAGCGCCCGCGGGTGCCGAGGTCGCCGGCGCGCCGGCGGCGCCCGTCGCGGTCGGGCCCGGCCTCCTCCCGCGGTCGAACGACGGCCCGCCGCCGCGATCCACCGGCCCGGTGCCGCAGGTCCGGGTCGAGGCCGGTCGCGTCGGCGGCGAGGGCGGGACGAGCAACATCAACCCGCGCTACACGTTCTCGAACTTCATCGTCGGGTCGGCCAACCGCCTCGCCCACGCGGCGAGCCTGTCGGTGGCGGAGCGCCCCGGCCACGCCTACAACCCGCTGTTCCTGTACGGCGGCGTGGGCCTCGGCAAGACCCACCTGATGCACGCCATCGGGAACCAGGTGGCGGCGAAGTTCCCGCGGAAGCGGGTCGTCTACGCCACCTCCGAGAAGTTCACCAACGAGTTCATCACCTCGATCCAGCAGGGCAAGATCGACGAGTTCCGGGCCCGCTACCGGCGGATCGACCTGCTCCTCATCGACGACATCCAGTTCATCGCCGACAAGGAGCGGACGCAGGAAGAGTTCTTCCACACGTTCAACGCGATCCACGAGGACGGCAAGCAGATCGTCCTGAGCTCCGACCGCCCGCCGAAGGCCATCCTCACCCTCGAGGAGCGCCTCCGGAGCCGGTTCGAGTGGGGCCTCATCGCCGACCTGACGGCGCCGGACCTGGAGACCCGGATCGCGATCCTCCGGGCCAAGGCCGAGGAAGGCGCTGTGCCGATCTCGTCCGACGTGATCGAGTTCATCGCTCGCAAGGTCGTCAGCAACATCCGGGAGCTCGAGGGCGCCCTCAACCGGATCGTCGCGTACGCCTCGATGGGCGCCATGCCGATCTCGATCGAGCTGGCCCAGGCCGTCCTCTCGAACGTCCTCTACAACCCCAAGAAGCGCCAGATCACGCCGGAGCGGATCGCCATCGCGGTCTCGGAGTACTACAGCGTGCCGCTGGAAGCCCTGCGCGGACAGAAGCGCGACAAGGCGATCGTCGTTCCGCGCCAGATCGCGATGTTCCTGATGCGCGAGGAGACCGACGTCTCCCTGCTCCGGATCGGCGCCGAGCTCGGCAACCGCGACCACTCGACCGTGCTCCACGCCTGCGACAAGATCACCCGCGAGTCGGCCGGCAACGACGAGCTGCGCCGCGAGATCGCCGCCGTCCGCGAGCTGATCTACGCCGACTGACGCCGGCGGGGCGACGCTCGCCACCGGCCACGGGTCCCTCGGTTGTCCACAGTCCGGCGGTTTCAGGTGGGAACCCGGTGCATCCGTCACGCTCCGGGGTGGAATCGCAATGTGGGTGCAATGTCGGACAGGTGGCACGAGGGCGTGGACAATCGACTCGATGTCAGAAGGCCGGATGGCGATCTGGCCCGAGTCGTCCACCGCGGGACCCCAGGTCCGTCCACCAGCCGGGTGGTCGCGTCCACGGCGTCGCCCGGATGGTCCACGGCCGGATCGAACGGGCCGGAGCGTGCCCGTCCACGGGTTCCACACCGTTATGACGGTGATGACGGACCTTCGTAAAAAGGGGAAGATACGCACAGAGACCTGAGACGGCTTCGCGGGACCCGGGAGCCCTGCGCGACGCAGCCGAGACCTCGACGCGCACCTGTTCATCGCTTCGACCCGCCCCGCCCTTGGAGTGCCCTGACGTGAAGCTCTCGGTGATGCAGGAGAACCTGGCACGCGGCCTCGCCGTCGTCAGCCGGGCCGTCTCCAACAGGAGCACCCTGCCCGTGCTCGCCAACGTCCTCCTCAAGACCGAGGACGGCGGCCTCCGCCTGACCACGACCAACCTCGAGATCGGTCTCGTGTACTGGGTCGCGGGCAAGGTCGAGACCGATGGGTCGACGACCGTCCCGGCCCGCCTCCTCTCGGACCTGGTGAGCTCGCTCCCGGGCGGCCAGCGGATCGACCTCGAGACCGGCGCCAACGAAACGCTCCACGTGAGCGCCGGCCCGTTCCAGTCGCATGTGAAGGGCATCGATGCCGACGAGTTCCCGTCCATCCAGCCGACCGGCGAGCGCCCGACGACCCGGATCGCCCAGAACGTCCTGAAACGGGCCCTGGAGGAGACGGCCTTCGCTGCGGCGACCGATGAGGCCCGGCCCATCCTGACCGGCGTCCTGTGCCGGTTCGAGGGCGACACCGTGACCCTCGCCGCGGCCGACAACTACCGGATCGCGGTCAAGACGATCCCGATCCTCGACGCCGTCAGCGACATCAGCGTCGTGGTGCCGGCACGGGCCCTGACCGAGCTCATGCGGATCCTCGGCGACACGGACGACCCGGTCGAGGTCGTCCTCGCCCAGAGCCGGAACCAGGTCCTGTTCCACCTCGAGGGCGTGGACCTCGTCAGCCGGCTGATCGACGGCCAGTTCCCGAACTACCAGTCGGTGCTGCCCAAGGCCCACACGACCCGCGCGATCCTCGATCGCGAGGAGCTCCTCCGGGCCGTGCGCCCCGCCGCGCTCATCGCCCATGAGTCGGCCAACATCGTGAAGCTCCAGATCTCCTCCAACGGCGAGTCGGGGATCACCGTGAGCGCGAACGCGGAGATCGGCGACCACGTCGGCCAGGTCGAGGCCGCGGTCGAGGGTGACGGGACGTCGATCGCGTTCAACGCCAAGTACCTCGCCGACGTCCTCGAGAAGGTCTCCGCGGAGCAGTTCGCGCTGGAGCTGCAGGGACCGTTGGCGCCAGGCGTGTTCAAGCCGATCGGGGACGACCAATATGTCCACGTCGTCATGCCCGTCCGCACCACGAGCTGACACGGGCGGCTGAGCCGCCCGGAGGTTCCCACCGGTGCTCTCCCGCATCCAGCTGACTGACCTTCGGGCGTACGCCACGCTCGATGCGAGGTTCGGCGCGGGGCCGCAGCTCGTTTGGGGGCCCAATGCGGCCGGGAAGACCAGCCTCCTCGAGGCGATGGTCCTGCTGGCGCGCGGCGCCTCGCACCGGACCACCACCGACGCCGAGCTCGTTCGCTGGGGCGCCGACGTGGCTCGGGTCGAGGGGCATGCCGGCCCGGATGCGGTCGAGGTGGCCCTGGTCCGGCCCGGATCGATCGCCGCGGCCGGGGGCGCGCGGAAGCGGATCCGGGTCAACGGCGTCGCTCGGCGGGCGTCGGCGCTCGCGGAGCGGCTCCGCGTCGTGCTGTTCGCGCCGGAGGACATGCTCCTGGTCGTGGGGTCGCCGTCGCTGCGGCGGGCCGTCGTCGACCAGCTGGCCTCGAGCCTGTTCCCGTCGTATGGCCCGGACCTCGCGACGTATGGGCGGGCGCTCCAGCAGCGCAACGGGCTCCTGCGCGCGATTCGCGACGAGACGGCGTCACGCGAGGAGCTGCGCTACTGGGACCTGCCGTTCCTCGATGCCGGGGGCGCGGTGGTCGCCGCACGCCACGAGCTGCTCCGCCGCCTGGCGGCGCCGCTGGCCGCCGCCCACGCGGAGATCGCGCCCGAGGAGGCGAGCGCCGGCGCGCTCGGCCTGGAGTACGTGACCAACGCCCCGGCGGGACCGGACGAGACGCCACGAGAGGCACTCGCCCGACGCCTCGCCGAAACGGCCGAGAAGGAGCTCTGGAACGGCTCGACCCTCGTCGGGCCGCACCGTGACGACGTCGCCTTCGCGATGGCCGGCCGGGACCTCTCGGCCTTTGCCTCGCGCGGGCAGCAGCGGACCGCGATCCTCGCCCTCAAGCTCGCCGAGCTCGACCTGGTGACCGCGAGCGACGGGCGGCCCCCGCTCCTCCTGCTCGACGACGTGTTCTCCGAGCTCGACCCGGCCCGCCGCGGCCATCTCGTCCGCCGGATCGCCGACCTGCCCCAGGCCTTCGTGACGACGACCACGCTGGAGGATCTCGACCCCGGCCTGCGGGCGATCGCGACACCGTGGGAGGTCCGAACCGGCGACGCAGGGGCGCAGCTCCTGGCCTCGGCACGCGAGACCGCGTGACCGACGAGGCGCCGCGCCGCCGCCGGCCGATGTCGCGGATCGGCGACCTGATGCCCAAGGCCGCCGCGCGGCTCGGCCTCGAGGACGAGCTCCGGCGGGCCCGATCCGTCGCGACCTTCGACGCGATCGTGGCCGAGCTCGCGCCGGCCGCCCACGGCGCCTGCCGGGCGCTGAAGGTCGATGGCGAGACCCTGGTCGTCGAGGCGGACGCGCCGATCGTCGGGCAGGAGCTGCTGCTGTATAGCGACGACCTGGCGGCGGCCTTCCGGAGGGCACCCGGCGGGGCTCCCGTGCGTCAGCTTCGGGTCACCGTTCGGCGACGCTGAAGCTCGCACGCGTAACTCCCGCCAGACCTCAATCGTCAGTCCGGGGCTCACAGGCTCCGTGCGATAATCCGCGCCCCACCAAGCAACCTGGCAGAGGACCCCAGTGGCCCACCGGCTCCAGATGAAGCTCGGTGTCGTCCCCGACGCCGAGCGCGCCCCAGATTCGCCGGACACAGCGCTCCATGTGGAGCCGCGCGTGGGCGCCCAGACGCGGACCAAGGGCCATCTCTTCCTGCTGGTGACGTCCCGCGTCCCCGGAGCGCGGGCCCGCGACGCCACCCGCCTCGTGGCCGACTCGATCCGGAGCGAGTACTACTACGACGAGTCCGCGGGGATCCGGGTCTGCCTCGTCAAGTCCATCCAGGTCGCGAACAAGCGCCTCGCCCACGCCCGCGAGCGCGGCGCGCTCGGGAATGGCCCCGGCCCGATCGGCGTCGGGCTTGCGGTGGTCCGCGACAACGAGCTGTACGTCTGCACGGTCGGACCGGCGGAGGCGTACCTCAACCGCGGCGCGCGTCTCTCGACGCTTCCGGATCCGCACCGCGACCGCGGGCTGCCGTCGCCGGACATCGAGCCGGACGTCTGGCGCGGCGAGATCAACGTCGGCGACCAGCTGCTCCTCGTGTCCCCGAACGTCGTCGGCTCGCTCGGTGCCGACGCGCTCAAGGACGCCCTCGTCACGCTCCATCCCGCAGTCGGCGGCAGAGCAGATCACCGCGCGCTTCCGGGCCTCGGGCGGCGCGGGCAGCGACGGCGCCCTGATCATCGAGGCGGCCGAGATCGCCGTGTCCCGCGCCGGCGTGGTGCCCGTTCCGGTTCGTCCCGCGGAGCCCCTCGCGGGCATGCCGGACCGCTCGCCGATCCCGCTTGCCGACACGGTCGTCGGCGGGTTCGCGGCGGCCCAGTCCGGGGCGCGGTGGGCCCGGGGTGCCTTCGGGCGGGCACTCTACCGGGGCCTCCTCCGCGTCCAGGACATGCTCCCGGCGCGCGGGACCCGAAACCGGCGGGTCACGCCGCATCAGCGCCCGGCGCGAGATGCAGCGCCGCGCGGCCGTGGCCCTCCTGTCCCTGGTCGTCGTGGTCGGCGGCCTGGGCGCGGCCGTCTTCGTCCTCGGAGGCGGCAAGCCGTCCGGGCCAGCGATCCAGAGCTTCGACACGGCCCAGGCGGCGCTGAATCGGGTCAAGGACAACCTCAAACGTGTCATCGCCCCCGGCATCGACCTCGTCACGACAGATCCTCGCCTCGCCGACGAGCTGCTCGCGGAGGCCTACACGTCGCTGGTGACGGCGAGCCGGTCCTACCCCGCGACGACGATCGACCCGCTGCGCGACCAGGTCGTCGGCGCCATCGATCGCCTCTACAAGATGGCGGCCGTGCGGGACTCGACGCTCTTCAAGTTTCCCGACGAGCCCGTCGTCGACCTCCGGGCCGTCGTCAAGGGCCCCGATGGCGCGCCGTTCGTCCTCGATGCGGCGACGGAGACGGTCTACCGGATCGACCTCAAGAACGAGAAGGCCAGCGTGATCTTCCGCGAGGGCAACAAGGCGGCCGGCCAGACGCAGGGCGTGCCGAAGCTCCTGGCCGTCGGGGGCCGCGACCTCCTGATGATCGACTCGAGGAACGTCGTCTGGCGGTGGCGCCCCGCGAACACCACTGGCAAGGGCACGATCACCCGTGTCCGGGTCAGCGGCGCGTCGGAGTGGGGCGCCGACGTCCTCGCCGTCGGGACGTTCATCCGCGACAGCGAGGCCAACCTCTACAACTTCTACGTCGTCGACGTGTCCGCGGAGCAGATCCTCCGGTACTCGCCGGCCGCGGACGGCGGCGGGTTCCCGGCAGCGCCGACCAAGTGGCTCGGGGCGGCCCGCGACGTCAGCGGGATCACCTCGCTCTATATCGACGGCGACATCTGGCTCGCCGACGGCGGCCAGGTCCTCCGAGTCGTGAACGGCAACGCCGCCGGCTGGGAGCCCGTGGCGCCGGGCGACGAGATCGTTCGCGCCGAGCCGGCATTCACGCTTCTGGGGTCTGGCGCGGAGCGCCGCGCCGGGACGATCTACGGCTTCGATGCCGAGAGCGACCGCCTCGTGGCCCTCTCCAAGGTCAACGGCTCGTTCCTTGCGCAGTACCGGCTCGGCGACGGCGACGAGTGGGCGGACTTCCGGAGCTTCTACATCGAACCGGGGATCGAGTCCGAACCGGACGTCGTGGTCTGGGTCACCAAGACCGGGCTCCACCGCGCGGTCCTGGAGGCCGGGCTGGCGCCGGGTGCGTCCTCAGGGCCCGGCGGCTCGGGCGAACCCTCGCCCGACGCCGAGGAGTGATCCCGCTCCGGGACAGGAACCCGACCCGCCGGACCCCGGTCGTCACGTTCGCGCTCATCGGCGCCTGCTTCGCGGCGTTCGCGATCGAGCTTTCGATCACCGCCACGGGCGGCGACCTTGCGCTCGAGCGCTTCTTCCGGCAGTGGGCGGCGGTGCCGGCGGACATCACCGCCGCCTTCGAGGCCGGGAATTTCGCCGGCCAGGCCGTCGCCGGGATGTTCTCGAGCATGTTCCTGCACGCGGGCTGGCTGCACCTGCTCGGGAACATGCTGTTCCTCTGGATCTTCGGCAACAACGTCGAGGACCGGCTGGGCTCGATCCCGTTCCTGCTGTTCTACCTCGCCGGTGGTGTCGCGGCGGCGCTGGCCCAGGTCGCCATCGACCCCCAATCGGACGTCCCGCTCGTCGGGGCATCCGGCGCGATCGCCGCGGCGCTGGGCGCCTACATCGTGCTGTTCCCCGGCGCCCGGATCCTGTCGCTCGTATTCCTGGGCTTCTTCTACCAGCTCCTCGAGGTGCCCGCGATCATCGTCCTCGGGTTCTGGTTCGGCCTCCAGCTGCTCAATGGTGTCGCGGCGTTCGGCGCCGAGACGGCCCAGGGCGGCGTGGCCTTCTTCGCGCACATCGGCGGGTTCGTGTTCGGGCTCGCGATCGGGCTGCTGCTGCGGATCGTCGGCGTGGGGGCGCGGTGGCGCGGTCAGTCGGCGGGCTCGATGGGATAATCCCCGCATGGCGGGGCTGGTCGAGATGCAGATCGAGAGCGTCCGGGTCCACATGCTCTCGAACCGCCACGTGGTGATCCTCAAGGATCCGGTCGGGGAGCGGTACCTGCCGATCTGGATCGGCGCGTGGGAGGCGAGCGCGATCGCGATGCGCCTCCAGGGCCTCCAGGCGGAGCGGCCGCTGACCCACGACCTGTTCGCGGCGGCCCTCGAGCGGCTCGGCGTGCGCGTGGAGCGGGTCGTGATCTCCGAGCTCGCCGACGAGACCTACCACGCCCGGATCCACCTCGAGCGCGACGGCATCCAGGTCGAAGTGGACGCCCGCCCCTCCGACGCACTGGCCCTGGCGGTACGGGCCGAGGTCCCGATCTTCGCTGACGAGGAGGTCCTGGCGCAGGCGGCCCTCGCGTCCGATCCAGACGAAGAGGCCGGGGCGGACGATGACGAGGACGCCGAGACAGGTGAACCGGAGCCCGGTGAGGCCCGGCGCCGTCGGGCCCGCCCGATCGAGAACGTCGGCGGCGAAGGCCCGGCGGACCCGAAGCTCGACATGTTCCGGGACTTCATCAACTCGCTGGAGGTCGACCCGAACGCGGGTGGCGAGTCCGGGGGCAGGCGGAACAGCTAGCGCGGCCCTGGCGACCCCAGGATCGGCGTTCCCCGGGCGAGCGCTTTGCGTGGCGCCGCCCACAGGCGCAGCCGCAGCGACCAGAAGTCCTTCACCGCCCGGAAGACCACGGACGGCTTGGCGCCCGTCGGTGAGCCCGCGGTCCGGGGGTAGTGCGGGACGCCGACCTCCGCGATCCGCCGCCGGCGCGCCCGCAGCTTGATCAGGAGCTCCGCGGAGAAGAATGCCCCGCCCGATTCGACGTTGACGCCCTCCAGCGAGGCCCGCGAGAAGAGCTTGCAGGCGCAGTCGACGTCGCGGACCTTGAGCCCGAACCAGACACGGTTCGCCAGCCGGTAGAGCCGGGCGTAGACGGTCCGCACGAGCGGGTCGGCCCGCTTGATCCGGTAGCCGGCGACGACGTCGGCGTCGCCGGCCCGGAACCGTTCGATCAGCCGCCCGAGATCCGCCACCTTGAACTGCCGGTCACCATCGGTGAAGGCCAGGACGTCGAAGCGCGCGGCCGCGAATCCGGACCGCAGTGCGGCGCCGTACCCGAGGTTCGTGGGGTGGTGGACGGCGCGGACCTCCGGGTGGGCCGCCGCGAGCTCGTCCGCGATGGCGGGCGTCTCGTCGCGTGAGCCGTCGTTGACGACGATGATCTCGAACCGGTCGGCAAGGCCGGGGAGGGTCGCGATCGCCTCCTCCACCAGCCCGCGGAGGTTCGCGGCCTCGTTGTGGGCCGGGAAGAAGTACGAGAGCTCGGCGAGGCGTGCGGCGGCTGTCGGTGTCGCGGTCGCGGTTGCGGAGGAGGTCGCCGCCGGTCCCGTGGCGGCCGTCACCGGCGGTTCACTGGAGCGTCACGCCGTAGCCGTTGACCTTCCAGACGGCCGTATGGATCTGGCCCGCGACGAGGGTCATGTCGAACTGGGCCTTCAGCTCGTTGAGGTCCGGGCCGTCGACTCGGATCGCGTAGACCGGGCGCCCCTCGGCGAGGTACCTCCGGATCACGTCGGGGGCGCGCCCGAGGTTCAGGTCGAGCATCGTCCGGTCGTCGACGATGAACACGTCCGGGCGCCGGCCCTCGACCTTCTGCGCGTACCAGAGCGGGGTCGAGGTGGTCCACCACGAGACGATGACCGCGTCGGGCTCGAGAACGGGCAGGGTCTCCTCCAGCCACACCTGGGCCTCGACCGCGTGGGAGCGATCGGCCTGGGCACGGCGGTCTTCGAGCTCGGTGATCGCGGGCAGGAGCAGCACGATCGCGACGATAGCCGCTGCGACGACTTCGACGCGCCGGGCGGCAGCGACCGACGCCCCCGCCCAGCCCGCGAGGAACCGGACCGCGAACCCGGCGACCTCCGCGGCGAAGATGGCGAGCCACAGCCAGGCCCACAGCACCGGCCCGAGGTAGTAGCGCTCGATCTCGGCGTTGGCGTAGGCCTGGTTGAAGAGCAGCGTGATCAGCATCGCCGAGCCGGTCAGGAGCGTGAATCGGGGCGTGCGGACGGCCGCGACCACGAACGCCACCGGGACCGCAAGCGCCAGCGGCCCGAACCACACGTTCGCCTTCAGGACGAGGTCGTCGAGCTTGCGTGGCAGGTCGTCGAGCACGTTGCCGAGGGAGCCCCGGAACTGCTCTGCCAGCGCGATGTACCAGAAGCCATCCCAGGTCGCGGGCTGCCCGTAGACGAGCGGCGCCGGGAAGAGCCCGCCGCGGATCGGCAGCTCGAGGAAGACCAAGGCGATCGCGGCGGCCGCCGCGCCGAGACAGCCGGCGATGAGCCGCGGACGGCGAAGGATCCCGGGCTCGACCGCGAGGACGTAGAGGGCGATCGGGGGCGCGAGGAGCAACGTGAGCGAGTGGTTGCCCAATGCCAGCCCGAACACCACGGCGGCCAGGACGAGCCGGCGGTCCCTCGCGCGCTGGTCGAGGCCGTCGCGCGGGGCGTCGGACCAGCGAACCAGGGCGAGGAGCAGCACGGCGACGAACGCGAGATGGATCGCGTGGGGGTCGGCGCGGGTCGCGTTCAGCCAGACGAGCCGGGTCGTGGCGAGGCCCAGGCCGGCCGCGACAGCGATGATCACGGAGCCCGTCAACCGCCGGACGAGCGCGACGGTCGCCGCCGCGGCGACCGCGACCGCGATCAGCGACAGGGCGGAGATCCGCAATGCCGGCTCGCCGATCGGTGTGAGGAGCAGGTTGCCGAGCCAGCCGAGGAGGACGTAGGTCGGGTAGCCGGTGGGGTGGGCGGTGCCCATGAGCGGCAGCACGGTCTGGAACTCGCCGGTGTCCCAGAACCCGACCACGGGCATGAGCCCGGGCCAGGCGTTGACGATCACCCAGAGCGCCACCAGGGCCGGGATCGCGACCGCGATCCAGCGAGTCGTCTCGATGGGGCCGGTGGGGGCGCTGGTCACCATCCGAGCACGTTGCCCCAGATGACGCCCCACAGGTTGATCGCGATCGACAGCCCGATCAGTCCGACCCCCGGCCAGCCGACGCCACCGCGCCGGGCCATGCCGATGGCAACCAGCGGCAGTGCGAACACCACGAAGTCGTTGCTGAAGCGGTAGCCGAAGTTCACCCAGCCCTGGCTGAAGTGCAGGAGGTTCACGAAGGCGATCGCCAGGACCGCGAGGACGGAGCCCCAGACCAGCCGCGATCGGCGGCGCAGGAGGGCGGGGAGGACGAGCAGGTACGCCGGGCTCGTGAGGAGGATGCTCATGCCGATCGACTTCGGCACGGCGAGCGGGCACGCGGGGTCGAAGAGGCTTCGCTCGGCGCCGGGCGCCGTGCAGACGGCCGGGCCGTCGTTGCCGAAGGCATCCGGAAAGCGCTCCGGCACGAGGACGGGCGCAGAGAGGAGGAAGATCTCGAGGTTCTGGGGCAGGTAGCGCGGGTCCTCGATCGACCAGTCGGGGTGGTAGCCGAGGTCGGGGTAGCCGGCGGCCTCGCGCTGGTACTGCCACTCGTAGCCGGGGTGGAGGACCTGGCCGGTCGTTGCGAGGTTGTAGGCGAGCAGGAGCGCGACAGGGATCGCCGCTCCGAGGCCTGCGGAGAAGGACCGCCGGACCCACGAACCGCCGCCACCAACCAGCATGAAGAACGGCGCCCCGAACACGACAGTGAGGCGGGCGGTACAGGCGATCCCGAACAGGAGGCCGGCCAGGAACTGGTTGCGGTCGATCAGGGCGAAGGGGCGGGCGAGCTGGCGCGGGAGCTGGGCGAGGCCCGTTCTCACGGCGTTCGACGGACCCTGTTCGTCGCTGGGCGCGTCATCGGCAGCAGGGTCCGCCCGGAGCGCGACCCCGACCGCGAGCAGGACGAAGGTCACCGCGCAGACGTGGGCGAAGAACCAGGTCGTCCCGAGCTGCGCCGCGTACCAGAAGACGGTTCCGAAGGCGAAGAAGATCGTCGTCGCGAGCCGGATGCGGCGCGAGATCGGCACGGCTCCCAGCGCCCACCAGGCCAGGCCCACGGCCACCGCGCCGAGACCCACCGAGACGGCCCGGATGTCGGTCGCGAGACCCCAGATCGCGACGAACGGCAGGAGCAGGATCGCCGGGAGTGGCGGAAAGGGCAGCAGGGCCCCCGCGGGCGAGCCGTCGAGCTCACTGAGCGGGTAGACGTCCTGCATCCACTCGTTGCCATTCGGGAAGCCCGGGACGGGCCAATCGATCGCGGCGTGACCCGCGAGGAAGGCCAGGGCCTGCCAGACGAAGTGGTTGTAGATCCGGTCGCTGCCGGGGAGCCAGAAGGCCGCGAGCGCGACCGCGATCAGCCCCGCACCGATGAGGATGGCGGGGAGGCGATCGACCCAGTCGAACAGGACGTCGAGGCGGCGGGAGCCCGAGGCACCCTCTGCTACGCTCCCAAGCACCTCATCGCTCGTTGGAGACCGACCTCGACTTGATTGGCCGCGCAATCGGTGAACCCGACCCGGGCAGGGCGGGGCCGTCGCGGACCGGTTTCCTCGACGCCGCGACGGGCATCTTCGTGCTCCTGGCCCTGGGGCTCGCCCTCCGGCTCATCATCGCATACCTCATTCCCGGCTCCGGCTTCGGCGTCGACCTCGCCTCGTTCCAGTTCTGGGCAAGCGAGCTGGCGCGCAACGGGATCCCCGGCTTCTACGCCCGGGCCGCGGACCCCGTCACCGGGTTCTTTGCCGACTACACCCCCGGCTACCTCTACGTGCTCTGGCTCGTCGGCGGCGTGGCGAACCTGTTCGGGGGAGAGGTCGGCGACCTCATCAAGCTCCCGCCGATCCTCGCCGACCTCGCGCTCGGCTACCTCGTCTGGTCGATGGTCAAGGAGCTTGGCGGGAGCGAGCGCTCGGCCCGGATCGGCGCGGCGCTCGTGCTGTTCAACCCCGTCACCTGGTTCGACAGCGTCGTCTGGGGCCAGGTCGACTCGTTCGGCGTGGTGTTCCTGCTCCTCGCGCTGCGGGAGCTGTGGCGCGACCGGCCTGAGCGAGCGGCGATTCTCGCCACCGTGGCGGCGCTCATCAAGCCGCAGCTCGGGATCCTCATCCCGATCCTCGCCATCGTGGTCATTCGCCGGGCGCTGTGGCCGGCCGGCGGCTATGGGGCGGAGGATCGGCCGGAGCCGGGCGGGACGACCACGTCGTGGGAGCAGCGCGTCCGCGGACCGATCAGGATCGTCACCTCGGGCGCGGCCGCCATCCTCACCGCCTTCCTCGCGTGCCTGCCCTTCGGGCTCAGCTTCCCGTTCGGGCTGATCGCGCAGATCTTCAAGACCGCGGGCGGCTACCCGTACCTGTCCGTCAACGCGTTCAACCCGTGGGCGCTGTTCATCCGCACCAATGCCGACGGATTCGACCAGAGCGTCGCGCTCAGCCGGACCTGGATCTGCAATTCGACCATCCTCGCCTCGCCCCCGAGCGAGTTCCGGATCGGACCGTTCGTCATCCCCCAGCTCTCGAACCCCGGCAGCGCGGCCGATGTCTGCCCCGACGGCGCGATGATCGGGGCGTTCCCGGCCCTCTTCGTGGGCATGGCGCTGTTCCTCGTCGCCACGATCATCGTGTGCTGGGTGGTCGCGCGGCGGCCGGACCGCGTCACGATGACCGTCGGGCTCGCCGTGCTGGCGCTGGCGTTCTTCATCCTCCCGACCCGGGTCCACGAGCGCTACCTCTTCCCGCTGGCCGCGATCGCCGCCATCCCGGCCGCCGCCTCGATCCGCTGGCGCCTGGGCTACGTCCTCTCGGCGCTCGCAACGTTCGCGAACATGTACGTCATCCTCGCGGTGTTCTACCCCGACAACCCCCAGATCTCCGACTGGACCGGATTCGGCGACGTGCTGGCGGGGCCGTGGGGGATCACGGTCGCCGTGGCGGTCCAGACGGCCGTCTTCGCTTGGGTCTTCTTCCAGCTGCGTGACGACGCGGTCGAGGGCCTCGCGGACGACCTGCTGACGGCCGGCCACCGCGACGAGCCACTCGACGAGTGGGAGCTCCAGGATCAATCGCCGGACGTGGCCCTGCCGGTGGGTGCCGGCGCGGCCCGCGCCGGGTCTCTCGGCGGCGGGATCACGGGCATTCCCGGCGCGGGCCCTCGCGCCGGGCGAAGCCGTGGTGCTCCCTGCCTGGTCCGCGCCATACGACACCGCCCCGCTCGGGCCGATTGCGTGGCTCCGGGCACGCCTGGCCGACCCGCCCGTCCGCGCCGACCGCAGCCGCGAGCTGAACACCGAGCGCGGCGGCCGCCTCGACCGGCTCGACGTCTGGATCCTCGCGCTCCTGGCGGTGAGCCTGCTGACCGTCCGGATGTGGCGCCTCGACGAGCCGGCCTCGATGCACTTCGACGAGGTCTACCACCCGCGGACGGCCACGGAGTTCCTCCAGGACTGGCGCTACGGGCTGCCTCACAGCATCTATGAGTGGACCCACCCGCACCTCGCGAAGTACGCGATGGCGCTCGGGATCGCGGCGCTCGGGGAGGATCGAGTCGCCGAGACCGGCGAGCTCGGGGCGGCGGTGACCGCAGCGGAGATCGAGCGGCGGCGCGACGACGGCCTCGATTCGACACGGATCGAGGGCGACCGGCTGTGGGTCGCGACCGGCAGCGAGGTCCACGTCTACGACCTGGGGACGCGGGAGCTCGTCGGCACGCTCGAGCTGCCCGACGCGGTCGCCCTGGCGTACGACGAGCGCAGCCATCTCCTGTACGTCGGCACGCGCGGCGGCGAGATCCTGATCGTCGACACGGTCGAGCTCGACGCCAACAGGAATCGTGGCCCGACGGTCGTGGAGGCGCGGGCCTTCTTCACCGTCGATGCCGGCCTCGACCGGCTCTTCCTGTCGCGCGACGGCGAGCGCCTTCTCGCGATCCTCCATGCACGGGCACGGGCGCGGCCGACCCGACGGCGACGCCAGTGATCGTGCTCGATGCCGGCGCCGCGCTGGAGATCAGCCGAATCGAGCTCCACGGGGTCGCCCAGATCAGCGACAGCCTCGAGGGCCGGATCTTCGCCGCGACGGATGACGGGGTGGCTGTCATCGACCCGCAGGACGGCGTGGTCGACGAGGTCATGGACGTCGGCGGCCCTGCGCGCGGCGTCGTGGGCATCTCGGACATCCAGGACGACCCGATCTATGTCTCCGTCCAGACGCCCGAGGGCCCACGCGTCAGGACGATCATCGCGAAGTTCGAAGAGGACCCCCGGCTCGACCAGATCCTGACGCTGCCCGGCTCGACCGCCGGCCGGGCCTTCTTCGACGTCGCGACGCGTACGGTCCACGTCGAGGGAACCACCCCAACCAAGCACGGCGGTCTCGGCGGGGCGGACCCACCGGGCGACCCGACGATCTACGTGATCGAACCCCACGCCAACTCGGTCTACGCCGACGTGCGACTGCCGTTCGCGCCCGCGGCGATCGTGCTGGACGAGAACCAGGAGTACCCATCCGCCGATCGGCAGCAGCTCATCGCCATCGACGCCGGCGGGCAGGTCGCCTCCGTCGCGATCGGGCGGCACGCGTATGGGTGGCGGGTACCGGGCGTCGTCGCGGGCGTGCTGATGGCCCTCTTCCTGTACGCCCTCGCGCGCCTCCTCTTCCGGCGCCGGAGCGTCGCCGTGCTGCTCGGGCTGCTCGTGCTCGCCGACGGGATGCTGTTCGTCCAGAGCCGGATCGGGATGAACGATTTGTATGTCGGGCTCGGGATCATCGGCGCCTACACGATCTTCACCGCGCTCTGGCTCCGGCCGGGCGAGAGCCGGCGCCACTGGATTGCGTTCGCGCTGGGGATCCCGATCGTCGGGCTGTTCCTCGGGTTCGCGCTGGCCGCGAAGTGGGTCGCGGCGTTCGCGATCGGCGGGCTCGGGCTGCTCGTGCTCTCACGGAGCGCTCTGGGCCGGCTCCTCCTGATCGGCGGGCTGGTGCTGCTGACCACCGTCCTCGGCTACGTCGCGATCTCCGTGCCCGAGGGCGCCACGCCCAACTACGTGTTCTTCGGGATCATGATCGCCCTGGTTCTCATCGCGGTGATCGCGAACGTCGTCCACCCCATCGCCTGGACGTGGGACGAGACACGCTTTGCCGTTGGCGTGCCCGCCGCGGTGGGCCTCCTGGTGATCCTCTACGGTCTGGCGCGCGGCGACGCGGCCGGGCCCTTCGAGCTTGGGCCGGTGTCGGTCACCCCGATCGAGCTCGGGATGCTCGGCATCGGGTTCGCGGCGCTCGTCTGGGGCAGCTTCCTCGCGGCGGGGCGGTTCGGGTTCGGCCCCCTTGCCGCAGCGCCTGCCCCCGATGACTCGACCGCGCTCGTCGAACCGCCGGCAGAACCCCCTCGCGGCTGGCTCAGACTCGGCGCGGGCTTCGGCCTGCCGGCGGTCTGGCTGGCCGTCGGGCTGCTCGTCATCCCGATCGGGCTGTACGTCCTGTCGTACCTGCCGTGGGCGTTCGTCGACAACCACCAGCTGGTCACGGGCTGGCCGGCAGGCCAGGACGGCCAGACGCTCGCCGACCTCACCGTCGCCATGTACAACTACCACAACGACCTGCCGAACCCCCACCCCGCATCCTCGCCGTGGTGGGCCTGGACGCTCGACCTGAAGCCGGTCTGGTTCTACGAGCAGGGCTTCGCCGGCTCGACGTCGGCCTCGATCTACGACGCCGGCAACCTCGTCGCCTGGTGGCTCGCGGTGCCGGCGATGGCCTTCGTGGCCTGGCAGGCGTTCCGGCGCCGGAGCCCGGCCCTCGCCCTGATCGCCATCGCCTTCGCGAGCCAGTGGATCTCCTGGGCCCGGATCGACCGCGCGGCGTTCCAGTACCACTACTACACGGCGCTGCCGTTCCTGTTCCTGGCCCTTGCCTACTTCCTTGCCGAGCTCTGGCACGGCAGCTCGCGGCGGATCTGGCTGCTGGCGCGGCTCTCGGCCGGCGTGGCTGTGCTCGGGCCGTTCCTGCTGTGGCTCTTCCATCGACCACTGTGCGCCGTCGTTCGTGTCGAGGAGGTGAACCCCGGCTCGCGCGCCTGCCCAACGCTGATCCCCGAGGTCGACGTGTCACCGCGGGCGGTCGCGCTCGCGATCGTCATGGGCGTCGGGGTCCTGCTCCTCCTGCGGGAGCTCCTGGCCGTCACGGAGGAGGACGAGCCGGCCGAGCTCGAGGACGACCGTGCGGCGGGCGGCTGGCGCGGCGCCCTGGCCCGGATCGGGCTGGGCGGCCGCCTCGCGACCTCGGCGGTGATCGCCGCGGGCACGGCACTCGCCTTCCTGCTCGTCAACGCCCTGCTGGCCGACCTGGAGGGCTTCCCGATCGCGGGAATCCCCGTCGAGCCGATCGCCGTCGTCGTGCTGCTCGCGCTCTCGCCGGTGGCGGCGTACGTCGCGACGGCGCGGGATTCGCGTCGGTTCGTGATCGGCGCGATGGTCGCGATCGGCTTCTGGTTCGTCCTCTGGTACCCGAACATCGCGGCCCTGCCGCTGCCCGTGGCGATCCACAACGCCTACCAGGGCTTCCTGCCGACGTACATCTACGACTTCCAGTTCGCGGTCAGCAACGCCGGCGGCACGTCGCCGTCGCTGTTCGCCATCGGGCCGGCGATCATGCTCGCCGCGCTGCTGTTCATGAGCGTCGTCGTGGCCTATAGCGCCTGGTCGTGGCGGATCGCGGTCGCGGAGCGGCGCCGAGATCAGCTGGCGGCGCGCACCGAGCCGCCGCCCTGGGCGGCCGGAGCCGAGTAGGGCTGGAGCCGAGTTCCGGCCGGGCGGACGAGCGCCGGAGCGGTCCGGAGCGATCAGGCAGCCGCACTGGCTCGGCATGTCTGACAGTCAAGACCATCGCCGATTCCCGTCCCTGCTCGGCGGTTTGACGGCCGCAGAGACGGGATTGATGACTGCCAGACACGAACACGGCCAGGAACGGGCTAGTTGAGAGGCTAAGGCCAGTGATTCGTGTCTGTGCCGCACGAAACTCGCCCGAAGGCCGCTGGATCCCCCGCCGCGGAGGAGGTTCGCGCCGATTTCGTGTCCTGTAGACACGTCCGCCGTGGGGGTTCCTCGCGATTGGCGGCACTCGCGATCGGCGTCGCGATCGGCGGGTTTTGATCCCGGCGATCAGCCGTGAGCGACGGGCTCGAGCTCCGAGGCGTCGGGAAACCCCGCAGTCGCCGCGAGCGCCGGTGTCTGGCGGGGCGACGGCGGGATCGGGGCGTGGAAGCCCGACGGCAGCCGGCCCTGGGCGGCGAGGCGCCGGATCACGAAGCCGTAGTAGTCCTCGACCTTCGCGGTCACCCGCTCCCAGCTGTACTCCTGGGCGCGCTGGAGGCCTGACCGGCCCATCGCCTCGCGCATCTGGTCGTCGGAGAGGAGCCTCGCGAGCGCGCCGGCGAGCTCCTTCGGCTTGCCCGGCGGGACCAGCAGGCCCTGCTGGCCGCGCTGGAGCACGCCCTTGTAGCCGTGGATGTCGCTGGCGACGATCGCGGTCCCGGCGGCCATCGCCTCGAGGAGCACGATCCCGAACGATTCGCGCCCCGTGGCGGGCGAGCAGTACACGTCGGCGGTCTTGAAGAGCGCGTCCCGCTCCTCGTCGCTCACCCGGCCCAGGAACTCGACGCCGCCGAGCTTGCGGGTCGCGAGGTAGCGCCGGGCCTCCTTGGCCTGCGGGCCCCCACCAACGACCAGGAGCCGGCAGTTGCAGCCGGTCTTGCGCAGGATCCGGTAGGCCTTCAGGAGGTCGAGCAGGCCCTTGCGCGCCTCGAACCGCCCAACGAACAGGATGTTCTTCGTCCCGTCCTGCCATTTGGCGATCGGGACGGCCCGGTTGAACCGACCGATGTCGACCCCGTTCGGGATGACCTTGTAGTCGCCCGGGAAGAACCGGTCGATGAAGTGCCGCGCGACCGCCGAGACGGCGATCCGGCCGTGGACCCGCCCGATCGACGGGCGCATGAGGCGCGACCCGAGCTGGTACGCGGGCGAAAAGCCGCCGAAGGCGTGGAAGGTCGCGACGTTGACGCTGTTGGAGAGGCCCAGGACGACGAGGGAGAGGAACGGTACGAAGGGCTCGTGGAAGTGCAGCACGTCGAACTGCTCGCGCTCGAGCACGTCGCGAACCTGGGACAGGAAGCGCGGCGAGACGGTGATCGTCCCGACCGACCCGTTGGCGGGCATCGAGAAGCCCCGGCCGATCCGGATCACGTCGCCCTCCGAGGCGCGCTGGAGGCCGTGGCTGCTGCTGATGATCCGGACGTCGTGGCCCCGGAGCCGGAGGTTCTCGTACAGGTAGCGGACGTGCTGGTTCACGCCGCCTGGAAGCGGGTAGATGTACGGCGTGACGAGGCCGATCTTCACGCGGCACCCTCGCCCGAACTCGACTGCCGGCGCGTCGCCAGGAGCGCGGCCCGCTCGGCGCTCAGCTCGCCGCCGTCGCGCGGGTAGCCGAGGTCGCGGCCGGCGCCGTCGCGGAGCAGCCGGCGCCCGAGGTTGGCGCGGGCGTCGCGGCCGTACTTCCGGAGCTGCTTCCGGAAGGTCCCGACCTGCTGGCCGGTCGGGTGGAACGAGCCGTGGTGCTGGGTCGTCCGGCCCAGGATCGCGGCCCGGAGCGCGGCGCCATCGTGGCCGTGGAAGGTCGTGTAGCCGATTCCGATGCCTTCGAGGTCGTGGGCGTCGGAGTTCCCGACGCGAGCGAGACCGTGCTCCTCGGCGAAGCGGACCACGCGCCCGTGCCACGGCTTTCCGAGCGTCGTCGGATTGAAGGCCTCGATCGCGTCCGGCCGGAAGCGCGGCTCGTCCGCGAGCAGGCGCCGCAGCACGAAGCCCTGGGCGCAGAGCGGGTACGGGACGAGGGGATGGGCGGGGATGGCGATGCCGCCCTGGTCGTGGACCGCGGCGATGGTCGCGCCAAGGGTCCGGAACGGCTTCACCGGCGCCTCGATCCAGAGCGCGAGGAGGTGCCCGCCGAGCGTCGTGACCTCCTCGCCGACGACGACCTCGAACGACAACCCTCGGTCGCGGGCCATCGAGCGGCCGACGAGTGCGGCGTCGATCCGCTCGTGGTCGGTGATGGCGATGACGTCGAGCTCGGTGTTGCGCTCGACGTGGTCGAGGATCTCGACGACGCCGGCGGTGCCGTCCGACGCGAGCGTGTGGATGTGGAGGTCGGCGCGACCGAGGCGGTCGGTCATCCGGCGACCTCGCCGGCACGCCCGAGGTTGCGCGCCTCCGCCGGCGCCACCTCCGCCGCCGCCGCGTCCGCGCGGGTGCCTCGTCGGGAAGGGCGCGCGGGCGCTCCCTCGAGGTCCGGCCAGATCGGGTGGAAGACGGCGAGCCACTGCTCCGGCGCGGCGGCGATGTGCCGCTCGAACGCTCGCGCCGCATCCTCGAGCCACGCGGTCACTCGCTCCCGGCGCGAGCCTTCGGCGCGGAACGGGATGGCCTCGGCGCGGCCGCGGTAGACGCCATGCTCGTCGCGCCAGACCCCGAAGACGTGGGGCGTGACGCCGGTCTCGAGGGCCAGGAGCGCCGGCCCCGCGGCCAGGGGCGCAGGTGCGCCAAAGAGCTCGGTCTCGATCCCGCCGCCGGTGATGTCGCGGTCGCCGAGGAGCCCGACGGTCTCGCCGCGCTCCAGCGCCTCGCGCAGTGCCCGCTTCGCGCCCCCGAGCTCGATCAGTTTCAGGCCGAGCTTCTGGCGGGTGCGGACCATGTAGGCCTGGAGATCAGGGTCGGCGAGGGTCTCCGAGGGCACGACCGCCGGCCGGCCGGAGCGATACGCCGCGATGAGCGCCGGCAGCTCGAACCAGCCGAGGTGCATTCCCACGAACAGCTTCCCGCCGGGCGCGGCGAGGATCGCATCGACCTCGTCGGCGTTCTCGATGACCAGCCACCGCTCCAGGTACGCCCGATCGACGATCGGCGTCCGGGCGAGCTGGACGTAGTAGCGCGCGGAGTTGCGGAAGGCCGCCCGCACCAGCCGGGAAAGCGCCCGCGGGTCGGAGGCGGCAGCCCGCGCTTCCTCGGGGCCCATCTCGTGCGCGGCCAGCCAGCGTGCGATCCGCAGGAGGTTCCGGCGGGCCTGGCGGCGGCGCTCGGTGGCGAGGCGGTAGGACAGGGCGCCCGCGAAGTCCGCGAGCGCGAGGAGCGGGCCCTCCGGCAGCCGGCAGGCCAGCCACGAGGCCGCCACGAGCGCTCGCGCCCGGAGGCGCCGGCCGAGAGTCGTCGCGGAGCGCGATTCGGTCATCAGCCGGCCGGCGCCAGCGCGCCGGAGCCCTCCGAGCCGCCCAGCGACTCCGAGCCGGCACGCGCCGCGAGGGCCGCCTTCTCCTCGTCGGTGGAGGGCCACAACGGCTTGAAGCTGTACCAGTCCTCGGGCGCGGCGGCGATCGTCGCGGCCAGCGCGTCGGCGATGGCCTGCGTCGCGCGGCGGATCTCGGCGTCGTCCGACGACGCGACCGTGATCGGATCGCTGTAGGTGATGAGGAACCGATTGCGGTCCTCGGCGCGGCGGATCGCGATGTGCACGATCGAGGCGCCGGTCTTCGCGGCGAGCGCGGCCGGGCCGGCGGGCAGCGTCGTCCACGATCCGAACAGCCGCACGGGCACGCCATCAGGCCGGTAGCCCCAGTCGATGATCAGGGCGAGCAGCTCCTTGCGCTTCAGCACGCCGTACATGTCGCGGAGGTTGCGCCACGGGATGAGGTTCACGCCCCAGTCCTTGCGCTGCTGCTTGAGGAGCTCGAACAGCTCGGGGAAGCTGGTGTCGTCGCCGATCGCGGAGATCGGCCAGCCATGCCGGGCGATTCCGCGGGCGACGCCCTCCAGGTTCCCGATGTGCGCGGACGTCAGGATCAGGCCCTTGTCGGTCGACTTCCAGTACGCCTCGAGCGGCAGGAGCGTCGACGAGTCGACGAGCGCCGCCGCTTGGTCGTTGGTCATCCTCGGCAGGCGCAGCAGCTCCACGACGTACCGCGCGTACGAGCGGTAGGCCGCGTAGGCCTTGCGCCTGACCTCGAGGCTCGAGGCCGGCCGGCCGAGGATGTGGGCAAAGTTGTCGTTGACGTAGTGCCGTTTCCGTGGCACCAGGAAGAACGACGCCTGCAGCAGGAAGCTGACGATCGCGCGGGCGACCGCGACGGGCAGGCGGCTCATCAGCCACATGCCCGCCCGGTACCCGACGATCGCCACCTTCTCGAACAGCCGCGGTCCGCGAGTCTGGACGCCCCGCACGTGCGGGGCATCGAGGCGCTTCCTTGGCCGCTCGGCGGGCTCCCGCGTCTCGGGCGCCCGCTCCTCGTCCCTCACCCCGCGGCCGCCGCCTTCGCCCGAGCGCCCTTCATGGCCGCCTCGGCCGGGCTGTCTGCGCGGCTCGCGAGCTTGCGGAGCTTCCGCTCCTGCGGCTTCTCGGTCCCGACGAGCGTCTCGTTGTCCTCGCCGCGGATGAACGCCTCGACGCGGTTGAACGCGATGTCGTCGTGGATCTGCTGGGGCGGGCTCTTCATGAAGTAGCTCGAAGGCGCGACGAGCGTGCCCTTGAGCCCCCGATCGAGCCCGAGCTTCAGGCAGCGGATGGCGTCGGTGATGACGCCGGCGCTGTTCGGCGAGTCCCAGACCTCGAGCTTGAGCTCGGCGTTGAGCGGCACGTCGCCGTACGTCGTGCCCTCCATCCGGATGTAGCACCACTTCCGGTCGAGCAGCCACGGCACGTGATCGCTCGGGCCGACGTGGATATCGTCCTCGTCGAGCTCGTAGTCGAGCATCGAGGTGACGGCGTTCGTCTTGCTGATCTTCTTGGACTCGAGGCGCTCGCGCTCGAGCATGTTCAGGAAGTCGGTGTTGCCACCGAAGTTCAGCTGGTACGTCCGATCGAGGCGAACGCCGCGATCCATGAACAGGCGGGTCATCACCCGGTGGGCGATGGTCGCGCCGACCTGGCTCTTGATGTCGTCGCCGATGACGGGAAGGCCCTCGTCGGCGAAGCGGCGCTGCCAGTACGGCTCGCGCCCGATGAACACCGGGATGGCGTTGATGAAGCCGACGCCCGCCTGGAGGGCCTGCTCGACGTACCACTTGGTCGCCTGCTCGGAGCCGACCGGCAGGTACGAGACCATGACGTCGACCTCGCGCTCCTTGAGGATGGAGACGATGTCGGCCGTCGGGCCGGGGGCCTTCTCGATGACCTGGCTGAGGTACTTGCCGAGGCCGTCGTGGGTCATGCCGCGCTCGACCTTGACGCCGGTGTGCGGGACCTGCTGGAACACGAAGGTGTTGTTGGGCTTCGTGTAGATCGCCTCGGACAGGTCCTTGCCGACCTTGTTCTTGTCGATGTCGAAGGCCGCCACGAACTCGATGTCCTTGACGTGGTAGCCGCCCAGGTTGACGTGCATCAGCCCGGGGACGAAGTCGGACTCCTTGGCGTTCTCGTAGTAGTAGCGACCCTGCACGAGGCTGCTCGCGCAGTTGCCGACGCCGACGATCGCGACGCGGATCTTGCCGTCGCCGCGGCGCCCTGCGCCTGCCCACGTGTTCTCCGGGTGGGTCCCGTTCTTGCTCTTGCCGTTCTTGCCGTTCGAGGCCATCTGGCGCGCTCCTTCTTGGTGGCTGTGGAATGCGAAGCTGGGTTGGTGGTTGTGGTTGGTGGTTGGTGGTCGGTGCCCTCCGGCGAGGGCCATCGCGCGCCCGGGTCAGTCCTCCCCTGCCTGGGCACGGACGTGGAGGATCCGCTGGATGGTGGTGATCGCGGCGAGCACCGCGACCATGGCGAGCGCGCCCGCAAGAATGAAGAGGTTCAGGCCGATCGGCTGTTGGCACGGCGCGGAGACGCATACGACCGGCACGACCGGCACGAGGCCCGCCGCGAGCAGCCCGAGCGAGAGGATGACGATTCGAACCTCGCGCGGCGCAAGCCCGACGCTCGCGAGGCCGCTGCCGGGTGCGAAGCCGAGGCTCTCGGCCTTGGCCCGCGCGTAGCTGACCATGAAGGCGGCCGCAAGGGCCGCCGCGGCAAGCAGGGCGCCGGCACCGAAGCCGAACGCCAGGAGGCCCGCTGCGATGCCGAGGTAGACGATGGCCTCGCCGGCACGGTCGAAGACGGAGTCAAGGAAGGCGCCGAGCTTCGTGACCCGGCCAGTGGCGCGGGCGAGGGTGCCGTCGAAGAGGTCGAAGATCCCGAAGGCGAGCACGAGCACGCCGGCCACGAGCCACCACTGGAGGGCAGCGGCGACGGCGGCCACGCAGGTTCCGAGGAACCCGATAACCGTCAGCGCGTTCGGGGTGAGGCCGAGCCGGCCGAGCCCGCGCGCGATCGGGGTCGCGAGGTCGCGGACCCGCTGGCGGGTGCTCGGGCTGACAAGGGAGCCGGTCACGACGCGATCGTCTCCCGATGCTCCAGGCCCAGGACGCGGCGCTCGTACTCGGCGAAAGCGCGGAATGCCTCGGGGAGGAGGCTGGAGACGGTCTCGCGACCCACGCGTCGCGTCTGGATCAGGCCGGCGACGCGGAGCCGCCCGAGGTGCCACGACACGAGGGGTTGGCTCAGGCCGACGCGCTCGATGAGCTCGGACACGCTGGCCTCGCCCTGGGCGAGGCGCTGCACGATCCGCAGGCGGTTCACGTCGGCGAGGGCCTTGTGGACGAGCCGCAGCGCGCGGAGCTCCTCGGGCTGGTCGACGACGGACGCGATGGTCGAGCGGATGTGCGCGGGGGAGGGGGCCAAGATGTGTGCTCCAAGCTCGGATGGCGTTCGGCGGGCCCGATTGCCTGGGGTGGCCGCAGCCGAAGGATCAACGCGGGTTTATATCAATATGCGTTGATACCGGGCGTCTGTCAACCGCGAAATCAGGTAGTAGAAGGGACGCATGATGTCGCCTCTACCCCTTGGGCGGTTCAGCGTCGGCCTCAGGAGCCTGGCTGCCTGAGCGTACTGGCCACCCGAGTCGGACCCCGAGCAATACGGGCAGAGTTTTACGCTCCTGCAGGCCCGTGCGAGCCCGACACAGTCTTACCCCTGACACAGCGCGTTCTGGCGACGCCCGGAGCCCTAGTGCGGCCAAGGCCGGGAACCGTTCGGCTTCGACGGAGAGTCAGTATGTGTATCCGCGGTCATTCGCCGCGGCGACCTGAGGGGCAGCATGGATCAGACGGGCCTCGTGGAGCGGGCGAGCCAGGGCGATCATGAGGCCTTCGGGGTGCTCGTCGGCGGGCACCTCGCGCGTCTGGACACGGCAGCCCGCCTAATCCTTCGAGACCCGGACCTTGCACGCGACGCGGTCCAGGAGGCGACGCTTCGGGCATGGAGCAACCTGCGAGGGCTTCGCGACCCGGGCAGGTTTCCCGCCTGGCTCCACCGACTGACAGTCAATGCCTGCCTTGACATCGCGAGGAAGCGGCGCGGCCGATTCTTCGAGGTCGAGCTCACGCCGCTCCACGACGCGCCCATCCCGGACCCCACATCCCGTGTAAGCGACGCGCTCTACGTCGAGCGCATGCTCGCGGCCGTCGACCCCGCCCAACGCGCGGTCGTCGTGCTGCACTTCTACCTCGATCTCACGCTGACCGAGACCGCAGCCGCGCTCGGCATCCCGGTGGGGACCGCCAAGTCGCGCCTGAATCGAGCTCTCGCGGCGATGCGCATAAGGGTCGCCGACGAGGACGAGCTGCCGGCCTCGGCAACGGCCACGGAGCGATTTGCATGAACCGATCGACCACGAGCCCTCGCTCATACTCCACCGACCAGCTGCGTGCCGCCCTTGGCGACGTCGGCGCTCCTGCGCGGCCCGAGTACCTCGATGACATCGTCGAGCGGGCCGGTCGCATGCGACAGCGGCCCGCGTGGACGTTCCCCGAACGGTGGCTGTCCACGGACATCGCGGTGCGACGCCAAGGCATCCCACGCGCGTCCGTCGTCTACGCCGCGGTGCTCCTGCTTGTTGCGCTCCTCGCCGCCGGCGCCGTCTACATCGGCGCACAGCACAGGCAGCCGGAACGACCGCCCGGCCTGCCCCTCGGGATCTTCGAGCCGGCCGCCGGCCGGATCGTCTTCCACTTCCCCAGCTGGAGGAAGGATGGCGGCTACGTTGCCGGCCTCTGGGCCGCCGATCCGAGCGCGCCCTCCGTTTCGACACTGGTGCGGCTGGGCCCTGAAGGCGACCTGCCCCTCGGCTGGTCGAGCGACGGCACGGGGCTGCTGTTCATGCGGGACGATCTGACCGGCCAAGGGCTCTGTTGTCCCGACCACCTCTACATCCTCCGCGCGGATGGGACTGCGACACAGCTGAACCGGGACGCGGAATACATGTACGGCGCGACGATTGCGCCTGACGGGTCGCGCGTCGTCTTCGCCGCCGGGCCCTATCGCGGCCCCCCAGCCCTGTTCCTCGTTGACGCTGAAGGCGGCGGTCAACCCGTTCGGATCGCTGAGCAGGGACAGTCACCGGCCTTCTCGCCCGACGGGAAGCAGATCGCCTACCTCTCCGGGTGGCCAGGCCCGGCCCGCGTCTGGGTGGCGAACGCTGACGGCAGCAACGCGCACGAGATCCTGGCGGACGAGTCGGCCCTGGTCGAGGGTGCTGGCGTGTTCGATCTCGCATGGTCCCCGGCGGGCGATCGCATCGCGATGTCGAACTCTCACGAGGGCCACCCCGCGATCTACACCTTCGCGCCGGACGGCTCGGGCTTCACGAAGGTGATCACCGGCGGGACGAACGCCTACTGGTCGCCCGACGGGTCCCAGATCGCATACCAACCCCACGACGGGGGACGGGCTGGCCTGGCGATCGCGAACGCAGACGGCTCGAACGTCCGGGAGTTCGGCTTCGGCGCCTCGGGGCCTTGGCATCCTGCGCCGCCGACTGGGGGCAACCAGTGAACCGCGTCGTCATCGCGACTCTCGTAGTGGCTGCCGTCTTGGCTGGTTGCGGCGGCGGCGGCCCTACGGCGACGTCTAGCCAGGCTGCGGAGGCAAGCCAGCCTGCTCCCACGTCGGCAACGGCACGGCCGACGTCGACAGTGACGAGCACTGACGCGCCGTTCCCGACTGAGTCATTCGCTGGCATCACCGAAGGCCCGGTCCCCGCCGACCTCGCGGCGGAGCTCCAGTCCATCCTGGCTGACCTGGCGGGCGAAGCGGGGATGTCAGCAACGGTGATGTCGGCCCACGGCACGTGGAGCGGGGCGACCGGCAAGGCTGACGGCGTTCGAGCGTTGACGCTCGACGACCAGTTCGCGATCGCGAGCACGACGAAGGCGCTCGTCGCTGCCCAGGTGATGCAGCTGGTCGAAGCTGGTGAGCTTCGCCTCGACGACTCGGCCGCGGAGCACCTTCCGCAGGACCTCGAATTCGACGCCAACGGGGCCACGATCCGCCACCTGCTGAGCCAGCGCAGCGGCATGGCGGACTATGTGCCAGCAGTCGACCCGCAGCTGATCGCCGAGCCGCTACGGCTCTGGACGCCGGCCGAGCTGTTGGCGGAGGTCCCGGCCGACCGGACGACCGCCGGTGAGGCGTTCGAATACGGGAACACCAACTACGTCTTGCTCGGACTGGTGATCGAGGAGGTGCGCGGGCGACCGCTCGGCGAGGTGCTGCGCGGCGGAGTGCTCGACATCGACGGGGTGGAGCGCCTGATCTATCAACCGGATGAGATCCCGACCGACCCGATGGCCATGCCGAACGGCGAGTCGACCGAGGTGCTCGAGACGGGCGGCGGCTTCCTTCCGTCCCTCGCTCTCACGTCTGACGGACCGGCGGCTTCGATGGCCTCAGACTCGCCATCGCTCGCGCGCTGGTGGCGAGCCTTCTGCGCCGGCGAGGTCGTCTCCGCAGCGTCGCTGACCGAGATGACGACCATGCGTGACGGGTACGGATTGGGGCTGTACGAGCCCGACCCCCCGGGGACCGTCGGCCATGGCGGGGAGCACATCGGATACACGTCCCTGGCGGGATGCCTGGCGGCGGATGGCGTCGTTGTCGCGGTGCTTGCCAATCGAAGCGCCGACGCCGTCGACCTCAGCGGGGTGGCTGGTCCGTTGGTTGAGGCGTTGCGCTCACCGTGACGCCCTTCCAATCGGGGGGCAAGGGCTGAGGCGCAGCGAGGGAGTTACGCTCTACCTACCGTCGTGTAGCCGTCCGAGGATTCCGACATGGGACTCGGAATCCTTCCAGGGGCTGGACGTCCTGCGAAACATCGTTTGGCCGCCTGGCCCGCCCATCGATTGTGGGCACCAACCTCGTTGATGACGTAGGCGACCCAATTGCGAGGTCGGGCGACAACGTCCTGATCGCCGGTACCGTTCCGACAGACGGGGGACGCCTGCGGACGTGCGGCCTCGTTGAACGGCTGCCGTTCGACGAGAACCTACCCCACAGGGAACAATCCCGATTCGCCATCAACCGCGAAAATCGCCGGCTCAGGCTCGGGGGACTCAGGCCTCAGACGCGGCGCGAGACCAGCGCCAGCCAAGGCAGACGGAGGCGATCGCCGGGACGGCCAGCCAGAGGAGCAGCCCGACGAGCACGAACCGGGCCGCGTCGACCGGTAGACCAATGCTGGCGTCCGCCGGCGCCGGGCCCTCGCCCTCGTGGCCACCGCCGCCGAGCGAGGCCTCGAGCTCGCCCAGCTGCGCGGCGAGGACCGAGAGATCGGCGGCCACGTCGGCGCTGTCGGCGATGTTGGTGTCCATGGCCGTCGCGGCCTCGGCGAGATCCACGGACAGCGTTCGTGATTGGTCGGCGACATCGGCGAACTGGCCGGAGATCGCCGCGAACGGCCGCGCCCCCAGGACCTCGAACGAGCCGAGCGACGCGAGGCTCTCGAACGAGCCGGCCATGCGGGTCATGAGCTCGGACGCCTGGGCCGCCGCGTCGCGGGTCTCGGCCAGGCTCGACCCCGCGTTCCCCGCGGTCGCTGCCGCGCTCTCGAGGGCCGCCGACGCGGGCTCGAGCATCGCGAGGATCTCGTCGCGCTGCGCCTCGAAGCTCGTCGCCGCGTCATCCACGGCGCTGAGCGACGCCAGCACCAGTGCCCCCGCCGCGCCGATGAGCACCAGCCCCGTCACGCCGAAGGCGATCAGGCCCATGCCGAGGCGGCGACGCCGCGCCCGCCGGGCCTCGCGCCGCACGTCACGTTGCGCAGCGGTCAATGGGCGCCTCGTCCGGTTGGCCGTCGTCGACCTCACTCGGGTCGCATCTCGCGATACAGCAACAGCCAGCTGGAGGCGAGCAGCACCGCGGCGATCACCCCCAGGGCGAAGAGCTGCCAGCCGTGGACGATCGACCCGCCCAGCATGAGCTCCTGCATCAGCGTGATCCCGTGGGTCACCGGCAGCAGGTAGGCGCCCGCCTGGACGGCCGGCTGGAACTCCTCGATCCGGAGGACGAAGCCGCTGAAGAACATCGAGGCGAGCAGGGTCAGGAGCGAAAGCTGGACGGCCTGTCGCTCCGAATCGGAGACCACCGAGATCAGCAGCCCGAGCCCGAGCGACGCCACCAGCAGCATCCCGATCACGAGCGCCAGCAGGCCCGGCGCGCCGAGGAGCGGGACCCCGAGGAACGTGACCAGCAGCCACACCGACAGCGCGGCGATCCCCCCGCCGAGGATCCCGAACGCCATGACCTTGCCGATCACGACCTCGTTCGCGCGCATCGGCGAGGCGCGGAATCGGTCCAGCGAGCCGCTCTGGCGCTCCCGGACGATCGACAGGGCGATGAGGGTCACCGCCATATGCTGGAGCACCAGCGCCAGCGCTGCCGGGCCGTAGAACCCGACGATGCTCGGCGCCACGGGCGCGAGATTCACGAGGACCGGCTTCGTCGGCGAGGCGATGACCTCCGGCGGCACGTCCGACAGGTCGCGCCCGCCGATCGTGATGGCGTAGGCCTGCCCCTCCTCGGCCCCGATTCGATAGATCTCGCGGTTGATGGTCGAGGCGAGGGTCTCGGCGATGAATCCGGTGTAGGCCACGGCGACGGGATCCGCGATGTTGGTGATGACCGTCAGCTCCGCCTGCCTTCCGGCCTCGATGTCACCGATCGGATCGACCGGGGCCACGATGACCACGTCCACCTGATCGGCGCGGAGCCTGGCCTCGGCAGCCGCGCGATCGGGCGTGACCTCGACGACGTTGACGCCACGGACGCCAAGGCTCTTGTAGGCCTCGGCCTCGTGCGGCAGCTCCGACGACGGATCGACGACGACGATCGCCACCAGGTCCTTCTTGTAGCCCTGGTAGCCGGCGCCGAACACCGCAAGGATCAGGAACGGCCCGAGCACGAGGCTCAGGACGGCGCCCGGCCGCCGGAGGACCTCGGTGATCTCCTTGCCGACCAGGGCCAGGATGCGGATCAGGAGCTTGATGAGGCCCATCAGTCGGCATCCGGCCTGGACGCGTCCGGCGCGTCGGGTTCGGCGTCCGGCTTCGGGGATGGCCGCCGGGCGGCGTCGTCGGCGGCATCCTGCCTGGCGACGCCACGCCGGGTCGCGTCGCGCTGGGCGACGTCGCCGTCATCGCCTTCGGCCACGCGAGTCGCGCGATCCCGCTCCACGAGGTGCGCGAAGACGTCCTCGAACGTCGGGCGGATCTCGCGGACGGCCTCGACGTGGGCAGCCGATGCGGCCATCGACTGGACCGCGTCGGCCGTGGCCGTGCCGGCATCGTCGACGACCAGCTCGATCGTCCTCGGGCCCGTCTGGCGGATCCCGCGAACGCCCTCAGGACGGCTGAGCGTCGACGCGTCGAAGATCCCGTCCATCGTGACCTCGACGACATCGCCGCCGAGGGCCTCGCGCCGCAGCTGCTCGGGCGGCCCGAAGGCGATCAGGCGGCCGCCGGAGATCAGCGCGACCTCGTTGCACTCCTCGGCCTCGGTCACGTACTGCGTGGTCACGACGGACGTCACGCCTCGATCGCGAAGGCGGTGGATCTCTTCCCAGACCGTCCGCCGGAGGATCGGGTCGATGCCCGCGGTCGGCTCGTCGAGGATCAGGAGGTCGGGCTCGTGGACGAGCGCCGCTGCCAGCTCGAGCCGGCGCCGCATCCCGCCCGAGAGCTTGCCCGCCCGCCGCCGTCGGACGGACCACAGGTCGACCAGCTCCAGCACGGCTCGCCGGCGCCGCCAGCGGCGCCAGAACAGGAGTCCGTAGATGGCCGCCACGAAATCGACGTTCTCGCCGACCGTCAGGTCCGGGTAGAGGCTGAACTGCTGGGGCATGTAGCCGATGCGCTCGCGCGTTCGTCGCCGGAAGGCGCTCGGGTTCTCGCCGAGGACCTCGACCGTGCCCTCGCTGGCGCCCAGCGATCCGGTGATCATCCGGATCGTCGTCGTCTTGCCCGAGCCCGAGGGCCCGATGACGCCGACGACCGACCCGGTCGGGATCTCCAGGTCCAGGGCGTCGACGGCCAAGGTTCCGTTGAACCGGCGCGTCACGCCCGCCATGCGAACGGCGACCTCGGATGCGATGGCGGCTCTCCTCGTGCGGGGCTCACGGGAGCGTGTCGCGGGGGCGCTTGCAGGCAGGCAACGGCGCGCGAGGACGATCACGCCAGCGGCATTGCGGCACACTCCCCCGCGATGGGACGCGGGCTGACGGCGATGCTCCTGGCGGTCGTCGCCATCGGGGCCTTCCTGTCCGGCCTCGAGCTGATGATCACGGCGGTCGCGCTGCCTGCGATCGTCGTCGACCTGGCCGACTGGACGGAGCTCCGGGCGGCGTCCTGGATCATCAACGGCTATCTCCTGGTCTCGATCGTCGTGATGCCGCTGGCGGGCCAGCTCGCGGACCGCCACGGCGTCCGGCGGGTCTTCCTGTGGGCGCTCGTCGTGTTCGTGGTCGGCTCCGTGCTGGCGGGCAGGGCCGCGACCCTCGGCGAGCTGGTCGCGGGCAGGCTCGTGCAGGCGGTGGGCGGCGGGGCGCTCGTCCCGGTGGCCACGGCCGCCGCCTCGCACCTGTACGTCGGCCCGGCCCGCGCACGGGCGCTCGGCGCCGTCGGCGCGCTGACCTTCCTCGGCATGGCCGCAGGCCCGTTTGTCGGGGCGTTCGTCCTACAGTCCATCCATCCGATGGGAGTGCTGGACTCGCTCGGGATCGGGGGCGGCCTGGCTGACGCGCTGGCCGCGTCGTGGCGGTACGTGTTCTACCTGAACGTGCCGATCGGTTTGGCCTTGCTGGCGATCGGGTGGGCGGCCACCGCCGGCTGGGAGACGCCTCGGCGCGAGCACCGCCTCGACCTCGGGGGCGCGACCGCGGTCTCCGTGGGGCTCGGCGCGCTCCTCCTCGGAATCACGCTCGCCGGCGGCGAACCGATCCCGGAGCTCCCAGTCGATCCCACGGTGCTCAGCGGGATCCTCATCGCTGCCGGTGCCGGCGCGATCGTCGTGGCCATCGTCACCGCCCGGCGGCGGCCCGAGCCGTTCCTCGACCCGGTGTGGTTCCGCTCGTCGTCGTTCGCCTCGGCGGCCGTCGTCTCGCTCCTGACGGGCTACGGCTTCGCGACCGCGATCATCGGCGGCGCGGTGTTCGTCGACCGGGTGCTCTACGGCGGCCCCGATCTCCAGCGGGTGGCGCTCGGCTCGCTCGCGGCGGCGACGGCCGTCGGTGCGCTGGGCTCCGGGCTGGTGCTGCGAACCATCGGCCTGCGGGTGACGACGCTCCTTGGTCTTGGCGCGGCCATCGCCGCGCTCGCCGCGATGGCGACCTGGACCCCGACGACCGAAATCGGCGAGGTTGCGGGGTGGCTCGCGCTGTTCGGGCTTGGCTTCGGGCTGACCGTGACGCCACGTTCGGCGGCGGCGGTCGAGGCGCTCGGGGAACGCTCCTACGGGATCGCCTCGGCGACGGTCACGGTCGCGCGGATGCTCGGCATGGCCCTTGGCCTCGCCGCGCTGACCGCGTTCGGCTCGACCATCATCGACCAGCTCTGGGCCGCGATCCGCGCCACCCCGGACGCGTACAAGGCCTACATCCCCGAGGCGCTCCGCAACCGGCCGTTCAACGACGGCCTGGTCGTGCAGGCGCTGGAGACCTGGGCGAGCAGCGAGGCGGCCCGGATCCTCGTCGGCGTCTTCCTGGTCGCGGCGGCGGTCATGGCCGTCGCCGTCGTGCCGGCCCTCGCCCTCGGCCGCCGGGGTGGCCACTCCCGCCTCGCCGAGGAGGCGCTGCCCTAGGTCCCGCCGCAGATCCTCGGATGCGCCGCGGGGTGGGAGTCCTTGGGGTCGGCCTTCTCGGCCGACAGGAAGTCGGCGACGACCTGGAGCTTCGGGGCCGAGCCCTGACCCTCCGACGTCTGCAGCCAGAGCCGCTCGTCCTTCTCGTGGAAGGCGTCGTCGAGGCTGCGAGTGTGTCGGCGGACCTCGCTGATCGTGTAGACGAACCGCCAGTCGTCCGAGGTGTAGACCTCGGCCGCCATCCCGATCATCCGCTCGCCATCGTTGCGCAGCGACGCCTCGAGGAGCGGCAGGAACATCCCGGTCTGGGCGTGCGCATACAGGTACGTTGCCTGGCCCTGCCCGGGTTGCCCCAGCTGCGGCAGGAACATCGCGACGTCGCACAGCGGGTACTCGCCGTAGTCGGAGGTCTGGAGCATCACCGGGAGGTCGATCCCGAGGCGACGGATCACGATTCGCGTCGTGACCCGATCCGGCGGGAAGCTGGAGCCGGGCGCGGCATCGCTCCCGTTCGGCAGCACGACGACGGGCGACAGCGTCGCGGGCGGCTGGTAGGTGGCGAGGTTCTGGGTCGGCGGGGGCGGCTGGACGCCCGTGGTGTAGCTGTTGAGGCCGGTCGCGAGGAGCGCGACGCCGAACGCGGTCAGCAGCGCGGGCAGGAGCCGGTAGTGAAGGCCTCGCGGGATCGTGCGCACGAGCCGCAGATTACCAGCGGTCCGCGGTGCGCTCGGTCGACGGGTTCCCCGCTGCGATCAGGTGCCGATCGCGCGCGCGGCCTGCTCGACGATGTCGATGAACGGGCCGGGGATGATCACCGGGAGCACCGTGAGGACGCTCGCCGCGGCGAGGCCGGCCCAGGTGAGCCGCCCGTGGACCGGGGCGAGCTCCTCGGTGCGCGGCTCGCGCATCCACATGTAGACGACCACGCGCAGGTAGTAGAACGCGGCCGCCGCGGCGTTCAGGACCACGACGACGGCCAGCACGGTGAGCGAGGTCAGGCCGGTGTCGCCCGCCTCGAGGGCCGGCAGGATGATGTAGTACTTCGCGAAGAAGCCGGTCGTCGGTGGGATGCCCGTCAGGGAGAGCAGGAAGAGCGTCATCAGGATCGCGAGCCATGGCTCGCGCCGGATCAGGCCGGCGAAGGTGTCGAGGCCCGACGTGACGCCAGCGCGGCGCTGCACAGCCGCGATCACCGCGAACGCCCCGAGGTTCATCACCGAGTACGCCGCCGCGTAGTAGAGGAGCCCTTCGAGGCCGGAGACGAGCCCGGCGGCGAACGCCGCAAGCCCGACGAGCATGTAGCCGGTATGGGCGATCGACGAGTAGGCCAGCATCCGCTTGACATTCGTCTGGGTCAGCGCCACGAGGTTGCCGAGGGTCATCGTCAGGATCGCGAGGATGACGACCACCTGGAGCCAGTCGGCCTTGAGCGGGCCGAGGGCCTCGACGAAGAGCCGCAGGATCAGCGCGAAGGCGCCGACCTTCGGCCCGACCGAGAGGTAGCCGGTCACGGGTGTCGGCGAGCCCTGGTACGCGTCCGGCGTCCAGTAGTGGAACGGGACGGCCGCGATCTTGAATGCGACGCCGGTCGTCATGAACCCGAGCCCGAGCACGATCGCCGGCGAGACCGCGGCGCCGCCCGACGTGAGGGCCGAGAGGGCGTCACCCACGCCCGCGATGCTGGTCGTGCCGGTGGCGCCCCAGGCGAAGGCCAGCCCGAACAGGAAGATCGCCGAGCTGAACGAGCCCAGGAGGAAGTACTTGATCGCGCCCTCGGTCGAGTAGCCATCGGTCTTGTGGTAGCCCGCCAGCATGTAGCCGGGCAGGACCATGAGCTCCAGGGCGATGAACAGCACGAGCAGGTCCGCAGACGCGGCGATGAGCATTGCGCCCGTCATCGCGAACAGCAGCACGATCGCGAACTCGGCGATGGGCAGGCCGCGCGGCTCCAGGTAGTCGGGGCCGAAGACGATCGTGAAGGCCACGATCCCGACGAACAGCAGGTCGAGGAAGGTCGTCAGCCCGTCGACGACGTAGGCGCCGCCGAAGGCCGTCAGGCGGCCGGTTCCGTCGCCGCCGGCGATCGGCGACCCCGTGGTGATCGTCAGGGCCGCGACGATCGCGAGTCCACCGAGGGCCACGACGAGGGCTGGCCCGCGCCGGCCGGGGGCGATCAGGTCGACGATCAACACCGCGAGCGCGACGGCGACGGCCGCGATGAACGGCCCGATGACGACCAGGTCGTTGGCGGTCATCCCGCGTCACCCGTGACCGTGACCGCGCTGGAGGCATCGTCGCCCGGCTTGCGCCTGAGGACCGACACGAACCGCGCAGCGACGACCGCCACCACGATCCCGAGCCCGATCGCGACGAGCAATGGGTCGATCGCGATCGCCGTGCCCTGGCCCGCGTCCCCGAGCGCGACCGCGACCGGCCGCTCGAAGAGATCGAGCAGGATCCCCGGGAACAGGCCGAACGCGACCACGAGCGCCGCGAGCGGGGCGAGCGTCAGGATCTCGGTCGCGTTCATGTCGGAGACGTGGTGCTTCAGGCCGAGCAGGAACGGCGACGGCTCACCGAGGACGACGCGCTGGAACATCCAGAGCAGGTAGGCGGCGGCCAGGATCATCACGAACGTCGCGACCGCCGCGGCCCATGGGCTCGCGACGAACGTGCCGACCAGCGTCAGGAACTCGCCCACGAACCCGGACAGCCCCGGCAGGCCCGCCGACGCGAAGACGAAGAATCCGAACGTCGCGGCGTACACGGGGGTGAGGGCCGCCAATCCCCCCATCTTCGAGATCGTCCGGTCGTGGGTCCGCTCGTAGATGACGCCCACGAGCAGGAACAGCGCGCCGGTGATGAGGCCGTGATTGACCATCTGGAGGATTGCCCCGTCCAGCGCCTGCTCCTGGAACACGAAGATCCCGAGCGTCACGAAGCCCATGTGGCTGACGGACGAGTAGGCGACCAGCTTCTTGAGGTCCGGCTGGACCATCGCCACGATCGCGCCATAGATGATCGCGATCAGGCTCAGGACGATGATCAGTGGCGCGTAGCTGTGGGACGCGTCCGGGTAGAGCGACAGGTTGTACCGGATGAGCCCGTAGCCACCGAGCTTCAGCAGCACACCGGCGAGGATCACCGACCCCGCCGTGGGAGCCTCCACGTGGGCGTCGGGCAGCCACGTATGGAAGGGGAACATCGGGACCTTGATCGCGAAGGCCAGGAAGAACGCCGCGAAGCTCAGGAGCTGGAGGCCGTCGGCGAAGCCGGTCGTGCCGGCGTAGGCGCGAAGGGACTCGTAGTCGAAGGCGCCCGCCCACTCGCCGCCGTGGGCTGCCTGGTAGGTGAACGCGGTCGCCAGGATCGCGACGAGCATCAGCAGCGACCCGACGAGCGTGTAGAGCACGAACTTGATCGTCGCGTAGATCCGGTTCTGGCCGCCCCAGATCCCGATGATCAGGTACATCGGGACGAGCACGACCTCCCAGAAGATGTAGAAGAGGAACGTGTCGAGAGCGAGGAACACGCCCGTCATCCCGACCTCGAGGATCAGGAACGAGATCATGTATTCCTTGACCCGGACCTGGATCGGGTTGAACGAGGCGAGGATGCTGATCCAGGTGAGGGTCGTCGTGAGGACGACGAGGGCCAGGGACAGCCCGTCGACGCCGAGCTTGTACTGGATCCCGAAGGCCTCGATCCACTCGTGCTGCTCCACGAACTGGAAGCCGGGCGCGTTGGCGTTGAAGCCGGCCGCGAGGACAAGCGACACGACCCACGTCACGAGGGCCGCACCGAGTGCGAGCAGCCGGGCCCAGCGGAGCGGCGCCACGGCGATCACGACCGCCCCGAGGAGCGGCAGGAACGTGACCAGCGTCAGCAGGATGCTCTGGTTCATCGGCTATCGGCCCAGGATCACGAAGTACGAGCCGGCCATCGCGATCAGCCCGAGCGCGATCCCCAGCGCGTAGTTCTGGACGCGGCCCGTCTGGACGCGGGCGAGGCCGGTGCCGCTCCGGCGGGTGACCGCGCCGATGCCGTTGACGATGCCGTCGACGATCTCGCGGTCGAACCAGGCCATCGCGGCGGCGACGCGGCCGCCGATGACCACGAACAGGAGGTGGTTGATGTCGTCGAACCACCACTTGTTGGCGGAGGCGCGGTAGAGGAAGTGCAGGCGGCGGGTGAGGCCCTGGACGAGCTTGGGGCGAGCGCCGCCACGGAGCGGGCCAAGCTCGACCCCGAACAGCCGCCAGGCGACGAGCATGCCGGCCAGCGCCACCGCGACGCTCACGAGGATGAGCGTGCCGTCGATGCCGCCCAGCTCGAATGCCGCCTCGTGATGGCCCAGGAGCTCCTCGGCATGCTCGAAGATCGGGTGGAGCCAGGTGTGCAGCGGGCCGGCCCCGTCCACGATCCCGAGCAGCGGTCCGAGGGGCGGCCCGGGGTACGTCAGCAGGATTCCGAGGATCACGGACGGGATCGCCAGGAGCCAGAGCGGTACGGTCATGACGGGGGGCGATTCGTGGATCTTCGGCTCGACTGCCTTGTCGACCCGGCTCTCGCCCCAGAACGTCATCCCGATGAGCCGGAACATGTAGAACGCCGTCATCACGGCCACGACCACGCCGATCGCCCAGACCCACTCGAAGCCGAGCTTGAAGCTCTCGCCGAGGATCTCGTCCTTGCTGAAGAAGCCGGCCAGCGGCGGGATGCCCGAGATGGCGATCGCGCCGATCAGCATCGTCCAGTAGGTCTGCGGGATCTTCTTCCGCAGCCCGCCCATCTTGCGCATGTCCTGCTCGTCGTGGACGGCGTGGATCACCGACCCCGAGCCGAGGAACAGCAGGCCCTTGAAGAAGCCGTGGGTCATGAGGTGGAAGATCGCGGCCGTGTACGCGCCGACCCCGAGCGCCGCGAACATGTACCCGAGCTGGCTCAGGGTCGAATAGGCCAGCACCCGCTTGATGTCGGTCTGGGTCATCGCGATCGAGGCGGCCAGGATCGCGGTGAAGATGCCGATCGCCGCCACGACGACCATCACCTCGGCGGCGCTCGCGAAGATCGGGTTGGCGCGAGCGACGAGGTAGACGCCGGCGTTGACCATCGTGGCGGCGTGGATCAGGGCGCTGACCGGGGTCGGGCCCTCCATCGCGTCCGGCAGCCAGACGTGGAGCGGGAACTGGGCGCTCTTCCCGATCGCGCCCGCGAAGATCAGGAGGGCGATGATCCAGATCGGGATCGGGAGACCGCCGGCGGCGAGACCGCCGAGGTCCGAGATTCCTGCATTCGGAACCAGCAGCTCGATCGAGTGGCGGATGTTGAGCGTCGGTTCGCCGAGCGCGAGGGTGTTCACGAAGATCGCCATGATCCCGAGCGCGAACCCGACGTCGCCGACTCGGTTCGTGATGAAGGCCTTCTTGCTCGCCTCCGCCGCGCTCCGCTTGCGATACCAGAAGCCGATCAGCAGGTAGCTCGACAGTCCGACCAGCTCCCAGGCCACGAACAGCAGCAGCCAGCTGTCGGCGAGGACGATCAGGAGCATCGAGACCATGAACAGGTTGAGGTAGGCGAAGAAGCGCCAGTAGCCGGGGTCGTGGCGCATGTACCCGATCGAGTAGACGTGGACGAGCATGCCGATCGTCGTGACCACGATCAGCAGCACGGCGGTCAGGGTGTCGACGTAGAAGCCGATGTGGACGCTGAAATCGCCTGCCGGAATCCAGTGCCAGAGCGTGACCGAGATGCCCTCGACCACGGACGAGCTGCCCAGCACCTCGACCACGATCACCATCGCGAGGATCCACGAAGCGACGACCGCACCGACGGGGATCCAGAAGGCGTTCAGCCCGAGCCGTCGCCCGATCAAAGCCGTGAGCAGGAAGCCCAGCAGCGGCAGGGCGATGATCAGGACCACGAAGAGCTCGTCGAGCAGCATGGCTAGGCCTTCATCGGCGCATCGCGTCGTACTCATCGACGAGCGGGGTCTTGCGGTTCCGGAAGATCGCGATGACGATCGCGAGCCCGACCGTCGCCTCGGCGGCCGCCACGGCCATGACCATGAGCGCGATGACGGCCCCGTCGCCCTGGAGCGCGGGCACGAAGGATCCGAACGCCACGATCGTCAGGTTCACGGCGTTGAGCATCAGCTCGATCGACATGAGCATCGAGATGGCGTTGCGGCGCGCCAGGAAGCCGAACGTCCCGATCGCGAACAGCACCCCGGACATCGTGATGTAGGTGTTCAGCTGGTCGGCGAGGCCCATCAGCCGGCGTCCTTCGAGCCGGATTCCTTCTTCGCCAGGAAGACACCACCGATCACGGCGGCGAGGAGGAGCACGCTGACCGCCTCGAACGACAGGATGTACTGCGGGCTCTCCTTCCCGAAGATGAAGAGCGCGAGGTTCCTGGTCGTCGTGGCGACGGTCTGCGTGGCGGCGCCCCAGTTCGTGCTGTACGCGGCGATGGCAACGAGGACCGCCACGATCACGGCGGAGATCGCGGCCGGCACGGCCTGGGTCTGGAAGACGAGCCGCGACGGCGCGGCCTTGTCCTGGGTCAGCATGATCGCGAACAGGATCAGGACGCTGATCGCACCGATGTAGACGATGACCTGGGCCGCGGCGACCATCGGCGCGCCGAGGGTCACGTAGAGCCCCGCAAGCGCCAGGAAGCAGACGATCATCGCCAGGCCGCAGCGGATGATGTCGCGCATCGAGACGACGGCCAGGCCGGCGACCAGCATCAGCGTCCCGAGGCTCGCCACCAGCGCGTCATCGAACGACCCACCCAGCAGGATGAGGACGAGCAGCGCAGGCGTGGTGACGATGGCGCCGGCGACCGCGGCGGCGATGAGGTAGAGCCAGGCTCGCATCGGCTACTTCAGGTGGGCGTGCGAGCCACCGGCCTCGCCGGTGGAGCCTCCGGCGCCGTCGTGGTCCCCGCCCGCGTGCCCGCCGTGATCGTGTGACTCGTGGCCATTGCCGTTGCCCGAGCCGTCTCCGAGGCGCGTCAGCGACGTCGGCAGGACCGTCAGCAGCCGATCGGACTGGACGAAGCGGCCCGCATCCATCGCCCGCTGCAGCCAGTCGCGCTCGCGGCGGATGTAGGTGACCTCCGTCTCGCGATCGACCTGGGCCATCGCCATGAGGTCGATCATCGGCTCCTCGCGGGAGGTGTGCGACAGCTCGAACTCCTGGCCGTCCCGGAGGGCGTCGTAGGGGCAGGCGTCGACGCAGATGCCACAGAGGATGCAGCGGCTCTCGTCGACCTCGTACTTCTGGAGGACGCGCGGCTTCGGCATCAGCGCGCCCGTCGGGCACGTCTCCGCGCAGCGGCCGCAGGAGACGCACGGCGTGTCGTTGAGGCTCATGTCGAGCGGCGTCGTCACGAGCGTGTCGAAGCCGATCCGCATGAAGTCGTAGCAGGCCGCGCCGACGACCTCCGCGCAGACCTGGGCGCAGCGGCCGCAGTCGATGCAGCGCGACGGCTCGCGGAGGATGAACGCGTGGCTGTCGTCCCGGACGTAGTCGTGGTTGATGCCGGTGAAGCGGTTCTCGCCGACAGAGCGGAGGCCCGCGCCCTCGTGGGGCTGCGGCTCCAGCGTGTTGAGCGTCGTGCCGTACTCGATCCCGAGTCGCCGCAGGTCGCAGTAGCCGATGGCCTCGCAGGTGCACTGGAGGCAGCGCGTCGACTCGGCGACGATCTCCTCGCGCGTGTACGGGAGCTCGTACTCGACGTAGTTGCGGTTGCGCTCCTCGGCCTCGAGGGCCTTCATCCGGTAGCGCGGCTCCTTGATCTCGCCGGTGAACGGCACGATCGAGAGGAACTCCGGCTGCGGCTCGGCCAGCGTCTGGCGGGTCCGGATCGAGGCCAGGTCGTTGCCCCGGAGGAACGCGTCGACCGCGTACGCGGCGCGACGACCCTCGGCGATCGCCTGGACGACGGTCGCGGCCCCGATTCGGACGTCGCCGGTGCCGAACACGCCCGGCCGGGCCGTCTCGAACGTGACCGCGTCGGCCGCGAGGCGGTTGTTCTTGGTCGCCTTCGGGCCCGTCGAGCCCGGGCCGATCCAGTCGAGCTCCGGCCCCTGGCCGATCGCCAGCAGGACCCGGTCGCAGGGGATCGTGAACTCCGTGCCCGGCGCGGGCTCGGGGCGGCGGCGGCCGGATGCGTCGGGCGCGCCGAGGGCCATCCGGATGAACTCGACCCCGGTGACGTTGTTGTCCTTGTCCGTGATGACCCGGGTCGGGCCGGCCTGGAAGATCGCGGTGACGCCTTCCTCGATCGCCTCGTGGACCTCGTTCGACGCCGGCATGTCCTTCATGTCGCGGCGATAGACGAGCGTGACTTCCTTCGCGCCCTGGCGGACGGAGGTCCGTGAGCAGTCCATCGAGGTGAAGCCGCCCCCGATCACGACGACGCGCTTCCCGACGTGGCCCGGGTAGGGCAGGCCGAGCGTCGCGGTGCGGAGGTACTCGAGGCCGTCGAGGACCTCGGGCGCGTCCTCGCCCGGGATGCCCAGCTTGTTGGTGTCGTAGCAGCCGATCGCGATGACGATCGCGTCGAAGCCCTGGTACTGGAGGTCGTCGAGGGTGAAGTCGCGGCCCAGGCCCTGGTTGCAGACCATCTTGCCGCCGAGGCGGGTCACGCTCTCGTACTCGGCCTCGAGGACCTCGACCTTCGGCAGGCGGTACTGCGGGATCCCGTAGCGGAGCATCCCGCCGGGCGCCGGGTCGCGCTCGAAGACGGTGACGTCGTGGCCGGAGAGCAGCAGGTAGTAGGCCGCGGCCATGCCCGTCGGGCCGGAGCCGATGACGGCAGCGCGGCGCCCGGTCGGGGGCTGCTTCTCGAACGGGACTGGCGGGTCGAGGTCGTCGTCGAGCATCGACTTGATGACCATGTCGCCGGCGTAGCGATGGGAGTCGCGGATCGCGATCGCCTCGTCGACCTCGTCGCGCCGGCAGTGCTCCTCGCACGGCGCCGGGCAGACGCGCCCGAGGACCGATGGGAACGGGATCGTCCGCTTGAAGATCCGGGTCGACTCCCGGAAGTTGCCCTCGGCGTTCTGCTTCAGGAAGCCCGGGATGTCGATGTGGCTCGGGCACTTGTTCTGGCAGGGCGGCAGGCAGTAGGCGTTGTGGTCGGAGAAGATCAGCTCGAGGTTCGTCCGGCGGAGGCGCCGGACCTCCTCGGTCTGGGTCTGGACGACCATCCCGTCCTCGCACGACCGCGAGCAGGAGATGGGCGGGTGCTCCTCGCCCTCGACCTCGACCACGCACATCCGGCAGGCGCCGAAGCCTGGGAGCTTGGGCTCGTAGCAGAGGGTCGGGATCTCGATGCCGTTGTCGCGGCAGACCTCCAGGATCGTCTGGCCCTCGAGGCCCTCGATGACCTTCCCATCGACCTCGATCCGGATCCGCGGCGTCGACTGCGGTCGTTGCGGCGTCTGGGTGGTGATGTAGCGCTCCGCGACGGAGTCCTCCATCGGGACCAGGGTGTCGCGCTTGATCGGCTTGTCCGGGCGGCTCTCGGGGCTGCCGTCGTAGCGCTTGTGCCTGGGGCCACGGGAGTCGTCCGGCGTCGAGGGGCCGAGGTCGTTCGAGTCCGGCGGCGGCGTCGGCGGCGTGCGGTCGCGGACGCCGCGCCCGTCCTCCGGGTTCTGCGGCGCGACCCCGCTCTCGGGGCGCTCGATCACGTCGGTCATGCGGTCGCCCCCACCCGCGCCCTGCCGGCGGCGAGGCGGATCGGCCGGCAGACGCCCGGCCGGGCACTCGCCGCGGAGGTAGTGGGCGTCGACCTCGTCCCGGAAGTAGCGCAGGCCGCTCATCATCGGCAGTGTGGCCAGTCGCTCGTGATCGCACAGGGCGGAGCCGACGACGTCGGCCGCGAGGTCCTCCATGAGCCCGAGGTCGCCGCCTCGTGACGTGCCCGTCGTGAGCCGTTCGCCGATCTCGGCGAGCCGACGCAGGCCGATCCGGCAGGGGATGGTCTTGCCGCAGGCCTCGTCCGCGGCGTAGCGGGTCAGCAGCCGCCCGAGGTCCACGATGCAGGCACGCTGGTCGGCGACGATCACGGACCCGGAGCCGATGTGCGCGCCCACGCCGCGCAGGTCCTCGAATGTGTAGGGCGTCCCGAGCTGGCTCGGCGGCAGGATGCCACCGGTCGGCCCGCCGACCACGACCGCCTTCAGCTTCCGTCCGCGCTCCGGCTTCCCGCCGAGGTCGACGATCTTCTGCAGCGGCGTGCCGAGGGGCACCTCCGCCACGCCGCTCCGCTCGTTGCCGCGAACATCGACGAGGATCGTGCCCGGTGCGCCGCCCGTGCCGATGGCTGCGAACGCCTGGGCGCCCTTGCGGATGATCCAGGGCACGGCGGCGAGGGTCTGCACGTTCTGGACCACCGTCGGGGCGTTGTGGAAGCCGCGCTCCGCCGGGTGTGGCGGCCGCTGCTCGGGCTGGCCGCGCTTGCCGTCGAGGGCCTTGAGGAGGACCGTCTCCTCGCCGAGCATGTAGGCGCCCTGGACGGGCCGGACCTCGACCTCGATCCGGCGCCCGCTCCCGAGCACGTCGTCGCCGATGAAGTTGCGGCTCGACGCCTCGTCGACGGCCACCTGGAGCCGGCGCACGGCCTCCGTGCTCGTCGCCCGCAGCGACAGGTAGACCTGCTCGGCGCCGATCGCGAAGGCGGCGATGACGGCGCCCTCGATGACCGCGTACGGATCGGTCTCGATCAGCGCGCGGTCGGTGCTCGCGGCCGGGTCCGCGCCGTAGCCGTTCGCGACGACGTACCGTTGCCTCGCCTCCGTACCCGCCGCCGTGCGCCACTTGGACGCCGTCAGGTGACCCGCGCCGCCACGACCGCGCAGCCCGCTCGCCTCGACCTCGGCGATCGTGCCCTCCGGCCCGAGCTCGCGGATCGCTCGTCGGAGGCCTTCGAACGCGCCCGCCGCGAGCGCCTCGTCGAGGTTCGCCGAGTCCGTCGCGCCGGCGCGCGCCAGCAGCACCGCCGGCCAGTCCTTCGGCGTCGCCAGGATCGCGGTCACTGAAGCGGGGCCTTCTTCGTGGTGGCCTTCGCCGCATTCGGAGGGCCCGGAGCGCCCCGCGCGCCCGACGGACCGCCGCCGGCGAGCGACGCGCCGAGCGCCGTCACGTACCCGTCGTCCGTCGATCGGCGGGCCGCGACCCCGACCGAGTCGGCAGCCCCGGGGAGCGGTTCGAAGCGCAGGTGGCTGTAGAACGTCGCCGTGCCGTAGACCATCGCGTACCACGCGCCGGTCCGCTCGCTGATCCGCTTGATGGCGGCGACCGGCAGGTAGCCGAATGCGGCCTGCGTCCCCTCGAGGATCTGGAGCATGTGCTTCGGGTCGTGGTCGTGGGCCTCGAGGATCTCGTCGATCGTCGTCAGGTCGAACGGCGCGAAGTGCTCGTAGGCCTGGTCGGGGACCGTGCGCCCGGATCGCCGCATCGCGGACTCCTCGCGCCGCTCGCCGTACGTCTCGGGCGGGCCCCAGTGGACGTGGAAGCGGCCCTTGGTGTCCATCCCGCCCATGTCGATGCACTCGATCGGGCAGGCCTGGGCGCACTGGAAGCAGGTCTCGCACTTCAGGGCGCCGTACTCGTCGTACAGGAGCTGGAGCCGGCCGCGGAAGCGCGTCGCGACATCCGGCGGCATCTCCGGATACATCACGGTGGCCTTGGGCTCGAAGAACCGACGCAGGGTGAGGGCCATGCCCTTGACGATGCCGAAGCCGGGCACGAGTGAGTTGAGGAGGCTCATGCGCCGGGCCTCCCCATGCCGTCGAGGACCACGATCGCCGCCGCGGTCACGAACAGGTTCAGCAGCGACGCCGGCAGGAGCCACTTCCAGGCGAAGCCCATGAGCTGATCGATGCGGACCCGCGGCAGCGTGCCGCGCATCCAGACGAACAGGAACACCAGGCCGAACGTCTTGCCGAGGAACCAGATGAGGCCCGCGACCCAGTCGAAGTTGATGTACGCCCACAGCCCAAAGAGCCCGCCGACCAGGACGTTGAACAGGACGAACCCGAGGATCAGGGCGACCCACCAGCGGGTCTTGCTGCGGAAGAGATAGAACGGCGCCGCGAGGATCAGCGTCCCGATCACGGGCGCGAGCAGCACGATGAACAGCAGCCCGAAGCCAAGCTGCCCGGGATCGATGATCCAGGAGATCGCTGGGACCGGGAACGGCGCATTCCAGCCACCGAGGAACAGGACGGTGGTGAGCGCCGAGATGATGAACACGCCGATGTACTCGGCGAAGAAGAAGAACCCGAACCGCATCCCCGAGTACTCGGTCGCGAACCCGGCGACGATCTCGGAGTCGGCCTCGGTCAGGTCGAACGGCGTCCGGTTGGCCTCGGCGGTCGCCGCGATCGCGAAGATGAGGAAGCCGAGCGGCTGGCGGAACGCGTACCAATCCGTGAACCAGCCAGACGCGCCCTGCTGTTGGACGATCTGGTTGAGGCTCATCGTCCCGGCCAGGATCACGAGGCCGACGACCGAAAGCGTCAGCGGGATCTCGTAGCTGACGATCTGGGCCGCCGATCGGAGGCCGCCCAGGAGCGAGTACTTGTTGAAGCTCGACCAGCCGCCCATGAGCAGCCCGACCACGGTCATGCCGCCGATCGCGAAGAAGTACAGCAGGCCCAGGTTGAAGTCCTGCGCGAACAGGCCCGGTGCGAACGGGATCACGAGGGCGCTCAGGGCCATCGTCGCGAAGACCACGACCGGCGCCCAGGTGAACACCACTGCGTCGGCGCGGGTCGGGGTGAAGTCCTCCTTCATGAGGACCTTGAGCCCGTGGACGGTCGAGAGGAGCGAGCCCCACGGCCCCACCCGGTCCGGCCCGATCCGGAGGTTCATGAGGGCGATGATCTTCATCTCCATGTAGATGATCACGAAGGCGATCGGCGGGGCGAGAAGGAGCAGGACCGTCGCCGCGAACACGAACCGCACGATCGGCAGGTTGAGGATCAGGATGTCGAGGATCGTCTGGCCGAACAGCGCGATCACGAGCACCAGCCCGATCGTCGCCACCGCGCCGAGCGGCAGCAGGATCGCGAGGGCCTTCCCGGGCAGCGTCAGCTGATCCCAGGTCCGGGTTAGAGCGGTCACGACGGGTGACTCCCCGGCGCTGGGGCGAGTCGAGCCCAAGGCGACCGCGAGCACGCCTGCGCGCGCACCCCAAGGTGCGTAAGCAGGCGCGCGGAGCGGGCAACGCCGGGATCGGCCGTCCAAGTGCCGGCGCGCGAGCTGGTCACTTATCTACCCCGCCCATGACCGGGTCGAGGCTCGCCATGATCGCCATGGTGTCGGCGAGGAGGTTGCCCGGCAGGAGGGCGCCCACGGCCTGGAGGTGGATGAAGCTCGGGTCGTGGATCTTCAGGCGGAACGGCTGGTCCGTGCCGTCGGAGATGGCGTAGGCGCCGTAGACGCCGCGCGGTCCCTCGACCGCCGACCAGGCGCGCCCTGGGCGCGGCCGGATGAGGCGCGGCAGCTTCGCCTGGATCGGACCGTCGGGCATCTGCTCGAGGCACTGGTCGATGATCCGGAGGCTCTGCTTGACCTCCTCCATCCGGAGCAGGTAGCGGGCCAGCGAGTCGCCCTCGGTCCGGGTCGGGATGTCGAACTCGATCTCGGGGTAGATCGAGTACGGGTGGGCCCGCCGCACGTCGAACGGCACGCCGGTCGCGCGGAGGTTCGGGCCGGTCATGCAGTAGCGCAGCGCCGTCTCGCGGTCGATGACCCCGAGGCCCGAGATCCGCCGCGAGAAGATCTCGTTCTCGTTCAGCAGGGCCATGCCGGACTCGATCTGGGTCGCGGCGCGGCTCATCCAGTCGCCGAGCCGGCTCATGAACTCGTGGTTCAGGTCGCCGTTGACGCCGCCGATCCGGAAGTAGTTGAAGAGCATCCGCTGGCCGGTCAGGGCGGCGAGCATCTCGACGATCTCGTCGCGCTCGATGAATGACCACAGGATCGGCGTGAGCCCGCCGAGGTCGAGCGCGAACCAGCCGAGGAAGAGGCTGTGGCTGGCGATGCGGTTCAGCTCGCCCGACAGGACGCGGATGTACTCCGCCCGGCGCGGGACCTCGATGTCGAGCAGCTGCTCGTAGGCCGTGACCGGCGCCCACTCGCAGAACAGCGACGAGATGTACTCGAGCGGGTCGACCTGGCTGATCGTCTGGTGGTAGTCGGCGTTCTCGACGAGCTTCTCGACGCCCCGGTGGAGGTAGCCGAGGACCGGGTCGATGTCGACGACGGTCTCGCCGTCCAGCTTCAGGACGACGCGGAGCACCCCGTGGGTCGAGGGGTGCTGGGGGCCCATGTTGAGGAACATCTCGCCGTCGCCGAGGGTGTAGAACTCGGCCTCGCGCTCGGTCCGAGGCGGGTACGGCGGAATCGGCTCGTAGAACGCGTAGTCGTCCTCGACGAGGACGTTCGGGTCGTCCGCCGAGCGGTGGGTGCCGGCGGGCGTGTGGTGGCCGTGGTCATCGGTGCGGGGCGGTGTCTGCGTGGCCATCGGGTTCCTCTAGGCCCGCGTCTGGCGCAGCACGCCCGGGGTCGCGTCGACGGGACCGTGGGTCCGTTCGACGTGCCGGACGCCCGCGCCCGGCGAGCGGGCCGCGTCGTCGGGGAGGTAGAAGTCCTTGCGGAGCGGGAAGCTCGTGTAGTCGGGCGGCATGTAGATCCGCCGGAGGTCGCGATTGCCCTCGAACGTGATCCCGAACATGTCGTAGGTCTCGCGCTCCATCCACTCGGCGCCCTGCCAGAGGAAGGTCACCGACGGGATCCGCGGGTCCTCGCGGGACAAGCCCTCGGCGATCACGCGAAGCCAGTCGTTCGTGGTCGCGCTCCAGAGGTGGTAGACGACCTGCATCTCCTTGCCCGTGTCCACGCCTGCGAGGTCCGCGAGCATGACGAAAGCGAGCTCCGGCTCGTCGTGGAGACTCCGCAGGACCTCGATGACGTCGGCGGCACCGATTCGGATCTCCGTCTGGTCGTGCCGCAGCCGGGCCGGCCCGTGCAGCACGTCGCCGAATCGCGCCTCCAGCCGGCGCGCGAGCGCTCGATCCATGTCGCTAGACCCCAGCCGGGACGGTCGGGCCGATTGCCCGCTCCGGCCAGTGGCCGCGCCGGTCCTTGACGAGCTGCTGGAGCTTCATCATCCCGAAGATCAGGCCCTCGGGGCGCGGCGGGCAGCCCGGGACGTAGACGTCCACCGGCATGATCCGGTCGATGCCCTCGACCGTGGAGTAGGAGCGCTTGTAGCGCCCGCCCGAGCAGGTGCAGTCGCCCATCGCGACGCACCACTTCGGCTCCGGCATCTGCTCCCAGAGGCGGAGCAGCGGGCCGGCCATCTTGGTGGTCAGCGTGCCGGCGACGATCAGGACGTCGGCCTGGCGCGGCGAGGCCCGGAACGGGAAGGCGCCCCAGCGGTCGATGTCGTTCTTCGAGGTGGCGAACGACATCATCTCGATCGCGCAGCAGGCGAGCCCCGAGAGCAGCGGCCAGAGGCTGTTCGCGCGGAGGAGGTCGAGGACGTAGTCGGCCTTGGTGGGGATGATCTCGAGGATCCCGGACCAGCGCGCGTCGTCGCGGCGGCCCTCCTGGGTCGCCCCGAACTCCGCGAGGTGCGTGATCTCCGCCGGGCGGCCGCCGTCGTAGGCGAGCGGGTCCGCCGGCGCCCAGAGCTCGTTGCGGAGGACGATCGGCTCGCTCACAGCGCTGGAGCCGGGCACGGTCAGCGCCGAGGGCGCGTTGCCGGTCTGATCCGAGCTCATCGGGGCGCCCGGGGTCACGGGGGTCACGGGGGTCACCTTGCGCTCGGTCATCGGCCCGGCCCTCGCCAGCTCAGCACGCCCTTGCGCCAGGCGTAGCCGAGGCCGAAGAGCAGGATCGCCACGAATACCAGCATGCTCGTGAACGCGAGGCCCTTGTCGATACCAGGATCACGGAAGATCAGGGCCCAGAGGTAGATGAACACGACCTCGATGTCGAACGCGACGAACAGCAGGGCATAGATGTAGAACGACAGGCCGAACCGGCCATGGGTATCGCCGTAGGTGTCGATGCCCGACTCGTAGGGCAGGCCCTTGTGGACGTCGCCCCGGTTCCGATGGGACACGAGCCACGCGGCGCCGAAGGTCAGGAACGTGAACGACCCGGCCGCGAAGGCGAACCCGATGACGTACCAGATCCCGGTCAAGTCCATCCTCGCTTCGAGCGCTCGTGCATTCCGGCGCGGAAGCGCTGAGCCCTCGATGTCCTTGGTCGCCGCGTCCCATGGCGGGACGCAGGTTGCTGTGTCCGAGGCATTCGCGACCGACCGTCTGGAGACGGCCGCCGCCCGAGCCGAATTCTACCGTTCGGGGCCGCGCTGCGGTGCCGCGCCCCCCAAGCCGCGGAGCGGCGACTTGATGGGCAGCCCGCGCCCGAACCCGAGGACGGCGAAACCACCGGTCGCGCGGGGGTCGAGCATTCGGACGAGCGCCGATTTCGCGTCGAGGTACGAAGCCAGGGTGGCCGTCGGGCCGGTCTGGCGCGCGACCAGGAGCTCGCCAGCTCCGAGGTCGGCGAGGAAGCGGGCCTGGGTCGTCCGGCCGATGGAGTCGAGGCCCGCCGCCTCCGCGGCGCGCTCCACGGCGGTGAGGTCGACGTGGGCCGTCAGGTCCTGCCGCCCGATAGCCGCGAAGGGGTCGGCGTGGACGCGGTGCCGCTGGTAGGCCCGAAGGGTCGAGCCGCGCTCGGGGGAGTAGAGATCGGCGGCCGGATGGCCGTAGTCGATGACGAGCAGCTCGCCCCGCCCCAGGGTCGCGGCTGCGGCCGCGATCCACGGATCGAGGGCGAGGCAGACCTCCGCGACCTGCCCGGGCTCGAGGCGAACGCCCTCGGCAACAAGGCGCTCCCCGAGGGCCGGGGTGGACGGCTCACCCGAGGTCTCGCGGAACGGCGCGCGGGGCTCGCCGCTTCCGCCATCGAGCGGGAGCACGACGAAGCGCTCGAGGAGCGTCCCGTCCGGGCCACCCTCGACGCGATGGACGGGCAGGGCGTCGAGCAGCTCGTTGGCGAGAATCGCGCCTGCCTCCGGACGGTCCGTCGCGGGTTCCAGCGCGGTCTCGAGACCGAGCGCTCGCAGGCGGCCGACGAGCGCCTCGAGCCGCGCAGGTGACGCCTCGATCGCCTGGTACCGGATCGCAGCCTGCAGCTCCGAGCTTGGAACGGCGGAGCCCGTCGAGGATGCCTGCGGCGAGCGCGCCGGTCCCAGCGCCGTGCTCACGGACCACGAATCGGCTCGGCCGGTCGAGGGCGGCCCAGACGGCCTCCAGGTGGCGTGCGATCGCCTCGCCGAAGATCGGATGGCTCTCGGGTGCGGTGAGGAAATCGCCGTTTCGGCCCGGGCCGGGCTCGGCGCCGGTTTGGTGTCCGCTGCCGCGCCGGGTCCGCTGTCCGCGTGTAGTAGCCCGACGCCGGGTCGTACAGCGCCAGCTCCATGAACCGGGCGAACGGCATCGGGCCATCGGCCTCGATCTCCCCCCGGATCGCGCTCGACGAGATCCGGGTCGCTGGGCGGCAGCGGAGCCGATGGGTCGAGATCGGCGGCTCGGCGCAGCCCGACCTCGACGCTGCCGGTGCGGTCGCCGTCTGCCTCGCTGGTCATTCGCCGAGTCCCAGCGCGAGGCCGAGCCCCGGCCCGACGAGGCTGTGGGCACCCAGGGCGATGGGCACCTCGTGGGACCACGCGTGCTGCGTGAGCTGCTGGAGCCAGGGGTCGCGGACGCGGTCGGCGAGCAGGAGGTCCGACGCGTAGCGGTCCTCCGGGCTCGGCCACCCGCTCTCGTCTGCGCCGTGGCGATGGGCGAGGAGGACGCGGCTGTCGATGATCGCCCCGTCCGCCAGGCGCGCGATGAGCATCCCGACCTGCTCGGGCCCGTCGCGGTCCAGGAGCAGGCCGAGCGCCGAAGCGGCCGGCCGCTGACCCGGGGCTGCCGTCCGCATGCCCCGCTCCTCGACGAACGCGCGGATCCGACAAGCGGTCCGATCCTCGAGGTCCCGCAGGGTTGCCGCGGACAGGCGCCCGGCGACGAGCAGCTCGGCCCGGGGGTTGCGCGCCACAACCGTGAGCTCGTCGAATGCCTCCGCGGCTCGCGCAAGGCGGTGCGCCATCGATCGCGCCAGGTCGGCGAGCGGCTTCGGGCAGTCTGGATGGCGCCGGAGCAGCTCGAGATCGAGCGGCGAGTCGAGATCGAGCGCGAGTCGTTGCCTGTCGGGCAGCTCATCGACGGCAACCCCATTTTTCTCGAGCCAGCGCGGCAGGCCGTTGTCCGAGGGCAGGTCCGGCACGGTGTCGAGAATCGCGGCGCCCCCGATTGCCGCGACGTCGGACGAGTAGCGGTTGTTGGTCAGCGCCCCGCGCTCTCCCGAGGCTGCGATTGCCACGAGCGCGCGAAGGTGCCCGTCGGTGGCGAGCACGATCGACCCCGACCCAAGCACGACGATGCCCGCGTCGGGCTCCAGCCCGCCGAGGAGGCCGCGAAGACGCGCTCCGAACGACCGGCCGTCGGCCGGACCCGTGATGATCTCGACATCGTCAGCGCCGGCCGCACGGAATCGCGCGACTAGGTCGGTGGCACCGAGCGATCGCGCACGAGCGAGCAGCTGGGTGAGGTCGCCGGCATCCTCTGCGGGCTCCGGGTGCAGGATTCGGACGGCGGCACGCGGCACGCGGCCACTCTAGCCGCCGAACGGAGGTCGACTTGGCGCGGGTGCTTGCGTTCATCGGGCTGGGCGCAAACGTGGGTCCAGCGCGCCAGACGCTGACGCAAGCTGTCGCTGCCCTGGCGCGGCTCCGCGGCGCCCGTGTCAAGGGCGTCTCCCGCCTGTTCCGCACGGCGCCAGTCGGCGTCACGGACCAGCCCGACTTCCTCAACGCGGTCGTGGCTCTCGACGTCCCCATGGGCGCGGATCGCGCGAACAGCGCCATCGACCTCCTCGTTGCCCTCAAGGAGCTGGAACGTGGGTTCGGACGGGAGAAGCGAGAGCGATGGGGACCGCGCGAGCTGGATCTCGACCTCCTGCTCCTCGATGGACATCGGCTCGCCCTCGAGCGGCCTTCAGCGGCCCTCCCGGCCTCGGCCCGGCTCGACCCGGGCGCCGCGGCCCGTCTGCTGGAGGTCCCGCACCCCTCGATGCGCGACCGACTGTTCGTCCTCGCGCCACTGGCGGATCTCGCTCCCGACCTCGTCCCGCCGGGGTGGGACGAGACCGTCGAGGCGGCCCGGCAGCGCCGGGCGCAGGTGGAAGGACCGAACGCCGTCGTTCCGGTCGGCACGTGGAGCAGCGAGGCCGCGACGTGGATCGGACCCAGCGGCGGGCCGATCGTCGTCGAGCGACCGAGTCCCGGCGATGCGGAGGAGGCGGCCCGCGTGCACTCGGCATCGGCGGAGGCCGCGTACCGCGGCATCGCGGGCCCGGACCCCAACGGCCTCGCGCGACGGACCGCGACCTGGCGCGAGATCCTCGCCAGCCCTGGCCCGAGCAATCAAGCGTTCGTCGCTCGTGATGCCGGCCGGATCGTCGGTGTCCTGAACTTCGGCTCATTCCGGGGCGACGAGTCCACCGCGGCCGTTCGGGTCCTCTACGTGCACCCGGCATGGTGGGGGACCGGCGCCGGCCAGGCGCTCATCGAACGAGCGCACGAGGAGCTCGCTGCCAATCACGACGAGGCCGTGCTCACGGTCCTGACCGCGAACACTCGAGCCCGCCGCTTCTACGAGCGCAACGGCTGGGTCGAGGGCGAGACCCTGGTCGAACCGCACTTCGGCGACCGGCCCACGGAGGTCACGCGGTATCGGCGCGCGTTCCATCCGAACGCCGGCGCCCGCGATGGCAACGGCATCGGCGACGGCGCCGGCAACGCCGCCGGTTAGCGCAGGAGGCGAGCCCGGAGCTGGGTCTCCTCGACGTTGTTGCCCTTCCGACGCTCCACGCGATAGGCGTGCTGGCCGGGCAGGCAGGCCACCGCCTCCACGAGCTGGCGCCCCTCGAACAGGACCCCGACGCCGTCATCGGCCGCGATCCCGTCGGGCAGCGAGCCGCCACCGACCAGCTCCTCGTATCGCGGCCGTCGCAGCGATTCGCTGTCGTAGTGGGGGCAGAAGCTCCCGTCGAGGAACTTGAGGCCGTCCTTCAGCGGGTCCAGGTTCGGGCCGAACGAGTCCGTCACGGACGACTCGAACCAGCAGTTCGCCCCTGCCGACCAGCCGGCGAGGACGACGCCCGCCTCCCAGGCTGCCTTCAGGGCCTTGTCGACCCCGTGCAGCCGCCAGATCGCGAGCATGTTCGCGGTGTTGCCCCCGCCGACGAAGATCACGTCCTGCTCGAGCAGGAAGCCCTCGACGTCGGCGACGGTTCGGCCGAACAGGTCCAGGTGGGTCGGCTCCGAGGAACGCGCGAACGTGGCGTAGAAGCTCGCGAGGCCCGACGCGTTCTCCCCGCCGGCCGTCGCGAGCATGCAGATCCGCGGCCGCTCGCGGCCGCTCAGGTCGAGCATGAACTGGAGGAGCGGCCAGTCGGTCGAGCCCGGGGACAGTTGGACGCCGCCCATCGCGAGGATCCGTCGCGCCTGCCCTGCCATCTCGGCGGCCCTAGAGTCGAACGCTCGGCGGGCGCTCTCGGTCGAACATGTGGACGGTGTCGACGAACCGGACGGTCTTCGTCTGGTAGGCCATCACGAGCGAGTGCGTCCGCGCGCCACCGCCGAAGAACCGGACGCCCTCGAGGAGGTCGCCGGGAGTCACGCCGGTCGCCGCGAAGACGAGATTCTCGCCGGATGCCAGGTCCTCGGTGCGGTAGATGCGGCTCTCGTCGCCGTGGCCCATGCGCGCGCCGCGGGCCCGCTCCTCGTCGTTGCGGTACTTGAACCGGGCCTGGATCTCGCCGCCGAGGCAGCGCATCGCCGCCGCCGTGATCACGCCCTCCGGGGCGCCGCCGATGCCCATGACGGCGTGAACGCCCGTGCCCGAGACCGCGCAGCTGATCGCGGCGGAGAGGTCGCCGTCGCTGATGAGCTTGATCCGGGCGCCGGTCGAGCGAACCTCGGCGATGAGGTCCTGGTGGCGCGGCCGGTCGAGGATGATGACCGTGATGTCCTCGGGCCGCCGCCGCAGGGCCTCGGCGACTCGATGGACGTTCTCGGCGGGCGGCTTGGTGATGTCGACGTGGCCGGCCGCCGTCGGGCCGACGCAGAGCTTCTCGAGGTACGTGTCCGGTGCGTGGACCAGCCCGCCGCTCTCCGAGGCCGCCAGGACCGTGATCGCGTTCGCCGAGCCGGTGGCCACGAGGTTCGTGCCCTCGAGGGGGTCGACCGCGATGTCGATCGCGGGCGCGGCCTCCCCGGCCATCCCGACACGCTCGCCGATGTAGAGCATCGGGGCCTCGTCGCGCTCGCCCTCGCCGATGACGATCGTGCCTTCCATCTCGATCTCGTCCATCGCGGCGCGCATCGCCTCGGTGGCGAGCTTGTCGGCACCCATCCGGTCACCGCGTCCCATCACCCGAGCGCTCGCGATGGCTGCCATCTCCGTGACGTAGACCATCTCGAGTGCGAGCAGCTTCTCCATCAGTGTCTGAAGTGCCTCCGGCCGGTGAACACCATCGCCAGGTGATGGCGATCGGCCACCTCGATCGCCATCTCGTCGCGGATCGAGCCGCCGGGCTGGATGATCGCGGTGACGCCCGCCTGGGCGGCGACCTGGATGCCGTCCGGGAACGGGAAGTACGCGTCCGCCGCCATGACGGACAGCCGGGCCCGCTCGCCCGCGCGGCGCAGCGCGATCTCGACCGACACCTGGCGGCTCGGCTGCCCCGAGCCTACGCCCACCGTGGCGGCGTTCTTCGCAAGCACGATCGCATTCGAGCGGACGTGCCGGACGGCGCGCCAGGCGAACAGCAGGTCCGTGAGCTCCTCGAGCGTCGGGCGGCGCTTCGTGACCACCTGGAGCTGCGAGCCGTCGAGCCCGAGGTCGTCGAGCGTCTCGACCAGCAGCCCGCCGCCGACGCGCTTGAAGTCCAGGCGGGCGATCCCGTAATCGCGCATGCCCTCGGTCGGGTCCGGCGGGACGAGCAGCAGCTCGATGCCGGGCTTCTGGCGAAGGATCCCGATCGCCGAATCGTCGAACCCGGGCGCGATCACGGCCTCGTAGGAATTGGCCGCGATCTCGCGGGCAGTCGCCCCGTCGAGGACCCGATTCACCCCGACGATCGCACCGAACGACGCCACGGGGTCGGTCTCGAGGGCTCGCCGATAGGCCTCGACGAGCTCGTCGGCCGATGCGATCCCGACCGGGTCGGTGTGCTTGGCGATCGCCACCGTCGGGGTCGTGTAGTCGCTGGCCAGCCGGTACGCGACGTCGAGGTCGAGGAGGTTGTTGAACGACGGCATGGCGCCCTGGAGGATCGTCGCATCGGCGAGGGTTGCCGATCGATGGGTCGTCTCGCGGTAGAACGCGCCGGTCTGGTGGGGGTTCTCGCCGTAGCGCAGGTCGCTGACCTTGTCGAGGACCATGGCGAGGCGCTTGGGGTAGGTCGTGCCGGAGAGCTGGTTGAGGTAGGCCGCGATCTCGGCGTGATACGCGGCCAGCATCGCGAACGCCTCCGCGGCCAGCTGGGCGCGCAGCTCCGGGCTGACCTGGCCGCGCTCCTTGAGCTCGCCGAGGATCTGGGTGTAGTGGTCGGGACTGGCGACCGCGGCGACTCCCGCCGGATTCCGCGCCGCCGCCCCGAGGAGCGCGGCACCACCCACATCGATCATCTCGATCGCCTTGTCGATGCCGACCAGCGCCCGCCCGATGTCGGCCCCGAACGGTCGAACGTTCACGACGACGAGGTCGATCGGCTCGATGCCTTCCTTCTTCAGCTCCTCGAGCTGCTCGGGGTGGTCGCGGCGAACGAGGATGCCCGCGTAGATCGCGTGGTGGAACGTCTTGACCGAGCCGTTCAGCATCGCGGGGACGCCGGTGAGCTCGGTGACGGGCTTGACCTCGACACCGTCCTGGGCGAGGTGCTCGCGCGTGCCGTCGGTGGCGAAGAGCTCGACGTCGAGCGCCTGCAGGCCACGGGCGAATGTGCTGATGCCGTCCCGCGTCGCGACCGAGAGCAGCGCTCGCAACCCGCCGTCCCCTCCAGTCGTGCTCGGGTTCTGGACGTCCGTCGCGCTGCGACGCCGTGGCCGTCGAGTATAGCCGTGGCATACTGCCGACCGATTCGCCAGCCGTCAGCCGCGGGTGCCCACGTTGAAGCATCTTCCCTGGGACTACTTCTTCGTCGCGTTCAGCAAGGACTTTTTCCCGGACCTCTTCGATCCCATCTGGATGGGCTCGTTGGTCCTGCTCGTCGCCCTCATCGTGCTGTACGTGCTCCGGACACGGGCGCTCCACCGGCACCGCCTGTACCTCGACATGTGGGAGTGGCTCTTCTGGTCCGGGCTGATCACGTTCTTCCTGCTCGTCGTCGGCGCGATCTTCCGGTTCGACTTCATCGTGATCCTGGTGATCCTGCTGAGCGGCCTGTTCACGATGGCCTACGCCCGATTCCGGCGGTTCCCGCCGCTGTTCGAGGCCTACGAGCACCAGCTCGCCCGGCAGCGCTACCTGGCCCGCGCCCGCAGCGCCAAGCCCGAGGCGACGATCCGCCAGAAGACCGTCCGGCGACGCGGCGGCAAGCGGCGCTAGTCGCTCCCGTTCGTTGACCGCTCGCGACCCGCGCCCGAGCCGCTGATCGTGGAGATCCGGCGATTCGGTGTCGGCAACCGGCGTGCCGGCGGACCCGCCGGCACGGTCGGCGTCGAGGGGGTCGTGATCCACTCCGATGCGCGGGCCACGATCAGCGAGCTGGCTTTCGCGAAGGGCGGCTCGATCCCCATCCACGACAACCCCAACTCGGCCTGGTTCATCGTGATCGAGGGCGGCGGCTACGTGCTCGTCGGCGAAGAGGAGCGGCGGATCGCGGCCGGCGAGGCGGCACTCTGGCCGGCAGGCCTGGTCCACGGAGCGCGCACCGAGTACGGCCCGATGCGGGCGATCGTGGTCGAGCTCGCCGGCGCCGACGATGCCCACTTGCGCACGGTGCTCGAGGGCGTCGCGAAGCGGCTCGGTCCGGGCGAGGCCGGCAACGTCAACCGGGGCATCGGCCGACTCGCTGAGCGACCGTTGACCGACCTCGAGCGCGACCGCGAGGGCGAGCCCGCCTGATCCCGCAACTGCTGCCGCGACGGCACGTTGGTGGCCGCTTCTTGCAGCACCACGGCTAGGTCGGCCCGGCGCCGAGGTCGTGCGCGGGTTCTCCAAGGGCATGGACGGCGATCACGGTCTCGTTGACGCCATCAACGCTGAGCGCATTGTTCAGGAGGTCGTCGAGGTATGCGCCGATGCCACACCACCCGAGGCCGACGGATGCGGAGACCAGCGCGAGGTTCTGGCCAAGGTGGCCGGCTTCGATGAGCACGTCGCGATAGCCGCGCTGGCCGTACTTCCGGAAGTTCCGCTCGAACAGCGCCGTGACGATCACGAAGACCCCGGCGGCACGCATCCAATCGTCAGCCAGTGATCCCACCACCGTCTCGACGTGGCCGGTGCCCAGGCCTTCGAGCACGTGGTCGCGAAGTCGATAGTGATACACGCCCGCCTCGAGTCCCTCGACCCGCCGGGCGATGACGTACACCTCCAGCGGATACCGCGCCCCAGCGGACGGGTAGGAGCGGTTCCCGATATCCGGGCCGTCCGGCGTCCGTAGTCCGGCGGCATGCTTGAGCACGGTAGCGAGGCGGTCCAGCGCCATCGGCACGTCCGCGAAGGAGCGGGTCGTCTGCCGCCGGCGCAGCACCGTCTCCAGGTCGACCAGCGGCAGCGCCGGATGGGGCAGCTCGACCCTCGGTGCACCCGGGTAGCTCTTATGATCGACGTTGATCCAGTCGTCGGGCCACGCCTCGCGAGGGACGCGATCTGGCAGCTCCGCGTAGCGAGTCGCGTCGTGGTACACGAGCCACGCCGCCTCGCGATCCTCCGCCCTCACGACTTGGGGACCACCGTTAGGGCGCCTCAGCGAGCTGGGCGTAGAAGCCGTCGACACGCGCCTGCATGGTTTCGCGGAGCGCGTCGGGAGAGTACCCGCTGGAATCGCCACCCCAGGCCCTTCCGGCCTCGACCGACCGTGACTGTACGAACTGCACGCGTGGGAAGCGGCGCTCCTCGAAGCGGGCCAATGCGGCCTCGACGGATGTGTCGCCACGTGCGGCTCCGCCTAGCACGTCGGCGAGGACCACAGCATCCTCGAGCGCCATTGACCCGCCCTGACCCATGAACGGCGTGGTTGCGTGCGCGGCGTCACCCACGAGGACGACTCGCCTGGCTGACAGTGGGCGCCCGGCAGGAACCTCCTCCACGCCGGTGTAGTGGAACGCCGTCGCGGTCGCGAGCAGCTCCGGGACCGGTCCGTCGAACTCCGCGAGGCGCTCGCGCATCAGGGCCGGCCAATCCTCCGGTTCGTATCGCGCGTCGGCCGGCTCGCGGGCGATGCCGAACATGTAGAGATCCGCCTCGCTGGTCGGCATGATGCCGACGCGCACCCCGGGTCCGATGAGCATGAGCTTGTGGCGTAGGTCGGGCGGTCGGGGAGAGACGCAACGAAAGGCACCGAAACCCGAGTACCGAGGCTCCGCGCGGTCCGGGAACCGCATCGCGCGGAGGTCGGAACGGATGCCATCCGCGCCGACGACGAGGTCGAAATCTCCCTCCGTGCTGTCGCTCGCCTCGACCCGGACCAAACCGGCGCCTCCGCTCGGTGACCCAACGCTGCGCAAGCGCGTCCCGAGCCGGACGTTGATGCCGAGTTCCTGAACACGATCCGTCAGGATGCCATGCAGCACCACGCGCTTGATCCCGAGGATTGCCGGGACGTCGGCCCCGGCCAGCCTCGGGTACCGGACCTCGGTGATCGGCTGGCCGTCGAACGTCGACACCGGCATAAGGTCGTCCGGGACGCTGAATCCGGCCTCCAGGACCACGTCGAGAATCCCAAGCCGACGAAGCATCGCCAGGCCGTTCGACTGGAGGAACATCCCGGAGCTGAGCGGAGCCCACGCCGGTTCCGCTTCCATGACCTCGACGTTCGCCCCCGCCTGCTCGAGCGCGATCGCTGAGGCCAGGCCCGCGATGCCGCCACCGGCGATGAGGATCCGCACCGAGTCCCTCCAGGAGATCGGCGGATTGTAGGCGAATCGACCGATCCTGAGGCCACGACCACACGCTTCGTGTACGGTTCTGATCGATGCCGGAAGATCTCGCCAGCCTCCCGACCCGCCCGACGGGCGGCTCCGGTACGCCCGGCACCACGACGCAGTGGCGCTGGTCAGCCGCCTTCAGCGTCCTTTCGGTTGCACACTTCCTCGCGTACGCAAGCTACAACGGCCTGACGCCCGTCCTCGCCCTGTACCTCGTTGCGGCCGGCCACGACGCTGCGTTCGTCGGCCTCACGATCGCCGTCTTCAGCGTCACGTCCGTGCTCGTTCGGCCATTTGCAGGCGTCCTCGTCGACCGGTCCGCGAAGCCCCGCGTCTACGGGATCGCGGTCCTCGTTCTGGGGCTCGCCACCCTCGGCTACCTGATCCCGGGCGTTGCGGCAGTACTTGCCTTCCGGGTCATCCAGGGCGCCGCATGGGCGGTCCTCAACACGACGGCACCGGTGATGGCGGTTGAGCTCGCGCCGGACTCCGAGCGAGGGCGAGCCATTGGCATGCTCAACATGGTTCGCAGCCTCGCGCTCCCGATCGCACCGCCCCTCGCGCTCGGGCTGCTGGCGCTGTCGGGCGTCCCCGCCGTGGTTGCCTTGCTCGCCGGGGCAGGCGTGCTCAGTGCGTTGCTGATATGGACGGTCCCCGCGCGAGCTCGGAGCGGCGCGAGCATCGTTCGACCGACGCTGGGCAACCTCGTGGAGCGGACGGCCGTGCTGCCCGCGGGCCTCGAGGCACTCGTGTACGCGACGGCACCGCTCTTCTTCGCGTTCCTGCCCCTGCACGCTGCCGCCACGGGTGTCGGCGACGTGGCGTTGGTCTACGTTGCGGGCGGCGTGACGATGGTGCTGGTCCAACCGCTCGGCCGCCTCAGCGACACGCACGGCCGCCTCCAGATCGCTGCCCTGGGCTTCGTTTCCGCGGCCGTCGCCCTGGTGGTCTTCGCCCTGGCCCGAGACCTCCCGGCGATGATGCTTGGCGGCGTGCTGTGGGCGGCGGGGGCGTCGCTCGTCGAACCTGCCACCACCGCGATGGCAATCGACCGCGCGCCGGCGGAGCGCCGGGGCGCGGCCCTGGCCACCTACACCTCGGCGTTCCAGGTCGGCAACGCCGTGGGGGCAACAGCATGGGGCGGGCTCATCGCGGTCGTCGGGTCCGCGGTGCCAGCGTTCGCGCTGGGCGCGGTCGTCGCGCTGGTTGGACTCGTTACCTCCGCGGGCCTGGCGGCACGGAGCGTCCATCGGGGCCGCGAAGGGGAGGCTGCCGCATGACGAAGGGCCAGGATCACCAGCCGATCGCCGTCGGCCTGGCGGGCCTCGGGCTCGGCGCCTCGCTCACGGTGCCGTACATCGCAAGCGACCCGCGTTTCCGGATCGTGGCCGCCGCCGATCCCCGCCCGGAGGCGCGCGACGCCTTCGTTGCAGCCGTCGGCGGGAGGGTCTACGACGCCGTCGAGGGCGTGGCGTCCGATCCGGAGGTCGAGCTCGTCTACGTCTCGACGCCCCACTTCATGCACCACGAGCACGCGCTCGTGGCGATCGACGCCGGCCGACACGTCCTCGTGGAGAAGCCGCTGGCCCGGACCGCGGAGGATGCCGCTGCGATCGTGGAGGGCGCGCGCCGGGCGGGCGTGCGGGCTCTGTACGGCCACACGCACGCCCTCGATCCGGTCGTGCAGACGATGGCGGATCTCGTTCGAACGGGCGAGATCGGGGCCCTCGGCTCGATCCTGAACATCAACTACAACGACCTCGTGTACCGCCCTCGCGCGGCCTGGGAGCTGGACGGTTCGGTCTCCGGCGGCAGCCCGTTCATCCAGGGTGCCCACCAGATCGACATCGTCCGCTGGATCGCGGGCGCCTCGGTCACACGCGTCATGGGCTGGTCGGCGGCGCTCGACGCCGAGCGGTCGATGCCGGCGACGCATGCCGCGATGCTCGAGTTCGCAAGCGGCGCGGCGGCGACGATCGTGCTCAGCGGCTACGCCCACTTCGATTCGGCTCGCTGGGTCGGCTGGCGAGCTGAGAGCGGCGATCCGCGCCCCCACACCACCCACCGGGACACGCTCCGTGGGTACGCGGTCCGCCGAGCTGGCCGGGTCGACGAGGCAGCGGCGCGAAACGCCCGTCGGATTGGCGTCCAGCCGTTCCAAACGCGTGTGGCCGAAGAGCGCCACGAGACGTTCGGTGTGACGATCGTGAGCGCCGCACTGGCCGACGTGCGCCAGGTCCCATCCGGTCTGCTGATCGAGGGCGACGCTGGGACACGGCGCATCCGCATTCGGCCGCGGTCCGGCCGGTCCGTGATGCTCGACAAGGCCCATGAGGCGATCCGGCTTGGGACGGAGGTCGAGATCGACGCCGCATGGGGCGTCGAGACAGTACGCATTGCCCAGGTGATGGAACGCGGCGGGTTCGCGGCGCGGGGTCAGGCTGACACGGCGCTCCGCGACGTTCCTGGCGACCCCGGAGTCCGCATCCCGGAAGAGCCGTTCCGCTGATCAGCCCTGGCCGGGAAGGGCGGCGCGAACGCGGCTCCAGCTGACGCGCAGCACGACGAGCGCGACGGCAACGCATGCGATCGCTCCGGCAAACGCAACCTCGAAGCCGAGTGCCGCAATCACCAACCCCCAAAGCAGTGCGCCGCCCGCGTTGCCGACCTGGAAGGCCGCCGTATAGGTGGCCATCGCCGCGCCCCGGCGATCCGGCGGCGCGAGATCCAGGGCAAGCGCCGTGGACGCGGGCTCGACCAGCCCGGCACCCGCGGACCAGAGGGCACCGCCGAGGATGAGGGTTGGGAGGTCCCGTGCGACGAGGATGAGCAGCAAGCCGGCTCCGATCGCCGCGAGTCCGAGCGCGATGTTGGGGGCCCTGCCCACACGGTCCGTGATCCGGGCCAGTGGCTGGACGGCCACCAGCACGATGCCGGACACCAGGAAGTACGCCGCAACGCCCTCGATGGCCCGATCCGCGACCAGGAGGATGATGAAGCTCTGCACCAGCGGGTTGCCGGCGTACACCAGCGCGAGGATCGACGCCGGGATGAGGGAGCTCCGATCGAGTGATGCGTAGGACCGCCGTGCGATCGGAGCGGGGCGTGGTCCCCGGACGAGCGGCGTCGCGATCGCTACGGCCAGGGCGGCGACGCCGGCTGCGACGACGAACGTCAGCTCGAAACCGGCAATCGCCAGCAGCCCGAGCCCGAGCGCCGGGGCGACGGCGGCGGCGAGCGCCTTGGAGAAGCTCAGCCAGCCCATGGCCTCGCCGCGCCGGGCATCCGAAGCAGCTCCGGCGGCGAGGGTCGTGCCCGCCGTGTTGACCGCAGCCCAGCCGATACCGTGGCCCATGCGCGCGATGAGCAGCGTCACGAGCGACGGCAGGACATAGGCCAATGAAGAGACGGCCAGAAGCACCGCACCGGCGGCGAACACGATCCCGCTGCCGAGCCGATCGACCGCCGACCCCATGAACGGCCGCGCCAGCACGGACGCGCCGCTGAACGCCGCGATCGTGAGGCCGACGAATGCCGCGGTCTCGCCGAGCCGGGTGACCTGCAGCGGCAGGACCGGATTCAGCATCATGTAGTTGGTGAACGTCCCAACGCTGGCGAGGCAGACCAGCAGGAACGGAAGGGACCACATCCGCGGGATCCCCGTGCCGGTTGCGCCCGCCGATGGCGCCGCTGTCGCCTTCACCGGCGGTCGACTGCATCGCGCGCCGTCAGGCGCGGTTCCGGGGCTGGCGACGCCGCCGCGGGCACGTGCTCCTGATCCCGACCGTCATCCTGCCCCACCTTCACCTGCGGGTCAGAAAAACGTCGTCAATGACCGGGCGAGGATGAACTGATCCAGCAGCACATCGCGGCGGCGGATGCGCCAGCCGCCCTGGTGCCTGACAAGGACGTCCCGCCGCGTTCCCACGAAGAGCGTCTCGTCGATGTGGAAGCGCGCCTGGAACACCAGGAAGTTGGAGGCAACCTCCGCCCCTTCGTCGGACTCCCGGACGCGGACGTTCGTGATGAGCCGCCGCGTGACGGACGGTGGCTTCTCGGCGTGGGCGAGGGGCGTTTCCAGCAGCCGTCGCACACGGATCCGCATGAACTCCTTGTCGTCCGTGTACACGATCTCGGTGTGGTCGGCCTCCGGCCCCGAAGGGCTGGCGCGATACAGGAGCTTCTCGTGGAGCGACAGGCTGTAGACGCCATCGTCCGCGACGAGCTCGATCCACTCCTCCAGCTTCCTGTCGTCGAGCAGCTCCGCCTCCGCAAAGTAGAACTGCTCGACCTCCCACTGGAGGCGCTGGCGGTCGGCGATCTCAACCGCCATGGCTGACACGCTCACCGTCGAGGACGAGCTGGGCCCAGAACTCGTAGAAGCGGCGCTGGCTGTGCTCGGTGAACCGCGGCCCGACGACGCCGGGCAGGCCTTCGATGTCCCACGTTTCCTGCCCCGGCCATTGCCCCTCCACGTGGATCGCCATACCGAGGTTGAAGGGATAACGCCGTGCGACGGTGGTCCGTGTGGCCTCCGTCACCCGCTCGAAGTTCTCGGCATCGTCCTGGGCGAACAGGCCGCTCCCGAGATGGCCCTCGCGGCCCAGCTTCTCCCATGAAGACTGCTTGACGATCTCAGGCGCATCGCGCTCGACATAGAACCACTGCCAGACGTCCGTCCTGAGCGGTCCAACGGGGCACAGGATGAACAGCGTCCGCCCGTTCAGGGCGCCGCCCCTCCCGAAGAACGGGAAGTTCGGGAAGACGTTGGCGTGGCTGTAGGAGTAGGGCTTTGCCTTCACGCCCTTGAGCCGTCGCAGGACCCTCGAATAGCGCTCGCGGACCCAGTCGACGGCTTCGGGCCCGAGCGCCTCGGCCTGCTTCAGCTCGCGCTCGTAGCCAGCTGGGCCGGTCTCCACACCGCCGATGCCGTGCCCGGGGGCGATGGAGATCTCGAACGGCCCGAATGGGCTCTGGCCGCCCTCGAAGCCGGTCTTGCGGTCGCGCAGCCCGAGCTTGTACAGCGAGCCATGGGTGTGGAGCGTGTGGTAGTGATCACCGACGTTGTTCTCGGCGATGATCTTCCAGTTCGCCTGCACCGTGTAGCCCTGCCGGGTGGTGTACGGCACGAGGCCGCCCATGTCCTCGGCGACGAGCATGTTGTCGAGGTACCAGCGCATGTCGCCGAGGTAGTCGTCCAGGGTCCAGCGCGCGGGATCCCAAGTTCCGAAGATCAGGCCGCCGTAGCTCTGCAGGCCGGGGACCTCGACGAGGCCCCACGCGCTCTTGTCCAGCGCGTCGTAGTAGGCCTCGGCCAGGAAGGGCACCCCCGTCAACTTGCCCTCAAGGTCGTACGACCAGCCGTGGTAGCTGCAGGTGAAGACTCGCGTGTTGCCGCGATCGAACAGGCACACAGCGTTGCCGCGGTGCCGGCAGGTGTTCAGGAAGGCGTGGATCCGCCCCGCGCTGTCGCGGGTGAGGATGATCGGGTCCTCGCCCATCCTGGTGGTGACGAAGTCGCCCGGGTTCGGAATCTGGGATTCGTGGCCGAGGAAGAGCCAGCATCGCGCGAAGATGCGCTCCATCTCGCGCGCGTGAATTTCCTCGTCGCTGAAGATCCGCCGGTCGATGAAGCCCCTGGCCGTGTCGATGACGACCGACTCGAGGCTCTTGCCCGAGCCGTAGGCGGAGCCCTTTCGGGGCGCGACGAGATCAGCCACGGCCCCGAGCCGGCGTCGGCGTGCGGACCACCGCAGGCGCTTCGTGTCGGTCGTCGCCCTCGGCGATCGCCGACACAGAGGCGAGCCGCGTGATCAAGGTTGGTCCTCCGAACGCAAGGCTGGACTCGAGCGGCGGCCCGAGCCCAGCTGTTTCGAACGAGTGGGTTTGCTACTTCGGACTCAGGGTGCCCAGCTCTCCGCTTCCGCGATGATCGCGGCCTGGTCGTAGTCGTTGTACGCCTCGACGAATTGGTTCGTGTGGAAGGCGGTGAGATCGATCGGTGCCTCGAGGCCGCTTGCGTTGCCCGGGAGCAGCAGCACCTCCATGGTCGTCTCGAGCCCGTCCATGTTGATGTAACCGAGGTTCTCGCGGGTCGCCGGCGGCGGGTTCGGCTCGTGCTGCGTCAGCGTCGCCTGCAGCTGCGCGGCAATCAATTCCGCGTCGGTCTGCTCGGGTGCTGCCTGCATGATGATCTGAACGGTCGCCTCGGGATTGGTGAGCCCGAAGATCGTGCCCTTGGCGATTGCGCGCCCGAGGCCCTCGACGACTTCGGGCTGGTTCTCGATCATGTCGTTGCTGGCGATGATGATCAGCGAGCTGATCAGCTCGGACTCGTCGCACGAGATGCAGACGAGCTCGTCGCCCTCGGAGGCGACGGCATTCTTGACCGCCACCAGGCTCAGGAACGTGACGCGGAAGGCCTTGACGTCGCCACTGAGCAGCGCCTCGGCTTGTACGGAAGGATCTTCGCCGAGCGGCACGATGTTGTAGTCGGTGCCCTCCGCGAGCCCGGCCTTCTGCATCGCAACCCGGAGCCCCGGGACCTCACCGCCGGCGAGGTCCTTGACGCCGACATCCGACCCGCGGAGGTCATCGAGCGAGTCGATGTTGCTCGACTTCAGGGCCCATGTGTCGTTGAGATGGCCCGTGCTGTCGCCGTTCATGTTGTAGATCTCTTTGAACGTCGGGCTCTGGGCGTATCCAAGCATGGCGTTGTCGGTGATCGTGATCGCGACATCTGCGTTTCCGGCGATCACCTGCTGAACAGCGAACGAGCTTCCGTCCGAGGGTTCCCAGCGAATGTCGATGCCCTCTTCGGCGAAGTAGCCCTCTTGCTCGGCGATCATCTGGGCGAAGAACGCGGGACCACGCACGAACGGCAGGAGCGCCCGCACGGTGACGGTCGGCCTCGTCGTTGGGGCAACGACGGTCGACTGGCCTGGGGTCGCGGCAGCGCCCGTCGGACCTGCGTTCGCTGATCCCGTAGGCGATCCGGTGCAGGCCTGCGCCGCGAACACGACCGCTGCCGCCAAGGCGAGGGTCGCTCGCGACAATCGGAACACGCGCATCAGGTGTTTCCTCCTCGCAAACGCCCCACCTCAAGGGGGCATTCGGACACTAGGGATTCGCGTCTACGCTTGTCAACAATCTGTAGTCTTGTCGTCCTTCAGGCGAAGGGAGGTGGGTGTATTTTGCATACATTCTTCCCCCGGTGCCGTCCTATGCCCGCCACCACACGACACGCCGATCGATGGCTGCGACCAGCCCGTAGAGCAGCATCCCGAGGGCTCCGATCAGAACCAGGAGGGCCCACACCGAGTCGGCCTTGATCGCGAAGCTGAACTCGACCAGGCGGCGGCCCATGCCCACGCTGGAGGTGATGAATTCTCCGACGAGGGCACCGACGAGGGCAAGCGTGGCGGCGGTCCGCAAGCCCGCGAAGATGTACGGCAACGCCGCCGGCAGCGACAGCATCCGGAACGTCTGGAGCCGTGAGGCGGTCATCGACTCCATGAGCCGGCGACTGTTGGCCGGTACGCGGTCAAGCCCCTCGATGGTGTTCACGAGGACCACGAAGAACGAGATCGTGAATGCCAGCCCGATCTTCGATGGCATCCCGGGACCGAGCCAGATGATGAGCATCGGCGCAATGGCCACGGACGGGATGACCTGAAAGACCACGATGTACGGATACACGACCCGGCGCAGTCGAGCGAACGTGGTGAGAACGACCCCGAGGCTGATTCCGACCGCGATGGCCAGCGCATAGCCGACAAGCGTCTCCGTGGCCGTCGCGATGACGTCGCCCGGGAACCACGGTGCCCGCACGACATCGAGAATCTCGGCCCCGATCGCCGCAGGGGCCGGGAGCACGATCGGGGAGATCAGGCGCGCATTGCTGGCGACCGTCCACGCGGTCAGGAACGCGACGAACACGCCGGTGGAGACCAGCGCTTCGAGCCAGCGGCGCTCGCCTCGATCGCCGACGCCAACCCCGGACGTGATGAAGTCGCCTTCACCGAGGACACTGGCGTCCTCGACGTGAGCAGTCCCGGTCGCCACGTCCGATCCCTCAGGATCCGCGGCTCTCACGCTCGCCACCACACGACGCGACGTGAGACGAGGACAACGGTCCCGTAGAGCACCAGGCCGAGCGCCCCGATCACGGCCGTCGTCGCCCAGACGAGGGGCTGCTGCGCATTCGAGCTGAAGGTCACGAGGAGCTTACCCAGCCCCTCACGGGCCGTGACGAACTCCCCGACCACGGCTCCGATGAGCGCCAGCGTGGCGGCGGAGCGCATGCCCGCGAAGAGGTACGGCAAGGCAACGGGGACCGTGAGCATGGTGAACACCTGCCGCCGCGACGCTGACAACGAACGCATCAGGCGCTGCGAGTTTGCCGGGACGCGATCGATGCCCTTCATGGTGCCGACGAGGATCGGGAAGAAGGCAATCGCTGCCGAGAGTGCGATCTTCGATTCGTAGCCGAACCCCAACCAGATCACGAGCACCGGGGCGAGGGCGACCTTCGGCAATACCTGGAAGACCACGATGTATGGCGCAGCGACCCGTTCGAGGAAGCGCGATTGGGCGAGCGCCACGGCGAGCAGCGTCCCAGCCGTGACGGCCAGGGCGAAGCCCACGACGGCTTCGACGGCGGTGGCCCAGAGGTGGGTGTAGAAGAACTCGGAGGTCACGAGTGTGACCAGGCCCTCGGCCACCGCGGCGGGGGCGGGCAGGAGCAAACGCGAGACCGCGCGGGTTGCGTTGGCCCAGTACCACAGGCCGAGAATGGCGACGAGCGTCGCGACGCTGAGCCCGGCGTCGACGGCCCGCGGTGAGAGCAGCCGCGACCTGGGCCGATCGGGCGAAACGTCCCCCTCGATTGCCGTCATGTGGTCCTGCTTTAGCGGGAGAGGCCGAGAAGGTCCCGGATCTTGTACAGAATCTCGTGGTAACCGGGCTCGCGAAGGCTCTCCACCGTTCGCGGCCGAGGGAGGGGGACCGTGACCTCCTCGAGCACACGGCCGGGCTGGTTGCCCATGACGATGACCCGGTCGGACAGGAACACCGCCTCGCCGATGTTGTGCGTGACGAACACGACCGTCTTTCGTGTCGCCTCCCAGATCCGGAGGAGCTCTATGTTCAGGCGCTCCCGGGTGAACTCGTCGAGCGCGCCAAATGGCTCGTCCATGAGGACGATGGAAGGGTCGGCCACGAGCACCCGGCAGAGGGCCGTGCGCTGCTCCATGCCGCCTGACAGCTCCTGCGGGTACGCCTTCTCGAAGCTCTCCAGGCCTACCAGCTTCAGCAGCTCGCGGGCTCGGGGTACGTACTCCTTGCGATCGAGCTTGAAGACGTCGACCGGAAGAAGGACGTTCTCGAGCACGTTGCGCCACCGGAAGAGCTCAGGGGTCTGGAACATGACGCCGACCGACCGCCGCGGTCCCGAGACCGGTTTGTCTTCGACGATCACGCGGCCCCGCGTCGGCGGGATCAGCCCGGCGATGGCCATGAGCATCGTGGACTTCCCACATCCGGACGGACCCACGAGCGACACGAACTCGCCGGCAGCGATGGACATGTCGACGCCCTGGACGGCGATGATGGGATCGGCGCCCTTGCGGCTCTGATAGACCTTCGAGACGCCCTCGACGCGAATGGAGCCGGACGCTCCAGCCGCGCCGGGCGTGACGACACCATGGATTTCAGGGCTTCGCGTCCGGTCCGCGATCTCGGCCGTGCCAGGGATTCCCTCGCATGACCCACATCCGCACCGGTATCGCTGCGCATGTTCACCACACGTGCCGCAACGCAAGGGACAGAACCGATCGCATCACCCGGAATGGTATTGGCAGCGCGCTCGATGCAGGACCGATCCCAAGACCCGGCCTAGCGGCGGTATTGGCCGTACGTGAGCGAATAGACGTTGCCGTCCGGCGCTCGGAAGTGCTGCCAGGCATTGACCTTGGGGTCCCCAAGGAGTGGCCCGAGCAGCTCGACGCCCGCGGCCTCCAGCTCGTCCCGAGCGGCGACGATGTCGTCGACCAGGAGGCCAGGCACGGGCGCGGTCGTAAAGCGCTCGTGGCCCGTGTGGTCACCGTGCCCGTGTTCGTGGGCGGGGCCCAGGACTTCGAGCTTGCCGGTGTCCGGCAATCGGAAGGCCGTAAGGCCCGGCCCGTCATCCTCCGCCTTCAGGTTCAGGACGTCCCGAAGGAACCGAACCATCTCCTCGTGGCGCTCGGTGTACGTTCCGACGACGACGATGCCCTTGATCTCCATACAGCCTCCTGCCTGATGAGCTCGGGGGATCGGAAAACGACCTGCCAGCTTCCATCCGACAGCGTCCCGGGGTCGTTTCCACTATGGCACAACGCGGAAGCCGCGGCCAACGTTTTTGTACACAGATCGCGTGCCTCATGATCTGACTGCGCCGCCGAGCAGCGCTCCAAGCTGGCCCAGGAATCGAGCTGTTGCCCCCCAAACCGCCGGCCCATCGCCGAGATCGGCGAGGGCATACGCGCCGTAGCGGATCCGCCACTCGCGGACGTCGCGCTCGATGATCTGGATCGGCGCATCGGGCAGGAACGCGGCGACGGGCGCGTCGACGACGCGCTTCACCTCGCGCGGGTCCGGGCGCCATTCGGGGAGACGATCAGCCAGGGCGATCACCGGCGTCACCCGGAAGTTGCTCACCGGGATCCAGAAGGGCTCGAGCTCGCCGATCACGTTAAGGCCGATCGCCTCCGGCTCGAGCCCGATCTCCTCGCCCGCCTCGCGCAGCGCGGTTGCCACCAGGTTCTCGTCGCCCGCCTCGGCCGCGCCGCCCGGAAAGGACATCTCGCCGGAGTGGTGGCCGTCGTAGGTCGCGCGCTCGATGAGCACGACCCGCGCGTCGCCCGCCACGTCCGGGCCGATGAGGATCAGCACCGCGGCGGGCCTCGCCTTGGCCATGCCCTCGAGCGGCGCCTGCCAAGGCTCGCCGGCGACGCGGATGGGCATCAAGGCTTCCGGCGGGTCGGGCAGCGTTGCCGGCAGGCTCGCCAATCGCGCAACAGCGTCGACGTATTTCACCAGGCGCCCACGGTACGCGACCGGCCGCTGCGATCGCCGGCAGCCGGCCGCTCACGTGCCAGATCCTCGCCATGCGAGGCATGGGCAGGCTCCTGCCACGCTAGTTCGGGCGGCCGCCCCCACCGTTGTCCGAACCGGGCTCCGCATCCGGCACGTCCAGCACCGACTTGCGCCGGGAACCCCGGCCGCTACCGGCTCCCGCGCCCACCGGCACGTCCTCGTCCGCCCGTCGCCGCGCATCGCGTCGCTCGCCGGCGTCCGCTACGACGGATTCGCCGCCTCCGGTGAACACGAGCGTCGTCCCCACCGGATCGGCATCGATCGTGATCGTCTGCCCGGGCTTGAACCGGCCCTCGATCAGTGCCCGTGCGAGTGGGTTCTCGACGAGCCGCTGAATCGTCCGCTTGAGCGGCCGCGCCCCGAACGTCGGGTCGGTGCCCTCGCGGGCGATGAGCGCGCGCGCCGCGGGCGTGAGCTCGAGCACCAGGTCCTGCGCGGCGAGGCGCCGCTGGAGGTCGGCGAGGAGGAGCTCGACGATGGCCGCGAGGTCGGCGTCCGTCAGCGCGTGGAAGACGATGACCTCGTCGATCCGGTTCAGGAACTCGGGGCGGAGCTGCTGGCGCAACGCCTCGGTGACTTGGCGCTTCATCGACTCGTACGCGTCCTCGTCGCCGGGCCGGACGCCCGAGGCGGCGATGATCTGCGAGCCGATGTTGCTGGTCATGATGATCACGGTGTTCTTGAAGTCGACCGTGCGCCCCTGCGAGTCCGTGAGGCGCCCGTCGTCGAGCACCTGGAGCAGGACGTTGAAGACGTCCGGGTGGGCCTTCTCGACCTCGTCGAGCAGAATCACCTGGTACGGCCGCCGCCGGACCGCCTCGGTGAGCTGCCCGCCCTCGTCGTAGCCGACGTAGCCCGGCGGCGCCCCGATGAGGCGCGACACGGCGAACTTCTCCATGTACTCGCTCATGTCGATCCGGGTCATGGCGTGCTCGTCGTCGAACATGAACGCCGCGAGAGCGCGCGCCAGCTCGGTCTTGCCGACGCCGGTCGGGCCCATGAACAGGAACGAACCGATCGGCCGGCGCGGGTCCTTGAGCCCGGCACGCGCGCGCCGGACCGCGTCGGAGACGGCCGCGATAGCCTCCTCCTGCCCGACCACGCGATCGTGGAGCCGGTCCTCCATGTGGACGAGCTTGGCCAGCTCGCCCTCCATGAGCCGGTTGACCGGGATGCCGGTCCACTTCGAGACGATGTCCGCGATCTCGTCGGCCGTGACCTCCTCCTTCAGCAGCGAGTTCGGGCCCGAGAGGGCCTTGAGGGCTGCGTCCTGCTGCGCGAGCCGGTCCGTGAGCTCGCGGAGGGTCCCGTACTTCAGCTGGGCGGCGCGCTCGTAGTTCGCCTCGCGCTCGGCCTGCTCGATCTGGACCTGGAGGTTCTCCAGCTCCGACTTCGTCGTGCGCATCGCCTGGATGGCGTCCTTCTCGGCCTCCCAGCGCTGCTTCAGCGCGCCCGCCTCCTCGGCGATCTCGGCGTGCTCGCGCTCCAGCGCGTCGAGCCGGGCCTTCGAGGCGTCGTCCTTCTCCTTCCGGAGCGCCTCGCGCTCGATCTCGAGCTGGATCCGGCGCCGCTCGAGCTCGTCCAGCTCGATCGGCATCGAGTCGATCTCCATCCTGAGACGGGACGCCGCCTCGTCCACGAGGTCGATCGCCTTGTCCGGCAGGAACCGCTCGGTGATGTAGCGGTCCGAGAGGGTCGCCGCCGCAACGAGCGCGGAGTCGGTGATCCGGACGCCGTGGTGGACCTCGTAGCGCTCGCGCAGGCCGCGCAGGATCGAGATCGTCTCCTCGACCGTCGGCTGGTCGACGTAGATGGGCTGGAAGCGCCGCTCGAGGGCCGCGTCCTTCTCGATGTACTTGCGGTACTCGTTGAGCGTCGTCGCGCCGATCATGTGGAGCTCGCCGCGGGCGAGCATCGGCTTGAGCAGGTTGGAGGCGTCCATGGCGCCCTCGGCCGCCCCTGCGCCGACCACGGTGTGGAGCTCGTCGAGGAACAGGATCACCTGGCCGTCGGAGTCCTTGACCTCCTTCAGGACGGCCTTCAGGCGCTCCTCGAACTCGCCACGGAACTTCGCGCCGGCAATGAGCGAGCCGAGGTCGAGCGCGACGACCTTCTTCTCCTTGAGGGATTCCGGCGTGTCGCCGCGAACGATCCGCTGGGCGAGGCCCTCGGCGATCGCAGTCTTGCCGACGCCGGGCTCGCCGATGAGGACCGGGTTGTTCTTCGTCCGGCGCGAGAGGACCTGGATGACGCGGCGAATCTCGTCGTCGCGGCCGATGACGGGATCGAGCTTGCCCGCGCGCGCGTCCGCGGTGAGGTCGCGGCCGTACTTCTCGAGCGCCTGGTAGGTGCCCTCGGGGTTCGGCGACGTCACCCGCTGGCCGCCACGGATCGACTGGAGCGCGGTGAGGAGCGGCTCCTTGCCGGCGCTGTGGCGCTCGAGGAGGCGCTGGCTCTCGCCGCCGACCTCGGCGACGCCGAGGAGCAGGTGCTCGGTGGAGACGTACTCATCCCCGAGGCGGCGGGCCTCCTCCTTCGCCCGGTCGATGACGCGCTTGGCGCGTGGGTCGAGGGTCAGCGAGCCACCCTGGATCTTGGCCCGCTTCGCGAGGGTCCCGGAGAGCTCGTCGCGGAATGCCGGAAGGTCGACCCCCAGCCGGCGAAGGGTCTCCGCCGGTACGCCGTCATCCGGCTCCAGGAGCGCGGACAGGATGTGCTCGGCGTCGAGCACGGGACTCTGGAGTCGCTCGGCGAGCTGCTGGGCGGCGAGGATGGCCTCCTGGGCCTTCTCGGTGAATCGGTCGAGCTGCATGGGTGGATGTGCCTCGCTGGATCAGGCCCGCGGATCGGGCTGTTCGGCGAGGTCGAGGAACCGCGTCGCCGCGGCCTTCGCCTCGTCGGAAAGGTCGGTTGGGAGGACGACCCGGACGCGGACGAAGAGGTCGCCCGCGCCGTCGCCCTTGAACTTCGGCATGCCCTGGCCCTTGAGCCGGAAGGTCCGGCCGCTCTGGGTCGCCTCCGGCACCTTGAGCAGGACGCGGCCCTTGAGGGTCGCCACCGGGATCTCGCCGCCGAGCAGGGCCTCGCGGAGCGTCACCGGGACCTCGCGCTCGAGGTCGTCGCCACGCCGGGTGAAGACCGGATGGGGCTTGAGCTTCGTGACCACGAGCAGGTCGCCGCCGCCGGGCCCCTTGCCGGTCAGCCGGATCCGGTTGCCCGCGCCGGCGCCACGCGGGATCGTGACCTCGAGGCGCTTGCCATCGATCTCGACGATCCGGCTCGTGCCGTGGAACGATTCCTCGAGCGACAGCTCGGCGGTGACCTCGATGGGCTGCGGTCGGGGGCGCGTGGCGCTTGGGGTGGCGCCGACACGGGAGCGCGCGCCGCCACTCCGCGCGCCACGCTGCGCCGGTCATGCCAAGGCGCGACAGGAGGTCGTCCATCGACTCGCCGTTGCCGACGAAGACCTCGGGCTCGCCCGCCGCGGCCGACTCGTCGCCGAACATCATGTGGAAGAAGTCCGAGAACGCGCCTGCGTCGCCGGTCGTGCGGAACTCGTACCGAACGCCGCCGGTACCGCCGCGGGCGCCACGCGCACCCGCTCCTCCGAAGTTGAAGCCCGCGAAGGGCCCGCCGGGTCCGAACGGGTCGCCCGCGGCCCCACCCGCCCCGGCGCCGGCGCCTGCGCCGGCGCGGGAGTAGGCCTCCCAGTCACGACCGAACTGGTCGTACTTGGAACGCTTGGCCGGGTCCGACAGGACCGCGTTGGCCTCGTTGATCTCCTTGAACTTTCGCTCGGCGGCCTTGTCGCCGGCGTGCTTGTCCGGATGGCTCTCGCGGGCAAGCTTCCGAAAGGCCTTCTTGATGTCGGCCTGGGTCGCCGTTCTCGGGACGCCAAGCGTGCGGTAGTAGTCCTGGAACTCCGGCTGCTGCGCCATCGGCGCCTCGCTAGCCCTCGACCACCACGGTGGGCTGGTCGGGTGGGAAGTTCGGGCGCCGGATCGGCGTCTCGGCCTCGGGCTCCTTCGCGGGCTCGACGTCCCGCGCGGGGGTCTTGGGCGCGACCGGCAGCGGCTTGGGTCGCCGCCGGAGGGCCACTTCGAGGACCTGGTCCATCGATTCGACCGGAACGAGCTTGAGGGACTTGCGGATCTCCTCGGGGATGTCCCGGAGGTCCTTCTCGTTCTTCTTCGGGAACATGACGACCTTCGCCCCTGCGAGATGGGCCGCGAGCATCTTGCTCTTGAGCCCGCCGATCGGGAGGACGCGGCCACGAAGGGTGATCTCGCCGGTCATTGCCAGGTCCTTGCGCACCGGGATGCCGGTGAACGCGGAGACCATGGCCGTGGCCATCGTGATCCCGGCCGAGGGTCCGTCCTTGGGGATCGCCGCCGGCGGGGACGTGGATGTGCAGGGTCTGCTTCTCGAACGTCTCGCGCGGGATGCCGAGCTCCGTCGCGTGGGTCCGGATCCACGAGAGCCCGGCTCGCGCCGATTCCCGCATCACCTCGCCCAGCTGGCCGGTGAGGATGAAGTCCTCCTTGCCGTCCATGCGGGTGACCTCGATGGCGACGACGTCGCCACCGACCTCGGTGACCACGAGGCCCGTCGCCGACCCGGTCTGGTCCTCGGGCTCCAGCTCGCCGTACTCGAACCGCGGCGGCCCGAGGTACTCGACCAGCTTCTTGATGTCCACGGTCGTCTTGCGCTTGCGGCCCTCGGCCACGGTGCGTGCGACCTTGCGCATCACGTTCGCGAGCTCGCGCTCGAGGTTCCGGACGCCGGCCTCCTTGGTGTAGGCCTGGACGAGCTCGGTCATCGCCTCGTCGGTGATCTCGATGTTCGAGGGCTTGAGGCCGTGGTTCTCGCGCTGCTTCGGGATGAGGAAGCGCTTCCCGATCTCGATCTTCTCCTGCTGGGTGTAGCCCGGCAGCTGGATGATCTCCATGCGGTCACGGAGGGCCATCGGGATCGGGTCGATGAGGTTGCCGGTGGCGACGAACAGCACCTTGCTGAGGTCGAACGGCACCTCCAGGTAGTTGTCCTGGAAGCTGTTGTTCTGCTCCGGGTCGAGGACCTCGAGGAGCGCCGACGACGGGTCGCCCCGGAAGTCCATGCCGACCTTGTCGATCTCGTCGAGCATGAAGACCGGGTTGTTCGTGCCGGCCGTCTTGATGTTCTGGATGATCCGGCCGGGCAGCGCGCCGATGTAGGTCCGGCGGTGGCCGCGGATCTCCGCCTCGTCGTGGATACCGCCGAGGCTCATGCGGACGAACTTGCGGCCCATCGCGCGGGCGATCGACTTGCCGAGCGACGTCTTGCCGACGCCGGGCGGGCCGACGAGCGCGAGGATCGGGCTGCGGATGGTGTCCGCGAGGACCCGCACCGCGAGGTACTCGAGGATCCGTTCCTTGATCTTCTCGAGGCCGTAGTGGTCCTCGTCGAGGATCTTCGCGGCCTCCTTGATGTCGTGCAGATCATCCGTGGTGACGTTCCACGGCAGCCCGACCAGCCAGTCGACGTACGTGCGGATGACGCCGACCTCGGGCGAGGCGGACGGAATCCGGCTCATCCGGTCGACTTCCTTGAGCGCCCGGGCCTTGACCTCCTCGGGCATGCCGGCCTGCTCGATCTTCTCGCGCAGCTCGTTGACGTCCGCCTGCTGCGGGTCCTCCTCGTTCAGCTCGCGCTGAATTGCCTTCATCTGCTCGCGGAGGATGTACTCGCGCTGGGTCTTGTCCATCTCGGACTTGACCTCGGACTGGATCCGGCCCTTGAGCTCGTGGACCTCGATCTGGTGCGCGAGGAACGCCGACGCGATGCGCAGGCGCTCGGCGACGTCGATCGTCTCGAGGAGCTCCTGGCGCTGCTCGGTGGTCATGTCCGGCGAGTACGCCGTCATGTCCGCGAGGAGGCCGGGCTCGGTGATGTTGCGAGCCGCGACGGCCGCCTCCGGCGGGACGGGGGCGCCCACCTGGACGTACTGCTCGACCTGCGCCTGGACCGAGCGCATCAGCGCCTGGACCTCGACGTCGTCCGACGGCTGCTCGGTGAGCTCCTCGATCCGGGCACGGATGAAGGGCTCGGTCTGCGCGAAGCCGTGGAGGCGCATCCGCCCCTGGCCCTGGATGATCGCGCGCACGGTGCCGTCCTGGAGCTGGACGACCTGGGCGATCTTCGCCACGGTGCCGACGGCGAACAGCTGGGCCGTGTCGGTGATGTCCTCCTGGTCCGCCTGGCGCTGGGTCACCAGCGCGATGCGTCCACCCTCCGCCACGGCGGCGTTGAGGGCGGCCACGCTCTTGTCGCGGCCAACCTGGAGCGGGACGATCATCTCCGGGAAGATGACGGTCTCGCGGAGTGCCACGAGGGGCAGCTCGGTGATGGTGATCGTGCGCTCGTCGTCCGGCTTGGACGCTCGCTTCGGCATCGGTTCTCCTACGGGTTCTACGGGTTCGCTATCGCTTGGCGGCCGACGCGGCCGCCGGCTGTGGTGTTGCTTCGTCTGCTGGCTCGGTCGGCCGGGAGAGCTCCTCCCGTCGCTCGGCAGCGGCGATGGTCGCCGCCTCGCTGTAGAGGCGCTCGAGGATCCTGGTGCCCAGGCGTTCCTCGAGCTCGAAGAGGATCCGCACCCCGGCGAGGTTGACCCCCAGGTTCTGCGTCAGGTGGCGAATCCACATGACGCGCCGGACGTCGTTCTCCGAGTACAGGCGGATGTTGGTCGGCGTTCGCGCCGGACAGATCAGCCCCTCCTCCTCGTAGATCCGCAGCGTTCGCGGATGCACGCTGACGATGCTCGCCGCCACGCTGATCACGTAGACGGGTCGCTCGGGATCTCGATCTCGGCGGAACGACATGTCGGACACGTGCAAATCCTAGAAACCTGACAACGGGATTGTCAAGACTCTGGAAGGTTTTGATTTCTGCATCGTTGCGGCTCGCCTGACCGGCTCAGACGCCTGGCGGTACCGGATGCCGCCCAACAGCCTGCACGAGGCCGCAACGACACCAGCCGCCGCGTAGTGACCGGACGCGAGCAGCCGCCCGCGAGCATGCAGCCTGCCCAATCCCATCAACACGAGGTGCTTCGTGAGCGGACCAGTCATCGTCAACAACCCCGAAAGCAGCAACAACAACGGCCTGCTCCTCGGGATCGTCCTGACCATCGTGGTGCTCGGGGGCCTGTGGTGGTTCCTGTTCGCCAACAACGGCAACGGCGGCGGGAACAACGACGGCGGCGGGGGCGGCAACAACCCCGTGCCGACGATCGCGCTGCCCGAGGGCTCCTGAGCCCTCGGCCGAGAAACGGCAGGATCATGGCGGTCCCGCGCAAGACCGCCATTTCTCCTCGCCGGCTCGTGGGCCCTCTGTCCGGGAGTGCCCTTCCGTGGGCCAGCCGAGGAAACGATTCCCGTCAGATGGTCAGGAGGTGACTGTTCGTCAGCGAATGTCTGTCAGATGCCTCCTTCCGTGACTCCATGACACGTTCTTCCGCCGACGTCCACGCTCGGTTCCCAACCGACGACGGACGAAGAGTCACCTGGTGCTGATCTGACAATTTCCTGACCGAGGCCGTGCCAGACTCGCGTCATGGCTCACTCAGGCACGAGCGCTGAACGCGCCCTTAACGCTCTCCCCGCCCCGGCGGCTCTCCTCGTCCTTGGCGCCGTCCTCGTCGTGGCCGCCTGTTCGCCCGTCGTCTCTTCGCCCGGACCGACGACGGCGCCCGGGACATCCGCAGCCGTCCCTTCGGCACCCGAAGGCTCCGCGCCGGGACCCTCCGCGTCGGGGTCCTCCACGCCCGTCGCGCCGCTGCGCCTCGTCGTCGACACCGACATGGCGCCCGACGACGTGACCGCGATCGCCTCGCTCCTCCAGGACCCCGCGGTGGAGCTCCTCGCCATCACCGTGTCCGGCTCGGGCGAGGCCCACTGCCCGGGTGGGATGTTCGTGGCGCGCTCGCTGGTCACGATGCTTCGCGAGGATGCGATCACCGTTGCCTGCGGCCGCGGGTCGCCGATGGGCGAGGCCGAGCCGTTCCCGACCGAATGGCGCGCTGCCGCGGATGCCGGCAGCGGCCTTCGGTTGGTCTCGCCGGGGTTCGTGCCGGATTCTCGCGACGCATCCCAGGTGCTGGTCGAGCTCGCGACCGCGGAGGCCGCCGCCGGCCGTCCCCTCACGCTCCTCACCCTCGGCCCCCTCACGAATCTCGCCGCCGCGCTGGAGCTCGACGCCACGCTCCCCGAGAAGGTCCGGGTGGTTTCGATGCTCGGGGCGGTCGCGGTGCCCGGGAACGTGGCAACGCCCGCGTCGGCGGGCACGGCCGAGTGGAATGCCCGCGCCGACCCCACCGCTGTCCGACTCGTCCTCGAGGCCGGCTTCGACCTCACTCTCGTGCCCCTCGACGCGACCAACAGGGTGCCCCTGACGTCGGAGCTCCATGCGAGTCTCGAGGCCGACCACGCCGCCGGGCCGGCGGACGTGGTCTTCGAGCTGTGGTCGCAGAACCCGTACATGGTCCAGGGCGGCTTCTACCTCTGGGATCCCCTCGCGGCCGCCGCGGTGCGCGACCCGTCGATCGTCACGACGCGCGCGGCGACGCTCCGCGTCGAGGAGGGTGCCGGTCCGGACGGCGGCCGCCTCGTCGAGGATCCCACCGGGGCGACCGTGACCATCGCCACGGCTGCCGACCGGGAGCGGTTCGAGGCGCTCCTCCTGGAACGCCTGCGGCTCGGGCCGCCCCGCGAGGACCCGTTCACCCCGATCGGGACGGTGAGGATCGCCGCCGCCGACGGCACCTGTGACGTGCAGCTCGACCCGCCGAACGCGCGCGCCGGCCTTCTTCGCTTCGAGGCCGCGAACGCCGGCTCGGAGGCCGTCACGATCTTCGCCTTCGCGCTCGGGACCGTGCCCTGGTCGGAGGTCGAGGCCTACGCAGCCGCCCCGCAGGCGGGGTTCGCCGGCGCGCCGGTGCTCCAGCAGCTCGCCTGGATCGAGGTGGGGAGCGGCTCCAGCGGGGCGTGGAACGGCGACGCCCCGGAGGGGCAGATCGGGGTGGCGTGCACCGCCGGCACCATCGAGCGACCGGTGATCGTGCTCGCAGGGCCGTTCCCGGTCGGAGGCGCCTAGCTCGCCGGTTCCTCGATCGCGCCGATCAGCTGCTCGTGGAGCAGCCGCTCGCAGTCGGCCTTGCCGATCGCGATGACCTTGTCACCCTCCTGGAGGACCGTGTCGGGACGGAGCGGCGCGGCCACGCCGTTCCGCACGAAGGCGAAGAGCGAGCACTCGTCCGGGATCACGAGGTCGGCGGGCGTCCGCCCCACCGCCGGTGAATCGGCCTGCAGCTGGGCTTCGATGATCCCGAGGTTGCTGTCCAGCTGGGCCAGGTGGAGCAGCTCGTGGACCGGGATGTCCTGCTCGATCGAGCCGAGGGCCATTCGGGTCGGGCTGATGATCTCGTCGACCCCGAGGTGCCGGAACAGGTCCTCGTTCTTGGGGTTGTTCACACGGGCGATCGTCTTGGGCACGTCGAAGTGATGCTTGGCCATCTGGCAGATCACGAGGTTGTCCTCGTCATCGCCGGTGACCGCGGCAACGATGTCCGCGCGGTTCGAGCCGGCCTGGCCGAGGTACTTGCCCTCGCAGCCGTCGTGGGGCACGACGATCGAGCCCAGCTCGTCGACGATCTGGGCCGCGCGGGCGCGGTCCTTCTCCATGAGGACGACCTCGTGGCCGTTCTCGACCAGCTCCTTGGTGAGGTAGTAGCCGACCTTGCCACCGCCGACGACGAGCACGAACATCGATCAGGCCTCCCGGGGGCTCGAGACGGGTTGTGCGCCCAGGCGCGGCGCGCTGGTTGTGCGGCCGCCGCTCGGCTCGGCGTGGACGTGGGGAACCGGCGCGATGACTGACGGCATGCCGGTCGGCCGCTGCGACATGAAGGCGAGGATCGCGTCGGTGAGCATGGTGGTTCGGCAGATCGTCGCGATCCCCAGCTCCGCGTAGGCCGCCGCCCGGACCGGGTCGTTGATCTTGGCGAGGGCCTTGCCGACGGACAGTTTCTCCACTGCGACCTGGGCCGCCATGACGTTGCGGTTATCGCCCTCGGTCAGGGCGAGGAACGCGTCCGCGCCCTCGGCGCCGGCCTTGCGCAGGACGTCCTCGTCCGTGCCGTCGCCGCGAATTGCCTGGCCCTTGAACTCGTCCGAGAGTCGGTCGAAGGCGCGCGTCGAGGTGTCCACGACGATGACCTCGGTGCCGCCGTTGTCGAATGCCTCGGCCAGGGCTGCGCCCACGCGGCCGCAGCCAACGATCACGACCTTCACCGCGCCTCCTTGCGGCCGCTCGCCGCGACCGGTACCTGCGTCACGTCGGCCGGGATCGGCTCGCGGACCACCCAGACCTCGCATGGTGCGTGTTTCAGCACATAGGGAATGGTGCGCCCGATCGCGAAATCGCCCCCGAAGCGCTTGCGGTACGGGAGTCCGACGACCAGCAGGTCGGCATCGCGCTCGGTCGCCTCGTCCACCAGCGCGGCTCCGACCTCCCGGGCCTGAAGCAGGACCGTCTCGAGGCGGGCCTTGCGCTGCTCGGCCTGGAGCTCCGCGTGGTCGAGGATCTGCTGGGCCTCGTCGGACCTGGACGCGACGTCGGCGTCGAGGGGCATGGAGAACCCGACCTCGACGACGTGCACGCCGACGAGCTCCGCGTGGCTGGCCTTGCCGAGGTCCGCCGCGAGACGGACGATCCGATCGTCGCAGCCGCCCCCGGCGAGCGCGAGGATGGCGCGCCGGAAGGCGCCGGGATGTGGATCGGTCACCAGGGTTGGGCTGCCTCGCGGTGCGTCGATGGTCGGCGGGGGAGCGGCCGTCGGCCGCCGGGCCACGATACCACCGGGCCTCCTCGCTAGAGGCCGACTGCCAGTCGAGCAGCGAGCGACGGCGGCAGGCCGGCGTCGAGGATCGCCCGCTGGACGCCGGCGACGTCGTAGGCGACGCGGTGCCAGGTGACCCGGTCCTCGTCCGGCTCCCAGATGAGGTACGAAGCGTCGGGATCGCCGTCTCGGGGCTGGCCCACGCTCCCCGGGTTCACCAGCGCCCGTCGTCCACCGAGCTCCAGCGTGGCTCCCGGGCGACCCCTGATCGCCCTGGTTCGGCCATCGTCCTCGACGAACGCGACCGGCATGTGGGTGTGGCCATGCAGCCCGACGCGCGCGTCCGGGACCAGCGCGGCGAGATTGGCCCGGGCGATCGATTCGGACGTCACGTACTCCCAGAGCGGCTCGCGATGGCTGCCATGGACGAGGTCGCAGACACCCTCGCTCCGCCGGTCCGGGAGCGCGCCCAGCCACTCGACGGTGGCCGGGGAGATCGCCCGACGCGTCCACTCCATGGCGCGCCTGGCCTCGGGGTTGAACCACTCGATCTCGGGGCCGCCGCAGGCCGCCGCGTCGTGGTTGCCCCGGACCCCGGTGGCGCCGGCCTCGCGCAGTCGCTCGACCACGGCGTCCGGCTCGGGTCCGTAGCCGACGATGTCGCCGAGCTGCCAGATGGCGCCGACCTGCCCCGCGTCCGCGAGCACCGCATCCAGCGCCGGGAGGTTGGCATGGATGTCCGAGAGCACGGCGATCCGCATGGGGGAACGAGACTAGCAGGGCCCAGACGCGCGTCGGAGGCGGTGCTCAGAGCGCCCGTGCCTCCTCCTCGGAGCGCGGATGCCAAGAGCGCCGCCTCCGGCGTCTCGTTTCGGCCTGGGTTTGCGGTCTGGCGCGGTCCGTTCGGTTCGCGGTCGAGTCTCCCCGAACCCCTCTCGGATCACGCTCCCCGGAGAATCCCCGGCGCGGATGCCGGATGTTGCCTCCGACCGTCGCGACCGTCAACCCGGTTATCCACCGATCTGCCGGCGCCCCAGACGATCGTGGATAACTCTCGCTCCTGGCCACGAGGGCTAGGACCGGGTCGCGCTCCGGACCGGCCTGCCGAGCGTCCGACGGACCACGTCGACGACCTCCTCGACGTACTTGTCGGCATCGCCGTGCTGCGCGGCGGTGCGGACGCAGCCCTGGACGTGGTCCTCGAGCACGAGCATCGAGAGCGAATCGACCGCCGCTCGCAACGCGCTGGTCTGCTGGAGGATGTCCACGCAGTACTCCTCGCGCTCGATCATGCGGCTGATGCCGCGGACCTGGCCCTCGATCCTGGCGAGACGCCGGACGAGCTGCGCCTTGTCCCGGGTGTAGCTGTGGCGGAAGTGGTCGGCGCCCTGGCGATCGCCGGCCGCGGGGGCGGGTGGCTCGGGGCTGGTCATCGCTTCGATCATACCCCCGGGGAGTATCCGCGACAAGGCGACCCCCGAACGGCGCTCGAACGGAGGACCGGGTACACTCACCCATGGATGGATCCGCTGGACCACCGCCTCGCGCTCCCCGACGGGCTTCGGTGCACCGTCTGCGACGAGCGCGTCCCCGCTGAACGGCTCCGCCTCCTCGCGTGGCGTGATGAGCTCGTCTTCCTCCAGATCGATTGCGGCGCGTGCCTGAGCACGAGCCTCGGCTTCATCGTGTCGGGCGCCGGTGACGAGCCCCTCGAGCGACCCCAGCCCCCGCCGATCAGCTCCGACGACGTCCTCGACATGCACCAGTTCCTCGCCTCCTGGCGCGGCGACCTCAGCGCGCTCGTCGAGAGCGACCGCAAGCGCCCCGAACCGAGCCGGTGACGGGAGCACAGGAGGCGACAGGAACGCCTCGCGACGAGACCCGGGGGGCCGCGCCCGCCCAGGACGGTGGGGAGCCGGAAGAGGCCGTCAGCGCCGTCGACGCCACTCCGTTCGCGCACGCCAGCGAGGCCGAGATGGCCCGGATCCTCGACTTCTACGCGGTCCGCTGGGAGTACGAGCCGACCACCTTCCCGATCCTCTGGAACCTCGACGGCGAGGTCGTCGAGAGCTTCGCTCCGGACTTCTACCTGCCCGACCTCGAGGTCTTCCTCGAGATGACGACGCTCAAGCAGCGCCTCGTCAGGAAGAAGAACCGCAAGCTCCGACGGCTGCGCGAGCTGTACCCGGACATCCGGATCAAGCTGTTCTACGCCCGCGACTTCCGGGCGATCATGCTCAAGTACGGCCGCCTGGGGCTCGCCGCGTCCCTGTCCGGAACGCTCGGCCAGGTCGTTCCGGTGCCGGCGACGGTGATCGATCCGACGGGCCTCACCGAAGAACCGGCGATCGAGACGCTGATCCCGGTCGTGGAGGTCGCGATCGACGTCGCGGCCGCGACAACCGAATCACCCAGGTCCCAGCGCAGGTCCCTGGCGTACCGCGCGCGACGCCCCGATCGCGCCCGGGCCGGCGGCGCCGCCGCACCACGCTCCCAATCGAGGCCGGGGCTGAGCGAGAGGGCAGCGCGTGAGGACGATGGTCGATCAGACGGCGGACATCGGGGAGGTGCTCCTGACCGAGGAGCAGATCCAGTCGAAGGTCGCGGAGCTCGGAGGCCGGATCACCCTCGACATGGCCGGCCGGCAGCTGACGCTCGTCAGCGTCCTCAAGGGCTCGCTGCCGTTCATGGCCGACCTGATGCGGGCGATCGACCTGCCGCTCCGCATCGACCTTATGGAGGTCTCCTCGTACGGCGGCGCCACGACCGAGTCGTCCGGCCTCGTCCGGATCCTGAAGGACCTGTCGTCGAGCATCGAGGGCGAGGACGTCCTGATCGTCGAGGACATCATCGACACCGGCCTGACACTGAACTACCTGATCCGGTACCTGCGCGGCAAGAAGCCAGCGTCGCTCCGGATCTGCACCCTCCTCGACAAGCCGGCACGGCGCCTCGTCGAGATCGACGTCGACTACACGGGCTTCACCATCCCGGACCAGTTCGTGGTCGGCTACGGCCTCGACTACGGGGAGCTGTACCGCAACCTCCGGTTCGTCGGAGTGCTGCGGCCCGAGGTGTACAGCGAGGCGTGAGGCGGGCCGGACACCGATGACGAGGGTCGCAGCGACGATGTCCCAGGGCGCCACGCGATGACGATGCATCGCCGGCCCGTCGGGCGGACGCGCCTGCTCGCCGCGATCGGCGGGCTGCTGATGCTCGGCGGCTGCTTCCTGCCGTGGTGGACCCGCGGCGGCGCCGTCGGCCAGCTGACGACGCTCAGCGGGACCGCCTTCGATGGCATGGGCATCGTCGTCTTCGCCGCCGCGATCGCCACGCTGGCGCTGGTCACGCTGCCCTACGCGACGGAGCGGCCCGTCGCCATCGACCGCTGGAACAGCTACGCGCTGATCGCCGCTGCGGGCTGGCTCGCCTTCGGCTACCGGATCGTGGAGCTCGGCTCCATCAACGCCTTCAGCTTCGCCGAGCCGGCCGACATCGTGACCAACATCCCCGGCCTGTGGCTCTCCGGGATCGGGCTGGCGGTCCTCGCGCGAGCGACGTACGAGATGCTCGGCGAGCCGCGGCTCCGCTAGCTCAGGGGCGGCTGGACTCGGAGATCCACGATCCGGACGTCGCCGAACACCGTCGTCAGCTCCAGCCGGTACGCCCCCGCCGTCCAGGGCGCCGGCTGTCCCTTCGCCTGCGGGTCCTCCGGCGCGATCACGATGAAATGGCTCAATTCCCAGAGCGTGGTGAGCCGGACGTACGGGACGAGATCGGTTCGGCGATCCGTCAGCCGGAACAGCCGAATCGATGCGACCCTGCTGTCGAGGGGCGTGTTGATCCCGAGCGCGACGAGGTGGTCCGCCGGCCCGAGATCCACGACGTGGTCAACCGCAGCTGGCTCCGTCGCGGACGGCGATGTCGTTGCAGCCGACGCGCCGGGACCCGGCGACCCCGCTGGTTCCGCCGGCGCGCTCGATCCTGGCGACGGGGATTCGTCCTGCCCGGTGACGCGCACCGGCCCGGCGAGCCCGAACTGGACCACGTAGCCCGCGGGCCACAGCTCCCAGGCCGGGTCAGGCTCGCGGCCGCCGAACAGCTGCGGATCGTAGTCGCGCGGCCCGGTCCGCTCAGTGGGGCGGATATAGAAGGTCGGCTGCGGGGTGGCTTCGTCAGCGCCGGCCGTCGCCGGTTGCCTGAGGTCCCAGGGCTTGACGATGACGACGACCACGAAGATGGCGAATGCCAGGACGGCCGGGGGCAGCCAGTTGCGGTCCGGGCGGGGACGGAGCGGGACCCGCTGGAATTCGGCCATGGCGGCCGGAGCTCAATCCTCCCCGAGGTAGGCCTTGCGCACGGCCGGGTCGGCGCGGAGCTTCTCGGCGTCGCCGGTGAGCACGATCTCGCCCGTCTGGAGGATGTACCCGCGCTTCGCCACGTTCAGGGCCATGAGGGCATTCTGCTCCACCAGGAGCACGGTGGTGCCCTGCTTGTTGATGTTCACGACGATGTCGAAGATCTGCTCGACCAGGATCGGCGACAGGCCCATCGACGGCTCGTCGAGCAGGAGCACCTTCGGGGCCGCCATCAGCGCCCGTCCGATCGCGAGCATCTGCTGCTCGCCGCCGGACAGCGTGCCGGCACGCTGCTGGCGCCGCTCCTTGAGCCTCGGGAACAGCTCGAAGGCGCGGTCGAAGTCGGCGGAGATCCCGGAGCGGTCCTTGCGCGAGAACGCGCCCATCTCCAGGTTCTCCTGGACCGACATCCGCGGGAAGACGCGCCGGCCCTCGGGCGCCTGGCAGACGCCGAGCTCGACGACCTCGTGGGGTCGGTGGCCGTCGATGCGCTCGCTCCCGAGATGGATCGACCCCTCCCGCGGGCGGAGCAGGCCGGAGATGGTGCGGAGGGTCGTCGACTTGCCCGCACCGTTCGAGCCGATGAGGGTCACGATCTCGCCCTCGTCGACGTGCAGCGTGACGCCGCGGAGCGCATGGATCGCGCCGTAGTAGGTGTGGACGTCCTTGAGACTGAGCAGGGCGGCCATCGTCAGCCCTCCCCTGCCGCGCCGCGGCCGAGATAGGCCTCGATGACGCGGCTGTTCTTGCGGACCTCGGCCGGCGAGCCCTCGGCGATCACCTCGCCGTAGTCGAGGACCGTGACGCGGTCACTGATGCCCATGACGACCCGCATGTCGTGCTCGATCAGCAGGACCGTCAGCCCGAACTCCGACCGCAGGCGCCGGATGAAATCGGTGAGGTCGCGGGTCTCGGCGTTGTTCATGCCGGCGGTCGGCTCGTCGAGGAGCAGCAGCTTCGGCTTGGTGCCCATCGCCCGGGCGATCTCCAGGCGCCGCTGGTCGCCGTAGGGCAGGTTGCGGGCCCAGGTGTTCTCGCGCTCCCGCAGGCCGACGAGGTCGAGGAGCTCCCGCGCCCGCTCGACGGCGTCATGCTCTTCGCGCAGCTGGCTGGGCGTCCGGAAGATCGCGTCCCACCAGCGGCTCTTGAGATGGACGTGCAGGCCCACCAGGACGTTGTCCAGGACCGACATCGTGCTGAAGAGCCGGATGTTCTGGAAGGTCCGGCCGATGCCGAGCGCAGTGACCCGGTGGGGCGGCAACGACTTGACCTTGTTGCCGCGCGACCATGCCACCGGCTTTCCGTCGAAGATGATGTCGCCGCCGGTCGGCGTGTAGAACCCGGTGATCATGTTGAAGAAGGTCGTCTTGCCGGCGCCGTTCGGGCCGATCAGCGACACGATCGAGCCGCGGGGGATGTCGAAGTCGACCTTGTTGACGGCGAGGAGGCCCCCGAACCGCTTCGTGACGCCCCGGGCACGCACGAGGATCTCCGAATCGGGGACCTCGCCGGTCAGCGCGACGGTGCGCACCTCGGTCGTCATCGCGGGTCACCCTGGCCCGGCGCGGAAGGGTCGTCCTCCGCCTGGGCGGCGTCGGACTCGGGCTCGAATGACGCCCCGGTCTCGGCGTGCCTCGCCTGTGCGGCTTCGATCTCGGATGCCTCCTCGGCTTCGATCGCCTCGACCTTGACGTCGAGGAGCGCGGCCGTGCCGATCGCCTCGGTGGGCGGGGCATGGTGAAGCTCGGCCGCGCGCTGGCGACTCGGCAGGAATCCCTCGGGTCTCAACCGCATCATCACGACGAGGGTCAGGCCGAAGATGAAGAAGTTGAGGCTCGCCACGTTGAAGCTCGCGAGGTCCTCCCAGTTCAGCGCCCGACCGATCTCCTGGCTCCGCTGGCTGATGTACGGCAGGAGCGTCTTGTCGACGTAGACGAGCACGAGAGCGCCGGACAGGGCGCCCCAGATGTTCCCCATGCCACCCAGGATGATCATGATCACCACGATGATCGAGGTCGAGAACTTGAAGAAGTCGGACGTGGTGGCGCCCTGGTAGCTCGCCTGCATGGCGCCCGCGAAACCGGCGAAGCTGGCGCCGAGGGCAAAGGCCAGGAGCTTGGTCCGGACGGTGTTGACGCCCATCATCTCGGCCGCCAGCTCGTCCTCCCGGATCGCCATCCAGGCCCGACCCATCCGGGATCGCTCGAGGTTCCGGGCGATGACGAGGCACATGACGACGATCAGCATCGCCAGGTAGACGGGCGCCATTCCGCCGGTCGCGCCGAACTTCACGCCGAAGATGTCGGGCGGGTCGATCGGGTTGATGCCGAGTGGGCCACCCGTCAGGTTCGCATTGACGAGCTTGATCGGCCCGAGCTCGAAGTTCACGTTGACGAGGTTCTTGAAGATGATCGGGACGATCTCGCCGAAGCCGAGGGTCACGATCGCGAGGTAGTCCCCTCGGAGGCGCAGGGTCGGCGCGCCCAGGAGGGCGCCAAAGACCGCCGCGACCCCCGCGGCCAGGAAGACAATGATCCAGAACGGGATGTGGATGCCGGGAACCGTCAACGGCGCGGCGCTGGCGAAGTGGAAGTCGATACCGAGCGCGCCCCAGTGCGGCGAGGCCAGGAACGCGGCGGTGTAGGCGCCGAGCGCGTAGAACGCAACGTAGCCAAGGTCCAGGAGCCCGGCGAACCCGATGACGATGTTCAGCCCCAACGCCAGCGCGGCGAAGATGAGCATGAAGACCATGATCGTGTCGTCCGGTAGGGGCAGCGGGAAGACCGACCGCGAGAACCCCGACAGGATGAACCGGTAGATCAGCGGGTAGGTCACGATGACCAGGGTCAGGATCGTGAGGATGATCGTCCGGCGACGGTTCCGGCTCAGGGCCGCGCGGTACAGCGCCGGCCATCGGGCGGCGCTCTGGGAGACGTGCTGCAGCCACCCCGCAAACCCGCCGGAGCGCGGCAGCTCGAGAGTCCCGAGATCCTCCACCGCGGGCTGCCCGCCGCTCACGCGCGGTCTGCCAGCTGCTGCCCGAGGAGGCCGGTCGGGCGGAAGACCAGGATGCCGATGAGCACGCCGAACACGATCGCGTTCGTCCACTGGGCGGAGATGTAGCGGTCGCTGAAGGCGTTGATCAGCCCGAGGACGATGCCGCCGAGGACGGCGCCCGAGAGGTTGCCGATGCCGCCGAGGACCGCCGACGTGAACGAGTTCAATCCGAACCTGAACCCGAGCGTGTAGACCGTCGCCTGGTTGAACAGGATCTGGACCACGCCTGCCGCGCCCGCGAGCGCGCCGCCGAGCACGAACGTCAGCGCGATCGTCCGGTCGACGTTGATGCCCATGAGGCCTGCGGCGTTGGGGTCCTGGGCGGTCGCGCGCATCGCCTTGCCCTGACGGGTGTTCTTGACGAACCAGGTCAGGCCGATCAGGAGCGGGATCGTGACCGAGGCGACGAACAGCTGCTTGTAGGTGATCGAGATCGAGGTGTTCAGGCCGAGCAGCGTCGTGAGGACGTTCTCGTTCGGGATCACGTTCTCGAAGCCCTGGACCGCAGGGCCCTTCCAGAGCAGACCGACGTTCTGGAGCACGAAGCTCACACCGATCGCCGAGATCAGTGGCGCCACTTTCGGCGCGTTCCGCAGCGGTCGATACGCGAATCGTTCGATCGAGACGTTGAGCAGGGCCGTGGCGCCCATCACGAACACCAGGACCCCGAGGATCATGGCCACGGCCATGATGAACGGCGTCTGGTGGGTCAGGCCGATGGCGAGGAAGATCGTCAACGCCAGCATGGAGCCGAGCATGAAGACGTCGCCGTGGGCGAAGTTGATCAGCTCGATGATGCCGTAGACGAGCGTGTAGCCCAGCGCGACGAGTGCGTAGATCAGGCCATTCGAGAGGCCGATGATGATCGTCTGGATGAATGCGTCATCAACCATGTCGGGGGCGACTCCCAGGGGGTAATCGGAGCCGGGACCGTGTCGTGGTTCGCTGGGTCGGGATGAACGCTGGTTTCGCGGGGGGCTGGATAGAACGAAGGCGGGCCCGGGGGGCCCGCCTTCGTTGAAGCTACGGAGTTACGGGGTTGCGACCGAGAGGACTTCCTTGAACGTCGGCGGCCAGGACGTCTCGACCTGGTAGCCGGTCATGGAGCCCTGCGGGTTGTCGCCGTTCGCGTCGAACGTGACCTTGCCGATGACCGTGTCGAGGTTTGCCGAGAACACGGCCTTCAGGACCTCGTAGCGGTCGTTGGTGCCGGCGCGGGTCAGCGCGTCGAGGGCAACCGCGGCCGCGGCATTGCCGTAGGCCGTGTAGGTCGCCGGCTGCGTGCCGCCGTGCGCCGTCTTGTACTCGTCGAACCAGGTCTTGCCGGCGCCGGTCAGCTGATCCGGGCCAATGCCGCCGAACGTCAGGTACGTCCCGTTGCCGGCCGTGCCTGCGCCGTCGTACCACGACTTCTCGAACACGCCGTCGCCGGTCATGATCGTGATGTCGGGGAGCGCAGCCCGAAGGTCCTTCCAGAGCTTGCCGGTGTTCTGGCCGGTGATGGAGCCGACGTAGATGACATCGGCGCCGGCGGCCTTGACCTTCTCGGCCAGCGCGGCGTAGTCCGTCGCGGCAGCGTCGAAGCCCTCGGACCCGCCATTCGGCGAGACGACCGTCAGCCCGATCTTGTTGGCATGGAGAGCCCACGCGCGGGCGAGGCCCTTGCCGTAGACCTGGGTGTCATCGAGGACGTAGGCCTTGGTGGCGCCGAGGCGCTTGGCCCACTCCGCGCCCGCCGAGCCCTGGGCGTCGTCGGTGCCGATCGGCCGCGCGTAGTTGCGGTAGCCGCCCGGGTAGTAGTTGTCCGGCTCGCCCGGCTCGGTGACGCCCTCAACGGCCTTCGTCAGGCCGGGGTACGTGTTCGCCGGGCTGATCATGACCAGGCAGGCCGCGTTCAGGATCGGGATGGACAGCTTCGCGGCGCCCGAGTTGTAGGTGCCGATGTAGACCATCGCATCCGGGTCGGCGACCACCGTGGTGGCGTTCGACTGCTCGACCGCGCCGTCCCAGTCGCCGTTGTTGGCGGCCGAGGAATCGTCGAGGTCGAAGTACTTGATCGTGAAGTTGCCGATCTTCTTGCCGTCGAGCGTCTGGCGGATCTGCTCGACGAGCGTGTCCGTCTGCTCGGTGTTCGTGCCCTGGCGCGGCAGGCTGGAGTAAACGTGGATCTCCGTGCTGCTCGTGCCCTTCTTGTTCTCACACGCCGCCGGCTTGGCGCCGGTGCCGCCCGTGGCGGGCGCACCGCTGCCTCCCGGTGTCTGGTTGCAGGCCGAGAGTGCGATGGCCGAAACGGCGGCCAGCGCCCCCAGGGTTCTGAGCTTCATGCAGTGTCCTCCTCGAAGCCGATCGTCCGGTAGACCCGGATCGATCCTCGGTCAAGCCTTCTGTGACCTTCGAAGCCTGACCCCCGATGCGACGTCGCTGCCTCTTCCGCCTTGTCCTTTCGCCGGTGCCGCGACTCGGGGTCGAGGTCGGGAGGGACGCGGTAGGTGGCGTGCGGCGGCCGCGAATCGGAGGCGGCTCCGAACGGCGCGCAGGTGGCCGCCGAAGCGATGACGTATGATAGGGACCGGCGCACCGATTGCAAGGCCGGTCGTTCGCGACCCGGGAAGATTACAGACGCGCTTCACGCGTCCCTCCCGTGCGGTCCGCGAGCTCCGGCGGTCTGGTCGGCCACGGTCGCGACGACCGACATCGAGTTTGGCGCCTCCGAACGAACAGGGGAGCACCCCGGCGCGTGGAGTACAGGGTCCGAGCGGCCCGGATCACGGACATCGAGGCACTCATCGCTCTCAGCGGCGATCGCCTGGGTGACCTCACGTCCGGCCCACTGGGACACGCGGACCTCCTGCGCCAGCTCGTGTTCCTGCCCCACGCCACAGTCCTGGTTGCCGAAAGCAAGCGGGCCATCATCGGCGGCGCCGTGCTCGCGATCCGGCCTTCGGTTCGTGCCGGCGGATACGTCGGAACCATCGACCTGCTCGTCGTCGACCCGACGGGCGAACCGGACGCCGTGAGCGACAGCCTCGTCGAGGAGTGCCTCAGGTCGGCGGCCAACAAGGGATGTGCGTCGGTCGAGGCGCCGCAGCCGGACGACCCGGCAGAGCATGAGCGCTGGAAGCGCCAGGGCTTCGTCGACGAGCAGCCGGTCTCTCCGGCGAGCCGTCGATCCAGCCGGGCGCCGGCGCTGACCAGGGCGCGCGCCCTGCGGCGCAGCAGCCCGACAGAGGAATAGGAGACAGGGTGGGCAAGAACGTCGCCGTCTTCGTGGACGTGGCGAACATCTTCTACGCGGCCAAGGCGGCCGGAGTGGACATCGACTACGTCACGCTGCTGAAGGCGTCGAGCGCCGGACGGGACCTCGTGCGCGCCTACGCGTACACGGGCCTCGACCCGGACAACGAGAACCAGCGGAACTTCCACGACTTCCTGCGCCGGAGCGGCTACAAGGTCGTGAGCAAGGACATCCGCAAGTACGGCGACGGCAAGGTCAAGGCCAACCTCGACATCGAGCTCGTCGTCGACATGATGAAGACGGCCCGGAACCTGGACATCGCGATCGTGGTGTCCGGCGACGGCGACTTCGCGCCGGCCATCCGGGCCGTGCAGGAGCAGGGCGTCCGCGTCGAGGTCGTGAGCTTCCGCGGCAACACCTCCTCGGATCTCATGGACGTCGCCGACCAGTTCACGGACATCACCCAGATCGCCAAGGTCGAGAAGGGCTCGTCCCGATCCGGGCGCCGGGTCGCGGCGGACGACGACCTCTCGATGACCGAGGTGCCGGACAAGCAGTCCGAAGGCACCGGCGAGCGGACCCGCGGCGGTCGCGGCCGGACGCGCCGGACGACAACGACAACGACGACGACGGCCGGGACGCGCGGGCGCTCCCGCTCGAGCGCTCCCGTGCGCGAGCCGCGCGAGGACGCCGGCGAGACCCGCGATGGGTCAGAGGCGACGCTGCTCGTCCTGCCCGGCGAGAAGCTCTCTCGAGCGGCACGACCGGTCCGCCGCGGGCGACCTTGACCTTGACGCCGAGGATCTCCTTGACGGCGATGCCGCCGAGGAGGGCGAGGAAGGCGACGACGTGGCCGCGTCCGGCGCGGACGGCGATTCCGGTGACATGGGCGAGGAAGCTCGCCGCCGCCGCCGCCGCCGAGGCGGTCGCGGACGCGGCAGAGGACGTGGTCGCGAGGGTGTGGCGGCCGAGGATGGAGAGGTCACGCCGAGCCGCCGCCGGCGTTGATCCTGCCGCCGACGGCAACCTCGCCGAGGACGACGAAGCGGAGGCGCCTCGGACGTCGCGCCGCTCCGCGTCGACCTTCGGGTCGGTGTGGGACTCGCAGATCGGTGCGCCGGCCAACACGCGGCGCGAGCCGATCGTCGACGACGACGAGGATCTCGAAGAGCCGGCGATCCCCGAGTACCTCCTGACCGAGCGCCGCCAGCGCGACGCGGCTCGCGGCCGCGGCGGGGCCGGGGGCGGACGCGGGCGCGGCGGCGCGTACGCCGCCGCGCTCGATCGCGAACGGTTCGGCGGCGGGCGCGGCAGCATCCAGTCCCGCTTCGCGGAGCCGACTCCGCGTCGTGAGGGCAACTTCAACCGGCCCGACCGCGACCGCGGCGGCCGGGGCGACCGGGATCGCGGTGGCGATCGCGATCGGCAGGCCTTCCGACAGGTGCCACGACCCGCGCCTCGCGGCTCGGGTGACGAGCCCTGGAGCGAGGTTCCGCCGGAGATCGAGGCGATGCTGCGGGCCCAGATGGGCTCACGGCCGACCGAGCCCCGGCGACCCGCGCCGACCGAGCCCCGCACCGAATCGGCTCTGATGGGTGCCGGCGCGGACGCCGGGCCGGCCGTCGAGGCCGTCGAGGAGGCAGCGCCCGCGCGGCGCGGCCGGACGCGGCGCACCGCCCCCGAGGGCGACAGCGGCGCGGCCGACGCCACCGCTGAGGCGACGCCTGCTCCGAAGGCCACCCGAAGCCGGACACGCAAGGCGTCCACCGACGAGGTGGCACCGGAAGCCGGAGCAGCCGCGGCGCCGAGGACACGGGGCACGACGAAGCGCCGCGTCCACGACCCGGACGACGACCAGGCGCACCCGCCCCACCGCGACCGCGGCGGCGGAGGAGCCGGCATCGGTCGACTCGGCTGCTGCCGAGCACGGCTGCGGCCGAAGCCGCAGCCCCGAAGCGCCGGGCGACGCGGCGCAAGGCCGAGCCCGCCGCCTGATCGCGACGCCCGGGTTCCGCACGCGCGGCCAGCCCGCGGCGGTCGTCGCCGCGCTGGCGATGCTGCGCGGCGGGATGCCCCACGGCGTGCTGGTGACCGGCCCAGCCGGCGTCGGCAAGACGACGTTCGCGGAGGACCTCGCTGCCGGCCTGTTGTGCCGGAACGAGGATCCAGGCGCTCCGGCCCTGCCGGACCTGCCGCGGCTGCCGCGCGCTCGAGCACGGCAACCATCCCGACGTGCACCGGCTGGCGCCGACCGGCGCCGGCGCCGTGATCCCGATCGGCGGCCGCGAGGAGCGCGGCGTCCGCGACCTCGTGCGCGACCTTGCCCTGATGCCCGTCGAGGGCGGGGCTCGCGTCGCGGTCATCAGCGCCGCCGACCGGATGACCGAGGACGCCCAGGCGGCGTTCCTCAAGACCCTCGAGGAGCCGCCGGCGGGGACGGTCCTCATCCTCACGGCCTCCGACGAGGAACGCCTCCTGCCGACGATCCGCTCGCGCTGCGTCCGGATCCGGCTCGGGCCGGTCTCGCGCCAGGAGGTCGAGGGCATCCTCGTCGACGCCGGGCTCGCGGACGCGCCGCTCGGCTGCCCGCCTGGCCCGCCTCGCCGGCGGCCGGCCCGGCGAGGCCGTCGCGCTCGCGCGCGCGCCGGAGTCAATCGACGATCCGGTCGGAGGTCGGGCGGACGCTTCTGGATCTCACTGCCGCCGACCCGCGCGGACCGGCTCCGGATCGCGCGCGACCTGCTCGCTCGCGCTGCGGTACTGGGTGCCGCCGTCAGGCTGCGACGCGGGCCCAGCGGCGCCGGGATGTGCCGGCGCGGGTGCCCGTGGACGAGGCGGTCGCGGTCGCGGAAGAGACGCCGCGCCGACAGTCGGGGCGCCGCAGATACGAGCGCGGCGGCGGTCGAGCCGAAGCCTCGGCGAAGGACGCACCGGAAACGACCGGTCCGGCGGCCCGAGTCCCTCCGCCGAGCGTCGAGCCGCGGCGCTCGGCCTCGTCGCCATCTGGCGCGACGTCGCCCGCGACCTGGCCCTCGTCGGGCTCGGCCAGCCCGGCGACGTTCGCCAGCTCGACCTCCTCGACGACCTCGAGGCAGCCGCGGGCCGCCTCGCCGCCGGCTTCGCCGTCGCGCAGCTCCGGCGGCTGGAGCTCGCCGGCGAGCGGCTCGAGGGCAACGTCAGCCCGGAGCTCGTCGATCGACGGCCTCGCGCTCGGCTGGACCGCGTGACAGGGCGCACCGGACCCCTCCGAGGCACCGAGTGCGGACGACCCCATGCGGCTGGAAGCCGTCGTCCACGGCCGCGTCCAGGGTGTCGGGTTCCGCGATCCACGTTCGAAGGGCGGCTCGCGGCCTCGGCCTGACGGGCTGGGTCGCGAACGAGCCGGCCGGCCGAGTTCGATGCATCGCCGAGGGTCCGCGGGCGGCCCTGGAGCGTCTCCTCGGGATCCTCCAGGACGGGCCGCCGGGCGCCTGGGTCGACGAGATCCAGGTGTCATGGGCGCCGGCGACGGGCGAGTTCGAGGGGTTCAACGTCGGCAGCGGGTGGCACTCTGGCGACTGAGATCCGGACGCAAGGGTGGTACCGGGTGGTACAAGCGGCCCGTAGCCAGGGACGGCGCCAGGGTCCATCGTGGACGAACGATGGAACAGCTCCCGGTCTCGGAGGTCCTCCCCGGCCTGTACCGCGCGGTCCTGGATGCCGTGGCCCGGCTGGAGGCCTACGGTCGCCGGCGCGAGGCCGCGCAGATCCGCGCCGATGCCACCACGACCTACTCGAGGGCCTGGACCCCGGCGGCCGAGCGACGCCTTCGCGCCCTTCGCGCCAGGGCCGACCGGATCGTCGATTCACGCCGCCGACACGGCCCGCAGAGCGTCGAGACCCGCAAGCGCTCGATCGACCTGGGCCACACGAGCGCCCGAAAGACCGCCTGACGCTCGCCCGCGGGCGCCCGATCGACCGGCCTCGCTAGGCTGGCTCCGATGGACAGCCCGACCGCGGCGCCGGCCCTCGACCCCGGCCTCACCGGCCAGGACGCCCGCCCCGTCGAGGGCGTGGACAACGGCTACCTCGCCGGCTACCGAGTTCGCTTCGACGAGGCGGCCCCCGACGGCAACCTCCGGACCTCTGCCCTCCTTCGGTATGCCCAGGACATCGCGTGGCGCCACTCGGAGCAGCTCGGATTCGACCGGGCCTGGTATCGCGACCGCGGGCTGGGATGGGTCGTCCGAGGCGTCGAGCTGGAGCTGGCCGCACCGATACCGCTCGGGACCACGCTGCGGGTCTCGACGGCCGTCGTGGGGCATCGCCGGATCTGGGCCCGCCGACTCGGCGAGTGCCGCTTCGCCGAGGGGCAGCTCGCCGCCCGCGTGACCACGGACTGGGTGCTGCTGGACGCGCGCGGCCGGATCGTCCGCATCCCCGACGACTTCGGCGTGGCCTTCATGAACCCGGAGGTCAAGAGCGACATCCTTCGCGTGCCCGCCGAGGCCGCGGCGCCGGTCGCTCGCCACCGGCTGTCCGTCCGACCCAGCGACCTCGACCCGATCGACCACGTGAACAATGCCGTGTACGTCGACTGGCTCGAGGAGGCGATCGAGGCGGTCGCGTGGGCCGGCGTGGGCTCCGTCCGACCCGACGCCGAAGCTGCCTCCGGCTCGGCCCCGGGCACGCTCCGGATGGAATACCTGGCATCGGCGGCGCGCGGCGACGAGATCGATGTCGACCTGTTCGGCGGGCCGGACGGCTGGCGGGCTCGAATTGGCCGCTCGGACGGGGTGGAGCTCGTGCGCGCTGCGAGGGATTTGTCTCGATCGCCCTCCGCTTGAGGCGCGCCTCCGACGGCGCCGGATCGGCACCATGTGCGCATGGCCGAAATTCGAACGGTGATCGCGGTCACGGGCGAGGACGACCGCTTCGCGCCCGTGCGACGGGCAGCGATCGAGCGTGCCAGGGCCGAGGGCGCGAGCCTGATCCTGTACGACATCGATGCGGTGACGAGCCCGCTCGAGAGCCCCGTCCCGACCGGGTGGTCCGCGGAGGGCACGGAGGAGAAGGTCGGCGACCGCCTCGGCCCGCAGGAGCTCGAGGCGGCCGGTCGCGAGGCGATCGCGCGCCAGGTCCAGGAGGCCCGCAGCCTGGGTGTCGACGCCTGGGGCTGGCTGCCATCGGACAAGGGTCGCGACGCCCTCCTCGAGTACGCGGCGAAGGAGCCCGGCGCGCGGCTCCTGGTCCCGGAAGGCGACCCCGACCTCGACGTCTCGGACATGCCGGAGGCGGAGGCCGTCCCGACCGGGTGACCAGCACCCTGGTGACATCAAGCGCCGGAGGGTCGATCATCGCGCCATGCCCTCGATGGTCGACACGTACCTCGCTCGGACGCCGGGTTCCGCCGCCCTCTTCGAGCGCGCGGCGCGGTCGCTCCCCGGCGGTTCGACCCGGACCACGATCTTCAGCGCGCCGTATCCGCCCTACATGGTCCGGGGCGAGGGCATCAGGACGTGGGATGTCGACGGGAACGAGTACCGCGACTTCCTCGGCAACTACACCTCGCTGATCCTCGGGCACGCCCACCCGGAGGTCGTCGCGGCGGTCGAGGCCCAGGTTCGGCGCGGCTCGGCCTTCGCCGCCCCGACGGAGACGGAGATCGAGCTCGCCGAGGAGATCCGCCGCCGGCTCCCGTCCGTGGACAAGCTCCGGTTCACCAACTCCGGCACGGAGGCGACGATGTTCGCCATCCGCGCGGCCCGGGCCTTCACCGGTCGCGATCTCGTGGCGAAGTTCGAGAACGCCTACCACGGGACCCACGACACGGTCCTTGCCGGCTCGAAGGGCGTCCCGGCCGCCACATCCGAGCTCGTCCTCGAGCTGCCGTGGGGCGATCCAGAGGGGGTCGAGCGAGCGCTCGCCGGTCGGGAGCGCGACGTCGCGGCGGTCATCATCGAGCCGGTCCAGGGCGCGGGCGGCGTGCGTGTCGCGGAGCCGGCGTTCCTGCGCTTCCTCCGCGAGCTCGCGGACCGGATCGGGGCCCTGCTGCTCTTCGACGAGGTGATCGCCTTCCGGATCGGCCCGAACGGCGCCCAGGGCCGCCTCGGGGGCGTGCGCCCGGATCTCACGACGCTGGGCAAGATCATCGGTGGCGGCTATGCCTCCGGCGCGTTCGGCGGGCGCGAGGACGTGATGGCGCAGTTCGACGCGCGCGCGTCCGGCTCGCTGGTCCACGGCGGCACGTTCAACGGCAACCCGGTCGCCGCTGCGGCCGGCCTGGCGACGCTTCGCCACCTCACGCCCGAGCGCTACGACGCGCTCGAGCGGGCGGGCGACCGGCTCCGCGCTGGGCTGACCGACACCTTCCAGCGCGAGGGCATCGACGCCACGGCGGGCGGCGTCGCTTCGATCTTCCAGGTCTCCCCGGGCTCCAGCATCGAAGCGCCGGAGGGGCTGACGCCGCAGTCGGCGATGTTCCTCGGCCTCCTGCTCGACGGCTTCCACCTCGCGCCCCGCGGGATGGGCGCGATCGCGACGCCGGCCACGGATGCGGACCTGGACGACCTCATCGCCTCGGTCGCCGGCCGGCTCGCGACGATGCAGGCGGTGCCGGCAGCCTGACCGCCCCTCGCGCGGGCGACCGACCCACCCGCGGGCGACCGCCTGCCCCGAATCACCGCTTCGGCTGCGACTCCATGATCGCCTTGGCCTTCGCCATCGCCCGGCGCGTGCCATTCCGGAGGTTCCACTCGACGGCCGGCGCCAGCCAGCCCAACAGGCGAGGCCGCCGGAGCTCGAGCGTGTTCGTCTCGGTCCAGTCCGTGCCGCCGCCCCGAGGCTCGTAGCGCCACGAGCCGCCGCCGCCCGAGAAGAACGCGTTGCCGAGATCCAGGAACGCGGCGCTCGTCCGGTCGCCGCGGCGGAAGAGCTTGTACTCCAGCGTGAACGTGCCGAGACCCCGCACAGTGATTCGAACGCGGCGCGGGTCCTCGGAGACGACCTCCGCCCGCTGGACCTGGTCGTCCCAGTCCGTCCGGGTCGCGTAGTCCTGCGTGTAGTCGAAGACCGCCTCCGGCGATCGATCGACGTGGATCGTCTCGGAGACGGTGATCGTGCGGCGGTCCTGCCGCGGAGTCGCCTCGCTCATGACGCGACGATACCGCGGGCCTGACCCGATAGAGTGCGCCGGGTGAGCTGGCATCCGGTGGCATCCGTCGAGGAAGGCGAGGACGCCGCTCCGTGGCTCCCCGTCCGGATCGGGCGGACGGAGCTCGTCCTCGCTCGGTGGGGCGGTGTCTGGCAGGCCGTCCAGGCTCGCTGCACCCACGCCGGCTGCGCCTTCGCAGACGATGCAACCCTCGAAGACGGCGCGATCGTCTGCAGCTGCCACGGCTCCGAGTTCGACCTGGCGTCCGGCGAGGTCGAACGGGGCCCAGCCGAGTACCCGCTTCGAACGTTCCCGGTTCGGGTCGCCGGAGACCGGCTCGAGGTCGAGCTGTGATCGATCCGGCGATCGACCTCGCCTCGATCACCGTCGCGGAGCTCGAGCGCGACCCGTACCCGATCTACGCCGAGCTGCGCGAGCGGTCGCCCGTCGCGTACATGCCCTGCCTCGATACATGGATGGTCACGAGCTGGTCGACGGTTGAGGCGGCCTGCACGAACCCCGTGGCGTTCCCCGCGCAGGTTGAGAACTCGCCGACCGACCGCGCGCTCGGGGGCGTCTCGATGATGACCACCGACGGCGAGCCCGCGAAGCGCCGACGTCGCCCGTTCGACGCGACCCTCCGACCGCGGGCCGTCGAGGCCACCATGGCCTCCGTGTTCGAGGGGCTCTGCCGGGAGCGGCTGGACGCGATCGAGGGCCGTTCGAGCGTCGACCTCGTGCCCGAGTACTTCGAGCCCGTGTCCGTCCTCTCGCTCGCCCACGGCATGGGGATCGACGATGCCGTCGATGCGCCGACGCTCGTCCGCTGGTTCGGCGGGCTGGCTGCCGGGGTCTCGAACTACGAGGGCGACCCGGCCAAGACCGCCCACAGCGATGCGATCTCCGCCGAGATCGACGAGGTCTTGACGCCGCTCTTCGCGCGGCGGCTGGCCGAGCCGGCCGACGATCTCATCGGGCATCTCGTCGCGGCGTTCGACGGCCCGTTGGAGGCGCGGGTCGACGTGGTGATGCCGTCGTTCAAGCTCGTGCTGCTCGGCGGGCTGCAGGAGCCTGCGCACGGCGGCGCGACCGTCACCGAGCGGCTCCTCCGGCACCCGGACCAGCTCGCGACGGTCCGCGCCGATCCGTCGCTGGTGCCCGCCGCGGTCGAGGAGGGCCTTCGCTGGACGGCGCCGATCGGCAACCTGCTCCGGGGAATCGCGCCGGGGACGTCGCTCGGCGGCGTCGACCTGCCGGCGGGCGAGCGGGCGATCCTCGTCGTGGCGTCGGCCAACCGCGATCGCGCGATCTGGGGCCCGACCGCCGACGAGTTCGACATCCTGCGACCGAGGCGGGCGAACCTCTCGTTCGCCACCGGCCCGCACTACTGCATCGGCCACCACTTCGCGCGAGTCCAGCTCGCGACGGCGGTCGGGATGCTGCTCGAGCGGTTCCCGCGGCTCGGGCTGGATCCCGATGCCGAGCCGGTGTATCGCGGCCACGAGTACCGCTCCCCGAAGCAGCTGCGCGTGCTGCTCGCCTAGAACCGGACGCTGTTGAGCACGCTCCCACCGAGCTGGTAGAGGCTTTCCAGCTCCTGGACGGACGGGGTCTGGGTCCAGTCGGTGCTCAGGACGATCGTGACCGCCTGATCGCCGACGACGAGCGCGACGAGCCGGAACCGCTCCCCCGACGTCGCGCCCCAGACCTGCTCACCAACCGCGAACACCGAGACGTCGCCTCCGACCAGGCCGCCACACGCCGCGAGCGCACCGTCCGAGACGGCCACGTCCACCTGCTGGCCGGTGTAGCCGCCGATGCGGACGGTCTGCTGGTCGGTCAGTGTCAGATGCTGGAGGCTCCCGAGGGCCGCGAGCAGGTCCGCCGCGCCCAATCCCGTCTCGGTGCCTTCCCCGTCGTCGCCGCAGGGGCTCTGGATCACTCGGTCCACGTGGAGGAACGACACGCTTCCACGGGGCGCCGCAGCACGGACCAGGCCGAGCATGCTCGGGTCGTCGCCGCTGGCGGTCCAGCCGGGATCCGCGATGTTGAACGTGACCTCTGGCTTGAAAGCGACCGACCGGTACGTCCCGATCGGCAGCGGTCCAATGACGACCCGTTGTGCTGCCGGCCCGGCGGTCGCCGTCGGGTCCGCGCCCGGGCCCGGAGTCGCGAGGAAGCGCGATCCCGCGAACGCCGCGAACGCCACCGCGAGCAGCGCGGCCACGCCGGCAGCGCCCAGGATCACGGCGCGCGGCACTTCGCGCCTCGCTCTCGCGTTCGGGTCGCGAGTGACGGCGTAGACCACGATCGGGTCCGCGATGCCCTTCAGGCGCCGCCGGCCTCGCGGGATGAAGCCGACCGTGATGCTCGACTGCGTGATGCCCTTCACCGTCGAGCTCACCAGCACCTCACCGGGCCTGGCGGCGGCGCACAGCCGCGCCGCGATGTTGACCGCCCGGCCGATGTACCCCTCGGCGGTCTCCACCGCCTCGCCGGCGTGGACCCCGACACCCAGGCCGAGCGCCTGGTCGGGTTCCCGGGCGTTCAGCTCGGCGGCGCCGTCGACGATCTCTAGCCCGCACAGCACGGCGCTGGACGCGGAGGGAAACACGGCGTGGATGGCATCGCCTTCGGTCTTGATCTCGGCGCCGTCGTGGCGGGCGATCGCTGCACGCGCGATCTCGAGGAAGCGGCCGACCAGGGCCGCCGCAGCGGTGTTCCCGTGGCGCTCGGCGAAGGCCGTGAAACCGCGCATGTCCGAGAACAGGAATCCCCTGTAGGCGGGTGCGCCGGCATCGATGCGTGCGTCGTCGGTCACGGACGCAGATGGTAGTGGCGGTTGGCCGGCCCGAACGGTCCCAACCATTCCATCGGCGGAAGGCCACGGTACTTCTGAGCGATACGGCATGTCCCCAAAGGCCCCCTACGGTCCGCCGGTGCATACGAACACCAGCCTCCGCAAACGTTCCATCCAAGCTCGCCGCCGAATTGGCACGCTCTTCGCGGCCGGCGCCTGCCTCGTGCTGGCTGCCGTCCCGCCTGGGGTTGCAGCCGCCTCCTCGGTCGTCGAGTGCGGCCAGCTCGCCGCCTACACGGCGCCGGACCCGGTAACCCCGACCGACGGCGCCCTCACCATCGGCCTGCTCGCGCCGTGGGTGATCGCCGCCGACGCCAACGTCAGCGCCGCCGCCGCTGGCGCTCTTCCAGCGGCGGCGGGATCGGGCCCTACCTGCCTCGCGCTCGAGCTCGACGACAGCGACGTCATCACGGCCCTCGATTTCGCTCCGGCCGGCTCCATTGCCGGCCATGTCGTCGAGGATTTGGGGATCGGCGGCTACATCCTGGCCGATCGCCTGCTGGTGCCGACGTTCGTCACCGATGCCTACCCGGACCTTGCCGCGATCTTCGTGACCAGCGCGGCCGCCGGCACGCCCGTCACGGCGACATTTGACGTCGACACGACCACCGGGGCGCTTACCGGTGTCCATGCGAGCGCGGCGTTCTGCGGCCCGGCCTCACTCGACGGCGATGGCAACGGCCTGGTCGGCGACGCGACGATCCCCGCAGTCCTGCTGGATTTCGACCAGTGCGAACCGCCTCGAGGCGGCCGACGGCGAAAAGCGCTGCGCCGAGGTCGAGACCGACGGCGTGCTGGGCCAGGAGCTCCAGTTCACGACGGTCATCTCGATCAGCGGCCCACCGGACCTCGATCCGCCGGAGACCTCCATCGAGGCGGGTGCGAACGAAGCTCGAGAGCCTGGGGGCTTGAGCGCGGGCTATCCCGCCATGTTCGCGGTGCTCGCGGTGGCCCTGGGGCTGCTCGCCCGGTCGGTCCGGGCATCCTCGCCTCGCCAGACCGACCCCGAGGTCGAGGACTCGATCAGGCCCTGACCGGCCCCTCCACCGCCCGATGGACGGCGACGCCGTCCTGAATTGTCAGCGAGATGGCGAGCTCGCCGATGCGCGCAGGGTCCGCGGCCAGCAGGTCGCCGTCCACGACCGCGATGTCGGCGAGCTTGCCCGTCTCGAGTGACCCGATTCGATCCTCCAGCCGGAGGGCTCGTGCGGCGTCGAGGGTGTGCGCCCGGACCGCTTCCTCGATCGAGAGCTCGTGGTGGGGCCCGGCCCGCGTCCCGTCGGGCGTGACGCGGTGCGTTGCCGCCGAGATGGTGTCGACCGGGCGGTAGCTCTGGACGAAGGCGTCGGAGCTGATCGCGGGGCGAATCCCGAGGTCGAGCCAGGCGCGCATCGGCATCGCCTCGTGGAGTCGCTCACCCAGCTGGATCTTCCAGACGCTGCCGAGCTCGCGGATCGAGCCGGGCTGGGTGACAGGGATCACGCCGAGCGCGGCCATTCGCTCCCGCTGCGGTGGCGTGGGGTACGTGCCGTGCTCGACACGGGGGCGCGGGTCGTTGCTCCCGTGCGCACGGAACGCGGCCTCGAGCGCGCCCAGTGAAAGGTCGAACGCCCGGTCGCCCATCGTGTGGATCGCGATCTGCCAGCCCGCGGCGTGGGCCCGGGCGATCAGGGCCCGGAAGGCGTCGGGCTCGTGGTAGAAGGTGCCCGTGGACCGGCTCGGGCCAAGGCCCTCGCTGAACGCCGCGGTGCCCGCAGTGATCGCGCCGTCGGTGTAGAACTTCATCGCCCCGATCCGCAGCCGGTCGTCGCCGAACGGCCCCGCGAGCCCGATCTCGACCAGCTCGTCGAGCTGGTGGCTCAGCGGCATCGCGACGATCCGGGGACCGGGCAGGCCGCGCCGATCCGCCTCTCGGTAGATTCCCAGCTCCCGGCGGCTCACCTGGGGATCCGCGATCGTGGTGAGCCCGGCGCCCAGGTACCGGGGCGCCGCCACGGCCAGCAGCTCGACGCCGTCCTCGACCTCCACCTCGGTGTGGAAGTTGGGGCCGTGATGCCCGATGTCGACCGACGGTCCGAGGAGCAGGTTGGTGGCGGCATCACGGGCGATCCCGGTCGGGCGACCGCGGTCGTCGCGGTCGAACGTGCCGGCATCGGGATCGCGAACGTCGTCGCGGACCCCACGCTGCTCCATCGCGAGGCTGTTGACCAGGATGGCGTGGCCCGAGACGTGCTCGAGCAGGATCGGGTGGGTCCGGGAGACCTCGTCGAGGTCGCGGCGATCCGGCACCCGCCCCTCGGCGAAGGCGCTCCACTCCAGGCCGTGGCCCCGGATCCACGTGCCGGGCGCCCGCCGCTCAGCGAACTCGCCGACCCGCCGCTGGAGCTCGGCGATGGAGGTCACGTCGCGCGCCTCCACGCCGGCGAAGGATTCGGCCGTCGCCAGGTAGTGGTTGTGAGCGTCGACGAACCCCGGGACGACCGTGCGATCGCCGGCGTCGATCTCCTCGGCGTCAGGCGGGAGGGCGCCTCGAACCGACTCGACGTCGCCAACCGCGACGATCCGCCCGCCGTCGATCCCGACCGCCGCCGCTCGCGGCCGCCCGGGGTCCATGGTCAGGATCGTGTCGGCCCGCAGCAGGATCGCCATCGGCGGACGGGTCAGGTCGCCGGGGTCGGCGCCAGCCGGCGCCGGAGGTGCTGCCCTGTCAGCGAGGCCTTGTCGCGAGCGAGCGCCGCGGGCGATCCCTCGAAGGTAACCGTGCCGCCGTCGTGGCCGGCGCCGGGCCCCATGTCGATGACCCAATCGGCCGCGGCGACGACGTCGAGGTTGTGCTCGATGACGATCACCGTCCGCCCGGCCTCGACCAGCCGATCGAGCAGCCCGATCAGGTTGTCGACGTCCTGCATGTGGAGCCCGGTCGTCGGTTCGTCGAGGACGTAGACCTCGGTGTCGCCGGACATCTCGATCGCCAGCTTGAGTCGCTGGCGCTCGCCGCCCGACAGCGTGTCCAGCTCCTGGCCGAGCGAGATGTACCCGAGCCCGACGTCGGCGAGGCGTTCGAGCATCACCCGGATCGGCTTCTCGGTGAAGAAGTCACGCGCGTCCTCGACCGGCATCGCCAGGGCCTCGACGATGTTCTTGCCCCGCAGCCGGTAGTCGAGCACCTCGTCCGTGTAGCGGCGGCCCTCGCAGACCTCGCAGATGCTGACCACCTCGGCCATGAACCCGAGGCTGGTGTAGGTCTTGCCGAGGCCGTTGCAGCCCGGGCACGCCCCCTCGGAGTTCGCGCTGAACAGGGCGGGCTTGACGCCGTTCGCCTTCGCGAAGGCCGTCCGGATCGGGTCGAGGATCCCCGTGTACGTCGCCGGGTTCGAGCGCCGCGAGCCGCGGATCGCGGACTGGTCGATGACCGTGACCGACGGATCCGTCCGGGGCAGGCACCCGTGGATGAGCGAGCTCTTGCCGGAGCCCGCGACGCCGGTCACGGCGACGAGCACGCCGAGCGGCACGTCGACCGAGACGTCCTTGAGGTTGTGCAGGCGGGCGTTCCGGATCGGGATCGAGCCGCTGGCGACCCGCGGCTCAGGCTTCAGCTCGCGCCGGATGTCGAGGTGGCGGCCCGTTGCCGTGCCGGCGGCGGCGAGGGCGTCGACCGTGCCCTCGAACACGACCGTCCCGCCGTGGGGTCCGGCGCCGGGACCCATGTCGACGACGTGGTCCGCGACCCGGATCACCTCCGCGTCGTGCTCGACCACGAGGACGGTGTTGCCCTTGTCGCGGAGCCGCCGCAGGAGCGTGTTCATCCGTTCGACGTCGTGGGCGTGCAGCCCGATCGTCGGCTCGTCGAAGACGTACGTGACGTCGGTCAGCGACGACCCGAGGTGGCGGATCATCCTGGTCCGCTGGGCCTCGCCGCCGGACAGCGTTCCGGAAGGCCGATCAAGGCTCAGGTAGCCGAGTCCCATCTCGACGAACGAGTCGAGGCTCTCCCCGAGCGCCGAGAGCAGCGGCCGGACCGACGGCGCGTCCAGCCCGCGGACCCACGCGGCCAGGTCGCTGATCTGCATCGCGCAGGCGTCGGCGATGTTGACGCCGTCGATCTTCGACGATCGAGCCGCCTCGTTGAGCCGGGTACCGCCGCAGTCGGGGCAGGAGCTGAACGTGACTGCTCGGTCCACGAACGCCCGGATGTGCGGCTGCAGCGCGTCCACGTCCTTCGACAGCATCGACTTCTGGATCTTCGGAACCAGGCCCTCGTAGGTCAGGTTGATGCCGTTGATCCTGACCTTGACGGGCTCCTTGTAGAGGAAGTCGTCGAGCTCCTGCTTCGAGTAGTCGCGGATTGGCTTCTTCGGATCGACGAAGCCCGAATCCGTGAACAACCGGGTCGACCAGCCGTCCGCCGTGTAGCCGGGCACGGTGATCGCCCCATCGGCGAGCGACTTGCTCTCGTCATAGAGCTGCGACAGGTCGATGTCATTCGCGCTGCCCATGCCCTCGCACCGCGGACACATGCCGCCGGCGACGCTGAAGCTGCGACTCTCGACCTTGCCGGCCCCACGATCGATGGAGATCGCCCCGCCGCCGCGGACCGACGGGACATTGAACGAGAACGCCTGCGGGCCGCCGATCCTGGGCTCCCCGACGCGGCTGAAGACGACGCGCAGCATCGCGCTCGCGTCGGTCACCGTGCCGACCGTGGAGCGGACGTTCGCGCCCATGCGCTCCTGGTCGAGGATGATCGCCGTCGTCAGGCCCTCCAGGGAATCGACGTCGGGCCGTGCGAGCGTCGGCATGAAGCCCTGCAGGAAGGCGCTGTACGTCTCGTTGATGAGGCGCTGCGATTCCGCCGCGACGGTCCCGAACACGAGCGAGCTCTTGCCCGATCCCGAGACGCCGGTGAACACGGTCAGCCGGCGCTTCGGGATGTCGAGGCTGACGTCGCGGAGGTTGTTCTCGCGGGCGCCCCGAACCTCGATGGCGCCCCAGTCGTTGGCGCTGCTCAAGCCGAGGCCCTCTGGGCTTCCTTCCTCTTTGCTGCATTGCCCTGCTGGAGGATCCGGATCGGGTTGCCGAACGGATCGCGCAAGCCCATGTCGGTGCCGTAGAAATGCTCGGTCGGCTCCTGGGTGAAGTCCGAGACGCCGCGCTCCCTGAGCGTGTCGTAGAGGCCGCGGGCATCGTCGGTGATGAACACGAGGCCGCCGAGAGCGCCCTTGCTGATCAGCTCCCGGAGCTGCGCTGCGGTCGCCTCGTCATGCAGCGGCGGGCCCGGCTGCTCCAGCGAGACCTCGGTGGTCGCCTCGCCCGGCACCTTGATCGTCAGCCAGCGGTAGTCGCCCTGCTTGACGTCGTTGCCCTTCTCGAGGCCGAGCTTGTTGACGTAGAAATCAAGGGCCTCGTCCTTGTCGAGGACGTAGATCGAGGCGACGTTCAGCCTGGTGATCATTCGTCGTTCTCCTTCGTTGTCGAGATGCGGACGTCAGGCACCGTACGGCGATGCGGCGACCTGCGCTTCTCCGAAACTGCTCGTTTGCGTGGTCTCTCCCGCTGCGTCTCGCGGCCGCATCGCCGCGAGCTGCACGCAGTGGGGCGCGACGATCGGCCCATGGCCGCGGCGGTAGCCGGACGGCGTCTCGCCCACGATCTCGCGGAAGGTCCGGCTGAACGTCCCGAGGCTCGTGAACGCGACGTCGAAGCAGATCTCGGTGACGCTCCGGTCGGTCTCGCGCAGGAGGAACATCGCGCGCTCGACGCGCCGCCGCTGCAGGTAGCGGTGTGGCGTCTCGCCGAACACGTCGCGGAAGCTGCGGCTGAAGTGCGCCGGTGAGATGAAGGCCACGGCGGCGACGGCGCGGACGTCGAGCGGCTCGGCATACGCGCGGTCCATGGCGTCGCGGGCGCGCAGCAGGCGCCGGTTGAGATCCTCGGTCTCGCGGCTCACTCGGTAACGCTACGCGATCTGCGGGGATCGCTCAGAGGGGCCTACGCCGGGCGCATCCGAGGGCTGAGGTCATGCTCCGGAACGTCGATGAGCAGCTCCTGCCGCAGGCGGGCCTGTGCCGCTCGATCCTTGTCCCTCGGCGGGCCGAACACCCCGGTCTGGATGAACGCCTCGCGAAGCTGATAGAGCGCGAGCGGCGAGACCGTCCGGATCGGCACGCCGTCGATCGTCGAGATCGGGTGCCGAAGGGCGTCGGCCGGGAGGCTCACTCGAACCAGGCCCTGCTCGACCGGCAGCACGAACGACGGGATCCCGGGCTCCAGCTCGTCGAACACGCCGAGCTCGAGGCTCAGGCCGGCGTGCGTCGCTCCGAGGACGAGGGGCCGGCCCGGCTGCGGCTCGAAGAAGACGCCGAAGCCCGTGAAGCCGATCGATCCGAGCTGCGCGAGCTGCACGTCGAGTTTGGCGCGGCCGACCAGGACGTCGACGTCGCCGTGCGGCCGCGTGATCGATCCGTCGAGGAGGGCGTCCTCGGCGATGCCGCCGAAGACGAAGACGGGCGGCTCGAGGGACGCAAGCGCTTCGATGGTGGGCAGGTAGGACACGTCGGGCACGCCTTCGATGCTAGCCGCTGGGTGCGCGCGCCCGAACGGCCGGCGCTCGCTCAGGCCTCGGCCTGGTCCTGGAAGATCTCCTCGATCGACAGGCCGAACAGCCGCGCCAGCCTGAACGCCAGCGGCAGGCTGGGGTCGTACTTCCCCGTTTCGATCGCGTTGACGGTCTGTCGCGAGACCTCGAGCGCCTGCGCCAGGTCCGCCTGGGTCCAGTCGCGCTCGGCGCGCAGCACCTTGAGTCGGTTCTTCATCGATACCGCCGCAGGCCGACGACCGTCCCGACCATGTAGACGAGCGCCATGAACGCCACCAGGTGCCCGATGCCAACCTCGAAGCCGACGAGGTCGTGCCGGTCGAACAACGTCCAGGCCAGCCCACCGACCAGCCCGGAGCCCAGCGTCCAAGCCATCGCCTGGAGCTGGATCGTTCGCTGGAGCTCGTCCATCGCCTGCAGGTTCCGCTTGTTGGCCAGCAGCATGCCGACGCCCACGAGCACGTTGAAGCCGATCGCCAGCAGGGTCGGCGCGGGCTCGCTGTTCCAGAGCGCCGCCGGCGCGAAGGCGGCGAAGGCCAGGCTCGCGACCCATGCCGCGGTCCATGCAAAGAGGCCCACGGTCTTGCGGACCATCCGCGATTCCCAGGCATTCGCGTCCGGCGAGGGTGTGTTCACGGTGTCCATGCTCCTTGGCATTGTGTAAAGGTAACGCGACACCATCCTGTCACGGCCCAACCACGGATGTCAAGGGGCATTGACACGGCGACCGGCGGAGCAGACCGGCGCGCTGCGTCACACAAGCGTTCAGAAGGTGGGGGGTGGCGCGGCCCGCAGGTGTTGGGCGCGGGTTAGCGACCTACGACGTGCGGATCGAGGATCGCGATGAGTGGCTGGCCCGCGGCGCGGTGGTTGTCGTGACCACTCGCCACGGCGCCGGACGCGCCACCGACCGAGAGGTACTGGTCGTGGGATCCTTGCTCCGCGGTTGAGCGAGCCACAGGGCAACGCAGAATGTGATCATTCGGGTCGGCCCGCACAGTTCTGTCGTCGTTGGCCGGTCGTCCCATCTCGACAGCGTGAACCCCGGACGCCGCGTTCGGTGATCTCCCTTCGTCGGCGTCAGCGACTGGCCGTCGTCGTGCTGCGCCTCTCGAGCTCGCCGCGCAGCCCCATGAGGGCCAGGCGGAGCCGGCTCCGCACGGTGAGCACGGGCACCCCCATACAGGTGGCGATCTCGGACTCCGACAGGCCGTCGAAGTAGGCCATCTCCAGCGATCGACGCTGGTCGAACGGCAGGTGCGCGAGCGCGGCAACCACCGTCGCTCCGCCGGGTTGCACCCGGACCTCGTCCCTGGTCTCGAGGCTCACCGGTCGTTCGAGGGCCCGCATGCCCTCGAGCTTGTCCGCGGGGTCGCCCGCGGCCCTGCGCCGCCGAACTGCCTCGATCGCGTGGTCGTGGACGATCGTGAGCAGCCACGCTCGGGCCGTCCGGCCGTCCGGTGCGAGACTAGCCGCGGCGCGCCAGACCCCGAGGAATGCCGCCTCGAGCGCATCTGCGGCCAGGCCATCATCCGCTGTGATGCGGCGCGCCAATCCGTACGCCGTGGGTCCGTAGCGCTCGTAGAGGGCGTCCAAGGCCTCAAGGCGGCCCGCGGCCAGCCCGGCGATCAGGGCCTCGTCCGACGGTCCGGACGAGACGCCCGGCCCGGGAGCAGGTGTGCGGCGCCGATCCGTTCTCGTAGCCTGCGTGGGCGATGGCTGGATGTTCACCGCCGGGTGCTCATGCGGGCCGCGGCGCGACTCGGGAGCCGCGTCTCGCGTTGACTCATCACCCTGACGTCTGCGCCAGTTGCGCGAATTAGCGTGGCGGTGCTCCGTAGGCCGGCGTGACGTCGCACTGGCTGGCGGCGGGCGCACCTTGGATGGTCACGACAGGAAGCGTGGGTTCGCGGACCTATGCGCGGCCCTCGATGGCCTCACTGTGATCGTCGCTCGGGCGCTTCCTCGTCTCGGAGCGCATGGCCCATGAGGAACAATGTCGGCGGCCAGAGACCGACGAAGTTCGCGAGGCGTTCCGGCCTGCCCTTGTCCGAGTCGTCTCCTCGGCGAGGCATGAACCAGAGCGCGAGCGACGCGAGAATCGAGCCCAGCGAGGCGACGTAGAACATGTCGGACGTCAAGCCGACTGAGCGCATGAATGCAAGCATCGATTTCTCCAACTGATGGAGGTGGAGCATGGGTGCTCGGGCCCACTCTTGAACCTCAGCGTTCCCACCCCGAACCTTGCGCCCGGTCGACAGACAGATGAGAACTCTCTCGCGCGCCTTGTCCCGGCGCGGAGAGACCGGTCAGGGCCGCTTGCGTACGGGCCAATCTGGGCGCCCCACGTGTCTAGGGCTCCGTGTATGCGTCCGGGGCGACGTCGATGTCGCTCGCTGCGTCCCGAAGGAGCATCCTGGCCTCCGCCGCCGTGAGAGCGGCCGCAACGCCCGAGTGCGTCAGATCCTGGTACGCGTCCCGGAGACGGCCGCAGGCCCGTTGCGCGGCCTCATGCTCGAGGCTGTCGGCGGGAAGCGTAGCCGTCAGCCGCTCGGCGCGGCGCCATGCCGCCATGATCTCGGCGACCAGTTTCCGCAATCGGGGGTCTCGATCTCTGACATCGATCGACGTGGGGCCGACCCTGGACCGATGGTACTCGGGCAATGCAAGCTGGCGAGTGCCTCGCCGGTTGGCCTGTCTTCATTCGTCATTTCTTTCGCGTCGATCCCCCTCCCGGCGCGACCGATCGAGATCGGGCCGCGGACTGGCGCGGCCTCGCGTCATCCAAGCGACGCTGGCCGAGCTCGTGTCGAAACGGAGGAAGCGAGATCTTGCCTTCGATCACGCCGCTGGTCGGCTCGCCGATCCGACCTACTTGGCAAAAATGGCCACCAGGCGGACCGAGCTCGCCATTGCCGAGGAACGTGAGCCGACGCATGCGGTGGCTTCGGCCGACAAGGTGATCGCGAAGTTGCGAGCACTGGCCGAGACGTAGGCAATGGCAACCCCCGAGGGCCACGCAGAGCAGCTCAACGCAATCTACGAACGCATCGTTGTCAGGGGCCCCGAGCTTATTTCGGCCCGTCCGACTCCGGACGCAGACGCGATGGGACTCGCGCTCGCTGCCCGAACATGTACGTCCATCGCACGAGTGGGGAGTGGCGCGCCCGACAGGACTCGAACCTGCGACCTTTGGGTCCGGAACCCAACGCTCTATCCACTGAGCTACAGGCGCGCGAGATCCACATCTTCGCATGCAAGCTCCGGGAGCGACACAGGGCCCCACCGGCGCCCGATAATCCTCGCGTCGGACATCGCTTGATCGCGGGGGAAAGAGATGGACCCAGTGTTGCTGTTGCTTCGGATCGTGCACGTCGGGGCCGCAATGGCCTGGTTCGGCGGGGCGATCCTCGGCTCGTTCTTCCTCTTCCCGACGGCAGAGGCGCTCGGCCCTGCTGCCGGTCCGTTCATGGAGCACCTGACCAAGCGACGTCGAATGGCAGCCTTCTTCCCGATCGTCGCCGCGCTGACGATCCTCGCCGGCGCCGGCCTCTACTGGAGGGATTCGAACGGGCTCGATCCAGCATGGATCACGTCCGGGCCGGGCCTGGCATTCACGATCGGTGGCCTTGCTGCGATCGCCGCGTTCGTCGGAGGACTCGTCCTCATCGGCCCGAGCGTTGCGACGCAGGGAGCGGTGCAGCGGGAGCTCGCCGCGACAGGCGGGGCGCCGACAGACGACCAGCGTGCGCGGCTCGAGCGCGCGGCGGCGAGGATGCGGCTCTCGGGTCGCATCGACCTGCCGTTGCTGCTCATCGCGGCCCTCACCATGGCCGTCGGCCGCTACCTCTAGACCTGCCGGACGGGCGATGGCGGCCTTCGCCTTCATCCATGGCGCCGGCGATGTCGGCTGGTACTGGCACCTCGTGGAGGCTGCCCTTCGAGAACGGGGCCACGACACCGTCGCGCCGGATCTTCCGATCGAGGACGACGGGGCCGGGTTGAGCGAGTACGCGGCGGCGGTGGTCGATGCCATCGGCGACCGACGCGATGTCGTCGTCGTCGGCCAGTCGTTCGGTGGCTACGTCGCCCCGATCGTCGCCGAGCTGATCGATGCCCGCCTCATCGTGCTGGTGGCGGGCATGATCCCGATGCCCGGCGAATCGGCCGACGCGATGTTCGGGGCGACGGGTTGGGAGCCGGAGCGGCTCGAGGATTCGAGCACGTTCGCGGTCTTCTACCACGACGTGCCGCCAGATCTCGCCGAAGAAGCCCTCCGTCGGGGCCGCGGGCAATCCGATACGCCAGGGGCCGAGCCGTGGCCACTCGCCGCCTGGCCGGATATCCCGGTGCTGTTCGTGCTCTGCGAGAAGGACCGGTTCTTCCCGGCGAGGTGGCTTCGACCACTGGTGCAGGAGCGGCTCGGCATCGAGCCCGACGGGATCGAGAGCGGCCACTGCCCGGCGCTGAGCCGTCCACAGGAGCTTGCCGAGATGCTCGACGGGTACTGGCGGGAGGCGTCCAGACGCCGGCTGTAGCCTGCCCCTCGTGCAGGTGAAGCTGACGACGACCGGGAGGCGCTCCGGGACGCCGCGGACCGTGACGCTCTACGCCTGGCCGGATGGCGATTCGTTCGTCGTCGTCGGCTCCCGCGGCGGCGCGACGGTGGACCCGGCCTGGGCGCTGAACCTGCGGGCCGCGCCCGATGCGGTCCTGAAGGTCGGGAAGGCCGAGTCGCACGTCCGCGCTCGCGAGACGACGGGCACGGACCGCGTGCGGCTCTGGGCGCTTGCGACGCGGCGGTTCCCGCTCTACGCCACGTACCAGCGTCGGACGCCCCGAACCATTCCGGTCTTCCTGCTCGAACCGGCCCGCGACTAGCCGATCCGGGCCCCGTTTCAATTCACGAGACGGGGCGCGCACCTCGACAGCTCGCGCAGGTTCCCCCGACGCTGAGGTGCGAGAGGTCGACCTCGAACCCGAGGCGGTCGCGGAGCTCGCGGACGGTCACGTCGGCGTCGGCGGGGGAGAGCTCCCAGCTCTGGCCGCAGCCCGAGCAGTGGAGGTGGCCGTGCGCCTCCGCTGGCCGGATGTGGAACTCCTCGCGCCCGTCGCGCCCATGCGCGTGCTGGACCACCCCGATCTCTTCGAGGACGCGCAGCGTCCTGTAGACGGTCGAGGGCGTCGTCTCGGGATCCAGGGAGCGGCAGCGATCCACGAGCTCGCTCCCGGTCACGTGGCCGTCCGTCGCCTCGATGACCTCGAGGATCAGCCGGCGCTGGGGCGTCCAGCGCATGCCCGCGCGGCGCAGGTGGTCCCGGACGGCGGTCGACGAGGAGGCTGCTGCTGATCCGAGCGGTGACATCGAGCGAAGGATACTCTTGCAACGACTTGCAATAACGCGGGAGGTTCCCTATGGGCGAGGCACTCGGGCTGCTCGTGACCGCGCTGCTGCTCGGGCTGCGCCACGGCATCGACTGGGATCACATCGCGGCGATCACGGACATCACGAGCACGACCGCGGCAGGTGAGTCGGGCGAGGCTGGGCACGAGGAGCACCATCGGGCCGGCGCCCACGAGCACGGGCACGGCGGACCCGATGAGCTCGCGGCGCACGCGTCGCAGCCCACGACCGAGGCGCCCCACATCCACGGGCCCATCGCAGCCACCCGTGCCGGCTTTCTGGCCGAGCAGCGCCAGGCGATCACCCTCGGCTCGCTGTACGCCCTCGGCCACGCCCTCGTCGTTGCCGTCCTCGGCGCGGCTGCGCTGCTCTTCGGGGCGCTCCTGCCCGACTGGCTCGACCCGATCATGGGCCGGATCGTCGGGGTCACCCTGATCGTCCTCGGGGTGTGGGTCTTCTATTCGATCTACGCGTACGTCCGCCACGGCGCCGAGTTCCGGCTCCGCAGCCGCTGGATGCTGGTCTTCTCCTCGATCCGCTACGCGTGGCGTTGGGTCCGGGCGCGGCTCCACGGCCACGAGCACGTCGACCCGGTGGAGACGAGCAGCTACGGCCCGAAGACCGCGTTCGGTGTCGGGATGATCCACGGCGTCGGCGCCGAGACGGGCACCCAGGTGCTCCTCATCGCGGCCGTCGGCGGGGCGGCGAACCTTGGCCTCGGGATCCCGATGATGCTGGCGTTCATCGTCGGCCTGCTGATCACGAACACGCTCATCGTTCTGATCACGGCGACGACCTTCGTCGCGAGCCAGCTGCGCCAGCGGGTCTACGTCGCCGTCGGGGTCGTCGCCGGCGCGTTCAGCCTCGTCATCGGCATCCTGTTCGTCTTCCAGCAGGAAGGCGTCCTGCCTGACCTCAGCGCGATCTTCTAGGCGCCTTCGCGCGACCGGGCGCAGGGACGCGAGTCACGCGATCGACGCGTGGGCCTCGCCCCGCTCAGTCAGGCGTCGGTCGAGGGCGACGGCCAGCGCTTCGAAGCGCAGGCCGTAGTCTTGGACCTCGTGGGCCTCGCGGTATCCGCGAACGAGCGCGGCGACCTTGCCCCACATGAGGACCGCGGAGCCGGCGAAGAGATCGTCCAGGAGGTCGATCTCGGCGACACCGCGCTTGTACATGACACCCATCATCTCGAAGAAGGTCACGACCTGGTCGAGGTCGGTCCAATCCTCGATCGTGGCTCGGGCCGCGAAGTCGTCGTACGCCCGGTGGTCCCAGTGGTGAACCCGCCAATACGCGCGCGTCAGGTTCTCCTCGAGGAAGGGCTGGTAGGCACGGAGCACCTGTTCGAGGTGGCGTTGCGCGCGCAGGCCGCGCAGCTGGAGCACGGCGATGACGACGCCGACGATCAGCGCCAAGCTGCTCAGCGCGCCCAGGACGTCGCGGATGTCCATCTGCCTCTCCTCCCTGGGTCGGATCGTAGCGGGCGGAATGCCCTCGATTGACACCGTTGCGAGTGCCCCGATAGGCTCGCCGGACAACTGAAGAGCCTTATCAAGAGTTGGCGGAGGGACCGGCCCTGTGATGCCACGACAACCTACCGGCGCAGAGCCGGCAAGGTGCCAATTCCGGGCAGGTCCTCCTGCGAGATAAGACGTCTCTTCCGAGACCCTTCCCGCGGGAAGGGTCTTCTCGTCTCCGCCGGTCTCATCGCCGCAAGCGCGCCTGGAGCCGCCGATGACGACCGAGATCGAGATCCGACCATTCCCGAGTGACGCAGCTCGGGTCTCGCCCATGCGTCCTGCCTCGCCGCGCGTCCGGGGCTTGGTCTGTCGCAACTGCGGGCAGCCCGAGGCGCTGGGCCCGTCGTACGTCTGCGCCGCCTGTTTCGGGCCGCTCGAGGTCGACTACGACATCGACACGGTCCAGCTGACCCTGGATCGCGAGGCCGTCGCCGGACGCGCGGCCGGCATCTGGCGGTACCTGGAGCTGTTGCCGGTCGATGCGCCGCCTGCGCGGGGCCTCAAGGTCGGCTCGACGCCGTTGATCGATGCGACCCGGCTGGGCGACGCGCTCGGCATCGATCGACTGTGGATCAAGGACGACACCCGCAATCCGAGCCTGTCGTTCAAGGATCGAGCCGTGGCGATTGCCGCAGCGATCGCGCCCAGGTTCGGGATCGACACGCTCGCCTGCGCCTCGACGGGCAACCTCGCCGGCGCGACCGCCGCTGCGGCTGCCGCGGCCGGCCTGCCGGCGTACGTCTTCATCCCGGCGGACCTCGAGCCGGCGAAGATCGACCACGCCCTCGCCTACGGCGCCACGGTGGTCCCGATCGACGGCACCTACGACGACGTCAATCGCCTCTGCCTCCAGGTCGCCGACGAGACGGGCTGGGGCTTCGTGAACGTCAACCTCCGGCCGTTCTACGCCGAGGGCTCGAAGACGCTGGCGTTCGAGATCGCGGAGGGGCTCGGCTGGCGCTCGCCGGACGTGATCGTCGCGCCGATCGCCTCGGGTGCGATGTACGTCAAGCTCGCCAAGGGCTTCGCCCAGCTCGCCGATGCCGGGCTGATCGAGCGACGGCCGATCCGGTTCGTCGGCGGACAGGCAGCCGGCTGCGCGCCGGTGGCGACGGCCTGGGGCGAGGGCACCACGGAGCTCCGCCCCGTGCGCTCGCCGGACACGTTCGTGCGCTCGCTGGCGATCGGCAATCCCGCCGACGGTCGCTACGCCGTGGAGCTCGCGAACGCCAGCGGCCGGCTCGATCGAGGCCGTGCCGGATCTCGCCACGGCGGCGGCGATCCGGCAGCTGGCAGCCCTCGAGGGCGTCTTCGCCGAGACGGCCGGAGGCGTGACGGTCGCGGCGGCCGACCTGGCTCGCCGGCGCGGCGTCATCCGCGACGGCGACGAGGTCGTCGTGCTCGTGACGGGCAACGGGCTGAAGACGCCGGAGGCGCGGCTGCTCGGGCTGCCGACCGAGGCACCCGCAACCGCCCGGCCCGGCGAACCGGGTCTCGCGCCGGTCCTGCAACCGAACCTGGAGGCATTCGAGAGCTGGCTGGAGGGTCGAGCATGAGCCGCGTCCGGATCCCGCCCACGCTTCGCGCCGCGACCGCGGGCACGAAGCTCGTCGACGTCGAGGGCACGACGGTCCAGGAGGTCGTCGACAACCTGATCGCGACCTACCCGGGCCTCGCGGCGCAGCTGCTCGGGGCCGACGGGCAGGTCAACGCGTTCGTGAATGTCTTCCTGAACGACACCGACGTGCGCCACCTCGACGGGCTGTCGACGGCGGTCACGGAGCGCGACGGGATCGTGCTGCTGCCGGCGATGGCCGGGGGCTGACGAACTACCGGGTCGAGGCGGCGAACAGCTCCCACTCACCGGGCACGCCGCGGAGCGAAACGAGCCCGATGAGCTCGAACGCGATGTCGGCTCCGATCACGAGGTCGCGGACCGTCCGGGTCACGACGACCTTGCCGTCACCGGCCTGCGACAGGACCCGCGCGGCGATGTTCACGGCGATCCCGCCGATGTCGTCGCCGCGGACCTCGATCTCGCCGGTGTGGATCGCGGCTCGCAGCTCCAGGTCCAGGCGTCGGGCGGCACCACAGAGCGCGAGGCCACAGCGCAGCGCCCGCGTCGGGGCGTCGAATCTCGCGAGGATCCCGTCCCCGGTCGACTTCACGAGCGCGCCGCCCCAGCGCTTGACCTCCGCCCGCGCAGCCTCGTCGTGCCGATCGAGGGTCCGGCGCCATTCGCGGTCGCCCATCGCCGCGGCCCGTCCGGTCGAATCGACGATATCGGTGAAGAGCACGGTCGCGAGGACCCGATCCATGTCCTCCGCGGCGCGGAAGTACTCGACCTGCTCGCTGGTCCATGTGAGGTCCCATGGGCCGGCATCGGGCGCCTGCCGGTCCGCCTGCCGCGCGTAGGTGAGGAGCGCCACGCCCGACGAGGTCGCGACCGAGGAGAGCAGCCGGAATCGTCGGAGCTCGGTTTCGTCCCTGAACAGGCGCTTGCCGCTCCCGAGCACGACCGGGAACACCGCGAGACGCAGCTCATCGACCAGGTCGAGCTCGAGCAGCCCCCCGACGAGATCGGCACTGCCGTACAGGTGGAGGTCTCCCTCGTCGGCCTCCTTGATCCGTCGGATCTCCTCGCCGAGGTCGCCGCGGAGCACGAATGTATTGGCCCAGTCCGGATCCCGGAGCGTCCTGGAGACCACGTACTTCGGGAGCCGCGTGATGTGCTTCCCCATCTTGGCGGCGACCTCGGGCGCAGTCGGCCAGAAGGCAGCCCAGACGTTGTAGGTCGTGCGCCCGAAGAGCAGCGCGTCCGCCGTCGTCACCTGCTTGCCGTTCCACGCCTGGAGCTCGGGATCCCCGACCTCCATCGCCCAGCCGTTCCGGCCGCTGCGATGCTCCTCGTAGCCCGGCGCCTCCATGACGCCGTCGAGGGTCATGAACTCGACGACGATCAGTCGCATGGCCGCAAGTGTGGCGCGCCCGCAACGGTGCCGTGGCGGGCAGGTTGCGCACGCGTGCAACCCGAGGTGTAGCCTCCGCGCAGGTCCCTCGATGGAATTGAAGATGGAGGTCGAGCGGCATGGCTGGTCGTCACCGGGTCGCGATGGTTTCCCTCCTCGGAGCCCTGATCGTTGCGCTGGCTGCACCGCTCGGGGTGAACGCAGCGCAGGCGAAGTGGACCGTGATGGTCTACATGTCAGGGGACAACAATCTCGAGGACTACATCGTCAAGGACCTCGAGACCGAGCTCGCGGCGCTCGCTGCCTCGAACGTCAACATCCAGGTCACGGCGCTCGCCGACCGCGGGCCCGGCTACGACACCAGCCGCGGCGACTGGAAGACCACCAAGCTCTTCCACCCGACGCAGGGCCTCATCGCCGACGCGGCGCACGCCGTCGCCGACTGGGG
>CAVRKQ010000001.1:0-246682 GCA_963722105.1 uncultured Chloroflexia bacterium | reverse complement strand
GTGAGCGCAACATGGGTGACCCCGACACGCTCGCGGACTTCGTCGAGTGGTCGAAGCTGCACTACCCGGCCGACCGCTACGCCCTGTACTTCTGGGGCCACGGCTGGGGCTGGCACCCCGACTGGACGATGGAAGACGACACGCCGGGCGGCGACGGCCTCAACCCGAACGAGATCAAGTCGGTCTTCTCGCGCCTCGGCTTCATCGACTTCATCGGCTACGACGCCTGCAACATGGCCCAGATCGAGATCGCGGCCCTCTGGAACGGCCACGCCACCGCGATGGCCGGCTCGCAGGAGTTCGTGAACATGGTGGGCATGGAGTACGACGTCGTCCTGAACCAGCTGAACGCGAACCCCAACATGACGGCCGACCAGGTCGCGATCGCGTCTGCGGCCAGCGCCTACGACGAGGCGACGTTCTCGGCGATGGCGGTCGACAGCCGGTACGTCACGCTGCGGAACGCGGTCAACGACTGGTCGAATGCCCTGAAGGCAGCCGTGCCGGCGCAGAAGACGAAGATCACTCGTGGGTTCAACAACGCCAAGAGCTTCTGGCAGGCGCCGACGGACAAGGACCTCTACGACCTCGCCCTGAAGGTCAACGCCCAGGTCACCGGCACCGACCTCAAGAACAAGGGCACGGCCGTGATGGCCGCGGTCGATGCGACCGTCCTGTACCGGCGCTTCAACGGCAGCAAATACAACATGGTCCACGGCATCACGATCACCGGGATCACGCGCCCGGTCGAGAGAAACGCCGACTGGACGTACTACAAGACGCTCGACTTCGCCCTCACCACCGGCTGGGACGAGTTCGAGGACCTACTCGCGCAGTAGCGCCGCGCGCGTCGGCGCGCACGACATCGGACGGCGCCCGCGGAGCCCACTCCCGGGCGCCGTTTCGATTCCCCGCCACGGCCGGGTCGGTTGATCGTGAGGTCTGGGCCAACCTCGCGGTCGTATGCCGCATCTCACCGGCACCAACCGTTGCCGGAGGCTCGACATGCGGCGCCACCTTCGTATCGCCTGGCTCATCCCGATCGCGGTAACCGCCTGTGGCTGGATCCCGGGCCCGACGACCTCGCCCGTGCCGCCGACACCCGCCCTGGTTCCTGCCGCCGAGGTATCGACCTATCGCGGCGACGCGGCACGGACAGGCGTGATGCCGGGCCCCGGCCCGCAGGGACAGCCCGAGCTCGCGTGGCAGTACCAGGCCGACGGGCCCATCCGCTCTTCGCCGGCGGTCGTCGCAGGGACGGTCTTCGTCGCGTCCGTCGATGGCACGGTCCACGCGCTCGCCCTGGCGACGGGCGAGCGACGCTGGATCGCCAGCGTCGGCGCGGAGCTCGGCGGGGCCACGCCCCTCGTCGTCGAGGGGCTGGTGATCGTCGGCGATCGGGGCGGGGCCATGCATGCCTTCGACCAGGGGACCGGCGAGGAACATTGGAAGACTCCCGTCGACGGCCCCGTTGGCGGCGCGGCGGCCTGGGCGGGCGGCCTCGTCGTGATCGCAACCGAGTCCACGGCGTACGGGCTCGATCCCGCAGCCGGCCGGATCGCCTGGCAGGCAGACCTGCCAGGCGCTGTCACACGATCGATCGCGGCCACAAACGACTTCGTCTTCTGCCCGCTCTCCGGCGGGCTCGTGGTCGCGCTCCGGACAAGGGACGGAACAATGGCCTGGCAGGCGCGGGTTGCCCCCGATGGCGATGGTGGCACGCCCGCGGTCGCAGAGGGCCTCGTGTTCGCCTCGGCTGGCCTGGACAACCCGGATCCCTCGACTCGGGCGGTCGTCGCCCTGAACGCGTCCGACGGGTCCCAGCGCTGGCGCCACACGAGCTCGAGCGGAGAGGTGCTGTATGCCCCCGCGGTGGTCGACGGCCGGGCCTTCGTCGTCGCCGAGGACGGAAGCGTCGCCGCCCTGGATGCGGCCACGGGCGAGGAGCGCTGGTCGTCCGCCGTTGCGGGGATCGACGCGCTGCCGGCCGTCTGGGGCTCCACGGTCTACGTGGCGACGATGGGCGGAAGCCTCGAGGCGCTCGACACCTCATCGGGCGCCCGCACCTGGCAGGTCGCGATCCAGGGCGTCCCCTATGCACCCGTGGTCATCGGCGGCTTCGTGCTGGTCGGCACGAACGTCGGCGTCCTGTTCGCCTTCGCGGACCCGTCCTGATGACCGGTCCCGAGCGCGCCACGAACCTCGCCAACCGCGAGCCCCTCTGTGACATCTCACCCGTGACCGGCACACTGCAGGCCGGAGGCAGGAGGGATCCGATGGCTTGGCATCCACGCAAGCCGACGACGTTCGCACTGGCATCGCTGCTGCTCGTGGCGGCCGCGTGCGGCGGCCAGGCGGGTACAGGCAGCGCTGCGCCTTCCAGCGCCGCCGCGCCTTCCGGCGCCGCGCCCACCACCGCCGCGCCCGCGGGCACGGCGAAGCCGGCGACCACCGCGCCGACCACGTTGGCGCCGAACGCCACGGACCAGCCCCTTGCCGCCCTCGACCTGCTATGGGAGGAAACCGGCACCACGGAGCCGACCGGGCAATACCCGGCAACCTACGGTCCCGCCGTCGATCCGTTGACGGGCGACATCTGGGTCGCCGCGCCGGCCGATGACGTCCTCTGGGTCTTCTCGAAGTACGGCGAGTTCAAGACGACGTTCGGGAAGCCCGGCGACGGACGAGGTGAGTTCGAGCTCACCCGCCCCGCATGTCGCGACTGCCCGGGCGCAGGGGCGCTCGCGTTCGCGCCCGACGGCAGCCTCTTCGTCGCCGATGTCGGCAATCACCGAATCCAGAAGTTCGATCCAGCGCACAAATTCGAAACCGAGTGGGGCGACTTCGGGGCAGGCGAGAGCCAGTTCGCCGATGCGAACCAGCTCGCGACGAACGGCCGCGAGGTCTTCGTCTCCGACGACGCCCGCAAGGACACCCAGGTCTTCGACCTGGACGGAACCTTCCAGCGAGTGCTCCCGGTCAGCGGTTGGACCGCCGTCGATCCGGCCGGCACCCTCTTCATCGTCGTCGAGGGCGTGGTTCACACGTTCGGCGATGACGGGAACGAGCTCGAGACCATCGAGCTGCCGGACCGCGACGGCGGCTTCCACATCGGCCTCGCGATCGATGCCCGCGGCCGCCTCTACTTCGGCCTCCAGAACGACGCGACCGGAGCGGCGATCGCCCTCGGCGAGCTCGACCCAACCACAGGCGAGAGCCGCTTCTGGTCGACCGCGGGCGAGACGCTGGTGATCTCCGGAGACGTCATCTACGAGGCCAACTACACCGGGCCGGGCTGGCCGGATCCGGTCCTTCGCGCGTACGCGCTACCCGAGTAGATCGGTTGCGCGAGGCGCGGTTCGTGCCATGGGAGCGTGGGTGACCCGCGCAGGCGGCGCGCTCGGCCTCGCGTCCGGTGCCGCCGCCCGGTCGGCCGACGGCGGGCTGCTCGATCGGGCGGCGCGCGGTGAAGCGGAGGCCTTTGACGCCCTGATCCGGCCACGCCTCGACAAGCTCTACCGGATGGCGCTTGCGATCACTCGGAGCGAGCCCGACGCACGCGACGCCGTTCAGGAGGCCTGCGTGCTCGCCTGGCGCGAGCTGCCGCGCCTGCGCCGGCGCGAGCGCTTCGACTCGTGGCTCGCGCAGATCCTCGTCAACGCGTGCCGCGGTCTTCTTCGGCGGCAGCGGCGCGTCCGCGTCCGCGAGGTCGGCGTGGACGAGGATGCGGGCGCGCGGACGCCGCTCGCCTACCAGACCGGAAGCGGGGCCGACCAGGTCGCCGAGGTGGAGCTGATCCGGCGCGCGTTCGAGCGGCTGGATGGCGACACCCGGTCGCTGCTCGCGCTGCACTACGTGGAGCAGCGACCGCTCGCCGAGATCGGCCGGATGCTCGGCTCACCGGTCGGGACCATCAAGTGGCGGCTTTCGAACGCCCGACGCGCGCTCGACAGCGCGCTGGAGGTGGAGCGACGATGACGATCGACGATCGCGACGCCCTGATCCGTCTCGCCATCGCGCCGCCGGCCGATGCGGTCGCCCCGGCCGAGCTCGGCGACGCGATCTACGGCGAGGTCCTCCGCACACCACAACGACGCGGCATCCTCCGCCTGGGTCGCCTCGGGTGGCTCCCGGCCCCCTCGCCGCTCGCTCTCACGGTGGCCCTGCTCGCGCTGCTCGCCATCGGGCTTGTCGTTGCCGGACTCTTCCGGCCGCCGGAGCTGCCGAATTCTGTCGACCTACCACGGTGGCGCGGACCGAACGGGCGTCATGCCCGGGCCCGGGCCAGCCGGCGACCCGGTGACCGACTGGGACGTCAGCCGCCCGGGCGCGGTGGCCTTCACGTCGATGCCGCTCCCTCACGGCGACCGCGTCTTCGTCGCGGATACGGGCGGCTCCCTGGCAGCGCTCGACAGCGAGACGGGCGACGAGCTCTGGGAGCAGGACGTCGGCAGCCCTGTCTACGGCGCGCCAGCGGTCACCGGCGATCTGGTCGTCGTCGGTACGGAGGTTGGCGAGGTCGTCGCGTACCGGATCGCGACCGGCGAGGAGGCATGGCGGCGCGAGCTGGACGCCGGCGCGGTGCCGGCGTCGCTGCTCGTCGCCGACGGCGCCATCTACGCCGCGACCGAGGGCGGCAGCCTGGCAGCGCTCTCGCCCGCAGACGGCGCCGTCACCTGGACCATGCCGGTCGGGGGGCGCGTCACACGCGGCCCGGCCTTCGCCCATGGCACGCTGTACGTCGGCGTTGCAGGAATCGGGCTGCTGGCGATCGATCCATCGACGCAGGTCGTTCGCTGGACCGCGCAGCTGGGGCCCGGCGAGGTCGGCACCCCGGCGGTTTCCGGCGGCCGCGTGTACGTCGCCCGCGGACTCCTCGCCGTGGACGCGGAGCACGACCTCGTCGCGCTCGACGTCCGCGACGGCCGCGAGATCTGGACGTTCCCCTCGCCTGGCGGCGAGCAGATGCACGTCGGGGCGATCGCGCACGGTCGGGTTTATGCGGTCTCCGAGGGCGGCTCGCTGTACGCCATCGACCCGACGACCGGCAGGCAGGTCTGGACGCTCTTCATCGGCGGCCGGCTGGCGACGCTCGCGACGGTCGCGGGGGATGTCGTGTACGTCTCGAGCACGGACAAGACCGTCCGAGCCGTTGAATTCCGTATCCCACGAGCAGCTTTGGTCGATCGATGTCGTCGGCGACCCGACGATGGCCGCGGTGGTTGGCGGGCGGGCGTTCGTGGGGACGAGCCTCGGTCGCGTCGTCTCGATCGTCGGGTCCGCCGCCCCTTCCTGAAATCGCGCCGCGGGTTGCGGCGGCGATCCGGGCCGCCTACGATCCGCGTGCCCCGCGCCAGTTCGCCTGGTCGAGGTCCCAAGAACCGGCTCCCAGCCCACCCACCTGAGCGACGGCCTGCCCCGTTCCGCCTCGCGGAGGTGCCGCCATGACCACCCAGGCGACGGCCGACCTTCTGGCCGAGGTCCAGGCGCTCATCCACGAGCGCGAGCGCGACGGCGTCCTCGGGCTTGCGGAGCTCATCGGGCCCGCGGAGTGGGCCGACCTCGTTCCGCAGCTCGAGCCCAGCGAGATCGCGGTCCTCATCCAGTGGCTGCCCGACGAGGAGATCGCCGAGATCCTCGAGGAGCTGCCCCCGATCGAGGCGGCCCGAATCCTGCGGAACCTCTCCGCCCCCGAGGCGAGCCAGCTGCTCGGCGAGATGGACCCCGACGACGCGGCGGACGTCGTCGAGGCGCTCCCCGACGACGCGGTCGCCGAGATCCTGGTCCGGATGAAGCCCGAGGATGCGGCGGAGATCCGGCAGCTGTCCGGCTACGAACCGGACTCGGCCGGCGGCATCATGACCCCGGAGTACGTCGCGGTTTCCAAGGACGCCACGTCTGCGCAGGCCATCGCGGCGATCCGGCGCCTGGTCGACGAGGCCGAGACCGTCAACTACGTCTACGTGGTCGACGAGGGCCGCCACCTCCTCGGCGTCCTGAGCCTGTACCGGCTCCTCCTGAGCCCGGACGACACGCCCGTCGAGAAGCTCATGGCGCCCTCGACCGTCCGCGTCAAGGCCTCCGCGGACCAGGAGACCGCGGCCCGGATCCTGACGGACCGCAACCTCCTGGCGATCCCCGTGGTCGACGACGACGACCACCTGATCGGGATCATCACCGAGGACGACGTCGCCGACGTCATCGAGGCCGAGGCCACGGAGGACATCGAGCGCCTCGGCGGCAGCCAGCCGCTGAACCTGCCGTACCGACTCGCGACCGTTCCGCTGCTCGTTCGGAAGCGCGTCGGCTGGCTGCTCCTCCTGTTCATCGCCCAGGGCTACACGGGCACGGTCCTCCAGAGCTTCCGGGGCGAGCTGGCCGCGGTCGTTGCGCTGAGCTTCTTCATCCCGCTCCTGATCGGCACCGGCGGCAACGTCGGCAGCCAGACGGTCACGCTCGTCGTCCGCGCCATGGCGCTCGGCGAGGTCGCGATGCGCGACATCGGCTGGCTCGTCTTCAAGGAGCTCCGGGTCGGGCTCGTGATGGGCCTGGTGATGGGCGTCATGGCAATCGGCCAGGCGTGGTTCCTCGGCGTTTCCTCTGACATCGCGACGGCGGTCTCCATCGCGGTGATCGCGATCTGCGCCTGGGCCGCGACGGTTGCCGCGGCGCTGCCGCTGATCCTGCGGCGCCTTGGGGTCGACCCGGCGGTCGTCTCGGCGCCGCTGATCTCGACCCTCGTCGACGGCACGGGACTCATCATCTACTTCGAGATCGCCCGGATCGTCCTCCGCCTCTAGGGCAAGGTGCCGGGCGGCCGGTGCTGCCGTGGGCCGCCATGCGCTGCCGTGGGTCGCCGGGGGTGACTTCGAATGGCCGCCGCCGAGGGCCTTGGCCTTGCCGATGCACGCTGTATGTGCAAAGCCGGCCGATTAGTGGCTTCAAGCGCGCAGCAGGGGCAAATCGCACGTCAATCGGCGGGCCTTCCACGCTCCGGACGCGGCGCATCTGCCTTGACTTGCCCGCCCAGCTTCGGCGATCTCGGCCGGCGTGACTTCCGGATGCCGGCTTGCGCACCCCCAAGCGGCCGAAATGCACATCTGGCGTGCATCGGACGCGCCTGCGCCCGGGCGCCTAGAGCCAGCCGCGCCGCCGGAAGATCAGCCACAGGCCGACGCTGATCACGGCCATGAGCCCGAGCGCGAAGGGATAGCCGAACGCCCAATGCAGCTCCGGCATGTCGAAGTTCATGCCGTAGATCGTCCCGATGAGCGTCGGCGCGAAGATGATCGCGGCCCAGGCGGAAATGCGCTTGACCTCCTCGTTCTGGCCGATGCTCGCCTCGGTGAGGCGCCGGACCTCCTCGTTCTGCGCCTGGCTCACGAGCGTGGCGTTCACGGTGAGGATGTCCGAGAGGGCCTGGCGGAACCCCGCGACCCGCTCCGAGACGGTGGTGGAATGGTCGGCGACGTCACGCAGGAGGCGCTGCAGCTCCTCGTTCGTGCCGTACTTTTCGAACCCCGCCTCGAGGCCCTCGAGCATGCCGTGAAGGGGCCGCGTCGAGCGCTGGAACTCGATGACCTCGCCGGAGAGCTCGTAAATCCGCCGCGAGACGCCGGGGTCGCCGCGGAAGACCTGGGCCTCGATCTCGTCGATGTCCCGGTCGAGGCCGGCCACGACGGGCGCGTAGCCGTCGACGACGCTGTCGAAGATCGCGTACAGGACCGCCTCGGGCCCGAGGGCCAGGAGCTCCTGGCTCGACTCCATGCGATGCCGGACGACCGCGAGGTCGGGCGTTCGGCTGTGCCGGACGGTCAGGACGAAGTTCGGCCCCACGAAGATGTGGATCTCGCCGAACTCGACCTCCTCCTCCCGGTCCAGGTACGTCGCAGAGCGAAGGACGACGAACAAAGTGTCGCCATAGCGCTCGAGCTTCGGGCGCTGGTGCGCGACGATCGCGTCCTCCACCGCGACCTCGTGCAGGCCGAACTCCTCGGCGACGGGCCGGAACTGGGCGTCGCTCGGCCGAAAGAGCCCGATCCAGGCCATCGCGCCCTTCGTCTCGCGCAACGCCGAGCAGGCCTCGACGACCGTCGGCGGCGTGGCGATCCGCCTGCCGTCGACGTACAGCCCCGCGTCGACCATCGATTCCTCGACGGGGGTCGCGACGTCCTCCGGCCGGGCCTCCATCGAGACCTCGGGCGCGGGCTCCGCGGGTGCCGGCTGGCCCGCCGGGTTGCGGCGCGTCGGCAGCAGGAATTGAGGGCGGCGATCCGGCATGCCGGAAGGCTAGTCGATCCGGTCGAGCTCGAAGTACACCCCGACGGCGAGGATGTGGCCGCGGGCGGCTCGGTAGACGAGGTTGCCCGGGAACGGGTGCTGGCCGAACAGGCGCATCGGCGCCTCGCGCTCGGTGCCGGTGAGCCGACGGGCGCGAATCGGTATCGGGACGGTCCGCGCGAACTTCAGGTCCGCGGTGCCGGCGGCCTCGAGGTTCAGTGTCCAGTCGACGTCGCCGTTCGGGTGCCCGAGGAACCAGTGCTCGCCCTCGCGCAGCAGTGTCAGGAGCACGCTGCGATAGCGGCCCGTTCGGCGGCCGGCGACACGCAGCTCGACGACGTTCCCCAGGCCGATCCCGGTCGACCGCCACTCGCGGCGGATCACCGGGTCGAGCAACTTGATGAAGGCGTACTGGGCCCGGAGGGCGAGGCGCCAGAAACCGGACTCGCGCGGTGCCGGAAGCTGCATTCGGGCAAGATACCCGGGTGACCTCCCCCAGCGCCCTGGCCCTGGCGACGCGCGGCCTTCGCAAGAGCTACGGCAAGCGCCTGGCGCTCGACGGGCTCGACCTCTCCGTCCCCGAAGGCGTTGTCTACGGCTTCCTCGGGCCGAATGGCGCCGGCAAGACGACGACGATGCGCCTGCTCACCGGCCTCCTCCACCCTGACGCGGGCACGATCGAGCTGCTGGGCTCGCCCTTCCGGCGCGGCGATCGGAAGCGCCTGTTCCAGGTCGGGGCGCTCGTCGAGAGCCCGTCGTTCTATCCGTACCTTTCCGGCCGCAAGAACCTCCAGGTGCTCGCGCAGGCCGGGGCCCCGGTGCCGCCGCGACGCATCGACGAGCTCCTCGAGCTCGTCGGGCTCAGGGAGCGGGCCAAGGACAAGCTCAGCGGCTACTCGCTGGGCATGAAGCAGCGGCTCGGGATCGCCGGGGCCCTGCTCTCCGACCCGAAGCTCCTCCTCCTCGACGAGCCGGCGAACGGCCTCGACCCGGCGGGCATCGTGGCGATGCGCGAGATGCTCCGGCGCCTCGCCGGGATGGGCAAGACGGTCTTCGTCTCGAGCCACCTCCTGGCCGAGGTGCGGGTCCTCGCGGACGTCGTCGGGATCATCGCGGCCGGGAAGCTCGTTCGGGAGGGGACGCTCGAGTCGATGCTGAGCGATCAGGGGGTCGTCCGCGTTCGCGTGGCCCGGGGCGACGAACCGGCAGCACGAGCTCTGCTTGAACGGATCGCGCGAACGGATACGGGCGCGGAGTCCGACGGCGACTCGTGGCTCGCCGTCCATGTCGAACCCGGCCGCGCCGCCGACGTCAACCGCGCTCTAGCCGAGGCCGGTGTGTTTGCCTCCGGGCTGGAGTCTGGAACCGATCTCGAGATGCTGTTCCTGCAGCTGACGGGCGGCACGGCGGCATCGAACGAGGGGACGTTCGGGACCGCCGGGGTCGTGCCAGGCGCCGATGTCGGAGGGTCCGCGTGAGGATCTTCGCCGCCGGGCTTCGAAAGCTCGTCAGCCGGCCGGCCTCGTTCGTCTCCGTTGGCCTCCTGGTCGGCTTGCTCGGCCTGATCATCCTCGCCTCCGCGACGGTCGGCCAGGACGGCGACGATCCGGGTGACGGCCGCGCGGCGGCCCTTCTCCTCACCTTCCCCGGCGCCTACTCGTTCGTCCTGTCGTTCATGTTCGGGCTCGGCGGCCTGGTGGCTGTCACATTCGCCGCTGCGATCGCGGGCTCCGAATGGGGCTGGGGCACGCTCAAGAACGCCGTCGCGCGCGGCGAGAGCAGGACGCGCTACATGCTTCTCACCTTTGCCGCCATCGCCGTGATGATCGGTGTCGGGCTCCTTGTCACGTTCGTGCTCGGCGTGGCGCTCGTGGTGGTCGGTGCGTCCATTGCCGGGATCTCGACGGCGGGGATGACCGATGCCGACACGCTGAACCGGCTGCCGTCCCTGGCGGCGCGCGGCTGGTTCGCGGTCACGGAGGAAGCCGCGATCGGATTCGCGATCGCGACGCTCGCGCGCAGCCAGCTGGCTGGGATCGGTGCCGGCCTCGCGTTCTATTTCGGGGAGCTGTTCGCCACGGTGTTCCTGCCGGACATCGTCAAGTACATGCCGTTCGCGGTCGCCAACGCCTCGATCGATGTCGCCGGCGGCGGTGGCGGTGGCTTCGGCGGCGGCAACCCAGGCCCGCCTGCACTCGAGCCAGATACGGCGCTCATGCTCGTCGCGGCCTGGCTCGTCGGTTCGTTGATCGTGGCCGTGCTCGTCACCGAGCGAGCGGAGATCACTGGCTAGGGCGAAACGGGGGGTAAAAGTTCGGAGCGGCTCCCGAAGGAGCCGCTCCGATGCTGTCCCGGTGAAGGTATCCGCCGAAACGGACGCTTCTGCCACGCGTCAAGGGCATCTATCACGTCGGCTGCACCGACTACCCTGACCCAACCTACCCATGACCTTGCCGCTGGGGCAGCGGACCCTGCGCGAACGCAGTGCACGGCATAGTCTAGTTCAGCAGGCCCCCGAATCCAAGGGTTTTCGTCACAGACTTTGTGAAAAACCCTTAACAGTCCGAGCGTGGGCGTGGTCGCAAAGCATTACAGCGGCATTGCACTGCCAGAAATGTGCAATGTCCGGGCCCTGACCGGGTGCCACCACTCGCCGGGGCGTCAGTCCTCGTGGATCGTCACCTTGGTCATCGCGACCGGGGCATCCGGCAGGTCGCGGCCGTTCCGCGGCGCGCCGACGATCTTGTCGACGACGTCGAGGCCCTTGGTGACCTGGCCGAACAGCGTGTAGTTCTTCGGGAGGCGGCCCGAGAGATCGTCCACGCAGATGAAGAACTGGCTGCCGTTCGTGTTCGGACCGGCATTGGCCATGGCGAGCGAGCCCCGGGCGTAGTCGCCGTGGATGGGCTCATCCTCGAACTTGTAGCCCGGCCCGCCCGTCCCGACGCGCCCGGCGTTCAGGGCCGACTTCTTGCCGAACTCGCCGTCGCCGCCCTGGATCACGAAGCCCGGGATGACGCGGTGGAAGATCACGTCGTCATAGAAGCCCTTGTTGGCGAGGTCGATGAAGTTCTGGGCGGCCTTCGGGGCGGCCTGCGTGTACAGGTCGATGTCGATGTCGCCGATGTCGGTGCTGATGGTCGCGCGGGTCATGGCGTGCTCCTCGAGTTGGGGTGGAACGCAGGGGTCAGGGGGCGGTGGTCGGACCGACCGAGGGTGCACTCGTTGCTGCCCCGGTCGGGGCGGCGCTGGCACCGACGGACGGCGCCGGCGAGAAGCTCGGCGGGACCTCGCCGACCGTCACGGTCGTCATCGCGATCGGGCTGGTGGGGATCTCCTGCCCAGCGGACGCCTGGAAGATCGCATCCGCGACCTCCATGCCGCTGACGACGCTGCCGAAGATCGCGTAGGTGTTGGCGCTCTGGAGGATCGGCCCCGCCTCGTCCGACAGGACGATGAAGAACTGCGAGCCCTGGCTGTGCGGCTGCTGCGACCGGGCCATCGCGACCGTGCCGCGCTTGTAGGCCGTCGCGACCGGCTCGTCGGCGATCGTGTAGCCCGGGCCGCCGGTGCCGGTGCCCAGCGGGTCGCCGCCCTGGATCACGAAGGGCGTCCCGCCGTCGAGCGCGGCCGTGCGGTGGAAGACCACGCCGTCGTAGAACTTGCACTCGGCGAGGGCGACGAAGTTGCCGGCCGCGATCGGCGAGAGGAAGCCGTCGACCTTGATGACGATGTCGCCCTTCTCGGTCTTGATCGTCACGAGGCGGCTCTCGCCGGGGCCGAGCGACATCCGGCTCGCTTGTCGGGCAGGTGCCGTCGCCGTACGGAGAGTCGGTCGCGGCGCCGGCGCTGGGGCTCGGGCTGGCGCCCGGCGACCCGAACGGATTGGCGAATGCGACGACCGCAAGACCAATCGCAACCGCGGCCACGGCGAGGGCGATGAGGGGCGTGTTCGACGAGCGCTTGCCCCTGACCTGGCCGCGGACCGTCTTCGGGCGGACGCCGCTGGCGGCGCGCTTGGCCGCGCGGTTCTGGGCGCGGGTCCTGCGTGCGGCGGCCTCCACGGGGGTATCGGAGGCGTTGGGCGCGTCGCTCGCGTCGAGCTCGTCGAGCGCGTCGAAGTCGTCGGCCGGACGAGCCGATCGTGCTCCACGTGCCTTCGGCGGGACGCGGCGGCCTCGGGGTTCCTTGCTCATGCGGGGATGCACTTCCTCATCGGGGGACGCTCATGCGGCGGCGTCGCGGGCGGACTGGTAGTCGATCGCCCCGGACAGGAGCGCCTCGCCGAGGATGATGCCCGCTGCGCCCGAGTCGCGCACGCGACGGAGCCCCTCGAGGTCCGTGACGCCGCCGGCGACGACCAGCTCCGCGTCGACGTTCCGGGCAGCGGCGGCGACCTGCGCCGCCTCCGCCTCGCCGGTGGCGTGCCCGAGCACGAATCGCCGAACGCCGCGACCTGCGAGCTCCGACAGCAGCTCGAGGAGCGTCGGCGGCGCGGCCCGATGCCACGGGAATGCGGCCAGGCGATCCGCGCGCGCGTCGAGGCCCACGGCCAGCCAGTCGCCCGCCGCCTCGAGGCACCCGCGGAGCGCGGTCGGATCGTCGGCGACGGCCAGTGACGCGACGACCCGCGTTGCGCCCGCGGCGAAGGCCAGGCGAATGCCCTCCGGCGAGTCGACGCCACCCGCGAGCTGGAGCGGCGTCGCGATTCGCGCGGCGATCGCGCCGAGCACGTCGGTGTTCACGGGCGCACCGCTCCGCGCGCCGTCGAAGTCGACGACGTGGATGAGCGGCGCACCGAGGCCGACGAAGTGCTCGGCGATCCGCTCCGGCCGGTCCGTCGGGGCGCCGACGCCCGTCGAGACGCCCGGCCAGAAGACGATTCGCGATCGGCCCTGCTCGACGTCGATCGCGGGGATGACCTGCAACGCCGCCTGCTTCAGGCGCCGGCGAGGCCGGACGGACGTGCGCCCTCGCCGCGGAGGGCCCGGCGGTGGAAGCTGATCGGCAGCGAGCCGCCACGGAGGAGCGTGTCGTGGAAGGCGCCGAGCGAGAAGCCGTCGCCGAGGCGGCGCTGCTCGTCGGCGCGGAGCTCCAGCAGCAGGACCTTGCCGAGCAGGTACGACAGGTTGTACGTCGGCGTGTACGTGTAGCGGCGCGCCTCGGCCAGGGCGTTCGGCCGCTCGAAGCCGGTGTGCTGCACGAGGAAGTCGGCGGCCTCCTCGATCGAGACCTCGCCGCGGTGCATCCGGACGTCGAGGACGATCCGGGCGGCCCGCCAGATCGCGTCGGTGGCGAGCGCGACGCGGAACGCCGGGCCGTCATCGAAGCCGTGCTCCCGCAGGAGCTGCTCGCTGTACATCCCCCAGCCCTCGACGAACTCCGGGGCGTCGACCTGGACGCGCGTCAGCGACGGGTGCCGAGCCGCGAGGGCGAGCTGGAGGTGATGGCCCGGGTAGGCCTCGTGGATGCTGGTGTTGCTGATCGCAGCCCGATAGTGCTCGCGCATCGCGCCGGGGTCGCCATCGACATCCGGCGTGACCACGTAGACCCCGACGGGATCGGCGTCCCAGTGGGCGGGCTGGAAGTACGCCGCGAACGGCATGACGCCGCGGAGGTAGCCGGGCGTCTCGATGACGTCGACCCGCTCGTCGCCCGGGACCGTGGCAAGCCCGCGTTCGATGATGTGCGTCCGGGCCCGGCGCATGGCAACGCGGTACTCCTCGAGCGCCTCCGCGAAGGTCTCGGGGTGGTCGTCCTTGACGCGCTCGACGACCGCGGACTCGGGAGCGGTGGGGTCGATCTCGCGGGCGGCGGCGACGCGGTCGGCGTGGTTCCGCTCCAGCTGCTCCCAGCCGATCTCGAGGATCCGGTCGGCGTCCAGGCCCTCGAAGGCCCGGAGGCCGATGAGCTCGGCGTACCGTTCCCGCCCGGTCGGCCAGTCCGGCGTGGCGCCGGGCAGGATCTCGCGGATCCACTCGGCCTGGTCCTCGATGGCGACCTTGGCCCGATCGACCGCCGTGCCGAGCCGGTGCCGTTCGGGCGCAGGGATGTTGGTGCCCGGCGCGTCTGCGGCGGCGAGGATCTCGTCGAGGAACTGGGGCGTGCTGGCGCTCGCCCGGAGCTCGATCTCGAGCCACGGACCCACCTGCGGAACCACGGCCCGCGATCGATGCGCGCGCAGGAAGGCGGGCGCCTGCTCCAGCCGGGCGGCGATCGCCGCGAGGCGCTCCGGCAGCGGCGCGAAATCGCGGGTGAACAGCGGGAAGAGCGAGTCTCCCAGCGCCGACGCGCCGGTCGAGCGGCGCTCCCAGATGCGGAGAGCCTCGGTCCGGAAGATCCGAAGGCGGACGTGATGGAGCTCCAGGTCTCGCTCGAATCTCGCCTCCGGGCTCAGCCCGGCGGGATCCATCGCCTCGAGGGTCGCCACGTGGGCGCGATCCTGCTCGGCGTCGCCGAGGATCCGCTCCCGCGAGGGATCGGGCAGGCGGTCGTCCCAGGCGTGGATGCCGAGGTACGTCGCCCAGGTCGGCTCCTCCTGCGACGACGCGCTTGAAGCGCGCCTCGACGAGGTCGTACAGCGTCTCGTCGAGCGGCCCGGGGTCTGCCGCCGCGGGCGCCCGCGACAGCTCGACCCCTCCGAAGCTGCGGTCGCTCACCTGGAGGTGGCTACGCGACCGCGCCGGCGTAGGCGCGCGAGGAGCTGGACGCGCCGACCGGGGTCGAGGGCAGCTCGTCGAGGGCTCTCGCGAACCGCGCGGACCGTCGCCTCGACGTCCGATCGCTCGATCCCGTAGTGGGTCACGGCGCGGATCTGGCCGTTGTGGGGCATGAACGAGAGCATCAGCACGCCGCGCCGCTCGAGCGCCGCGAGGAAGGCCTCCCGATCGCGCTCGACCCGGAACAGGACGAAGTTGGTGCGGACGCGCCCTGGATCGAGCCGGTCGCCCGTCGGGCTGCGCGACGTCGCCGGGGGAGCGGACGCCCGGGATGTCGGCGAGCGCCTCCGCGAGGAACCGCGCATTCGCGTGGTCGTCGGCCAGCCGGTCGATCATCCCTGCGTCGCCGTCGCGGAGCGCGACCAGGCCCGCGGCCGCGAGGATTCCCGACCTGCCGCATCCCGCCGCCGAGGAGCTTCCGCGCCCGGCGCGCCTTCCAGATGAAGTCCTTCGAGCCGACGAGGACGCTCCCGACGGGACAGGCGAGGCCCTTCGAGAGGCAGAACGTGACGGAGTCGGCCGGGCCCGCCAGCTCGCGCGGGTCCTCGTCGAGCGCGACGACCGCGTTCCAGAACCGCGCCCCGTCGATGTGCAGTGGCACGCCACCCTCGTGGGCGATCTCGGCCAGCTCCCGCACGTACGCCGGAGCCGACGGGCTGGTTGTTGGCGTGGGCGCTGGCGTTCTCGAACACCACGAGGCCGGTGATCGGGTCATGGACGTCGGTCGGGTCGCGGAACGCTTCGCGCACCTGTCGGAGGTCGAGGGTCCCATCCGGCTGCTCTTCGATCGGCCGCAGCGACTGCCCCGACGACGACGGCGTAGCTCGCCGCTTCGTGCAGCATCAGGTGGCCGTGGGCGCCGGCGATGACCTCCTGCCCCCGCTGGACGTGGGCCATCTGGGCGACGAGGTTTCCCATCGCCCCGGAGGCGACGAACAGGCCGGCCTCCTTCCCGAGCAGCTCCGCGGCGCGGGCCTCGAGGGCCTTGACGGTCGGGTCGTCCTCGAAGACGTCGTCGCCGACCTCGGCCTCGGCCATCGCCCGGCGCATCTCGGGGGAGGGCCTGGTGACCGTGTCGGAACGGAGGTCGATGATCGGCATGGGCCCGCGAGGATAGCGCGGACGGTCTGGTATCCTCCGCCTTCGTTCGCTCGGACCCGTGGTGTAGCGGCCCAACATGCCAGCCTGTCACGCTGGAGATCGCCGGTTCGAATCCGGTCGGGTCCGCCACCTTCTTTCGAATCTCTCCGACGCCCCGTTCGCCCGCCCGAACGGGGCGTCACTCTGTGCGCCAGGCGGCCAACCGGCCGGAGGTCGGCGCCCGGCCGACCATTAGCACGAGGCGAAGCCGAACTGCGCGGGGAGGTCGGGCGGCGACCGCAGGGCGGTTGGGCGACCGGCACGCAGCGGGCCGCCATTACTTTGGTAAGGGGACGCGGGGTGTTGCGTTCGGGCATCCTCTGGTGGCTGTGATCGCATCGATCGGCTCGCGCCTCCGTCTCGTGCTGCGCCAGCCGGCCGCGTCAGAGCTCGCTGAGCTGCCGGAGATCGATTTCGTCGCGTACTCGACCAGCGAGCGCCTCTCCGGCCGGATCCGCCTCGACAGCGCCCGCCTCACGGACATGCTCAACGCCCACCGCGAGTTCGTGCTCGTCGATGCGCTTGCCGAGCGGCTGCCGGAAGGCGGCTCGATGGTGGTCCCGGAGATCCTCGTTCGACGGAACGAGCTGGCCCTGGTTCGAGCCGGCGGTCCCCGCGGGAACCGAACACTCCGCGTGCCGACGACAACGCACCGGCTCGTCCTGCGCTCCGGTCGGTACGTGGTCGCTGGCCTCCTGCACAGCCCTGCCGGCGAGGATCCGCTCGCCGCACTCCGGAAGCGCGACCCGATGGTGCCGCTGACCGACGCCGTCATCCTGTTCCGTCTCGGGCCCGAACATCGTCGAAGAGCCCGGCGGAACGATCGTCGTCAACCGCGACCTGGTCGAGTGGGCTCGCCAGGGCGAGCTCGACGCCCGCAGCCTGGACATGCCCGCCGGCTAGCCTCGCGCGGCGGCCATACCATCCGCCCGTGTCATCGCCGGGCAATCAAGGTCCGCTTCGCGGCATCCGGGTCATCGACTGCTCGACCGTGCTCGCGGGGCCGTTCTGCACGATGCTCCTGGGCGATCTCGGGGCGGACGTCGTCAAGGTCGAGCCGCCCGAGGGCGACGCGACGCGCGGCTGGGGCCCGCCGTGGGTCGGTTCGGCCGAGGCGGGGACGCGGACCGCCGCCTACTACCTCGCGGTGAACCGGAACAAGCGCTCGATCCGCCTCGACCTCTCGACCGAGGACGGGCGCGAGGTCCTCCGACGGCTCCTGCGCGGTGCGGACGCCGTCGTCGAGAACCACAGGGTCGGCGGCTTCGCGAAGCTCGGATTCTCCGACGAGGTCCTCCGTGAGCTCAACCCCGGCCTCGTCCACCTGGCGATCAGCGGCTTCGGGACGCGCGGGCCGGACGCCGACAAGCCCGGCTACGACTTCGTGATCCAGGCGGTCGGCGGGCTGATGTCGATCACCGGTGAGCCCGACGGCAGGCCGATGAAGGTCGGCGTCGCGATCAGCGACGTGGTTTCAGGGTTGTTCGGGGCGGTCTCGCTGATCGCGGGACTGCTCGGGCGGGAGCGCGACCGAGCAAACGGCGCGGCGGGAGGCTCCACTGGAGCGCGCGGCGACGGCCAGCGGATCGATGTCTCGCTGCTCCAGAGCACGCTCGCGGTGCTGATCAACCAGGCCCAGAGCGCGCTCGTCACCGGCGTCCAGCCGCGCCGCCGCGGGAATGCCCACCCCAGCATCGTGCCCTACGAGACGTTCGCGACCGCCGATGGCGAGATCGCGATCGGCGTGGGCAGCGAGCGCCAATGGACCAGGCTCGGGCCGGCCATCGGGCTCGCGGAGCTCGCCACGGAGGCGAGATTCGCCACGAACGGCGACCGGGTCGAGCATCGCGACGCGCTCATCCCCATCCTCGCCGAGCGCTTTGCGACCGACACCAGCGCGCGCTGGCTCGCGCGGCTGGACGAGGCCGGGATCCCCGCCGGCCCGATCCTGGACCTGCCGTCGGCGTTCTCCTCGCCACAGGCGACGACGCTCGGCATGCGCGTCCCGCTCGAGCACCCGAGCCTTGGGCAGGTCGACCAGGTCGGCTTGCCGTTCGAGCTCGCGTCGACGCCGGCTTCAATTCGAACGCCACCCCCGCTCCTCGGCGAGCACACGGACGAGCTCCTCGCCGAAGCCGGATACTCGCCCGCCGAGGCGCAACGCCTGCGGAGCGCCGGGGTCGTCTGACCGGGCGCTAGACGTCCGCCCGTCGGAATCGCAGCCAGGCGAGGGCGAGCGAGACGACCACGATCCCGATCGAGACACCGACCGTTCGAGCCGCATCGAGCTCCGGCCCGATCCCCTCGAGCGGCACCGCCCGCGCAAGCTCCGCCAGACCCGACGTGAACAGCGGATTGGCCGTGGGCAGCGCGGAGCCCAGGGACAGCACGACCAGGCCCGCGATCCCGATCGAGGCAGCCCCCAGCGACGACCCGGCCAGCACGGACCCGAGGAACGTGATCGCCGCCGGCACCAGCACCGCCAGCAGCAGGAACAGCGCGACCTGGATCCACGCGAGCGGATCGGTCGGCCCGAAGAGGAGCGTCGTGTAGAGGAACGTCGCGAGCACGCCGAGCCCGGTCGCGAGCCCGAGGACCATCGCGATCGCGACGAACTTCGACGCCAGGAGCGCCGTCCTTGAGACCGGTCGCGACAGGACGAGGCCGAGCGTCCCTCGCTCGCGCTCGCCGGCGACGCTGCCCATCGCCAGGAGGACGGCCGCGATCGAGCCGAACTGGACGAGGTTCCGGACCAGGAGGTCGAGGGCGTCCGGGAGACCCAGCTCGCCGAACCCGAGCTCCTCGTCGGGCCCGAACAGGCCCTGGAGCTCGGGCAGGTAGCGAATGACCACGGGCGAGGCGATGCCAAGGACGATCGACAGCGCGCAGACCAGCACGATCCGGTGGGTCCGCCAGGCCTCGATGACCTCCTTCTCCAGGAGCTCGCGGTAGCCGGTCACGACCGCGGGAGCCCCGCGATGAGCCCCTCGAGTGACTGCGGCTCGCGCCGGAACGCCGACACCGGGACCCCGATCCCGACGACCGCGGGCAGCAGCTCGCGCGCGGCGCGCGCCTCGTCGGAGACGGTGACGCGGACCGTCCCACTCGCGGCTGCCACGTCCGCGACCCATGGTTCGGCGCGCAGCCTCGCGAGGAGCCCCTCGATGGCGAGGCCACCCGCAACCCCGGTCTCGATCACGAAGACCGGCGCGCGCAGCGCGAGCTCCGGGATCGACGCCGCGAGCACGAGGCGCCCGACATCGAGGACGGCCAGCCGGTCGCAGAGCTCCTCGATGTCGGCGAGGCGATGGGCGGCGAGCACGATCGTCGCGGTGCCTCGCAGCGCAGAGAGGACGCCAAGGATCTCGCGGCGGTCCTCGGGATCGAGCGTGTTGAACGGCTCGTCCAGCACGAGCACCTCGGGCTCGCCGACCAGGGCCTGCGCGAGCGCGAGCCGGGCCCGGGTCGCGGCGGCCAGCGTGCTGACGTGGCGGTCGAGGTCCGCCGCGATCGACAGGCGCCCCGCAATCTCATCGATCCGCCCCGCGAGCTCCGTGCGCGCCACGCCGGCGAGATCCGCCCCGAAGGCGAGCGTCTCCCTGGCGGTCATCCAGCCGTACAGCTGGGCATCCTGGAGCAGCACGCCGAGCCGTCGCCTCGCGGCCACCGAGCCCGCCGGCGCCCCGTCCACCGTCAACGACCCGGCACTGGGCAGGATCAGCCCGGCAAGCAGCCGGACCAGCGTCGACTTGCCTGCGCCGGCCGGCCCGAGCAGGCCCAGGGCCGCGCCGCGAGGGATGTCGAGGTCGAGCCCGTCGAGGGCCACGACCTTCCCGAACCGCTTCGTCAGCCCGCTGGCGGCGATCACCTGATCCGTCACGCGCGAACGGTAGCCCCGGTCGCCGGACCTCGCGCCGAGCGGCCCTTGCTAGACTCGCGGCGCCTCCCCAACCACCTGCGAACACCTGCCAGAGGAGCCCGTCGATGGCCAATTCGCGCGAACGCTGGGCGCTGATCCTGGGCGGCTCGTCCGGGATGGGCGAGGCGACGGCCCGGGCCCTTGCCGGCCGCCGGCTACAACATCTGTGGCATCCATCTCGACTTCCGCGCCGCACTCCAGCACGTCGAAGAGCTCAAGGCCGACCTCGAGAAGGCTGGCGCCGACGTCCTCTACATCAACATGAACGCGGCCGACGACGAGAAGCGCGCCGGAGCCCTCGCCGAGCTCGGCGCACGCTTCGAGACCGCTCGCAAGGCCGGCCGCGAGCCGTACGTGCGGGTCGTGATGCACTCCCTCGCCTTCGGCAGCCTCGTCCCGTTCATCTCGGACGACCCGAAGGGCGCCGCCGATCGCAAGAAGATGGAGATGACCCAGGACGTCATGGCCAACAGCCTCGTCTACTGGGTCCAGGACCTGTACCGCGGCGGGTTCCTCGGCGAGGGCTCCAAGATCTACGCGATGACCTCCGAGGGCTCGACACGGGTCGTGCCGTCGTACGGCGTCGTCTCATCGGCGAAGGCCGCCCTCGAGTCGCACATCCGCCAGCTGGCGATGGAGCTCGGCCGGCTGCGCAGCGGCATCACCGCCAATGCGATCCGCGCCGGCGTGACCATGACGCCCGCGCTCATGAAGATCCCGGAGCACGACATGATCATCGCCTCGGCCACGGCCCGGAACCCGACCGGTCGCATGACGACGGTCCAGGACGTCGCGAACGCGATCGTCGCGCTCTCGGGCGAGGGGACCGGCTTCATCTCAGGCGAGGTCATCGGGGTCGACGGTGGCGAGTACGTCACTGGCTCGTGAGTGACTCCGGCGCGCACGGAGCACTGACCGGCTCGATCCGGCCCTTCTACGCCGACTGGGCCGGCTACAACCGCCGCTGGATCGAGGGCATTCGTCGCCTCACCCCCGAGGACCTGGCGCTCCCCGTTCCGGCGCAGCGCGACTACGACACGCCCCCGTGGCCGATCTGGGCCGTCGCCGCGCACACGGTCGGTCCGCGCGTCTTCTGGCTGTGCGACGTGTTCGGCGAGCCCGGCGCGGAGCAGACGCCGTTCCCCGGCGAGACGCCCGGCTGGGAGGACGACCTCTCGCAGCCGCGCACGGTCGATGAGCTGGTCTGGGCCTGGGAATCGACCTGGAAGATCATCGAGGGCTGCCTCGACGGGTGGACGGTCGACACGCTGGACGTCTCCGTTCGCCGGGACGAGCCCGGCCGCCCGACCGAGGTCCACACGCGCCAGTCGATCCTCATGCGGATGATCAACCACGAGGCCTACCACCTGGGCGAGGTCAACGTCGTGCTCGGGTCGAACGGCCGCGAGCCCATCGACCCATGGCCCGGGCGGGAGTGGTGGGAGGACGCGCCCAGGTCGCTCCGCGAGGGCTGAGCGCCTGCCCGGTCCGGTCTAGCCGGCCGCCTGGCCTCGCCGTCGTCGGCTGTCGATCCTCGTGATCGCCGCCGGGCCGCGCCCCTCGTCGCGGTGCTCCGCGAGGTAGGTGCTCGCGTCGACCGCGCTCATCGGCTCGGCGAAGTAGAAGCCCTGCCCGAACTGGCAGCCGAGCGATCGGAACCAGGTCGCCTGCTCGAGGGTCTCGATGCCCTCCGCGACCATCTCCAGCCCGAGGGCCCGGCCCAGCTCGACGATCGCCCGGCTGATGACCCGCGGGCTGCCCACGGAATCCGACGGCGACACGAACGACCGGTCGATCTTGAGCTCGTCCAGCTCGAACGTCTGGAGGTAGCCGAGCGACGAGTAGCCCGTCCCGAAGTCGTCGATGGAGATCCGGACGCCGAGGTTCCGAAGGCTCCGGACTCGATCCGCCATGTCGCGGGTGCGGGCCATGAGGGTGCTCTCGGTGATCTCGAGGGTCAGCGACCTGGGGGGCAGCCCGGTGTCGTGGAGCGTGGCCGCGACGATCCCCGTCAGCCCGGGATCCGTGAACTGGCGGGCCGACAGGTTGACGTTGATCCGGAGGTTCGGCAGGTCGTGCGCGCGCTGCCACGCGCTCGCCTGGCGACAGGCTTCGCCGATCACCCAGCGACCGATCGCCACGATCTCGCCGGTCTCTTCGGCGAGGCCGATGAAGTCGCCCGGCATCTGCGTCGGGCGGCCCGCAGGGTCCCAGCGAACCAGGGCCTCGAAGCCGGCCACGCGGTTCCCGGCCGACGCGAGATCCAGCACCGGCTGGTAGGCGAGGCGGAGCTCGTCGCGCTCGACCGCGCCGCGGAGGCGGGCGTCGAGGTCGCTCCGCGCGGCGGCACGGGCGAGGAGCTCCGGGTGGAACAGCTCGATCCGGCCGCGACCTGCGGCCTTGGCCGCGTACATCGCGATGTCGGCGTTGCGGAGGAGGTCGTCGGCCGTGTCGCCGGACGTCCGGGACAGCGCGACGCCGATGCTGGCAGCGATCCGGGGCGACCCGTCGGCCAGCGTGATCGGTGCGCCGATGCCGGCGATGAGCCGTTCGGCAACGGCGATCGCCTCGGCCTCGTCCGCGACCTCCTCGAGGAGGATCGCGAACTCGTCGCCACCGAGCCGGGCGGCGGTGTCGCCCGGCCGGATCGCGAGGCGAAGGCGCTCACCGATCGCCTGCAGGACCTCGTCGCCGGCCGGATGCCCGAGGCGGTCGTTGAGGTGCTTGAAGTTGTCCACGTCGAGGAAAACGACGGCAACGCGCGAGGCGCTCCGGCCGCGCAGCCGGTCGAGGACGTGGGACAGCCGGTCCAGGAACAGCCGGCGATTGGCGAGCCCGGTCAGGGCGTCCCGGAAGGCCTGGTCGTGGATCTCGTCGTACAGGCGGGCATTCTCGAGCGAGAACGCGGCCTCGCGGGCGAGGAGCTGCGCCAGCTGCACGCTGCGATCGCTGAAGACGTGCGATTCGGTGGACGTCAGCTCAAGAATGCCGGTCGATTCGCCGCGGACGACCAGCGGCAGGATGACCATGCTGGCCTGGCCGACGGACCGGAGGTAGGCGATCTCGTCCGGATCGCTCACGGGGTCGGCGACGTCGACGTAGCACGGCACGCCGGTCATGAGGACGCGGCGCGTCGCCGGGAAGTCGGCCAGGGCGTAGCTCGCCGCGATCCGCGATCCGCGGCCCGGCGGGTAGGACGCGAACGTGACGACCAGGTCGTTCTCGCGGTCCCACATGCTGAGCGTGCAGTCCGCCACCTCGGCCGCGTGGGCGATGTGGCGCGCGATGATCTTGGCAACCTGCTGCGGATCCATGGTCTGCGAGACCTCTCGCGAGAGGTCCATCGCCGCGGAGAGCTCGGTCGCCGTCTCGGTCAGCTGGCCGCTCGCGTTCCACAGGAACATCTGGAAGATCGCGTAGGCCAGGATCAAGGTCGTGACCGGCAGGACGATGTCGACCGGGAATGGGAAGGACGACGACCACGGCAGCACGTACGGGACGATGGCCGCATACGCGCTGGTCGCCGCGCCGAACAGCATCAGGCGCAGCAGCACGGGCCGGCCGACGTGGACCAGCGCCAGCACGGGCGGGATGATCGCAGCCATCGTCATGGCGACGCCGAGCAACGGCTCGGCGGTCACGGCGCCGAGGATCGCGAAGCTCGTTGCGATCGCGGCCCGTGTCGCGAGCGATGAAGCGGGCATGGTCGCGGACCGCGCCCACAGGATCGCGAGGTACCCCGCGAACAGGACCGCCACGACCCCGGCCGCCACGAGGGCCGCTTGCTGGATGTAGAGCGCGAAGCCGAGCCATCCAAGGCTGAATGGCAACACGATCGCGGCGAAGATCCCGATGGTCTTCCGGAGCTTGCGCTGGGCGCGCGGGTCGATCAGGGACGGCTCATGGGCACGCACGGGCGCGACACCACCATCGTGGCCAGGCATCCCGGCGAGATTGGCCGCCAGGCGGTACCTGGGTAATCCCCTGTTCGGATGCGGGGAGTGGTACTCGGGACGTCAGTTCGAGTAGCGGGTGATCTCCACGTAGGCCTCGCCCGTCACCGGGGCACCCAGGTACGTCCCGGAGATGCGCTGCGAGCCCTCCCAGTACACGACCCCGGTCGTCGCCCGGGTGTCCAGCTCCTGGTCGTCCACGGTTGGCTCGAGGTCGATGATGAGGTCGCCCCGGATGGTCACGCGCCAGCCGCTCGGCCACGTCCGGCCAGACCCGGGGCTCGTCCATGTCCCCAGCGACGTGACCTCGAAGTCATCGGGCCCGAGCCGAACGGGTCCCTGCCCGGGCTCCACGAGCGTCCCGTAGACCAGGATCGGCGCTCCGGCGGCGTCCCGGACGACGGACAGGGTGATGTCGCGCTGGGGTGCGAGCTCACGATCCGACGGATCGAAGACCGGGTCGAGGTTCAAGGCGAACCAGTCCCAGCCGCCGCCGACGGACACGAAGTCGCCCCACTGGTGGTCGAACCAGGCGGTGCCTTCGACGTTGAACGCAGAGCCGTTGAGCTCCACGGTGCCGGTGGCGTCCATCCGGGGCCGCGAGTAGTAGTACGAGCTTCCCGCGGGACCGAACTCGACGAAGCCGTCGCCGTCGTGGGGAACCGGGTCGGCAGGGTCCGTCAGCTGGAGGTCGATGCCGAAGGTGTCCCCGCCGGCGAGCGCTTCCGCCGGGGCAAGGCGGGCCTCGATCGCGTCCCGGCCGTTCCCGCCGGCGAACCGCCACGGCTCGGCGAGGGCCGGGGCGCCACCGGCGACGAGCACCGGATCCAGTCCGCCGATCCGCAGCCCGAAGCCCGTTGGCTCGCCGGCTGCGTCCCGCCTCGACTGATCGACCTGCGGCCCGACTTCGCTGCGCTGCGCGTAGAAGAACTGGTTGTTCTCCTCGTCCGTGATGGCGAGGTGCGACGCCCAGGCGGTCGGGACGCTGCTGCGCTCGGCCCGGAACACGACTGCTTCGAACCCGAAGCGACGGCCGTTGTCGGCCCGGAGGTGGCCCGTGTAGTACCACCACTCGGTGAGGCGGTCGTGGGGGCCGTCGTCGCGGGGGAATGCGAGGGGGATCGGATCGGCGGGTCGCGAGGTCGGGCCCGGCGTGACCGCCGGCGATGGGAAGGTGAGTGGCGGGTTGGCCAGGATCGGTGCGCCGCCGCAGCCGCTCACGATGGCCGCAAGGAGCGCCAGTATGGGCAGCCATCTCGCGAGCCGGACGCGGCGTCTCATGCCACGCCCTCCTCGCCCTCGACCGACGGCAAGCGGCGTTCGAGGGACCGGGGCAGCCACCAGTTCCACTTCCCCAGGAGCCGCATCGTCGCCGGGACGAGCAGCGCCCGGACGATCGTCGCGTCGAGCGCGACGGCGATGGCGATCCCCACGCCGAGGGCCTTGATCAGGACGATGTCGGCGAACGCGAACGAGCCGGCCACCACGATCACGATGAGCGCCGCGGACGTGACGATGCGCCCGCTCCGCTCGAGCCCGGTCGCGACCGCCATCTGGTTGTCGCCCGTCGCCTGCCAGGTCTCGCGCATCCGCGTGAGCAGGAACACCTCGTAGTCCATCGACAGCCCGAACAGGACGCAGAACAGGATCACCGGCTGGGTGGTCTCGACGAACCCGAGCGGCCGCGTCCCGAACAGCATCGACAGGTTGCCGTCCTGGAAGATCCAGACCAGGGCGCCGAACGAGGCGACGATCGAGAGCGTGTTCATCGCCAGCGCCTTGAGGGGCAGGACCACCGATCGCAGGAGGAGCAGCAGCACGAGGTAGGTGCTCACGAGGATGAAGAGCGCGGTTCGCGGGAACTCCGCGCCGATCCCGGTCACGACGTCCTCGACGTCCGCGGCGCCACCGCCCACCAGCACCGTCATCCCCGGCGGTGGGGCGAGCGCGCCGTCGCTCGAGCGGAGGTCGCCGACGAGCTCGCGCGCAACGGCCTCGTTCGGGCCGTACGGCGTGAGCAGGGTGAACGCCGTGAGGTCGCCCTTGGTCGAAGAGCGGAGCACCTCGGCGACGAAGCGATCCGGCGGTGCCTGTCCGGGCCGGTACAGGAGCTCGTACTGCGAGAGCTGCATCCGCGGGTCGACGTCGACGAGGCTGTCGACCCGGTCGATCCGGGGGTCGGCGGCGAGGCGGCGGGAGTAGTCGTAGAGCGCGGTGAGGTTGCCCGGGTCGATCGCGTCGCCCGATGTGCGGATGGCGAGCACGATCGGGGCGAACGGCCCGGGCCCGAACTCACGTGTGAGCAGGTCGAACGCGTCGCGGGACGGCGCCGATTCCGGGAGGATCCGGGCGTCGGGCGCGTTGAACCGGACGTGGAGGAACGGGGTGCCGAGGAGGAGGAGGAAGGCGAGCGTCGGGACGAGGACGGCGATCGGGCGGCGCATGACCGCTCGCGCGAGCCGGGACCAGGCACCGCTCGCGGGTGGTCGAGGGGTGACCTTGCGCACGCGCAGCCGCTCGAGGTTGACGCCGACGATCGCGAGCGTCGCCGGGAGCAGGGTCATCGCCGCGGCGACGGCGAGCGCGACCACCACGGCGCCGGCGATGCCGACGGATCGCAGGATCATGAACCCGAACAGCACGAGCCCCAGGAGGCCGAGGAGCACGGTCAGCCCGGAGAAGAAGACGGCGCGGCCGGCCGTCCGCGCCGTTGCGGCCACCGCCTCCTCGACGGCCTCGGGCTCCCAGCCGCGCGCGGCGAGCTCCTCACGGAAGCGGCTCGTCATCAGCAGCGAGTAGTCGACGCCCAGGCCCAGCCCCAGCAGCGTCGCGAGGTTCAGCACGAAGATGCTCATGGGCGTGAGTCCGGCCACGAAGAAGATCGCCGCCAGGGCGATCACCACCGCGGCCCCGCCGACGACGAGCGGCACGCCGGCCGCGACGACGGACCCGAAGACGATCAACAGCGCCAGGGCCGCGAGCGGCAGCGAGATGATCTCGCTGCGGCGGAGGTCCGCCTCGGACACCTCCTGCACGTCGCCATAGAACGCAGGGCCCCCGGAGAGCCCGACCTCGAGCCCGGGCTGCTGCCGCAGCGCCGCCCGGAGGCCCGGAAGCGCCTTGGGCGAATCGTCGGCGGGGAGGTCCAGGGACACGATGTCGAAGGCGGTGTGCCCGTCCGCGGAGACCTGCCGCGTGGAGAGGGTGTGCGGGATGACCGAGCGCACGTACTCCGCGGCCGGGACCGCCGCCATCGCGGCGGCGGCGGCCGCCTCGAACGCCGGCTCGCCGGCCCGCAACGTGTCGGAGTGGAACACGACCACGACGGCCGCCTCGGCGACGCCGATCTCGCGCTCGAGCAGGGCCTTCGCCTGGGCCGATTCCAGGTCCGGGCGGATGAACCCGCCGGAGCGCAGCGCGTCGGGCGCCTGGAGGGCGAACGGGATCGCCGCAACGACCAGCGCCAGCCACGCCAGGACCACGGGCCAGCGGTGCCGGGCACACCACCGCCCGAGCCGTTCGAAGCGGTTCGACGGCATGGGAGACATCGGCTCGACCATCGTACGGGTTTGCTAGGATCGGGCGGCCGTGACGATCTTCACCCTGTGGTTCGAGAACTTCCCGAACAACCTGCCGGCCCTGTTCATCTCGGTCGGGGTGGCCGCGGTCTTCGTGTTCATCTTCCTCAAGGCGGCAATGTCCGCGGACGGCCGGTCCAAGTTCGTCCGCCGCATCACCGGGCCGAATGGCAAGTGGTTCTTCGGGATGCTGTTCGTGCTCTGGGCGGTGGTCTTCGGGGTCGGGCTGCAGCTCGTGCCCCACGCCGGCGCGAACTCGCCCTACGGCGGCCTCGGGCTGATCGCCCTCTTCACGGGCTTCTTCATCTCGATGGGCTTCCTCTGGAGCGTGATCGGGGAGTAGCCCTCGGTCCGTGCCTTTCCGCCCTCCACGTACCGGCGCTACCGACGCTACCGGCGCCACCGAGCCGCGCTCCCGAGATGTCCGCGTGGAGGACCAACCTGACGAGGTTCGATCGGAAGGTCGTCACGATGTTCGCCACGGTGACAATCCGACGAGGTTTCGACGGCGAGAGGACCCGAAAGCGAGCAACGTCGTCGCGTTCGTCCCCCAACGTGACGTCGGCGCCTCGCCTCGCCTCGACGCGAGGACGGGCTCGGCTGACCTAGCTGCGCTTTCTCGCTAGCCGCGCTTCCTCACGAACCAGGCCTCCTCGGATGGCCACTGGCGGGCCCACTCGATCGACGCGATCTGCGTATAGGTGGTCGTCGCGTCCGACGCCGGCTGGAGCTCAACCAGCCGCTCGATCTCGAAGCCCGAGGCCCGAAGCAACCGGATCCACTCCCCATGCGGCAGGTGGAACTCCACTGATGTGTCGTCCGGCCAGATGGTCTTGTGCATCCCGAAGTACGGCCGCAGGAGCGTGGTCCCGGCGGGGCCGTCGGCCTCGAGCTCGGGTGAGGTGAGGATCACGAGTGGGGCGTTCGTGAGGAACATGAGCCACCCGCCGGGCTTGAGGATCCGGGCGGCCTCGGGGATCCAGGCGTACGGATCGGCCCACAGCGCCGCGCCGTATTCGCTGACCGCGCCGTCGAAGCTGGCGTCCTCGAACGGCGTCGTCTCGGCGTTGCCGAGGTGGAGCGGGAACTCCAGCCCGAACTCCGCTTGGAACGCCCGCGCGGTCTCGAGCTGCGCGGGCGAGTTGTCGATCCCGACGGGCCGGGCGCCACGCCGGGCCAGCCACGCCGAGACGTAGCCGGTCCCGCATCCCAGCTCCACGACCTCCTCGCCCGCGACGTCGTCAGGCAGGAGTTGGACCTCGGTCTCCGGGATGCCCCAGATGCCCCAGGTGATCTCCGTGGTCGACCAGCTCTTCCGACCCGGCTCGACGTACTCGTCTGCGTAGCGATCCCAGGCCTCGCGGTTGGCGCGGACGTGCTCGGGCAGGCTCTCGTCGTCGAACGGTTCGGTCATGCGATCGATGGTACGAGGGCTGCGCCGCCGCAATCGCCGATCGGCTGGTATGGGGATGACCGTCGCGCTATGATCCGCCGGCATCCAGTCTGCATAGACTTTATGCAGTCGACGCAGACCCTCGCGCTCGGAGATCACGCTTGACCGAGAACCTCGTCCCGGCGAATGGCTACGACATGGCACCCGCGGCCGCCGCTGCGCCTGCGCCCGCCGCCGCGGCCCCGCACGGCGTCGGCGCGCTCGACCCTGCCTGGGTCAATCCCCGCGACCCGGCCCAGACGCTGGGCCCCGACGGCCAGCCAGCCCGCAGCCGCCGCGCGCCGCTCTGGGAGGACGTTCCGGACGAGAAGTGGAACGACTGGAAGTGGCAGCTCAGCAACCGGATCAACACGTTCGAGGAAGTCGGGCAGGTCCTCAACCTGACCGAGGAGGAGAAGGCCGGCCTGACCGCCGACGACAAGTTCCGCGTCGACATCACGCCGTACTTCGCGTCGCTCATCGACCCCGACGACCCGAACGACCCGATTCGCCGCCAGGTGATCCCGCTCGGGCGGGAGCAGCAGGCCTTCACCGCGATGATGGCCGACTCCCTCGCCGAGGACCGCCACTCGCCGGTGCCGGGCCTGGTCCACCGCTACCCCGACCGCGTCCTGATGCTCATCACGACCCAGTGCGCGAGCTACTGCCGCTACTGCACGCGGAGCCGGATCGTCGGCGACCCGACCCAGAACTTCAACCGCCGCGACCACGAAGCCCAGCTCGAGTACCTCCGCAAGACCCCCCAGGTCCGCGACGTCCTGATCTCGGGCGGTGACGGGCTGACCCTCGCGCCGAAGCTCCTCGAATCGGTCATGCGCGGGCTTCGCGAGATCCCCCATATCGAGATCATCCGGATCGGCACGCGCGTCCCCGTGTTCCTGCCCCAGCGGGTCGACGACGAGCTCTGCGACATGCTCGCCAAGTACCACCCGCTCTGGATGAACCTCCACTTCAACCATCCCAACGAGATCACGCCCGAGGTGAGCCGCGCCGTAGACAAGCTGTCTCGCGCCGGCATCCCGATCGGCAACCAGAGCGTCCTCCTCGCCGGCGTGAACGACTGCGTCCACATCCAGCGCGCGCTCGTGCATCGGCTCGTCGAGAACCGGATCCGGCCCTACTACCTCTACCAGTGCGACCTGGTCGAGGGCTCGGGCCACTTCCGGACGCCGGTCGGCAAGGGCCTCGAGATCATGGAGGGCCTCCGCGGCCACACGTCCGGCTACGCGGTCCCGACCTACGTCATCGACGCGCCGGGCGGCGGCGGCAAGATCCCGGTGATGCCGAACTACCTGATCAGCTACTCGGACCACAAGGTCGTGCTCCGGAACTACGAGGGCTACATCACGACCTACGAGGAGCCCGAGCACTACGAGAAGCACAACCAGGCGACCTGCGCCTACTGCCAGCACGAACGTCCCGAGCCCGGCCAGTCCGGCGTCCTGGGGCTGCTCGAGGGCGAGCGGATGTGGATCGAGCCGAAGGGCTTCGAGGAGATCCACACCCGTGGCAACGTCGAGGCCCACCGCCTCCAGGACCCCTCGAAGTGGGTGCCGTTCGGCGTCGGGGCAATCGAGGGCAGGGCGGGCCGTCCGCTCACCGTGCTCGAGTCAGGCCAGCTCCCAGAACCCGCGGCGATGACCGAGCGGGCGGCCACGGACACCAACGCCGGCATCGTCGATCCGGCGGCCGTCCTGACCGAGGAGCAGCTGGCCGCAAACGGCGAGCGAGCGACATCGGGCAACCGGCGCATCTACGGCCCGGGCGAGGAGCCGCGCCCTCGCGAGGGCGAGCCGACCGCGTCGTCCCACGGGGAGCTGCTCTAGGCTCCTCGCCGTGCCCACCCTCGGCGACCTTCGCCCCGCGCCGCCCGGCATGCCGGCGGCCGACCTCGCACCGCCCGTCATTGCCGAATCGGCGGATCCCTTCACGAACCTGCGAGTCATCGACCTGGTCGCGCGCCTGCCGCGCGGGCGCGCCATCGACCTGTCCGCGATCGTCGATCGATTGAATGCGACCCACCTCGACTGGCTGTTCGAGGCCCGGGTCGTCGCCGACGCCGTCCTCCAGCTCCAGGCGAACTGGTTCGCGGACTACCGGAACCAGACCGGGATCGTGCTCGACGAAAGCCCGACGGGTGTCACGGTGACGATCGAGGATTCGACCCGGGTCGACCCTTGGATCGCGCGGCAGGCCCAGCGCCTGGCCGGCGCCTGTCGCGAGGCGCTCGACGAGTTCAGCCGGCGCGACCGGCAGACCGGCGAGGGCTGACACCCGACGCCGCCGCGGGCTTCCCGCACGACGAGGCCGCCACATTCGCCGCGGGCGTCCCGCCCGATGAGGACGTCGCAGCCGTCGCGAGCACCGTCCGGGCCCGCAGGGCAGCCTCCCGGACGCTGTGCAGCGCCACCCGGGCACCTTCCTCGTCTCCGAGCTCCGACTTGAATGCCGCGTAGGCCCGCTCGAAGTGCCGGTTCGCCGCGCGGTGGGCGGCGAGACCATCGCCGGCAAGGACGACGCGGTAGGACCGCCGATCCGTCGGGTGCGCGAGCCGGCGTGCGTGCCCGCGCCGCTCCAGCTCGCGAAGCTGGTCCATGAAGGTCGTCAACCGCATCCCGAGACGCGCCGCGAGCTGTGTCGGGGTGGCGGCCTCGAGCTCGAAGATCGCGCTGTAGACGGCGTACTCGGTCGGGGTCAGCGGGCCATCGCGCATCGTCTCGGTCAGGAGGCGCGAGACCGCCTGGTTGAGCGAGAAGACGTCGAACAGCAACGAGGTGTCGAGCGCGTTCACGGCGCGGCGACCTCGATGACGTCGAGCGCCGGGTCCTCGCCGGCCGCCCATTCCTCGAAGGTCAGCTCGGCCTGGGCATCGAGCTCGATGTTCTGGCGGGTGTCGTTCGGGTCCGCACCGACCTCGAACGTCCCGGAGATCAGGATGGACAGGCCGGAGTGGAGCAGGGGCAGCTCCGTGACGTTGCCGTAGAACGTCGGGCAGCCGCCCATCGGCTCGCCGACGAACACGGCGTCGGTCTGGCGCCTCGAGCCGGGCCGCGAGCATGCTCGCCGCCGAGAACGTGTTCCGGCCCGTGACGACGAAGAGCTTGCCCGGCTGGTCGACGGCGGGGTCGCCGAAGAGCTCCAGCATCGTGTCGAGGGGGCGCACCTCGCCCCCGAAGTTATGGCGCATGTCGAGGACGACGCGGAGCACCTCGGGCGCTCGGAGGGCCTCGCGCAGGTCGACCAGGTTCGAGCCCAGGAACTCGACGCGGTTGTACTGGACGTAGAGCGTCTCACCGTCGGGCAGCATCTCCCACCACAGGTCGTCGTCGATCCGGGAGAGGTAGCGGACGTCGGGATCGGCGGGGAGATGGAGGCCGTACGGGCCTGCCCAGTTGTTGTAGTCCTCCATCGGGATCGAGGCCAGGTCCACCTCGGCGGTCACGCCACCGACCGTGTAGCGGATCCGGACCGAGCTGTCGTTCACGAGCCCGATGCCCCGCAGGACCTGGGGAATGAGGAGGTAGCGGGGCGTCAGCAGCCGGACGGTCTGGTCGTTGTCGCGCGGGATCAGCGGGTCGAGGTCGGCCCGGACATCTGCGATGGGGCGGGCCTCGATGGCCTCGATCGTGGCCCCGATGAGGTTCTCGTGCGGCGCGAGCGCGTCCACGATGACGACGTCGTCGCCGAACAGCCAGAGCCGGAGCGGGAGGCTCTCGACCGGATAGGTGCCGGTGCCCCACATGAACACGCCCGTGTGGCCGTCGCAGCCGTTGGCGCTCACCAGCGCCGCGATCCGCGCGATGCCGACCATCAGCGCGTCGTCGGCCAGGGTCGGCGCCTCGGCGACGAGCGCCGCGACCGCCGCCTCGATCTCGGCTTTCGGGGTGCCGTGGAAGGGATTCGGGTGGATCCGCTCGAGGCCCGGGATGATCGCCGCGATGTCCGCGTGCCAGCCGCCGATGCGGTCGAGCGAGCCCTGCGGCGTCGGGGCGACGGCGGACGGGCTGGCCGCGGCCGTCGTGGCCGGCGACGGCGACGGGAGGACCGCCGGGGGCCCGGTCGGCGGGAGGCTCGGGGACGGCGAGCACGCGCCCAGCAGCGTGGCGACGGCGACGACAGCGGCGATCGAGGCCCCGCGCATGCCCGAGATACTACGGATCCGTAGTATCTGGCGCAAGCGGATGCTGTGCGATGATCGGGCCATGGACGGTCGATCGATCGACACGGGTCGCGCGAGGCGAGTGACCCCGGGCGTCCGCCTCGAGCGCTTGCCGGGCCTCGATGCCGCGACGCCGATGGACGTCGCCGAACGATTCCTCGATCTGCCCGGCCTGGCCCTCCTCGAGAGCGCGAGGCCCGGCCGGAATGCGCGCTGGACGTACCTGACGGCGGATCCGGTGGCCGTCATCGAGGTGCCATCGGCGGGTTCGGACCCCTTTGCGAATGCTCGCCGGCTGCTCGCCCGGCTGTGCACGACGCCGGTCGGTGACGCGGCCGCGGCGACGCCGGACGCCATTCCGCCGTTCCTCGGTGGCCTCGCCGGCTTCCTCGGCTACGACCTGGGACGCCGGTTCGAGCGACTGCCGTCGATCGCGGCCGCCGACCAGGAGCTGCCGCTGATGCGCCTCGCGCTCCATGACTGGGTGATCGCGTGGGACCGGCGAGCGGGGACCGCGTGGCTCGGTGGCCGTGCCGTCGACGAGCGGATCGCCGCCCTCGACGAGCGGCTCGAGCAGGTCCGCAGCCGGGCGCTCGGTGCCGGTGCCGTGTCCGATCGGGCGATGAGCGTCGACACCGCCGGGCTCGAGCTTCGCTCGGGGCTCGACCGGGACGCCTACGAGGCGGGCGTCGAGTCGATCCGGCAGTCGATTGCGCACGGCGAGATCTACCAGGCGAACCTCACCCGTCGCCTCGAGACCCCGTTCCGCGGCGAACCGTGGCCGCTGTACCGGCGCCTTCGGACCGGCGATCCGGCGCTGTTTGCCGCCTACCTCGACCTCGGCGCAAACCCGCTCACCGGCGCCGCCCGCGCGATCGCTTCCGCGTCGCCAGAGCCGTTCGTGTCCGTCTCGGCGTCCGGCGACGTTGCCACGAACCCGATCAAGGGCACCCGCCCCCGCGGCCGCGACCGCGAGGACGATCGCCGGCTGGCCCGTGAGCTGCTGGCGTCGGAGAAGGACCGCGCCGAGAACGTGATGATCGTCGACGTCCTGCGGAACGACCTCGGGCGGGTCTGCGTGCCCGGAACGGTTCGCGTGCCGCGGCTGTGCCGGCTCGAGCGGACCGCGGCGGTCCAGCACCTCGTCTCGACGGTCACCGGGCGGCTGTCTCCCGGCCGCGACGCCTTCGACCTCCTTGCCGCCTCGTTCCCCGGCGGGTCGATCACCGGCGCGCCGAAGATCCGCGCGATGGAGCTCCTCGAGGAGCTGGAGCCGGTTCGGCGCGGGCCCTACACCGGGATCGCCGGCTGGCTCGGGCCGGATGGTGCGATGGGCACGAGCATCCTGATTCGAACCTTCGTCGCCGATGGGGAACGGCTCAGCCTCCACGTCGGCGGCGGGATCACCTGGCGGAGCGAGCCCGCCGCGGAATGGGCCGAGACCGTCGCGAAGGCTCGCGGGCCGCTGGGCGCCATCGGGGCGCGCGAGATCGCGTGACCGCCAGCCTGGCCGACCGGCACATCTGGATCGACGGCGCGATCGAGTCGGCGGACACGCGCCACCTGTCGGCGTTCGATCGCGGGTTCCAGCTCGGCGACGGCGTGTTCGAGACCCTTCGCGCGCGCGGCGGCCGCCCGACGGAGCTCGCGGAGCACCTCTCGCGACTGCGACGCTCGGCCGGAGGCCTCGACATCGACCTCGGAGGCTCGCTGGAGACGGACGTCGGGGCCGGGATCGCGGCCCTCCTCGAAGCCGACGGCCTCGGCGGCGCCGACGGCGACGCGTCCATCCGGATCACGGTGAGCCGCGGGTCGATTGCCGGTCGCGGGCTGCTGCCGGCGGAGCGCCCGGCGCCCACGATCGTGATCCAGGCCTGGCCGGTGCCACCGACGCCGGCGGACCACATCGAGCGAGGCCTGCACCTCGTCGTCAGCGCCGTCCGCCGCGACCCGGCGAGCCCGCTGGCGGCGCTCAAGACCACGAGCCGCGCGGACTACGTCTACGCGCGACTCGAGGCTCGCCGCGCCGGCGCGGACGACTCGGTCTTCCTCACCACCGACGGCCGCCTCTCCGAGGCGACGAGCGCGAACCTCTTCCTGGTCCGAGCGGGGGACGCGGACCGGCGTGAGCTGGCGACGCCGGCGTCTCGACTGCGCGATCCTGCCCGGCACCACGCGGTCGTGGATCCTCGGCTGGGCGGGAGCGGCGGGTCTCGCCCCCGTGGAGGGCTCGCTCTCGCCAGGCGATCTCGCCGGCGCCGACGAGGCGTTCCTGTGCTCGAGCGTCGCCGGGATCCTGCCGGTCACCCTGTTCGAAGGCGCGCCCATCGGGACCGGCCGTCCTGGCCCGTGGACGATGCAAGCGCGAGCGGCCCGCGAGGCGTTCATCGCGGGCGATACCGACGCCGCCACCGACGCCGACGTCCCGGCATGACGCGAGAGGAGCTGGTTCGAAATACGCGCCAGCTGATCGATGAGGGCGACCGGCTCGTGGCCAATCCCGGCCAGGCGGCCCTCAAGGTCTGGCTCCAGCTGACGGACGAGCTGCTCTCCGCCGCGTGGGGCTCCATGGATCGATATCACCTGGCCTGGCTCCAGGTCGGGCGCCCCAAGGCGATCATCCGCGGCCGCGCGATGACGCCGGACGAGGAGGCGGCCTACGTGCGCGAGGTTGCCGCGGCGAAGACGGCCGTGCTGCGGATGAGCGTGGACTCGCTCACCCGCCACGGCATGCCGTTCGTGGGCGAGACCCGCCGCTGAACGCGCCGGGCTACTGCTTCTTGAGCGACGCGGCCATCGTCCCCGCGTCCACCCGCACGATGTAGCAGGTGATCTCGTGGTCACCCCGGCCCCAGCCTTCCTCGAGCGGGTAGAAGAGCCCGATGTCGTAGTCGATGGCCGTGTCCCCGTAGAAGTCCATGCCGGTGTACGCCTGGAACGCCGGCGGGCAGTTGGCCGCCGTGAAGGTGTCGAACGCCTCTTCGCCCGGGTACGTGCTCGAGCCCGTGTAGTCCGCAACGTAGAAGACCTCGGCCGTGTGCGCATCCGTGCACGGATGATGGCTCACGTCCTCGACGGTCTCGCCAGTCGTGGTCGGCGCATCGAAACAGTCGCCGACGGCCAGGTCACCCGCGTTCCCGGAGATGTAGTCGCGAAAGAACCACGCTCCGCCGGCAATCGCGGCGATGATCCCGATCCGCAAGACAAGTCCGCCCACGTGTCCCTCCGGTCAGATCCGTCGGACCATGATGGCCCGATCCTCCCTGTCGAAATCGTACCCTGCCTGCGCAGGCGTTCCGTATAGGTTCTGACTCCCAGGACCTTTGGCGATCTCGAACCCGATCGAGCGATGGAACGCGAGCGAGATCCGATTGCCGGGCCAGGTCACGGCTTTCACCTGTGTGCGGCCCGCGGCTCGGGCGTCCTCGAAGAAGCGCTCGTAGAGAGCCGCGCCCAGGCCGACGCGCCGGAGGTTCGGGTTCGTGGCGATCATGTGGCAGTACGCCGTGTCCGCGTGGTCCGGAGACAGGAAGCCCACAAGGAACCCCGCGATCCGCCCATCGGGCAGCTCCGCGAGCCAGGAGGTCCCGGTGAAGTGCTGCAGCCAGAGGCGCGGCAGCAGCTTCGAGAGGTTGCGTCCGCCCCACCAGTCGTCGACGACGCGAATGATCGAGGCGTAGTCGTCCTCCGTCGGGCGGCGGAACGAGATCGCTTCAGGGGCCTCGGCCGCGTCCGGCATCAGCTCTGCACCGGGCCGGTGCTCGCGCCCCACCACGCCGTCACGGCGGCGATGGCGGCCTCGGCGGGCACGAAGGGACCGAACGTGGCAAGGAGGTAGTCGAGCAGGCCGAGCGTGCCCCCCTCGCCACGGGCGTAGGCCCAGGTCGCGAGGGCCGCGACGACGACAGCGGCGAGCGACAGGCCGATCGCGATCCAGGCGACCCGCTGCCGCGGGACCGGCGATGCCTGGCCTGTGGGGACCGCGGCGCGCGAAAGGACGAGGCCCACGGCCGCGCCGGTGGCGCCCGCGACGAACAGCAGGCCGACGGTGGAAGCAACGATCGCGCCGACAAACGTGAGGAGCAGTGCTCCCCCGACGGCAATGAGGGCGGCGCGCGCGAGCGGGCCGGCGATTGCGGAACCAGGTTCGACGCCGTCGGCCTCGCGTGCGTTCGGCGGCGGCGCGTATCGAGCCGACGGGGGCTCGGCGAGGCGGCGCGATTCGCGGGTCGCCGAGCTCGCGGGTCCGTCCCCTGGCTCGGCTGGTCCGCCGGGCTCGCGATCGTGTGCTGGCATCCCGATCATCGTACCGGCGGCGCGAGGACCCCGGCGATGCCGGGACCCGCACGGTAGACTCCGGCCCGTGAGCCACCCCAGCCTTGGCCTCCCGCCGCGCGACATGTCCGCCGGCGACATGGCCGCCTCCGCGGCCCTCCGGAGTGGCGGCGCCCGCCTCCGTGCCCGCGCCCTCGCCGCCGCGCTCGAGCTCAACCCGACGATGCGCGAGCGCCACGCCGAGATCGTCATCCAGGCGCTGCTCGCCGACCTCGAGGCGTTTCACGACCGGTTGATCGTTTCGGTCTCCAGTGGCGACCCGCACGCCATGGCCACGTTCGCCGACCTCGTCGCCGTTCGGTACCGCAAGCGCAAGGTCCCGATGGACGACGTGATCTCCCTGTGCGAGGGACTCCGGCGCGCGGCCGCGGCCGTGGTCGAGCCGGGCGCCGTCGGCGGCCATCGACGCGGCCATCGACGAGGCGATCACGGTCTTCAAGTGGAACCGCCGCCTCGCGGGCGACGCGCGGAAGCGGCACCCGCTTCTGGCATTCCTCTACAAGGGCGCCTGAGCATGACGATCAAGTGGGTGCAGATGGACCCGCTCGTCATGAACGGCGAGCCGTTCTGCTACGGGACACGCCTCACGGTCCGCAACATCCTCGAGCTCCGGAGCGCCGGCTACACGCTCACCCGGATGCTCAAGGACCATCCCGAGCTGCGACGGATGGGCGTGGCCGCCGCCTACGAGTACGCGTCCCGAAACCACGATCGGTACGCCGAGTTCTTCGAGGCCGACGGGTCGCTCACCGGACCGGGCTACTCCGTGGCCGAGGCGGAGGATCTCCCGAGCCAGTACCGGATCCCCGGGGTCGTGATCAAGCCCGCCTCGGGCTGACGCCGCCGCGCCGCGCCGAGCTCGCGCGCGACCTGCCGGATCTCCATCCCGCCTTCACACCAGGTTCACGACCTGGGTCGACGCTGGTGCCATCGGACCTTCAATCCAAGGAGATGGCAACCATGTTCTTCCGCAGCTTCCTCGGCTTCGTGGCCGGGCTCATCCTCGTCGGCCTGCTGGTCGGGCTCGGGACGGGCGTCTACCAGGCCGGCGTCGCCCAGGGCATCATCGATGCAGGGCGCTTCCCAGCCGGCGCGACCGTTCCCGTCGCGGGCTATGGCTGGCACGGACCGGATCTCTTCGGGCTCCTGTTCGGCCTGTTCTTCCTCTTCATCCTGTTCGGGATCATCCGCGCCGCGTTCTCCAGCCGGCGGGGCTGGGACCGTGGCTGGGGCCATCACGGCTACGGCCCGGGGTGGGGCAAGGGCGAGGGGACTGGTGACGCCCCCGGGTCCTGGCGCGGCGATCGAGACAGCCGGATCGCCGACTGGCACCGCCGCCTCCACGAGGAGGAGCAGGGCCGCTCGGGCGGTGGCTCCGGCGGCGCCTCGCCGAGCAGCTCCGGCGCGAGCTGACCGCGCCTCGACCGCACGTCGAGCAAAACCCCTTTCAAGCGCCGGGGCCGGCAGTCGCCGGCCCCGGCGGATTCCCGTCCCGGCGGATTCCCGTCCCCGCGCCCCACTAGAGTGACCACGCGATGCCGACCGTCCTCGTCGTCGACGACGAACCGAAGATCGCCCAGCTCGCCCGCGACTACCTCGAGCACGCGGGCTTCGCCGTCCTCCTCGCCGGGGACGGCAACTCCGCTGTGCAGGCGGCGAGCGTCCGACAGCCCGATCTCGTGGTCCTCGACCTCGGCCTCCCCGGCATCGACGGCCTCGAGGTGATGCGCCGGATCCGGGCCACGGGCTCGACCCCGATCGTCGTCCTGACCGCGCGCGACACGGAGCTCGACAAGCTCCTCGGCCTCGAGCTCGGCGCCGACGACTACGTCACGAAGCCGTTCAGCCCGCGCGAGCTCGTGGCCCGCGTTCGCGCCGTGCTCCGGCGAGCGGAGCGCGCCTCGACACCCGCGGATCGCGTGGCCGTCGGCGACCTGCTGCTCGACGTCCCGCGCCTCCGGACGACCGTCGCCGGACGATCGATCGACCTGACGCCGACCGAGTTCTCCATCCTCGCGACGATGGCCCGCGACCCGGGCCGGGTCTTCACACGGTCGCAGCTGCTCGACGCGGTCCACGGCATCGCGATCGAGTCGTACGAGCGGGCGATCGACGCGCACGTGAAGAACATCCGCCGGAAGCTCGAGCCCGACCCGGCGCGACCCCGCTACCTGCTCACGGTCTACGGGGTCGGTTATCGCGTCGCCGAAGCCGACATCGACACGGAGCGCGCCTGATGCGCCAGCACGCCAGGCCACCGTGGTGGCCGGAGGACGAGCCGTGGCCCCCGAAGCGCTGGGAGATGCAGCACCGAAGGCTGCACCGCCAGGCCGACGACGCGGTTCCCGCCGGCGAGGGCGGCGCCTCCAACGAGGGCGGCGTCGCCGACCATGCCCGGGCAGGCGACGCGCCCGAGAACCAGCGCGAGGGCTGGGAAGGCCGCGAGCGGTGGGGGTCGGGGCGGAGCGGGAACATGCGCCGCGGATTCGGGTGCCTGATCGCGCTCATGTCAACGCTCGTGGTCTCGGTCGGGGTGCTGATCCTGTGGCTGCTGGCGGGCCTCCTGGGCTTCGCGTCGATGGAGGGTCCCCTCGCCTACCTCGCGCGCCCGGCCGGCCTGATCGTGCTGGTCATCGGAATCATCGCGCTCGTCGTCGGCATCCGGCTCACGCGGGGCGTGGCCGAGCCCCTCTCCGAGCTCGTCGGCGCTGCAGGCCGGATCGAGGCCGCGGACTACACGGTCCGCGTCTCCGAGGACCGTGGCCGCGGCGAGATGCGCCAGCTCAGCGGTGCCTTCAACGCGATGGCGGCGCGCCTCGAGTCCGAGGACGCGACGCGCCGCCGCCTCCTTGCCGACGTCAGCCATGAGCTGCGCACGCCCCTGGCGGTCGTCCAGGGCAACCTCGAGGCGCTGCTCGATGGCGTCTACCCGCCGGACGAGGCCCACATCGGGCCGATCCTCGAGGAGACGCGGGTCCTCGAGCGCCTGATCGATGACCTGCGGACGCTGAGCCTCGCGGAGTCCGGGGCGCTGCCCCTGCATCGAGAGCCGACGGACCCAGCGGTGCTGCTGGAGGACGTCGCGGCGGCGCACCGCGCCAGGGCGGCGGCGGTCGGGATCGAGCTCCGGGTCGAGACGGCAGCCGGGCTGCCCGCGATCGAGATCGATCCGGTCCGGATGCGTCAGGTCATCTCGAACCTCGTCGACAACGCGATCCGCGCGATGCCCGACGGCGGCTCCATCGCCTTGTCGGCCTCGTCGGCAGCGCCTGCGCCGGCTGGGGCATCGGCGCCGCCGCCAGGCGGCCTCATCATCGAGGTGACCGACGACGGCCCTGGCATCCCCGCCGAAGTTCGCGACTCCGTGTTCGAGCGGTTCGCGAAGTCGGCCACATCGCGCGGCTCCGGGCTGGGCCTCGCGATCGCGCGCGCCATCGTGGAGGCCCACGGCGGTTCGATTGCGGCCGGGCCGGGTGCCGGGCGGGGTGGTCGGGGCACATCGATTCGGATGGAGCTTCCCTGACGGCGTGTCTGTGGGACACGAAAACCGACCGGAGTACGAGGTCAGCCCGCCATGTATGGCGCCTGGCGTCGGATTCGTGTCTGCGGAACACCATTCGGCGTCGCTGTAGCTGCAAATTGGCCATTCGTGGTCGGCTTCGTGTTTCCAGCGCACGAAACCCATCAGCAAGGCCGGTCAGGCTGGGCACGCGAGCCGCCTTCGTGGAAGGTTCATGTCCGTGAGACACGGGCGAGCTTGCCCGCAGCGCCGGCCCGTCGAATTCCGACCCCGGCGCTGGGGTTTCCAGGCGACCTGCGGTAAAGTGAACGCGTGACCGATACCGCCGATACCGCCGCCGCACCGCCCGAGGCAATCGCCGCGAACGGCGCAAACGACGCGCTGGCGGGCGCTCCTGCCACGAACGGCGCGCCCGCCGCTCCCGCCACGGCAGCGCCCGCAGCTCCCGACACGAACGGCGCGAACGGCGCGACCGCCGCGCCCGCCAACATGCCGCTGTTCGACGCCGAGCGCCGCGCTACGGAGCTCGCGATCCTCGACGCGCTCCGGGCCGTCGTGGACCCGGAGATCGGGATGAACGTGGTCGAGCTGGCGCTGATCAAGCAGATTCTGCTCGGCCAGAACGAGACCGAGATCAAGATGATCCTCACGACCCCGTTCTGCCCCTACGCCGGATCGATGATCGCGCAGGTCCAGGAGCAGGCCGAGTCGGTCGTCGACCACCCGGTCAAGGTCACGCTGCTCGCGGAGCGCTGGGACCCGCGCGACGCGGGCCTCATGTGGTGAGCCGAAGTCCCTCGAAGCGGCACCACGAAACCTGACCCAGCGATGAACCGACGCAGCCCCATCGATTCCGTCGTCGCGACGACGCGCGGCGACGACGGCACGACCGGCCTCCTGTACGGCGGCGAGCGCATCCAGAAGGACGACCCGCGGACCGAGGCCTATGGCGCCATCGACGAGGCGGTCGCCGCCCTCGGGATGGCCCGCGCCTGGCTTGGCGTGAAGCGCAACCGTGGCACGCTCCCGGCGGGTATCGGCGGTCTCGCGCCGCTGATCCTTCGCTTCCAGCGCGAGCTGTTCGTCGTCGGCGCGGAGCTCGCGACGAACCCGGACGCCTGGGATCGACTCGAGGACGACCGGACGCGCGTGTCGCGGGCGATGGTCGAGGGCGTCGAACAGACGCTCGTCGAGCTCGAGCGGAGCATCGAGATGCCCAAGGAGTTCGTCGTCCCTGGCGAGACTCCGACAAGCGCCGCGCTGGAGCTGGCGCGGACGATCCTCCGTCGCGCCGAGCGACGAGCCGTAGGCCTCCGCCGCGACGGCCTGGTGCCCGGCGACAACCTGATCCCCTACCTCAACCGCCTGGCGGACCTCGTTTGGGTCTTGGCGCGGGCGGCAGAACATGCAGAATCGCGCGCAGCGACGCCGGCTCGACGGCCGGGCGCCGCACCTCGAAGGGAGACATCGACGTGACGTTCCAGAACCAGGGTGGCGGCATCGGACAGCCGGCCGGCGGCCAGGGCGTGGCCATCCCGGGCGTTGATGCCAGGGTCCAAGGCGCGTTCCTGACACAGGCCTTCTTCTGGATGTTCGCCGGCCTGCTGGTGACCGCCGGCGTCGCGGCCTTCGCCCAGTTCAATGAAAGCCTGCTGGGCTTCGTCGGCCGGAACTTCCTGATCCTCATCCTCGCGCAGCTCGGGCTGGCGATCGGCATCCAGGCCCTGATCGGCCGGATCAACGCCACGATCGCGCTGGGCCTCTTCTTCGTCTACGCAGCCAGCCTTGGCCTCACGATCGGGCTGATCGTCACCTTCTACACGACGACCTCCGTTGCCACGGCATTCCTGTCGGCCAGCGCGATGTTCGGTGGCGCGGCCCTCTACGGCTACACGACGAAGCGCTCGCTGGCCGGGATCGGCGGCTTCGCCTACATGGCGATGTTCGGCCTGTTCGCCGCGTTCATCGTCAACTTCTTCCTCGGCAGCAGCGTCTTCAGCTACATCCTGTCGTTCGTCGGGGTGATCATCTTCACGGTCCTGACGGCGTGGGACGTGCAGCGGATCTCGTCGGGCCAGCTGGTCCAGCAGCTCGGGTCAGTGGAGAAGGCGGCCGTGATCGGCGCCCTCCACCTCTACCTCGACTTCGTCAACCTCTTCCTGTTCCTGCTGCGGCTCTTCGGCAGCCGTCGCTGATCGGCTCGGATCGGGCGCTCCCGATCGGGGCCGCACCGGTCGAATCCCGCGACCGCTGTTCCGCCCGCCGCGACTTCGCCCTGGCCCGTGCCGGCGCCAGCGAGCTGGTGGGCCACGTGCGCGCCGACACGCACCGGATCGGCTGGATGCGCCCACGCGTAGCCCTGGCCCATATCGCAGCCGAGCTCGCGGAGACGGCGCGCCTGTTCGTCGGTCTCGATGCCCTCAGCCACGACCGTGATGCCGAGGCCGTGGGCAAGTGACACCACGGCCCGGATGATGCCGACATTCGGGTCGCGGACGTCGAGGTCGGTCACGAACGACCGGTCGATCTTGATCGTGTCGAGCGGCAGCTGGCGCAGGTACGCCAGCGAGGAGTAGCCCGTCCCGAAGTCGTCGAGGACGACGCGGACGCCGAGCGCCCGGAGCTGCTGCAGGACCGCGAGGCTGGTCTCGGAACGGTCCATGACGCTGGACTCGGTGATCTCGAGTTCCAGCGCGCACGGCTCGAGGCCGCTCCGCTGGAGGACCTGGCTGATGCCGTTGGCGAGGTCCGGGTCCAGGAACTGCCGCGGCGACAGGTTGACGCTCATCATGAGGTTCTCGGCGGGCCAGCGCTGGCGCCACAGCTGTGCCTGGCGGCAGGCCTTCTCCAGGATCACCCGGCCGATCGCCACGATCAGCTCGGACTCCTCGGCGAGGGCGATGAAGTCGACCGGCAGGACGAGGCCGCGCGACGGGTGCTGCCAGCGCGCCAGGGCCTCGAACCCGACGATTCGCGAGGTCCGGAGGTCCATGATCGGCTGGTAGTGGACGGTCAGCTCGTCGCGCTCGAGGGCGGTCCACAGCTCGGCCTCGACATCGAGGCGCTGGAGCGCGTGGCGGCTGCTGAGCGGGTCGAACACGACGACCTGGCGCATCGGGTCGCCCTTCGCCCCGACGAGCGCGATCTCGGCCTCCTGGAGCATGTCGCCGGCACCCGCCGCGCCCGGCCTGCCAATCGAGATGCCCACGCTGGCGCTGACGAACCACGTCCGCCCGTCGAGGTCGAACGGCGGCTTGAGCTCGAGCTGGACCCGTTCCGCGAACGCCCGCGCCTGGTCCGGATCGCATGACGGGAGCAGGACGCCGAAGGTGTCGCCGCTGAACCGCCCGACCACGTCGTTCGGCCCCAGGACCGAGGCGATCCGCCGCCCGACCTCGGTGAGGACGCGGTCGCCCGCGGCGTGCCCGAGGCTCTCGTTCACGATCTCGAAACGGTCGATGTCGAGGAGCAGCACCGTGACCGGATCGCGCTCCGTGCCGGCGGGCAGCGGCGCGAGCGCCTCGACGATCCGTTGGATGAGGCTCTCCCGGGTGGGCAGGCCGGTGACCGGGTCCCGCGGTGAGAGGGCTCGCTCGTGGAGACGCGCGTTCTCGAGCGCGATCGATGCGAGCTGGGCGAATCGCTGGAGGGCGTCGACCTCCGCGTCCCGGAAGACGCGCTCGCCGGGGCCAGTGGACAGGCCGATGACCCCGACCGTCTGCCCGTCGACCGTCAGGGGCACGCCGACGACCGCGCCGACGCGCCCGGTGAAATGGGGATGGCGACCCTCGAATGTGTCGTAGTTCTCGACCACGACGGCCTTGCCGGTCGTGAATACCCGGCCACCCAGGCCCTCCGTCACCGGCATCGTGAACCCGACGTCACCGGCGGTATCGCCGATGCCGGCCCGAACCGTCACGTGGGTCTCCCCGGGCTCGCCGAGGTAGACGTAGCCGTTGGGAACACCGAGGAGGCGAGCTGCCCGCTTCAGGATGGAATCGAGCAGGGCGTCCGTGTCGCTGCCGTCGAGGAGGCCCATCGCCATCTCGTCGAGGGCGGCGACGAACTGGTCTCGCGAGCTCCGGAATGGGGCGCCCTTGGACACGAACAATGCCTGGTCCGCGATCTCGACCAGCGTCTCCTTGTTGGCGGCCTCCTCCGGGTGGCAGGCGATGCCGACGCTCATCGAGACGTGCGGACCGGTGTCGTCGGGGATCGCGTCGATCGCCAGCCGGACCCGGCGCGCCACCTCTTCGGCCGCCTGGCGGCCGCAGTCGGGAAGGATCACGGCGAACTCGTCGCCGCCGTAGCGATAGGCCCGGTCGGCCTGGCGGATGCAGCCCTCGATCGCACGGCTCACCGCGACCAGGAGCTCGTCGCCGGCCGGGTGGCCGTTCCGGTCGTTGTAGCCCTTGAACCGGTCGAGATCCATCATCAGGACCGAGACGGCCCGGGTCGCGCCCGCGGCGAGGAAGCCCTGGAGCTCGCGCTGGAAGGCCCCGTGATTGCGGAGGCCCGTCAGGGCGTCGCGCTCGGCCTGGACCTTGACCTCGTCGTGGGCCATCGCGTTGCGCAGGGCGATCGCCGCCTGGGCCGCGAACAGCTTCGTGAGCTCGAACTCGTTCTGGCCGTAGTGGCTCTCCGGGCCGCCCATCCGCCCGATGTTGAGCGTGCCCAGGACCTCGCCGTCCGCCATCAGGGGGACGATGACCATCGACTCCGGCTCGAACGGCGTGCCGGGGATCTGGATCGAGCGGCTGTCGAGGTGGGCGTCGTTGGCGAGGACCGGCTCGCGGTGGTCGACCGCCCAACCGGTGAGGCCCGTGCCCAGCGGCGCGTCGTACTCGAGGATGAGCTCCGCGAACCGGTCGCGGGCGATCATCGGCCGCCGGACGCCCCGCTCGCGGTCGATGCGGTAGATCGTCAGCGAGTCGTACGTCACCACCGACTTCAGGGAGTCCGCGATCATCTCGAGAACGCCGGTGGGATCGAGGGTCGACAGGAGCTGCTCGTTGACGGCCATGAGCCGGCGCTGGCTGACGAGCTGGTGCTCCAGCTCGGCCTGCTGCTTCCGGAGCTGCTCGAGGCGCTCGGCGTTGACCAGGGCCTGCGCCGCGGTGCCGGCAAAGATCGACAGCGTCGTCTCGTCGTCGATCCCGAAGCGATCCCGGCCCAGCCGCGACGCGACGACGATACCCCGGACGTTGCCCTCGTAGGTCATCGGCACCACGAGCATCGACTCGGGCCCGGTCGTCTCGCCGACGATCATGCTCCGTGGGTCGTCGTGGGCGTTGCCGAGGAGGAGCGTCTCGCCGTGCTCGGCGACCCACCCGGTGAGGCCCACCCCGATCCGGACGCGGAGCATCTCCGGCTCCGGGTCGGAACGGCCCATGAAGACGCCCTGGAACGCGATCGGCTCGCACCAGCCGGATTCGTGATCGACGCGGTAGACGCGGACGGTGTCGTACTGGATCAGCGACCCGGCCTCGGCGACGATGGTGTCGCCGATCCCGCGGACGTCCTGGATCCCGGACAGCCGGAGTGACAGGTCCTGGATGGCCCGGAGGCGAGCGGCGAGGTCCTCGACCGACGCCATGAGCCGGGCGTTGCCGATCGCCGTCGCGATCGTGTCGCCGAAGCTGCGGGCCAGCGAGGTCTCATCCGAGGACCAGTCGTACGGCGTGTCGTGGTAGACGACGAGCAGGGCCAGCGGCGCGCCGCGGAAGACCGCCGGGACGAAGCACAGCGACCCGACGCCGCTTTGCTTGTAGACCTCGCGCATCTCCGGCGTGATCCGCGGGTCGTCGATGGTCTTGAAGACGATGACCTGCTCGCGGCGCAGCGCCTCGAAGCCCGCGAGCTTGCTGTCCGCGGTGGCCCGCTCGACGCGCTCCAGGATCCGCTGGGGGTGGGCTCGGCCCGCGACCAGCTCGAGGGGGTGCTCGCGGTTGGGATGCCAGAGCCACAGACCGGCGCGATCGGCGTGGAACAGCCGAACCGAGTTCTCGAGGACCTCCTCGAAGACCGGCTGGAGCGCGTCCGAGCCGCTGAGCTCCGAGGCCAGCCGGCGTAGCGCGTCCGTGCCGGGACCGAGCACGCGCCGCGACGGCGTGGCGGTCGCGTTTCGAGCGGCGCCGTTGCGGTCGGCATGGGCGGGGGTGGCGTCCGCGCTCTCCGCGCGGGCTCGCCGATCGCCGGCGTGGCTCCGATTCGGCGGTGCGGGCCGGCTCCTGGCGTCCACGAGTCGCTCGAGGTCGCGCCGGCGCAGCCGCATCTGGCGCCCGCTGCCGCGCACGGCCTTGAGATCGCCGTGGTCGCACCAGGCCTGCACGGTGTCGCGATCGACGCCGGCGAGCCGGGCAGCCTCGGAGAGCGTGAGCAGCTCGGCGGCCGGGATCGGCCGCGCAGCGAGTGCCATCGGGCTTGGCGTCGCTCCATGGTGCGGGCATGCAACCCCGCTTCGAGCGGAACCGTACGGTGCGGGTGGGTCAGCAGCGATAGGACGGGAGTACGGGGTCCACGGTCCGGCGGTCAGGGCGTGCGCGTGCGGGCGCGCGAGGGAGGCTGAAGTCCTCGAACCGACTCGCCGGGTACCGAGTCTTGACTGTCAGCCACGAATCGGCCCGAGAAGGCTCGCCAGGAGCTCGTCCGGACACCGAATCAGCGGACTTCGTGGCTGGCAGACACGAATCGACGGCGACGGCCCCCGAATCACCTGCCCAGGCTCGGTTTCGTGCCTGTCAGACACGAATCCGCACGCACCGGTGCCTCCGCGGCCCGTCCAATCGTGAATCTCGCAGGTTTCGTGACGGTCAGACACGAATGTCGGGCGAAGGTCTCCCACTCGCGGCCACGTCCGCATGAACAAGGCGAGCGCGCGTCGATCGAGGCACGCAGGAAGGACGCGATCAGGCCGGGGCAAGCGCCTCGATCGAAGGCAGGACGATGTCCGCAAGCGGCGCCAGCGTCGGCTCGTCGCCCACGCCGGTGAGCACCGCGATCACGCGGGCCGCGCCCGCCGCCCGGCCCATCCGCAGGTCGGCCGGTGAATCCCCCACGACGGCCGTCCGACCCGGCTCGATGCCGAGCCGCTCGCAGATCCGGAGCACCGGATCGGGCGCGGGCTTGTTCGGGAAGCCGTCGTCGGCGCAGGCAAGGGTCGCCATCTCCTCCGCGATCCCGAGCGAGGCGAGGGTCCGCTCGGTCGGGTCCCGATCGTCACTCGTGGCCACGGCGAACTGCGCGACCCGTTTGCGGAGGCGCCGGAGCAGCGCCGCCAGGTCCGTCACCGGTCGGGCGAGCCCAACCGGATCCGGCGCGTACCAGGCCCCGTCGACCGCGTCGCGCGCCGCCTCGGTGCCGGCGCCCGTCGCGGCGACGTACCCCTCGATCGCCTCGCGGATCCGGGCCATCGGCGTCGCCGCCATGAGCCCGTGCCAGTACACGAGGCCCGTCGCGGGGTCGACCCCGAGCATCTCGTAGAGGCCCTCGCGCAGTGCCAGCCCGGTCGACGCCTCGAGCCGGCGCGAGATGTCGTCGACCCAGCCGCCCCACATCAGGTCGAACTCGATGAGCGTGCCGTCCTTGTCGAAGATGATCAGGTCGATGCCGTCGAGCGGGTTTGCCGGCTCCCGCGGAGCCACGCCTGATCGATTCACGCCTCCGCGATGAGGGCCTCGACCTCCTCGACCGGCGCCTTGGCGTCGAGGACGAGCGGACCGTCGAGCGGGAAGCTGACCGTCACGCGGTCTTCGAGGTTCGGGAGCTTGAGGGTCGGCTCGTTGAACTCGTCGAGGATGAGCACCTGGCCGTCCGCAGCGCCGCTGGACCCGTTGGCGCCATCCTCGAGGGCGACGCGGATCCGGACGATCGACCCGAGGAAGCTCACGTCCGTGACCCTGCCGGACAGCCGGCTGCACTCGTACGGGCGATCCGCGAGCGAGCCCATCTCCGGGCGGATTGCCAGGCGGACCTCCTGGCCCTTCGTACCCTCGAAGCCCTTGGCGAGCATCACCGGCTGGCCGGAGACCGTCACCTCGCCGCGGCCGGCGTCCACGACCGTCGCGCGGAGCTGGTTGAGCGTGCCCACGAACGACGCCACGAACGCCGTCGCCGGGAAGTTGTAGATCTCGAATGGAGTGCCGACCTGCTCCATACGGCCCTGGCTCATGACGACGACGCGGTCGGACAGCGAGAGCGCCTCTTCCTGGTCGTGGGTCACGTAGACCGTTGTGATTCCGAGCTGGCGCTGGATCGAGCGGATCTCGACGCGGAGGGCGACACGGATCTTGGCGTCGAGCGCGGAGAGCGGTTCGTCGAGCAGCAGGACCTGCGGCTCGAAGGCCAGCGCCCGCGCCAGCGCGACGCGCTGCTGCTGGCCGCCGGAGAGCTGGTAGGGATAGCGCGTGCCCTTGTCGGGCAGGTTGACGATCTCCAGCAATTCGGCGACTCGCTGCCTGATCTGGTCGCCAGGGCGCTTCCGCACCTTGAGCCCGAAGCCGATGTTGTCCGCGACGGACATGTTCGGGAAGAGGGCGTAGGACTGGAAGACCATCCCGACATTGCGCCGGTTCGGCGGGACCCGAGTGATGTCGCGACCATCGATCGTGATCGTTCCGGAGGTTGGCTGCTCGAAGCCGGCGATCATTCGGAGCGTCGTCGTCTTGCCGCAGCCCGACGGGCCGAGGAACGACACGAACTCGCCCTTCTCCGCGGAGAGGTTGAAGTCCTCGACCGCGGAGAACTCGCCGAAGCGCTTCTGGACGTCGGTCAGAGTCAGGTAGCTCATCGAGGAGTGATCCTCTGGCGGTGGTGGGTGGCCAACTGGTTGCTCATTTCGCCCCCGCGATCTGGATCTTTGTCCGCGACCCGCGGCCGATGTACGCGATCACCCCCATGGCGATCCACGTCAAGGCGAAGCTCACGAGCGAGACGACGGCCGGCGTGTACGGCTGCGTCCGGCCGAGCAGCGAGATGTACGGCCCGAACGCGTCGTTGCGCGCCAGGTAGACCGCGATCGTGAATTCGCCGACCACGATCGCGAGCGTCAGGAATGCGCCCGACAGGATCGCGGTTCGGAGGTTCGGGAAGATGACCCGCAGGATGATCCGTGTCCAGCCTGCCCCGAGGCTCTGTGACGCCTCGGTCAGCGATCGGACGTCGATCGCCGCGAGGCCCGTGTCCACGGCGCGATACATGTACGGGAACGACAGGATCACGTAGGCCGCGACAAGCACCATGTCGCTCCCGAGATTCGTGTCGAGCAGCGGGAAGGGCGGGCCGCCGTACGTCCTGATCAGCCCGAAGACGTAGACGACGGGTGGGATGACGAACGGCAGGAGGGTCACGAACTCGACAACCGGGCGGAGACGCGGTGCACGCAGCCGGACCCAGTACGCGGTCGGAACGATGATCAGGAGGCTCAGGATGATCGTCAGGATGCCGACGGTGAACGAGTAGATGAGTCCGCCGTAGAACTTCGGCGAGGCGAGGACCGTGCGGTAGGCCAGCGTCGGGTCGGGGACGTCGTTGATGACCGGCTTGATCGAGTGCAGGAACGTCGCGACCAGCGGCAGGATGAAGTACGCGGAGATCGCGACGAAGATCACCCACGACACGGCCCGGGTCGCGACGCCCGTCTGCTGCCCGCCATCGCTGCTCGGCTGCCGGAGCCAGTTGCGCATCGTGCCGATCGGCCCGAAGGGCGGCCCGCTCCCGGCGCTGGTCACGACCGGAGCCACCGTTCGGAGCGGCGCTGCAGCACCGTGTAGATGCCGATCGATACCGCCATGATCGCGATCATCGTCATGGCGACGGCGTAGCCGAGCCCGGGATTGTGGAGAACGTCGCCGCTGATCTGGGAGGAGATGACGAGCGTCGCCAGCGGCAGGGCGCCGCCGGTCAGCTGGTAGGCCGTCGCCTGGGCGCCGAAGGCGTTGCCGAAGAGCAGGATCATCGTCCCGAGGATCGACGGGGTGAGGATCGGCAGCGCGACCCGCCGCCAGTACTCGGACGGCGACGCACCCATGTTCTCCGCGGCCTCGCGCCACTCCTTCTTCAGGCCGTCGATGGCGGGCGCGATGATCAGGATCATCAGCGGGATCTGGAAGTACAGGTAGACGAGCTCCAGGCCGACCTTGTCGGAGAGCTTGAATCCGGTGTCGTAGATGTTGAAGCCGAAGGTCTCCTTGAGGAACGTGGTGACCACGCCGAGCTGGCCGAGCGTGAACACGAATGCCAGGGCCAGTGGCACGCCCGCAAAGTTCGAGGCGACGCCGGAGAATGTGGAGATCGTCGTCCGAAGGAACCTCGGCAGCCCGCCCAGGATGATCGCGTAGGCCATGAGGAACCCCAGGATCCCGCCGGCGATCGCCGTCACCAGGCTGATCTCGATGCTCGTGAAGATCGCTTGCGGAATGATCCCGGTGCCCAGGTCGGCGTAGTTCTGGAGTGAGGGCTGGTCGTTCTTCTGGAGGCTGCCCGTCACGAGGTACACGGTCGGCAGCACGATGAACGCGAACGAGAAGAGGAAGAACGGCAGGAGTCCCACCCAGCCCAGCGAGAAACGGCGAGCGGGGCGCGCCGGTGGCGCACCCCGCTCGCGAACAATCACACCATCAGCCATCGATCGGACCGTGGATGACCAGGCCGTGACCGATGGTTGCTCTGACGCTCGCTACGGAGCAGGCGTCGGGTAGCTGATGCCGACGACCGAATCCCACTTGGTGGTGATCAGCGTCCTGGCGGCATCGAGCTGGGTCAGCGACGGGAAGACGGTCCCCGTGACGTCCGGCAGCTTGGCCAGTGCCGCAGCCGGGACCTTGTTGCCCTTGACGAGATCCGGGTACCGGATCGGAACGCAGTAGCCGTTCAGCCACATGTTCTGGCCTTCGTCGGAGTACAGGAACTCCTGCCAGAGCTTGGCGGCATTCGGATGCGGTGCGTAGGCGCTGATCGCCTGGACGTACACGCCGCCGAACCGGCCGCTGGTCGGGACCACGACCTCGATCTTGGGACCACCAGCGGCGGCCGTGGCGTCACGCCCGGCCAGCGCGTTGTAGGTCCAGCGGATCGTGATCGGGGTCTCGCCGTTGGCGACGGTGGTCGCGGAGGCGATGACGCCCGGGATCAGGTTGCCGTTGTCCTTGAGCTGCTTGAAGAAGTCAAGGCCCTTCGTCGCGTCGTCGAGCGAGCCACCGTTGGCGAGGCCCGCGGCAAAGACGGACAGGATGGCCTGGCTGGAGGCGCGGGGATCGCCGGCGAGGGCGATCTTGTTCTTGTACTCGGGCTTGAGCAGGTCGCTCCAGTCCTTCGGCACGTTCGGGACGAGGGTCGTGTTGACCTCGAACGAGAACACGCCGTAGTAATCGCCGTACCACGCGCCGTCGGCGTCCTTGACGTCGGCCGGGATGGTGTCCCAGGTCGCGACCTTGTACGGCATGAACAGGCCTTCGGCCTTGCCCGATGGGCCGAACGACAGGCCGACGTCGACGACGTCAGGGGCCTGCGGGCCCTTGTTGTCCTTGTTGGTCTTGATGGCCTCGATCTCGTCGCCTGAGCCGGCGAGCGGGCTCAACTCGTTGACCGCCAGGCCCGTGCGGGCCTTGAAGATGTCGATGACGTTGTTGGGGTTCGGAGCTCCGCCTTCGATCTGGCCGTAGTTGCACCAGTCGTGCGGCAGGGCGATGGTCGTGAGCGTGCCCTCGGTCTTCGCGGCCGCGAGCAGCGTGGCGTCCGGCTTGAATTGCTCATAGCTGCCGCCACCGGCGGCAGCGCTCGGAGCCGTCGAGCCGCCAGGGGCCTGGCTGCAGGCCGTGGCGATGAACACGACGGCGGCCCCGAGCGTCAGGACGCGGGGCAATGCGCGGGTGCTGGTCAAGTGCTCCTCCTCTGGCGCGCGCTTCCTGCGCGCATCCCTTTCGACGATGGGCGCGGGCCACCCGCTGGTTCGACCAAGCGGAAGCGAGCCTCCGGTCCCGGAGCGCATCGTCGGGCGCCATCTTCGCCGCGCCGTTAACGGGATGCAAGTTGTTTTTCGCACGGGGGAAAGGAAGAGGACCGTCGCGTGGCGACGGCCCTCGTTCGGTGGCTTGGTGGACTCGCCGACTAGGGCAGCCAGGCCTCCCAGGTCGACTGGTGCTCGTCAACCCACTTCTTTGCCGCATCCTCGGGCGTCATGTCCTGGTTGGTGATCATGTCCGCGACGAGGTTCTGATCGGCGTTGGTCCACGTCCAGTTCTTGATGAGCGTGGCCGCATCGCCGCCGCTGGTGTTGAACTCGGTCCGGATGAACTTCCGGAGCGGCGTCTCGGGGTAGTCGCACGCGATCGCCTGCGGGTCCGCGTCGCAGCCTTCCGTGTAGGCCGGGAGCGGGACGCGGGTCAGCTCCACCTGCGAGTTGAGCCAGTGCGGATCCCACCAGTAGAAGAGCAGCGGCTTCTGCTGCGTCACGGCCTGCTGGATCGCCTGCACCGTGGCGGTCTCGCTGCCGGTGAAGATGACCTTGAAGTCGAGGCCGAGATTCTCGACGAGCGCCTCGTCGTACTGGACGTACGAAGGGTCGGTGCCGAGGAACTGGCCCTGGTCGCCGGACTCGGAGGTCTTGAACTGGTCCGCGAGCGCGTTCAGGTTCTTGACGTCCGTCAGGATCTCCGGGTGCGCGTCGGCGAAGAACTTCGGCACGTACCAGCCGATGATCCCGATGTTGCCGTTCTCGCCGGCATCCATCGCGACGGCCTTGTCAGTGACGTAGAGCTTCTCGAGCTCGGGGTGGCCCCAATCCTCGAGGATGACGTCGACCTCGCCGCTCTCGAAGCCCTGCCAGGAGACGTCCTCCTTGAGGTCCTTGAGGTTGACGGTGTAACCCATCTTCTCCTGGAGCACGTGGGCGACCACGGCCGCGCTGGCCGTATACCCGACCCAGGGGTTGACCGCGATGTTGACCGTGCCGCCGGCCGCCGGCGGTGTCGTGGCGACAGGGCCGCTGGTCGCCGGGGGCGCCGAGCCGGTGCCCCCACCGGAACAGGCCGCGGCAGCGATCGCCACGACCGCAGCGAGCGCGGCGAGCCGCGCTGGTTGGTTTCTCATCCAAGCTCCTCCAGTCGATCGTGCGACCGAGCGTCACGCACCCGGTCGACCTCCCGAGGCGCGCATGATGCACCTCTTGACGCCCTGATGCACCCTTCGCGACCGATCACGACCCCGGGACCCGCGAGGCGCCGAGGGGAAGGAGCCGCCGCCGCTGGGTGCGGTTGGCGCGGCCCGCGCCCTGCGTGATTCGATCGAGCGCAACACCGAGGAAGACGCACGCAATCGCCGCCGCGGCGCCTTCGCCGTAGTCGGAGTACTTCGAGAAGCCGGCGACGACGTCGAACCCGAGCCCCCCGCCACCGACGAGCCCGCCGATGACGACCATCGCGAGGACCAGGACGATTCCCTGGTTCGCGGCGACCAGGAGGGCTGCCTTCGCCATTGGCAGCTCGACCTTCCAGAGCAGCTGGCGCTTCGTCGCGCCCGCGGCCGTTGCAGCCTCACGCGCCGTCGTCGGAACCGTCCGGATGCCGATCTCCACGAGCCGGATCACCGCCGGCACGGCGTAGACCACCGCGGCGAGAATGGCCGTGAACCTCGTGGGCGCGAAGAGCGCCACGGCCGGGATCAGGTACACGAAGGCGGGCATCGTCTGCAGCGCGTCGAGCACCGGGCGCTGGAGCCGCGAGAACCGGTCGCTGCGCGCCGCGGCGACGCCGAGCGCGAGGCCAACGGCCATCGTGAGCGCCGTGGCCACGAGCACCTGCGCGAGCGTGACCATGCCGTGCTCCCAGACCTCCATCGCGATGAGGCCCAGGAAACAGAGGCCCGCGATGATCGCCGGCCGCCGACCCCCGACGAAGAACGCGATCCCGACGACGAGGGCGATGACCAACCACCATGGCGACTCGGTCAGGAAGCCCTGGATCGGGTTGATCAGGCCAAACGTGACCCCGTTCTTGACGGCGTCGGTGACGAAGAAGAGGTTGGTCGCGACCCATTCGACCGCGTCGTTCACCGGCCGCCGGATCGAGAACGCAACCTTGGGAAACTCGGCGCCGAGCAGCGTGCCCGCGGCGATGGCGAGGACCGGGATCGCGATGAGCGCGCCACGAACCGGCGGCCGGATCAGCAGGCCCGTGAGCGCCGGGTTCTTGAGTGCGATCGCCGGGTCCACCCGCTCGCTTGCGGCGGTCGTCAGTCGATCGAGGAGGATGGCCATGATCACGATCGCGATGCCGGCCGTGAGCGCCAGGCCGACGTCGCTCTGCTGGATGCCGTCGAGGACGTCTTCGCCCAGGCCGGGACCGTCGATCAGCGCGGTGATCACGACCATCGACAGGGCCATCATGATCGTCTGGTTGACGCCGAGGATGATGGCCCGTCGGGCCATCGGCAGCTGGACCTTCGTGAGAACCTGCCGGGTCGTCGACCCGAGCGAGTTGGCCGCTTCCACCGTGGACGGCGCGACCCCCCGAATACCGAGCGCGGTGATCCTGATGGCGGGCGGGATGGCGTAGATCATCGTCACGATCGCCGCGCTGGCCGGGCCGATCAGGAAGAACAGCGTGACCAGCGGGAGGTAGGCGAACGTCGGCAGGATCTGCATGACGTCCAGGACCGGTTGGATCGCGGCGAGGAATCCGGGCCGGCGGCCGGCGACGATGCCGAGCGGAATGCCGATCGCCAGCGACATCGCCACCGCCGCGAGCGTGACCGCGAGCGTGGTGATCGCGGCCTCCCAGAGGCCGAGGACGCCGAAAGAAAGGAACGCCCCGAACGCAAGCGCTGCGAGCCGCCAGCCGCCGAGGAAGAAGCCGAGGGCCGCGCCGATCCCGAGCCAGCCGAGCCATGGGATGGCGTGCAAGGCGAGCATGAACCCGTCCACGACCGACGCGACAGCGACGCGGATGCTTCCGACGACCAGCTGCAGCACGGGGTTGCTCGTGCGGTTCTGGTCAATCCACGAGCGGACGTCGTTGATCTGGTGGAACCGCTGCGCATCGTCGTCGTGGGGCAGCGTCCACTGGCCCGCGAAGAGCACGAACAGGACGGCGACGACGCCGAGGAAGACGAGGACGAAGAGGCCTGTCGACGGGCTCGGGAGGCGGCGCTCCGCGACGGCCGCAGCGGCGGTCATGCGGCGCTCGGGCTGCCCGCGACCGCTTCCAGGATCTGGGCCCGATCGACCACGCCGATGCACTCCCCGTCATCGAGGACCCGGATCGGCTTCTCCGTGCCGGCCGCCGCGTGGAGGCAGTCCCGGATGACCGTCGTCGGCGGGAACGACGGCCCGTCGACCGGGTCGTCCGGCTGCTGCGGGCGCATGACCCAGCGGAGGGTCAGGACGTGCGACTTCGGGACGTCGCTCACGAAGTCGGCCACGTAGTCGTCCGCGGGGGCGCCGACGAGCTCCTCCGGCCTTCCCGCCTGAACGATTCGGCCGTCGCGCATGATCACGATGTGGTCGCCGAGCTTCAGCGCCTCGGCCAGGTCGTGGGTGATGAAGACCATCGTCTTCCCGACCTCGCGATGCAGCCGGATGATCTCGTTCTGCATGTCCCGGCGGATCAGCGGGTCGAGCGCGCTGAACGGCTCGTCGAGGAACATCACCTCCGGATCGACCGCCAGGGCCCGCGCCAACCCGACGCGCTGCTGCTGCCCGCCCGAGAGCTGGTCGGGATAGGAGTCGACGTGGGCGTCGAGCCCGACCAGCGCCGCCATCTCCCGGGCGCGTTCGTGGCGCTTGGCTCGTTCGTCGCCGCGGATCTCGAGGCCGAAGGCGATGTTGTCGATGACGCGGCGGTGGGGCAGCAGGCCGAAGTTCTGGAAGACCATCGCGAAGCGGTGCCGCCGCAGCTCGCGCATCTGCTGGGGATTTTTGGCGAGGACATCGTCGCCATCGAGGAAGACCTGGCCGAGGGATGGCTCGATCAACCGCGTCAGGCATCGAACCAGGGTCGACTTGCCGCTGCCCGAGAGGCCCATCACCACAAAGACCTCGCCTTCGGGGACATCGAAGGACACGTCGCGGACGGCGATCGTCGATCCGGTCTGCTTGCGGAACTCGGGGTTCGGCAGGTCGAGCAGCTTGCTCGAGGGCGTGAGCTTCGACTCGGCGGGTCCGAAGACCTTCCAGAGGTTGCGGACCGCGAGCGTCGGCTTCGTCGCTTCCCCGCCGTTACCGCGGTCGGTCACGGGCTCCTCCAGGGCTGCCGACGGGTCAGGAAAAATCGACCCCGCCGATCTGGACTCGAAGGGTGCGTTGCGCGGTTCCGGCGCGTCAAGCCGAATCTCGCTTCGGTGCCATTGACGACTGCCGGGCATCGGCCGACGCTGTTGCCACCCAGGACCAAATGGAGGCCTGCGAATGAGAAGCGTGACCAGGCTCGTGGGACTCGGCATCGTTGCGTTCGGCGTGACCCGCGTGTGGCACGTGGTGCAGGAGCTTTGGCTCACGATGAACGCGAAGGCCAAGGAGGAAGCGGACCTCATCGCCGCCCGCGACCTCGATGCCGAGCTGGTCGGCCAGCGGGCCGACGATCGGACGCTCAGTGGGAGTGAAGGGCCCGCACCTGCCCACGACGCAGACCACGGACCAGCAGCCAGCGATTGACCCGGAGTCCAGCGAGTCCCGATCGGCAACCGGGCCTGCCCGTTCAGCCCTCCAAGCAGGCGCCCCCGACGGCCTCGAATTCCTCGCAGGGCGGGAGCGCGGCGCCGGCGACCGCGTCCATGACGGACGCGATGACGGCGGCGACGAGCTCCGGCGCGTCGTTCTGGATGGTGTGGCCGGCCCCGGACGCGGTGAGGTGGAGGGCATTCGAGGACTGCTCGGCGAGGCCCACCTGGTAGCGAGTCCACATCGCACCGATCTCGCCCTCGAGGCCATCCTGCGTCAGGACCACCAGCGGAATGGCGCCCAGGTCCACGGCGTCGAGCTCGGCCACCGAACCTGGTTGGTCGACTTCCGTGGAACCGTCCAACCAGACGTGGTCGGTGACCGGAAACGGCTCATCGAACTGGGGTCCGGACGAGCTATCGATGAGGACGACACCGGCGACGAGCTCCGGGTGTCGATCCGCGATCAGCTGCACGACCATCCCGCCGTACGAGTGACCGACGAGCACGACCTTGCCGCTGATGCCTGCACTGGCAAGGAGCCGCCCCAGCTCGTCCGCCATCGCTCCTGCGGTCGCGCTGGCAGCGGGCCGAGGCTCGCTCCGCCCGAGGCCGGCGCGGTCGTAGACGCAGACGCGAGCGCCATCCGCGACGTCGAGCTTCGTCCGGGACCAGGCTTCATGACCACTGCCGAGGCCCGCCTCGAAGACGACGGTCGGCGAGCCCTCGGCCTCGCACTCGATCCAGAGGCGGTAGCCGCCGACGTCGACGAGCTCGCCGGCGGTCGCCGCGGTTGGCTTTGGGGTCGGAGGCGCGGCGACGCTGGCGGACGGCACGGCGATCGGCGAGGCCGTGGCGCCGCTGGCCGAGGTCGCCGTGGGCGTCGGCGAGCCGCACCCCGCCGCCACGATTCCGGCGACTGCCACCGCAACGCGTCGCGCGATCGTCCGAGGCAGTGTCATCACGTCTCCCAGAGCGCCGTCCGGCCTTAGCGGTGACGCCGCAATGATGGGCGACGTGCGCATCACCGGAGGGGCAACCTTCGCGTCGAATGAACCGCGTCGGGCCGACCGGCATCTGATGGTCGGACGCGAAGGAGGGACCGCGCATCGGACCCGCGATCGACCGGTCGACGATCGACCGGGCCCGGAACGGTGACCGCGACGCGTTCGAGCTGATCGTCCGCGCCCGGAAGGATGCCGTGTACCGACTCTCGTTCGCGATCCTCGGCAACGAAGCCGACGCCCGCGACGCCGCGCAGGAGGCGCTCGTCGGCGTGTGGCGCCAGCTCCGAGGCCTTCGAGACCCCGAGCGGTTCGACGCCTGGCTCCAGCGGATCCTGGTGAATGCCGCCCGACAGGTCATCCGCGCGAACTCGCGCCGTCGGATCCGCGAGGTGCCGGCATCGACCGTCGCGTCGCTTGCAGCCCGGGCGGACGACCGACCTCGCGACGACGCGGCAGTTCTCGACGTTGCCCTGCGCACGATGCCGATGGAGCAGCGATCGATCCTCGTCTTGCACCACCTCGAGGGCCGGACCGTCGCCGAGCTCGCCGAGATCCTGCAGGTCCCCGTGGGCACCGCGAAGTCGCGCCTGTTCACGGCGCGGCAAGCACTTGCGGCGGCGATCGCCAGCGAGGCAGGGCCATGACGCTGCCGCCCGGCGGCGAGTGGGACGACGCTCGCCTCGACGCGGCGTTCACGGCCCGGGCCGCCGCGACCCCACCGTCGCCTCTTGACCTCGAGCGCGATGTGCTGCGACGTGTCACTTCCGTCCAGCGAATGCCGCCGCGCTGGTCCTGGCTCGCCGCGGCCACGGCGGCCGTCGCCATCTTGGTCGTCGTCGTTGGGTCGTCGCTCATCGCGACATCCCAGCCGAACCCGACCACCCCCGCGGCCGCCGCATCGGGCCATCCCCAGCCCTCCACGCGGGCTCCCAGCCCGACGCTCGATGTGCTGGCCGCGCTCGGCGATCCGATGACCGTCAGCGAGGCCATCGAGGCCCGCGCATCCCAGAACGGCCGGCGCGAGCTGCTGGTCAAGGGCTTCCTTTCGCCAGTCCCCAACTTCGTCCGATGCCGTGTGGCGTCCGGCATCGTGAACCCGACGCTGCTCCAATGTCCGCTCGACATGAGGTGGCTGATGGAGCAGCCGGAGGACCTCATCACCAACGGCCCAGGCCCACTGGGGCTCCGCCCACCCGGAGGACCGGCGATACAACCGTCGTTCGCGCAAATCGAAGGGGGCGTGACGTTCCCGATGCCGGTTCACGGGGTCGACCACTCTCCCGACCCGGTCGTGCTCATGGGCCATTTCAACGACCGCCGAGCGAACCTGTGCGACCAGCTCGAGCGATGCCTCGACACCTTCGTGGTCGATTGGATTGTCGAGATCGACGGCGAGTCACAGGCGGTGAGCACCGCCCGAGGAACCAGCGCCACGCCGAAGGACTCCGCCGACGTCGTAAATGCGCTGGCGATCGGTGCCGCGCCGGAGTCGGTCGTCGTGTCTCGGCAGCTGCTCGAGGTTGGCGACCTGGCGGGAGTCGAGCCGGCCCTTGCGAATGACCCCACCATCTCAGCTTGGGGGGACCGCTCTGCACCGTTCTGGCTCGTGACGACAGTCGACCTGGCGGGCGACGTGCCGATGGCGCGCACGTTCGCCCTGATCGATGGATCGGACTGGTTCGCAGAGGTGACGGCGGAGGGGGCCGAGTACCTCGAGCGCAGCGCACCGGAGCCTTCGGCGCCCGCGCAACCAACCCTGCCGTCGGCGGACCCATCTGCGTTCGATGGCGCTCCGACGTCCATCCTCGGCATTCCCGTGCGTGACATCGCGAGCATCCAGCGCGACCGCGCGGCCGCAATGGACGCGCTCGGGCGTACCGAGTTCGCGATCCGCGCCTGGTACCTGGCTCCCAACCCCGCTGTCGCGTGCGACGACGTGCCGCCGGCGATCCATGAGCCTCGCCCGCAGTGCGACGAGGCTCGCCACTGGCTGCTCGATGACCCCGCGCAATTCGGGGAGGAGCCAGGTCAGCTGCGACTCAACCCGGCCTTAGACCACTACACGCCGGTCATCAATCCGCTGGTGCCGATCGACGTTGCGTTCGATGTCGGCGAGACATGGTCCGGCGACGCCATCACCGCGTCCGTGGTCGTCCTCGGCCATTTCAACGACCACCGGGTCGACACCTTTGCCGGCAATCTGTACTTCATCGATCGACGCACTCGCATGGACCTCAGAGGGTTCCGTCGGATCGCTCGATCGCGTAGTGCGCCTGACCCATGGCGGTGGACCGACAACGCCGCTGCAGTCATCGACCGCATCGCCGCAGTCGACCCGAGAGAGGCCTTCGCCGACCTGGATGACGGTCGGTTACGCCGACGGAATTCCGCAGGCGGGATCGCAGCCGTCCTCCCAGATGCCCGAGTTCACCGCCGGGAACCGGTTGGATGGTGGCGACGACTGATCCTGGAGGAGGACGAGCGGGCGCCACGTTACAGCGTGGAGACCGGCTACACGATGGACGACGGCACCAGGGTGTGGCGGGCGGGAACCTGGACTGAACGCGCGGCTCGCAACGAGCTCGACCTCTCGGAACCCGACGCGAACACCGCCCTCATTCAGGGGTTCGACTACTCGGCCGGCATCACGGCGATTCGGTCCGCGACGACGTGGGGCCCCTCGCCTGGCAGCGCGTCGAGGGCATGCCGCAGTTCATGGACGTCGCGCCGGGCCCGTCGGCTCGCGAGGTGGTGATCCGCTGGCGGGCTCCAGCCTGTCAGCGGTCGTGGAAGCTCGAGGCGCGGGCGAGCCGGGATGCATACCTCGCCCGATCTCTACGCGGTGGAGGACTGCTCAGGGTGACGAGGTCACGCGCCGGCTGGTGATCGAGTTCTATCGCGCGCATGACATCGACAAATTTGATTCGGGGTTCTGCTGCGGCTGACCGTTCGGATCAGCCAGTTGCGCGTAGATCGGGCAGGCGAGGCAGACTGTCGGCGCGGCGGATGCGTCCGGACCGCCTGGGGTGCAGCAAGCCCACGTTGCCGTGCAGGAGCTCCTGTGCCCTCCAAGCCCGCCGCGGTCCATGTGGACGCGACCGCCGACCCGTCGGCCCCGACTGAGCGCGCGCCCGCCGGCACGACGACCCTGCTCATCGACGGCCGCTGGGGACCCGCGGCCTCCGGCGAGACCTTCGAGGCGACCAGCCCGGCCACGGGAGCGCAAATCGGCGATGTCTCGAAGGGTGGGCGAGAGGACGCCCGCCGAGCGATGGATGCTGCCCACAAAGCCGCCCAGGCCTGGGGCCGCACCTCCCCATTCGAGCGCGCGGCGGCCCTCGAGCGCATCACCCGCGCCATCGAGGCGCGCAAGGACGAGCTGGCGCGGACCCTGACGCTTGACCAGGGCAAGCCGCTCCATGCCGAGGCCTACGGCGAGGTCGAAGAGCTGGTCCTGTACTTCCGCATGGCCGCCGCCGACGCCACGCGTATCGAGGGCCTGCTCCCGCCGTCGGTCGACCCGGCGAAGCGCGTGCTCGTCTACCGCGTCCCGAAGGGCGTCGTCGGCGTGATCACGCCCTGGAACTGGCCGTACACGATGCCGGCCGAGCTCATCGCGCCGGCCCTGGCCGCCGGGAACGCCGTCGTCTGGAACCCGGCGCGGCTCACCAGCTTCTGCTCCGTCGCGCTCGCCGACGCGATCCTCGAGGCGGACCTCCCGCCCGGCGTCTTCAACCTGGTGACCGGCGCGGGAGACGACGTCGGTGACGAGATCGCCGGGGATCCCCGGGTCGGCGCGGTCGGGTTCGTCGGATCCACCAAGACCGGCGCGAAGATCGCCCAGCGTGCTGCCGGCAAGGAGCTCCTGCTCGAGATGGGCGGCAACGGTCCGCTCGTGATCCTCGATGACGCGGACATCGACAAGGCCGTTCGAGCGACGATCACCGCCTGCTTCCTGAACGCCGGCCAGAGCTGCACCGCCGGCGAGCGCGTGCTCGTCGACCGAGCGATCCACGACGCGTACCTCGAGCGACTCGTCGCGGCGGTCAACACGGAGGTGCGGCTCGGCGATCCCCTCGATGGCGCCACCACGATGGGCCCGCTCAATAACGAGCGAACCGCCGCGAAGGCCGAGCACCAGGTCGCCGAGGCGATCGAGCGCGGCGCGACCCTCCATACGGGCGGCCATCGGGCGCCCCAGCACGGCAGCGACCTCTTCTTCGAACCGACGGTCCTCGATCGAGTCACCGAGTCGATGGAGATCGCCCGCGAGGAGACCTTCGGCCCGGTCGTCCCGATCACGTCGATCGACGGCCCGGAAGAGGCGCTCGAGATCATCGACGGCTCGCCCTACGGGCTCCTGACCGCGGTCTTCACGAAGGACCTCGCACGCGGCCTGCGTTCGCCGAGTCGGCGCGCGCCGGATGGGTCAACATCAACGAAGGCACCAACTACTGGGAGTCGCACCTGCCGTTCGGCGGCCGCGCGGGCTCGCAGAGCGGCCTCGGGAGGGTCGGCGGTCGGTTCGCGATCGAACGACTGACCGAGCTCAAGACGATCGTGGTGAATCTCGCCTGACGCCTGCGGGCAAGGCGACGACGGACGAAGCGAATCGGCCCGTGGCGGGCCGTTGGAGGAGATAGATGGCAGGGCTGCCCGAGAAGGCGAAGGTCGTCGTGATCGGCGCGGGGATCGTCGGCAACTCGATGGCCTGGCACCTTGCGCGATTGGGCTGGCGCGACATCGTGCTGCTCGAGAAGGGCACCCTCCCGAGCCCCGGGGGATCCACGGGTCACGCGTCCAACTTCATCTTCCTGACCGACCACTCCAAGGAGATGGCGGCCTTCACGATCGAGAGCGTCCGCCAGTACAAGGAGCTTGGCGTGCTCATCGAGCCCGGCGGGATCGAGGTCGCCCGGACCGAGGAGCGGATGCAGGAGCTGACGCGCCGCATCTCGTCCTCGAAGGCGTGGGGCATCGACGGCGTCGAGCTCATCTCGCCGGAACGGGTCAAGGAGCTGGTCCCGTTCATCAACGAGGAGATCATCCTCGGGGGCTTCTACACGCCCGGCGTCGCGGTCGTCGATTCGCTCGAGGCCGGCACGCTCATGCGCAAGAAGGCCCAGGAGCTGGGCGCGCTCACGGTCGTTGCCGGCGTCGAGGTCACCGGGCTCGACGTCGAGAACGGCCACATCAAGCGGGTCCGCACGGACCAGGGCGACATCGAGGCCGAGACGGTCGTCATCGCCTGCGGCGTCTGGTCGCCGCGCATCGCGAAGATGGCCGGCGCGTCGATCCCGCTCACCCCGGCCGTCCACCAGATGATCGACATCGGGCCGATCCCGTTCTTCGAGGGCACGACCTCGGAGGTCGCTTACCCGATCGTCCGCGACGTCGACACGAACATGTACGAGCGGCAGCACGGGACCGGGTTCGAGATCGGGTCGTACGCCCACCGGGCGATCCTCATGGAGGCGGACGACATCCCGTCCATCGCGGAGTCGGCGCTGTCGCCGACGATGCTGCCGTTCACCCAGGAGGACTTCGATCCGCAGCTCGAGGACGCGCTCGAGCTCTTCCCCGAGTTCGTGGGCGACGAGAAGGCCGGCATCAAGCTCGCGATCAACGGCCTGCTCTCGCTCACCCCCGACGGCAACCCGATCATCGGCGAGACGCCGGAGGTGAAGGGCCTCTGGTCCGCCGCCGCGATCTGGATCAAGGAGGCGCCCGGCGTCGCGAAGACCCTCGCCGAGTGGATGACCTCGGGTGAGCCCGAGATCGACCCGCACGGCTCGGACATCGCCCGGTTCTACGAGCACCACAAGACGAAGCAGCACATCGACGCCCGTACGAGCGAGGGCTTCAACAAGACCTACGGCATCGTCCACCCGATGGAGCAGTGGGCGTCGAACCGCGGCGTCCGGCTCTCGCCGTTCTTCGAGCGCGAGAAGGGGCTCCGTGCGGAGTTCTTCGAGGCGGCCGGCTGGGAGCGGCCGTACTGGTACGGCGCGAACGCGCCGCTCATGGAGGAGTTCGGCGATCGCGTGATGCCCCGCGAGGCCGAGTGGGAGTCGCGTTGGTGGTCGCCGATCATCAACGCCGAGCACCTGGCGATGCGCGACCGCGCCGGGATCGTGGACCTCTCGGCGTTCGTGATCTTCGACGTCTCGGGGCCGGGGGCCGCCGCGTACCTCGAGCGGCTGTGCGTCAACCGGATCGACGTCGCGCCGGGGAAGACGGTCTACACGCCCCTCCTCAACTCGGCTGGCGGGATCCTGGCGGACCTGACGGTCATGCGCCTTGCGCATGACCGGTTCCGAGTCGTGACCGGCGGCGGCATGGGCATGCGCGACAAGAAGATCTTCGTCGACGCGCTTCCGGCCGACGGCTCGGCACAGCTCTTCGACGCGACGAACTCATTCACGACCATCGGGCTGTGGGGGCCGCGAGCGCGCGACATCCTCGCCGGCGCGACCTCCGACGACGTCTCCCATGCCGGCTTCCCGTTCCTGACCTCGAAGTCGGTCGACATCAACGGCGTCCGGACGCTCGCGTCGCGGATCTCGTATGTCGGCGAGCTCGGCTGGGAGATCTACGTCCCGATCGAGCAGGGACTCCGCGTCTGGGACGCGCTCTGGGAATCCGGGACGCCGCACGGGATGGTGCCGGTCGGGATCGGGACGTACGCGGTGACGGCCCGGCTCGAGAAGGGGTACCGGGCCCACGGCAACGAGCTCGAGCTCGACTTCGACCTGGTCGAGGCTGGCATGGCCCGGCCGACGGTGAAGGACACGGACTTCGTGGGTCGCGAGGCCTACCTGCGCCAGCGCGACGAGGCCCCGGCCGCCGTGCTGTGCACCCTGACGGTCGACGACCCGACATCGAAGACGGGAATCAAGCGCTACATGCTCGGGCGGGAGCCGATCCTCTCGGCCGACGGCCGGCCGCTGGTCGACGCGCACGGGCGGCGGTCGTACGTGACGTCGGCGGGCTCGGGGCCTTCGGTGGGGAAGCACCTCCTCATGTCGTACCTGCCGCCGGACGTCGCGAAGGTCGGGACGTCGCTGCTGGTCGAGTACCTCGGCGAGCAGTACCCGGTGACGGTTGCCGTCGCGGGCTCGACGCCGCTGTTCGATCCCGACAACGCCCGGATCCGGGCGTCGTAGCCGCGTGAACATCCTCGTCTGCGTCAAGCGCGTGCCCCAGACCGGGGGCCGGATCGTGCTGACAGGCGATGGGCAGGCGATCGACACGCGCTTCCTTGGGGCAACCATCAGCCCGCACGAGGAGTGCGGCGTCGAGGAGGCCGTGCGGATCGTCGAGAAGGAGGGTGGCTCCTCGGCCGTCCTGACCCTGGGTCCCGCGGAGGCAGAGGAACAGCTTCGCGACGCGATGGCCATCGGCATCGACCGGGCGATCCTCCTGGAGAACGCGGGCGGCGAGTGGGACCCGGTCTCGACCGCCGGCGTCATCGCCGAGACGATCGAGACGCAGGAGGCGGCGAACGGCCAATTCGACCTGGTCTTCTTCGGCAACGAGGCCGCCGACACCGGCGACTTCCAGGTCGGGGTGCGCGTCGCGGTTGCGCTCGGCCGGCCGATCATCAACGGGATCAAGGAGGTCTGGTTCAGCGACGATCGCCGGACGGTCATGGCGCGGCGCGAGGCGCCGGGCGGCGGCTGGGAGACGTACGAGCTGCCACTCCCGGCGGTCCTCGGCGTGAAGGAGGGCCTGAACCTTCCGCGGTACCCGTCCGTGCCGGGTCGTCTTCGGGCGAAGAAGAAGGAGGTCGAGCGAATCGCGCTCGGGGCATCGCCGTCGGGCGCACTCGGGCTCGGCGCCGGCGAGGACGCGGCGAGCACGGACAGCGCCATCCCCGGACCGACGATGCAGCGCCTTCGGCTCCCCGCGGAGGAGAAGACGCAGGCCGAGGTGATCGGCGAAGGTGCCGCGGCGGCACCCGCGGTCGTCGACCTCCTCGAGAAGCTCGGGATCCTCGCGCGATGAGCGGCGAGATGGGCGCGCGCGCCCGATGAGCGGCGCCGTCGTCGTCTTCGTCGAGCACGTCGCCGGCGAGCCCGACCGCCTCTCCCTGGAGGCGCTGGCGCTTGCCCGCAGCATCGCGGGCCGCCTCGGCGCTCCCGTGGACGCCGTGCTCCTCGGGACCGGCTCTGAGGCCGCCTCGGCGCGGCTCGGCTCGCACGGCGTGGGGCTCGCGCACGTGGCCGCGGATGCGCGCTTCGACGACTACGCGCCGGCGGCGTGGGGCGCAGCGATCCGCGACGTCATCGACACCCGGGCACCAGCTGCCGTCGTCGCGGCCGGCTCCGAGCGTGGCAACGAGGTCCTCGCGCACGTGGCCGCCCGCGCGGGCCTGCCCATGGCGGCGAACGTCATCGAGGTCGAGCCCGGAGCGGGCCCCGCGGGGAGCTGGCGGATCGTGCGCCAGCGCTGGGCCGGCAGCCTCCTCGAGGATGCCGCGCTGCAGGCGCCCGTTCGCCTGCTGACGGTGGCGCCCCACGCCGTCGCCGTCGATCCCTCGGCGAGTAACGCGCCGGCGCCGACGGTCACCACCTTCGATCCCAAGATCGAGCCGGCGGACATGGTCGCGCGGGTGGTCGGTCGCGAAGCGAAGGCGTCGAGCGGGGTCTCGCTGACCGAGGCCAAGGTCGTGGTGGGCGGTGGCCGCGGGGTCGGCTCGTCGGACGGGTTCGGCAAGCTGGAGCACCTTGCGGAGCAGCTCGGTGGCGCCGTCGGCGGCTCGCGCGTCGTCACGAGCCTTGGCTGGCGCCCGCACTCGGACCAGATCGGGCAGACCGGGCTCCGCATCGCGCCCGACCTCTACATCGCCTGCGGCATCAGCGGCGCGATCCAGCACATCGTCGGTTGCAAGGCCGCGAAGCGGATCCTCGCCATCAACACCGACCCCGATTCGCCGATCATGGCCGTCGCTGATTACGCGGTCATCGGCGACCTCGGGCAGGTCGTCCCGGCGATCAGCGCCGAGATCGACCGCCGCCGCGGCGGCTGAGGCCTCGCCAAGGGCGGTTCCGGGGCAGACAAGGACGAGGACGATGCGGATCGCGGTCGTCGGATCGGGAACGGGCGGCGCGGCGTCGGCGTTGCTCCTGGCCCGCGACGGCCACGACGTCGAGATCTTCGAGCGGGTACGGGATCCGCGGCCGGTCGGCGCGGGGCTCCTGTTGCAGCCGCTCGGGCAGCGGATCCTCGGGAAGCTCGGGCTCGCGGACGAGCTCGCGGCGAAGTCGACGCCGGTCCGCTCGATCCAGGGACGGGCCGGCGGCCCGAGCGGTCGCGTCGTGCTGGCATTCGGGTACCGCGATGCGGATTCGCCCGACGTTGGGCTCGGGGTCAACCGCGGGGCGCTCTTCGGGGTGCTGTGGGATGCGCTCACCCGTGCCGGCGTGCCGGTTCGGGTCGGCTGGGAGGTGCGCTCGGTCGAGCAGGCGCCGGATGGTGCCTGGCTGTTCGGCGAGGGCCGCACCCGCGAGGGGCCGTTCGACCTCGTCGTCGCCGCGGACGGCGCTCGATCCCGGATCCGTCGCCAGCTCGGGCTCGCGTCGAAGGACGTCCGCTACCCCTACGGCGCGCTGTGGACGGTCATTCCCGACCAGGACGGGCTCGTCGGCGACGTTCTCGTTCAGCGCTACCGCGACACCCGCACCACGCTCGGCTTCCTCCCGACCGGTGTCGGCGAGGTCTCGATCTTCTGGTCAATCCGGACGCGAGACATGGCGGCGGCAGTCGCCTCCGGACCGGATTGGCTTGTTGAGCGGGCGCTGCCGCTGGCGCCCGACATGGCGCCGCTGCTGGAGCTGGTTCGATCATCAACCGTGCTCGGGGCCGCGTATCGAGACGTGGTCTCGCCAAATCCGACGTCCTTCGATGGCCGGTCCGGGGTCGTGCTGCTGGGCGACGCGGCGCACGCGATGAGCCCGCAGCTCGGGATGGGCGCGAGCCTCGCGCTCGCGGATGCGTGGTCGCTCGCCCGGGTGTTGCGGGAGCTCGAGCGGCCCACGGACCTTGGGCGGGCGCTCTCCCTCCATGCCGACGACCGGCGCGCCCACGTCCGGTGGTACACGTGGCTCTCCCGGCTCATGACGCCGGTCTTCCAGTCGGACCTCGTGCCGATCGGATGGGCGCGTGACGCCTTCTTCGGGCCCGCGGCGAATCTCGCCCTCGTCCGCCGCCAGTTCGCGGCGATCCTCCTCGGCGAGCAGACCTCACCGGTTACGCGCTGGGGCCCGACGAAGCGGGGCCGCGAGCTCGCCGCGGATCGGTGACGGGCGCAGGAGCTCGTGACCCGGCGAGGGTCACCGAGACGTATCTCCGGGTGTCGAGGATGATGAGCACCGTGATTCGACCGACCGCGCTCCTGGCCGCACTCCTGCTCGCCGCCTGTCAGCCGGGCGCGAGCGTCGCGCCGACCGTCGCAGGCGACCGGACCGGCGGCCGCGGCCTCGCCGGCCGGGAGCACAGCGGCGCCATCACCAGCTGTTCCGTCGCCGGCGGCGAGCAACGATTGGCCCCTCGCGTTCGGCATCGAGCGCTACCCGGTCACCGCGGGCGCGCATCCGCACGATGTCGCGGTCGCCTCAGACGGCGGCATCTGGTACACGGGCCAGCGCAACGAGACCCTCGGCTGGCTCGACCCGACGACGGGTGATGTCCGCGAGGCCGAGCTCCCGAACGGCGCGGCGCCGCATGGCGTCATCACCGGTCCCGACGGCGCGGCGTGGGTCACCGACCAGGGCCTCCAGGCGATCGTTCGGGTCACACCGGGCGACTTCGACGTCGACGTCTTTCCCGTTCCGGGCTCGACATCGCCGCATACCGGCGTCTTCGATCACGACGGGATCCTGTGGTTCACCGGCGCGGCGGGGTTCATCGGCCGCCTCGACCCGGCGACCGGCGACGTCAAGACGTTCGATGCGCCGCGCGGGAACGGGCCGTACGGCATCACGGTCACGCCGTCGAACGACGTCTGGTTCGTCTCCCTCGAGAAGAGCTACCTCGGCAAGGTCGACAAGGCGAGCGGGGCGATCGAGGTCGTCGAGCCCCCAACCGCCGGCGCCGGCACGCGGCGGGTCTGGTCCGACTCGACCGGGCGCCTCTGGATCAGCTACTGGAACGCCGGCATGGTGGCGCGATACGACCCCGCCGACGGTTCGTGGAAGGAGTGGGACCTGCCGGGCGGCCGCAACCAGGCCTACTCGATGTACGTCGACGAGCTCGACGCCGTCTGGCTCTCGGACTTCGGACAGAACGCCGTGGTGCGGTTCGACCCGGCGACCGAGGTCTTCGACTCGTTCCCCTCCGATCGGTCGAACGCCGCGGTGCGCCAGATGCTCGGCCGCGAGGGCGAGGTCTGGGGCGCCGAGTCCGGCCTCGACCGGCTGCTCGTCATCCGGTATCGCCCCGAGGCGCCGCCCGCCGACTGAGGCGAGCGGCTCCGGTCAGCCGCCGGCGGACGCCAGGCGCTTCGTGTTGAGGGCGAAGGCCAGCGGCAGCATCGCGACCGAGATCGCGACGAGGATCCAGGTGACCGATTCGAAGTTCCCGGTCGCGTCGCGGACCACGCCGAGGAAGACCGGGGCGGCCGCCGCGAGGACGTAGCCGACGAGGAGCATCAGCGCCGAGATCGAGGCGGCCTCGCCGGGGTCGGTTGCGACGTCGACGGGCAGCGTGAGCGCCAGCGGGAAGTACAGCCCGATCCCGATCCCGAGGAGCGCCGTCGCGCCCAGCGTGATCAGCGAGCCTGGAGCCTCGCCCGGCGTCAGGGCGATCACCAGGGCGCCCGCCACGGCGAGGACGCCGGCGAACGTCAGCTGGCTGCGGCGGGTCCCGATTCGGTCCGCGATGAGGGGGACGGCGATCGTCGACGGGAGGCCGATGCCGGTCAGCAGCGCGATCAGCGCGCCCGCGTCCGCCTCGCTCCAGCCCCGCTCCACGTAGATGCTCGCGAGCCACGTGATGCAGCCGTAGAACAGGATCGACTGCGAGCCGAAGATGGCGCCGAGCAGCCACGCGGCGGGCCGGCGCCAGGGGAGGTTCGGGCGTCTCGGGGCCGCTCGGACGTGACCCGCGTCGCGCGGCATCAGCACCAGCCACGCGGCCAGCGAGATGAACGCCATCGACGAGATGACCGCGAACGACCCGCGCCAGCCTCCGAGCGCCTCCGCCAGCGGAACCGCGACGGCCGCCGTGCCGGCACCGCCGATCACCAGCCCGACGACGTAGGCGCCGGTGCCCGCGGCCGGGTGGTCCGGGAGCCGCTGGCGGACGATCGCGGGAAGGATCGGGCCGACGAGGGACATGCCGATCCCGACGCCGACGGTCGCGAGCAGGACGGTTGCCGAGTCCGGGAGGAACGCCCGCAGCACGCCGAAGACGGCGATGAAGAGCACGCAGATCGCCGCGCCCATTCGCGGGCCAACCGATGCGGCAAGCACCGGCCCGAGCGGCGCGAGAAAGCCCATGCACAGGACCGGGATCGTGCTCAGGAGGCCGGCAACGCCGTGCGACATCCCGAGCTCGGCCTGCACGTCCCCGACGAGCGGCCCGATGATCAGTGCCTGGGTTCGCAAGGCCGTCCCGACGAGGATCAGGGCGGCGACGATTCGGATGGTGTGGCTCACGCTCCAGCCCGGAGGCGAGCGCCGATTCTCGCCGCCGCGGTCCGGACGGCCGCGGCGAGTCGGTCCTCGTCGCCGGCGGTTGGGAAGCGATACGACGGCCCGTGGACGTGCACAGCCGCGACGATCTCGGCGCGGGCGTCGGCGATCGGCGCCGCCACGGAGCTGATGCCGATCGAGTACTCGTCGCGAACCCAGGCGTGTCCGTCCCGGCGGACCTCGCGCAGCCGCTCGAGGAGCGCGCTGCCGTCGGTCAGCGTGCGCGGCGTGAAGGCCTCGACGGGCTCGGCGAGGTAGCGGGCGAGGACCGGCGCGGGCAGCTGGGCGAGGAAGACCTGCCCCGACGAGACGGCATGGAGGGGGATCCGGGTGCCGGTCCAATCGCGGACCTGGACCGGGTTCGGGTTCGGTGGCTCGACCTGGTCGACGTACTGGACGGTCCAGCCGTCGCGGATCGAGACGCCGGCAGCCTCGCCCAGCTCCGTGGCGAGGTCGACGAGCACGGGTCGGGCGATCGCGACGATGTCCCAGGTCTCGCCGAGGCCCTGCGCGATCGACAGCAGGTCCGGACCGAGCCGGTAGCGACGCTCGCCCGGTACCTGCTCGACGGCCCCCTCGGAGGCGAGGGCCGCAAGGAGGCGTGCGGCCGTCGATTTCGGGATGCGGGACGCGACGGCGATCTCGCTGACGCCAATCGGTCCTCCCGCGAGCGCGCGGAGCACGGCGAAAGCGCGCCGGATGCTCTGGACGCCGATCGTTGGGCTGGACACGGGACCCTCGCTGGACTAGATTTCGGAGCTCGATCGTTCCACTATACGGCACCGTTCCGCGATGTGGAACATCCAAGCTTGGCAGACGACGGGAGCGACGTCGTTGCCGGAAGTGCGGAGCGAGCGCGTGGCGGACGCGAACCAGGACTTCGATCTCTCGGCGCTGGCCGACGACGAGCTCGTCGAGCAGATGCACAACGACCTCTACGACGGCATGGCCGCGGAGATCGTCACCGGTACGAACATCCTCCTCGGGCGCGGCTGGTCCGCGGACAGGGTCCTGAACGACGCCCTGGTCGAGGGCATGCGGATCGTCGGCATCGACTTCCGGGACGGGATCCTGTTCGTCCCCGAGGTGCTGCTGGCCGCGAACTCGATGAAGGCCGGCATGGCCATCCTGCGCCCGCTGCTCGCCGAGACCGGCGCGAAGCCGATCGGCAGGGTCGTCATCGGCACGGTCAAGGGCGACATCCACGACATCGGCAAGAACCTCGTCGCGATGATGCTCGAGGGCGCGGGCTTCGAGGTGTTCGACCTCGGGATCAACACCGACGCCGACAAGTTCATGGCCGCGCTCGAGGAGCACAAGCCGGACATCCTCGGGATGTCGGCCCTGCTCACGACCACCATGCCGTACATGAAGGTCGTGGTCGCCGAGCTGGTGAAGCGCGGGATCCGCGACGACTACATCGTGATGGTCGGTGGTGCGCCGCTGAACGAGGAGTTCGGCAAGGCGGTCGGCGCCGATGCGTACTGCCGCGACGCCGCGATCGCGGTCGAGACGGCCGTCTCGCTGGTCGGCGAGCGCCGCGCCCGAGTGGCCTAGGTCGGTTCCACGATGCGGAACAGAGCGATGACTCTGAATGACGGTGGGTCCCCAGCGGGCGTCCGGTTGGGCACCAAGCCGCCGCTGGTCATCGGCTGCGGCGCGCTCGCGCGCGAGCTGGTGGAGCTCACCCGGAACGCCGGTCTGCCCGCGATGGACCTCACCTGCCTGCCGGCGTCCCTCCACAACCGTCCCGACCGGATCCCCGCCGCGGTGTCCGCGCGCATCCATCGCGCTCGGGCGCAGGGCTACGACCGGATCTTCGTCGCCTACGCCGACTGTGGCACCGGCGGGATGCTCGACAAGGTGCTTGATGCCGAGGGGATCGCTCGCCTCGAGGGCGCCCACTGCTACGAGGTCTACGCCGGCCGCGCGGCGTTCGCGTCGCTCCACGATGCGGAACCGGGGACGTTCTATCTCACCGACTACCTGGTCCGAAACTTCGAGCGGCTCGTTGTGCGCGGCCTCGGGCTGGACCGCCATCCGGAATTGCTGCCCGTCTATTTCGGCAACTACCGCCGGCTCGTGTACCTCGCGCAGTCCGACGACACCGAGCTGACAGCCATCGCCTTCGCCGCAGCGGAGCGCCTCGGTGGTCTCGCCTTCGAGCGCCGCCTCGCGGGCCTCGGTGAGCTCGCGCCGGCGATTGCGGCCTTCGCGGACAGTGATCGTGCATCACAAACACGGATACAGCCGGAAGCGCACTCGCTCCGACCTTCGAGGGCCTCCAGCGGGCCACTTCGTGCCTCTGAGACACGAGTGGAGTCAGAAGGGCCCGATTTCGAGGTCCTCGACCCGGTCTTCGTGTCTCCTGCGCACGAATCCGTCGGGAAACAGACGATTCGCGGCGTCCGGAGGTCGGCAAACGACGAAATCGTGTCTCGCAGACATGGTCGCGCCCGACGCACGAAGCGCCCCTTGTCGAGCGGCTCAAGCACGGTCGCGGCGTGATGGCCCAGCTGATCACGATCTACTGGCGTGACATCCCGATGCAGGTCACGGCCCGGGAAGGACGCAAGAGCGCGAAGCGCGTGCTCGACAAGCGGTTCCAGTTCGCGGTCGACAAGGCCGCGATGAACGCCGGCAAGAAGTCGTACGGCGACTACATCGAGGAGATGCGCCGCGCCGAACGCGAGTGCGGACCGGACCTCGAAGCCGAGGCCGATGCCGAGATGGCCCGCATCGAGGCGGCGTACACGAAGACGGTTCTCCACGGGCTGATCGCTTCGGGCGGCGAAGGGACGCGCCTGTGACCTCGACCGGCCGCCAGTCGATCACGCACACGGTCGTCAGCTCGCCGACGCGCGAGGTGGTGATCGGGTTCGACCGGCCGTTCACGATCATCGGGGAGCGCATCAACCCGACGGGACGAAAGCTGCTCGCCGAGGAGATGAAGGCGGGCGACTTCAGCCGGGTCGAGCGCGATGCGGTCGCCCAGGTCGAGGCCGGCGCGCACATGCTCGACGTGAACGCGGGCATCCCGCTGGCCGATGAGCCGGCGATCCTCGCCAGGACCATCCAGCTCGTCCAGTCGCTGGTCGACGTCCCGCTGTCGATCGATTCGTCGATCGTCGAGGCGCTCGAGGCCGGCCTCGCCGTCTACCAGGGCAAGGCGCTCGTGAACTCCGTCACCGGCGAGGAGGAGCGCATGGAACGCGTCCTGCCGCTGATCAGGAAATACGGGGCTGCGGTCGTCGCGATCTCGAACGACGACACCGGCATCTCCGAGGACCCCGACGTTCGGTTCGAGGTCGCGCGCCGCATCGTGGAACGCGCCGCCGACCACGGCATCCCGCGCGAGGACGTGATCGTCGACCCGCTGGTCATGCCGATCGGTGCGATGGCGACCGCCGGACAACAGGTGTTCCGCCTGGTGAGACGGCTGCGCGAGGAGCTCGGCGTCAACTCGACCTGCGGCGCCTCGAACGTCAGCTTCGGCATGCCCGACCGCGAGCGCATCAACGCCGCGTTCCTGCCGATGGCGATCGCGTCGGGGCTGACGTCGGCGATCACGAACCCGCTTGCGGCCGAGGTGAAGGCCGCGATCATGGCCGCGGACGTCCTCATGGGCAACGATCAGGACGCCGGCCGCTGGATCAGGACGCATCGCGAAGCGGCGGCATCGAACGCCGCGGCCGCCCACGCCGCGGCCGCGCACGCCGGCCCTGGGGCCACCGCGGCCACATCCCCGGCAGCGATGCGAGGAGGAGCATCACGCAACGGCCGATCGGGTGCCGGTGATCCAGGGCCTGCGCCACTGAGCGTGATCGAGGGCGGCGCCAGCGAGGCTCGACCCGCGGGCAACCGACCGCGGATCAACCGTCGCGCGCTGGCAGCTGCGGCTGCGATGCGAGACGCCGCCGGCAGGAGCAACGGCCCTCGAGGGTGACGATGGGCCGGATCCGATGACCGAGACAGCCCAGGTCATCTTCACGCCGTCGGGCCGGCGCGGACGGTTCGAATCGGGGACCACGGTCCTCGACGCCGCCCGCTCGCTCGGCGTCGATCTCGATTCGGTCTGCGGCGGGCGCGGCATCTGCGGCCGCTGCCAGGTCGTCCCCGCTGAAGGCTCGTTCCCGAAGCACGGCATCGAGTCGAGTGACGGCCACCTCACGCCGCGCGGGGCGGACGAGGACGAGTACGACCGGCTTCGCGGCCTCGCGGCAGGCCGCCGGCTCGGGTGCCACGCGCACATCCAGGGCGATGTCCTCGTCGACGTGCCGCCGGAGAGCCAGGTCCATCGCCAGGTCGTCCGGAAGGGCGTGCCCGTCCGCGACTTCATCATCGACCCGGTCGTCCGGCTGTACCACGTCGAGGTCGAGCCGGCGGCGCTCGACAAGCCGACCGGCGCCATCCGCCGGCTGCTCGAGGCGCTCGCTCGGGAGTGGCGCGAGCTCGAGCCCCACCTGGACCAGCTCTACGCCGACGCGTTCGTCCTGACCGCGATCCAGCCCGCGCTCGAGCTCGGGGCGAACCGAGTGACCGTGGCGATCCACGACAGCAAGGCCATCACGGGCGTCTGGCCCGGGCTCCACGATGTGGCGCTCGGCGTGGCGCTGGACATCGGTTCCACCACCATCGCCGGCCACCTCGCGGACCTCGCGACGGGCGAGGTGCTCGCGTCGGACGGCGTGATGAACCCCCAGATCCGATTCGGCGAGGACCTCATGAGCCGCGTGTCCTACGCGATGCTCCACGAGGGCGGGGCGGTCGAGATGACCCGCGTGGTCCGGGAGGCGATCGGGAGCCTCGTGACGGGCCTCGCGTCGCGGGCCGACGTGCCCGTCGAGGACATCCTGGAGCTCTCGATCGTGGGCAATCCGATCATGCACCACCTCCTGCTCGGGATCGATCCGACGCCACTCGGCACGGCGCCGTTTGCGCTCGCGACCGATGCCGCCGTGCGGATCAAGGCATCCGAGATCGAGCTGCCCGGCCACCCGGGCGCGAGGGTCTACCTGCTGCCGTGCATCGCCGGCCACGTGGGCGCGGATGCGGCCGGGGTGATCCTGTCCGAGACGCCCTACCTCGCGGACGAGGTCACCCTGATCGTCGACGTCGGCACCAATGCCGAGATCGTCCTCGGCTCGCGGGACCGGCTGCTCGCCGCTTCCTCCCCGACCGGGCCGGCCTTCGAGGGCGCCCAGATCTCCGGCGGGCAGCGGGCCGCGCCCGGCGCGATCGAGCGGGTGCGGGTCGACCGGGAGACGCTCGAGCCGCGCTTCCGCGTCATCGGCTCGAGCCGCTGGTCGAACGAGATCGGGTTCGAGGCGTCCACGCGCCGGACCGGCGTGACCGGCATCTGCGGGTCGGGCATCGTCGAGGTCCTCGCGGAGCTCTACCTCGCCGGGGTGATCACGCCCGACGGTGCAATCGACGGGACGATGGCGGCGCGTTCGCCGCGAATCGTCCCGGACGGGCGGACGTTCTCGTACGTCCTCCACGAGGGCGGCCCGGGGGCGGATCTCGGCAACGACGAGGTCGGGCCTTCGTCGCCGCGCCTGTTGATCACCCAGAACGACGTCCGCGCGATCCAGCTCGCCAAGGCCGCGCTCTACGCGGGAGCGAGACTCCTGATGGACCACCTCGAGGTCGAGACGGTCGACCGGGTGAAGCTCGCCGGCGCGTTCGGGAGCCAGATCGACCCGCTCCACGCCCTCGTGCTCGGGCTCGTGCCCGACGCCCCGCTGGACCACGTGGGCGCCGCCGGGAATGCCGCCGGGACGGGCGCGCTCATCGCCCTCCTCTCCGGCGAGGCGCGCCGCGAGATCGAGCGGGTCGTTCGGACCGTCGAGAAGATCGAAACGGCGGTCGAGCCGCGGTTCCAGCAGCATTTCGTCGAGGCGATGGCGATCCCCCACAAGACCGCGCCGCCGACCCACCTCTCGAAGGCCGTCGACCTGCCCGCCGCTCGCTCCGCCGGGGACGATTCCGATGGCGGCCAGGCGCGCCGATCCTCGTCGCGTCCGCCCAATCGGCGCCGGACCGCGGCATGAGGCTTGGGCTCCTCGATGCTCGCTGGGTTGACACCAGGTGCGGGAACGGTCGCCCAACACCTTGGTGGGCGCCCACTGCGGCGCGGCTGGCTCCCGCGTCGGCCGCGTTCCACGCTTGGCGGCTGATCAACGGACCGGCTGTCGCCACTGCCCCGACGGAGAGCCGGCCGTTGGACGACACGCTTGTGCTTGCGGTGACAGTTCAGCTGTCAGGCAGGGCGTCAAGATGGCGGATCACCGCCGGTCATGGGACCGGATGCTGAGCCCAGGAGGTCCAGGGCGATGATCGACAGCCCGCGAACCGGCCGTGGCGGCCCGGACGATGGCGCCCGTGGCAGGCCAGGTGGCGGTCGCGCCGCGCGTCACGCCGCTCGCCAGGCGGCGGCCCACGCTCAGGGCGCGTCCTTCCTGACCCGCAACCTGAAGCCGTTCGAGGTCCTGAACGAGGAGGGCCTCGCGCTCCTCGAGCACAACGCCGACACGATCCTGGAAGAGGTCGGGATCATCTTCCGGGGCGACCCCGAGTCGCTCGTCACGCTCCGCGACGGCGGCGCGGACGTCCAGGGCGAGCTGGTGAGGTTCCCGCGCGGGATGTGCCGCCAGATCATCCAGGCGAGCGCGCCGAAGACGTACACCCAGCACGCCCGTAACCCGTCGCGGACCGTCGAGATCGGCGATCCGTACACGGTCCTCGCGCCCAACTACGGCTCGCCGTTCGTCCGCGACCTCGACAACGGGCGCCGCTACGGGACCCTCGAGGACTTCCGGAACTTCGTGAAGCTCACGTACATGACGCCCCACCTCCACCACTCGGGCGGGACGGTCTGCGAGCCGGTCGACGTGCCGGTCAACAAGCGCCACCTCGACATGGTCTATTCGCACATCCGGTGGTCGGACAAGCCGTTCATGGGCTCGGTCACGCATGCCGACCGGGCGCGCGACACGGTCGAGCTCGCGAAGATCGCCTTCAGCCCGCTCGGCAAGGACTACCTCGACGACCACACGGTCATCACCTCGCCTGATCAACGCGAACTCGCCGCTCGTCTGGGACTCGACGATGCTCAGCGTCGCGCGGGTCTACGCGCAGGCGAACCAGGCGAACCTCATCACGCCGTTCATCCTCGCCGGCGCGATGTCGCCCGTGACGGTGGCGGGCACCGCTGCCCAGACCCTCGCCGAGGCGCTCGCGGGCATGGCGTTCGTCCAGCTGGTTCGGCCCGGCGCGCCGGTGATCCTCGGGAGCTTCGCGTCCTCGATCTCGATGCAGTCGGGCGCGCCCACCTTCGGGACGCCCGAGCCGGCGCTGGTCCTGTACGTCATGGCCGCGCTCGCGCGGCGGCTCGGCGTGCCCTTCCGCTCCGGCGGCAACCTCTGCGCCGCGAAGACCGCCGACGCGCAGGCCGCCTACGAGAGCGCGGCCACGTTCATCCCGACGATCCTCGCGGGCACGAACTTCGTGCTCCACGCGGCGGGCTGGCTCGAGGGCGGGCTCGCGGTCGGCTACGAGAAGTTCATCCTCGACCTCGACCAGTGCGGGATGGCCGGCGTGTTCGTCGGCGGCGTGGATCTCTCGGAGAACGGCCAGGCGCTCGACGCGATCCGCGAGAACGGCCCCGGGATGCACTTCCTCGGCAACTCCCACACGCTCGCGAACTTCGAGAACGCGTTCTACCGCTCGGCCACGGCGGACAACAACTCGTTCGAGCAGTGGCTCGAGGACGGCGCGCTCGAGTCGCCCCAGCGGGCGAACGTCATCTGGAAGCGGATGCTCGCCGAGTACGAGGCGCCACCGATCGATCCGGGCGTCGACGAGGCGCTGCTCGAGTACATCGCCCAACGCAAGGCGGCCTTCCCCGATTCCGACGTTTGATGGCGCGTAAGGCTCCGTGTCCAGCTTGAGATGGGGCTGCCAGCCACAACATTCCGTGCCGTATCGCCCCGAGCTGGGCTAGAAAGCCAATGCTCAACATCATCACGGCGCCATTGACCCCCTCCGCCGCTCTCGAATGGGCTGGGGGCCTAGCTTCGGACCGTCGTGCGCGAAATGGAGTGGTTGTTGGCCCGGTCGGCCACACGGCTGACGCCGAAGCATGCTGACTCGTTGGCGTGGTCAGCTCGACGCCGAAGGAGCGGCGGCGCTGGTCCGGGTGCTCCAGGACCCGACGTTCGAGCTGATCCCGCTCAAGAACGTCCGCGACCAGGCCGCCGCTCTGCCGCGGGGCGCGACGATCTCGGTGACCGCCTCGCCCGGCAAGTCGATCGAGACGACGGTCGACCTGGCCGTCGAGCTGGAGGCGACGGGCCTCCGCGCGATCCCCCACCTCTCGGCCCGGATGATCCGCGACCGCGCGCACCTCGCCACGCTGCTCTCGCGGCTCCGGGATGCCGGCATCGACCGGGCGTTCGTCGTCGGTGGCGACGCGGACGAGCCCGGCGAGTTCCTCGATGGACTCTCGGTGCTGCGCGCGATGGCCGACCTCGGTCAGCTCCCATCGGAGCTCGGCTGCCCGTGCTACCCACAGGGCCACCCGGACATCCCGGCCGACGTGCTTGCTCAGGCGCTGCGCGACAAGGCGCCGTTCGTCCAGTACATGACGACCCAGCTGTGCTTCGACCCGAAGGCGATCGCGATGTTCATCTCGGAGCGCCGCGCGGAGGGCATCGATCTCCGGGTCAAGCTCGGAATCCCGGGCGTCGCCGAGGTCCCGAAGCTCATGTCGATCAGCGCCCGGATCGGGGTCAAGGACGCCTCGAAGTTCGTCCTCCGCAACTACCGGTTCGTCGGGCAGCTCCTGAAGTCGGGCGGGGTCTACAAGCCCTCGCGCCTCCTGCGCGACCTCGCGCCGGTCCTGGCAGACCCGGTGGCCAACGTCATCGGCCTCCACGTGTACACGTTCAACAACGTGCCCGCGACCGTGGCCTGGCGGCAGGAGCTCGCCGCGACGGTGTCCGAGCGCTAGCCCGTCGTCGCGCGAGGGCTCCGGCCGCCGGCCGCGGCAAACAGCTCGATCGCGACAGCCGCCACGTGGATGAAGACGGCGTTCCGGATGATCTCGCCACCCGGGATCTCCAGGAAGTAGTTCCAGTGGAAGGCGTAGGCGGACAGGATCGCGAGATGGGCCCCGGCCCCCACGAAGTTCCACGTTCTTGGCACCGGCTGACGGGAGCCGAGCACGAGGACAGCACCGAGGAGAGCCGCGAGGAGATACGCCTGGATCAGGCCCGCATGCGCGAGGCGATTCTCCGCAAGGAACGTGTGGGGCCCGACCCGGCCCAGCCACCCGATGGTCGCGAGCACCGCGTTGGCCAGTCCGAGGAGCGTCAAGCCGACGCCGTGGGCGAGCAGAACGCGACGTCGCAGGTGATCTCGGCTTCCGGGGGACCCGTGCGTCTCGATGGCTCTCGACATTGCTGCCCTCCCTGTGATCGGCGCAGCGGCGCACGCCGATTTGCATGCGGACACTACCCGGCCCCATCCTTCCCTTGAGTGCCAAGATGCACGGCGACATGTCGTTGCCGGTTGGTCCAGCGGTCACCTTCCTCTTCACGGACATCGAGGGCTCGACACGCCTCGAGCAGACCGTCGGCTCGGCGGACTGGTCGGCGATCGTCGGGCGCCACGACCAGCTGCTTCGGGGCGCCATCGAGGGCGCGGGTGGCGCCGTCGTGAAGACCGAGGGCGATGCGTTCTTCGCCGCGTTCGCGAGCCCAGCGGCGGCGATCGAGGCAGCGGTATCCGCGCAGCGCGCCATCGCGGCCGCCGACTGGCCCGAGACGTGCCAGGTCCAGGTTCGGATGGGCGCCCACACCGGCGAGGGCCGGATCCGGCATCGAACCAGCCAGCACGAGCCCGAGGACTACGTCGGCATCGACGTGAACTACGCGGCGCGGATCGCCGCGACAGGCAACGGCGGCCAGATCGTCCTCTCGCAGGCACTTGTCGACGCGCTCGGCAATGCCTCTGGGAATCTGGGTGACGGCGCGACCCTCGTCGACGACGGCCTTCGCGCGGTCAAGGATTTCGAGGAGCCACGAAGGCTCCACCGACTCGTCGTCCTCGGCGCCGCCGACGACGATCGCCGCCTGCGCACGCTTGACCCGCCGTCGAACCTCCCGGGCGAGGTCACAGAGCTGGTCGGCAGGGCCGAGCAGGTCGCCACGCTGCGCGACCTCCTCGCCGAGACCCGGATCCTGACCCTGACCGGGCCCGGCGGGAGCGGCAAGACGCGCCTCGCCCTTGGCGTCGCCGAGGCAGCTCGCGACCGATTCCCGCACGGGACGTGGTTCGTCGACCTCGCCGCCGTGCGCGAGCCGGGGCTGCTCGAGTCCACGATGGCGTCGACCCTCGGCGTGCGCGAATTGCCGGGCAGGACCGTCGAGACCTCGTTGCGCGAGCACCTCCGCGACCGCGAGCTGCTCCTCCTCCTCGACAACCTCGAGCAGCTGCTCCCGGCGGGTGCCGACATCGTCGCGACCCTCGCTCGAGGCGCGCCGGCCGTGCGCCTGCTGGTCACGAGTCGCGAGCTCCTGCGCATCTCCGGCGAGCGCGGCCACGCGGTCCCGCCGCTCGATGCGGAGGCGGGCGTCGAGCTGTTCACGGCACGGGCGACGGCGTTGCGACCTGACCTCGTGCTCGACGACGAGGCGCGCGCCGTCATCCGGCAGATCTGCGATCGGCTTTCCGGGCTCCCGCTGGCCATCGAGCTCGCCGCCGCGCGCGTCCGATTGCTGAGCCCGGCGCTCATCCTCGAACGCCTGACCTCGAGCCTCGACCTCGGTGGCGGCTCTCGCGACGTGCCCGAGCGCCAGCGCACGCTCCGCGGCGCGATCACGTGGAGCCACGAGCTGCTCAGCGAGCCGGAGCGCCGCCTCTTCCGGCGGGTCGGCGTCTTTGCCGGCGGCTGGAGCGCCGAGCTCGCACTGCCCGTCGTCGATCCAGACGGCGATCTCGGGATCGACATCCTCGACGGGCTCGAGTCGCTGGCCGACAAGAGCCTCGTCCGCATTGAAGCGGCGGATTCCGATCAGGGTGCCGGCGCGGAACCTCGGTTCGACCTCCACCCGCTCCTCCGCGAGTACGCCGTCGAGCGCCTGGAGGAGGCGGGGGAGCGCGAGCTCGTCGAGGCTCGCCACGCGCACGCGATCGCGGCGCTCACCGAGGATGCCGGTCCGAGAATCCTGGGTCCTGCGGGGCAGGTCACGGTCCGACGCCTCGACCGCGAGCAGCACAACGTTCGCGCGGCGGCGATGTGGGCGCTTCGAACCGGCAATCCAAGCCTGGGCCTCCGTGCCGTCGCGCCGATCTGGCGCTGGTTCCAGCAGCGCGGCGTCATCCGCGAGGGCCGCGACCTGCTCGAGCGGCTGCTCCAGACCCCGCCATCCGACACGCAGCTCCACATCGATGCGCTCGCCGCCGTCGGCAGTCTGGCGTACTGGGGCGATGACATCGCCGCGGCGGGTGCCGCCTACCAGCGTCGACTCGAGCTCGCCGAGGAGACCGGTGACCCGATCCAGCGCGCCGAGGGCCACTACGACGTCGGCTTCATCTCGATGGTCGCCGGCGACCCCGACACGCTCCGTGACCATGAGGCGAAGGCGCTCGAGCTGTTCACGGCGGCCGGCTCCACCGCCGGGATTCCGAAGGCCCGGCAGGCGCTCGTCCTCGCAGTCTTCCTGACCGGCGACTACGACAACGCGCTCGAGCTCGAGGGCCAGAACCTCGCCGAGTTTCGCGCCGCCGGCGCCGAGTACCAGGTCGCCGACAGCATGACCTTCCACGCCGCTGTCCACCTCAAGGCCGGCGATGCGGCGACCTCATGGCAGTACGTCAGGGACGGCCTCCGCTGGTTCGCCGAGAACGACAACGCGTCCGGTGTCGCGCGGGCCCTCGGGATGGCCGCGATCGTTGCGCTCACGGACGGCGACGCGGAGCTCGGTGCGCGAGCGGCCGGGGCCACCTACCGCGTTGTCGAGGAGAACGGGGTCATGCTCGCGCCGGTCAAGGTCCTCCACCTTCGCGAGCCGCGCGAGCTCGCCGTTGAGCGCCTCGGAGCGGCCCGGGCCGAGGAACTCATGGCCGAAGGCGCCGCGATGCCGACGGCCCAGGTCATCGAGCACGTTCTGGATGCCCCGGCGCCGAGTGTCATCGCCGATCAAGAGGTTGCAGCGACCTAACAAACGGCGGCCAAACCGGTACAAAAGCATCAACACGAGCACGGCGGATGCGGGCATACTGCCGCGCAAATGTCGAGTCACTGGCTCGAGGTCGCCGGGCTCTTCCATAGGAGATGGCGCTGGACCGCGCGCTCCGACCAGCCGATGATCACCTGGTGGCCAACGTCGCTGCCGGGCTCGGATCTCGACGACCAGCCCCGCCGCCGCGTTCGTCGTTCTCGCCCCCGCATCCGCCGAGGCCGCATCCAGCTCGTCGTGTCCTGACCACTCGATCCGGCCGGCCGGTCGCCGTGATCCTCCTGGTCGCCGTGATCGCCGCATGTTCGCCGGTTGTGCCGCCGTCGGCGGTTCCCACGGCGTCAATGGCTACGACGCCGACGCCCTCTGCCACCGGGACGGGTGTCCTCCACCTCACGACCAAGGCGGACTACGACGCCCACGATGCGCTGGAGCTCGAGGGACGAACTCCAGGTCTGCACCTACTGATCGACCTCGATTGACGCTCCGCGGGGGCGTTCGTACACTCAATCCCGACAAGATCACTTGGGATTGAGGACGCCCACCTGAGCTCCGAGACGACCACACCGAACCCCGCACCGCACCGGCCCGCCTTCCACGGGACTGGTGCCGTCGCGTTCTCGACCAAGGGTGAGTACGGCGTTCGGCTCATGGTCCAGCTGGGGCGCCATTTCGGCGCCGGACCGGCGTCGCTTGCCGAGATCGCGGCCGCCGAAGACATGCCCAGGGCCTACCTCGAGCAGCTGGCGTTCGTGCTTCGCGACGCGGGGCTCGTCGTCTCGACTCGCGGTGCGCACGGCGGCTACGAGCTCGCTCGGCCGCCGGCCGCGATCCCGATGAGCGAGGTCCTCCGCGCCCTCGAAGGGCCGCTCGCACCGATGATCTGCGCGACCGAGGACGACGCCCACGATGCGTGCGCGCGCACCTCGACCTGCACGGTGAACCTGCTCTGGGTCCGCGTCCGGGACGCCGTCGCCGGCGCGCTGGAGGGCGTGACCCTCGCGGACCTCGTTCCGCAGCGGGTCGTCTCGGTCCAGCCGCGGACTGCGACCCCGACCGACCAGCCAACCCTCGAAGGAGCGCTGACGACCTCGTGACCGACCAGACCAACGGCGCAACCGCGAAGCCGGGCGCCGACGACAACCGACTCACCATCCGCGGCCTCCGGGTCGCGCCTGCCGCCGCGCCCGACCGCGAAATCCTCCAGGGCATCGACCTCGAAGTCGGCCCCGGCGAGGTTCACGCGATCATGGGCCCGAACGGCTCGGGCAAGACGACGCTCGCCTACGCCCTGATGGGCCACCCGTCGTACGTCGTGAAGGGCGGGACCGTCACCTGGCGCGGCCGCGATGTGCTCGCGCTCAGCCCGGACAAGCGCTCTCGCCTCGGGATGTTCCTGGCGTTCCAGTACCCGACCGCGATCCCCGGCCTGAGCGTCGCGAGCTTCATCCGAAGCGCGCTCAACGCCAAGCTCCAGGGCATCGACAAGAACCCCGACATCGACCCCACGGACGCCATCAAGGGCGGCGTCTCGATGATGGATTTCCGGAAGAAGATGCGGGCGAAGCTGGCGATGCTCCGGATGGACGAGAGCTTCGCTGCGCGCTACGTCAACGAGGGCTTCTCCGGCGGCGAGAAGAAGCGCCTCGAGATGCTCCAGATGGCGATGCTCGAGCCGCAGATGGCGATCCTCGACGAGACCGACTCGGGCCTCGACATCGATGCCCTGCGGGTCGTCGCCGAGGGCGTCAACGCGATGCTCAGCCCGGAGCTCGGCGTGCTGCTGATCACCCACTACCAGCGGCTCCTGAACTACATCACCCCGGACGTCGTCCACGTCCTCGCGCAGGGCCGGATCGTCAAGAGCGGCGGCAAGGACCTCGCGCTGCGCCTCGAGGCGGAGGGCTACGGCCCGATCCTCCGCGAGGCCGGCCTCGAACCGAACGTTCCGGACGAGGCGCTGCTCGTCCCGCAGGGCCCGGACCTCGGTGAGCCCGAGCCGGCCGGGACCCACGCGGCATGACGATCACCGCGCCACGAGCGACCGAGCCCGCGCCGGAGGTCGACTCGACGTTCGACGGGCGAATTCGCGACGGCAAGCTAGACGCGGAGGTCATTCGGCGCGACTTCCCGGTGCTGCAGACGCAGGTCCGCGGCAAGCCGCTGGTGTTTCTCGACTCAGCCTCGACGAGCCAGAAGCCGCAGTTCGTGATCGATGCGCTCGGCGGCTACTACGGCGAGTACGCGGCCAACATCCACCGCGGCATCTACGAGATCGCCGAGCGGTCGACCGCGGCGTTCGAAGCGGCTCGCGCCTCCGTGGCCCGCTTCATCAACGCCCCGGAAAGCCACGAGGTGATCTTCACCCGCAACGCCACCGAGGCCATCAACCTCGTCGCGTACTCGTGGGGTCGCCGGAACATCGACCGCGGGGACGCGATCGTGCTCACCGAGATGGAGCACCACGCGAACCTGGTCCCGTGGCAGATCCTGGCGCAGGAGCGTGACGGCGACCTCGAGTTCATCCCGATCACCGACGACGGGATCCTCCGCCAGGACGTGTTCGATGTCCTCCTCCGGCTCAAGCCCAAGCTCGTGGCGTTCACCCACGTCTCCAACACCCTCGGCACGATCAACCCCGTCGCCGAGATGACCGCGAAGGCCCACGAGGCCGGCGCGCTGGTGCTGATCGATGGCGCCCAGGCGGTCCCGCACGTGCCCGTGGACGTCCAGGCCATCGGCGCCGACTTCTACACGTTCTCCGGGCACAAGATGCTCGGCCCAACGGGTTCCGGGGCGCTGTGGGCGCGACGCGAGCTGCTCGAGGCGATGCCGCCGTTCATGGCCGGCGGCGACATGATCCGCGAGGTCCACCTCCGCCGGTCGGAGTGGAACGACATCCCCTGGAAGTTCGAGGCGGGAACGCCGGACATCGCCGCGGGCATCGGGCTCGGCGCGGCCGCGGAGTACCTGGGGCAGCTCGGCATGGGTCGCGTCCGCGACCACGAGCGCGAGCTGCTCGTGTACGCCTTCGCCGCGTTCGCGCGGGAGCACCCGGACGTCACCCTCTACGGCCCGCTGGACCCGAATCTCCGCGGCGGCGTGATGCCGTTCAACGTGCCGGGCGTCCATCCCCACGACGTCGCGCAGGTGCTGGATCGGTCGGGCGTCGCGGTCCGGGCTGGTCACCACTGCACGATGCCGCTGCACGAGCGCCTCGACCTGCCGGCGACCGCCCGCGCAAGCTTCAACGTCTACACCACCGAGGCCGACATCGATGCCCTCATGGCAGGCCTCCACGAGGTCAAGCGCATCTTCGGCGCCTGAGAGCGCCGAGGGTAGAATTCGAGATCCTGATGGACGATCTGTACCGCGACTACATCCTCGAGCACTACCGACGCCCCCATAACTTCGGCGTGCTCGACAACCCGACCACGACGCAGGAGGGTGCGAACCCGCTCTGCGGCGATCGGATCACGCTCCAGCTGCGCGTCTCGGACGGGCAGATCGCGGGCGTCGGGTTCACCGGTCGCGGCTGTGCGATCAGCCAGGCCTCGACCTCGCTCCTGACCGATGAGATCAAGGGCAAGCCCGTTGATGCCGCCGCCGGCATCACCTCGGGCGACGTGCTCGAGATGCTTGGCATCGAGATCAGCCCTGCGCGCATGAAGTGCGCGCTGCTCTCGCTCGAGACGCTCCAGGGTGCGCTCGGCCCGTCGAAGGCCGCGCCCGCAGCGACGTCCGCTACCGAGCCGAAGGCCGACGCCGCGAAGGCGACGCCCGCATGAGCGGCACCGTCGATCGCCAGCGCTGCTGCAGGTGTCACTCGCCGGCCTGACGGCCGGCGCAGATCGACCGTCCCGCTCGCGGGACGCGTCTCCCTCGATCGACCCTCGCCGCCCGACGCGGCGCACCACTGGAGCACCCAACCCCACATGCAAACCGCCATCCGTGAGATCAGCCCGCCCGAGGCGAAGGCCCGGCACGATGCCGGCGCGACCCTGATCGACGTCCGCGAGCAGGTCGAGTGGGACGCCGGCCACATCGCCAACGCCCTCTTCATCCCGCTCGGCCAGCTCGACCAGGGCATCGCCGCAGCGGTGCCCGACAAGGACACGGAGATCATCCTCCAGTGCCGGAGCGGCGCTCGATCCGGCCGCGGCACGGCGCAGCTCCAGGCGCTGGGCTACACGAACGTCGTCAACCTGGCCGGAGGGATCCTCCAGTGGCAGGCCGACAACCTGCCGATCGATGCGCCGGCGACCCTGACCCCGGCCCAGCAGGCGCGCTACAGCCGCCACCTCCTGATCCCCGAGGTCGGGACGAAGGGCCAGGCAGCCCTGCTCGACTCGAAGGTGCTCCTCATCGGCGCCGGCGGGCTCGGCAGCCCCGCGGGCCTGTACCTTGCGGCGGCCGGGGTCGGCACGCTCGGCATCGTCGACTTCGACGTCGTCGAGGCCAGCAACCTCCAGCGCCAGGTCATCCACTCGACCGAGCGGCTCGGCATGAAGAAGGTCGATTCCGCGCGGCAGACGATCCAGGCGCTCAACCCGGACGTCCACGTCGTTGCCTACGACGAGATGCTCAAGGAGGACAACGTCGAGCGGCTCATCGCCGGCTACGACGTGATCCTCGACGGGACCGACACCTTCGAGACCCGCTACCTCGTCAACGACGCGGCGGTCGCGGCCGGCATCCCGGTGGTCCATGCCTCCGTGTTCCGGTTCGAGGGCCAGCTGACGACGTTCGTGCCGTACGAGGGGCCGTGCTACCGCTGCCTCTACCCGACCCCGCCCCCGCCGGAGCTCGCGCCCGGCTGCTCCGTGGCCGGCGTCCTCGGGGTGGTGCCCGGGATCATGGGCATGCTCCAGTCGAACGAGGTCCTGAAGCTCCTCATCGGTATGGGCGAGCCGCTCGTCGGGCGCCTGCTGCTGTTCGATGCCCTCGACGGCACGTTCTCCGAGCTCCGCTTGAACCGGGATCCGAAGTGCCCCACCTGCTCCGACGAGGCGCGAGCGGCACGGGTGCGCGGCGACTGGACGGCACCATCGACGTTCGGGGCGGACCAGCCGTTCGTGCTCGGCAGCTTCGGGGCGGGTGGCTCGGCGATCGGCGGCGGCCCGGCGATCGGCGGCCCGCAGTGAGCACCATCAAGCTTCCGTCGGTCCTCCGCGCGAACGCCAACGGCGAGCGCTCGATCGAGGTCGAGGGCGGGACGGTCGGCGACGCCGTGCAGGCGCTCGTCGGGCGTCACCCGGGTCTCGCCGAGCAGCTGCTGACGGCCGAGGGCGAGCTCCACCGCTTCGTCAACGTCTACGTCAACGGCCGCGACGTTCGATACCTCGAAGGCCTCGCGACGCCGATCGCGGAGCGCGACGAGATCCGGCTGCTGCCGGCGATCGCGGGAGGCTGAGGGTGACCGCGCCAATCGCGGCGCGGGCGGCGAGGTTCGATGGCCTGGTCGAGTCGATCGGGGGCACGCCGATCGTCGAGATCTCCCGGCTCTCGCCCAGCCCCGACGTTCGCCTCTTCGCCAAGCTCGAGGCCGCCAACCCGACGGGCTCGGTCAAGGATCGCGTCGCCCGCGCCCTGATCGAGGACCTGGAGTCGAACGGCCGGCTCGAGCCCGACTCGATCATCCTCGAGGCGACCTCCGGCAACACCGGGATCGCGCTCGCAATGATCGGGCGCCGGAAGGGCTACCGCGTCGCGGTGGTCATGCCGGACAACGTCACGCTCGAGCGGCGGCAGCTGATCGCGCTGCACGGCGCGGAGGTCATCGACTCGCCCGGGGCGCTCGGCTCGAACGGCGCCATCGCGCTCGCGCGCGACCTCGTCGACCGCGACCCGCGCTTCGTGATGGCGGATCAGTACGCCAACCCGGCCAACCCCCGTGTGCATGAGGAGACGACCGGCCCGGAGATCCTCGACGCCGTTCCAGAGCTCGACGTGTTCGTGGCCGGGTTGGGTACCGGCGGGACGCTGACCGGCGTTGGCCGGTTCCTGCGGCGTGCAAAGCCGGGTGTGCGAATCGTGGCGGCCGAGCCGCTCCCGGGGGAGTCGGTCCAGGGGCTCCGCTCGCTCGACGACGGGTTCGTACCGGAGATCTTCGATCCGGCCGTGCTCGACGATCGGTACGTCGTCTCGAACCGAGAGGCGATCGAGGCCGCCCGGGACCTGCTCGCGCGGGAGGGGATCTTCGCGGGGCCGTCCTCCGGCGCGATTCTCTCGGTGGCCGCCCGCGTTGCCTCGACGCTCGGTGCCGGAACGATCGTCGCGCTCCTGCCGGACGGGGGATGGAAGTACCTGTCCGCGGGGACCTACACGAAAGACCTCGACGAGATGGAGGAAGAGCTCGAGGGCGGGGTCAGCTGGTGGTGACCGAGCCGGACCCGGCAATCGGCCGCGATTCGCGGATCGGGGACGACGCGTACTTCCCGGGGGCCGCCGGCCAGGCCCACCCGGGCCCGGCAGCAGTCGCGCTTCCGGCGGCGATGCGTGACTCGATCGTCACGCATGCGATGCGAGCGGTCCCGAACGAGGCCTGCGGGATCATCGTCGGTGATCGACCGGCCGCCGAAGGCGGGGTCGCCACGCGCTGGGTCCCGCTCCGGAACCCGCTTGCCTCCCCGTATCGCTACGCGATCGATCCCGACGACCTGCTGCGGCTGACGGTCGAGACCGACGACGCCGACGAGGCCTTCTGGGCGATCGTCCACTCGCACGTCTCGTCGCCGGCACGACCGTCGCCGACGGACCTCCGCGAGTCGCACTACCCGGATTCGCTGTACGTCCTGGTCTCCCTCGACCCTGCCGAGGCAGACGCGTCAACCCGCGCGCCGTCCGTTCGCGCGTGGCGGATCGTCGACGGCGGGGTTCACGAGGTGGCGGTGACGATCGATGGCTGAGCGCTCTGCCTGGCTGGGTGGGCGGCTCTTCATCGCCTTCGCGCTCCTCGCCGGCATCGCGGCCGTCGCGGTGGCGATGGTCGCCGGGCTGGCGCCAGACTTCCTCGCTCTCGTGGCGGGGCCGCCGCCGATCGTGCGGGCCGCACTCGCAGGGCTCGCGATCGTCGTCGGCGGGCGCCTGCTGATCACCGCCGTCCGCCGCATCGACGGCGCGGTCCGACGCGGTCCCGACGGCGACGCCGGGCGGATCGCCGAGGCCGATCTCGGCGCCATGGTTCGCGGGGTGCGGCTCGTCTTCCTCGCGGCCGCGAGCTTCACGGCGGCGGTCGGCTGGCTGCTCGCCGAGCCGCTCCCGCTCGTGATCGGACTGGTGATCGCCGGCGTCGACCTCGTAGAGACGTCGTTCCTGCTCCTGGTCGCGAGCCGCCGCTCCCCGGACGTCTAGCCGCCGCGCGACCTGGCTACGCGACGGCCGGCGGGCCTTCAGCGACGAGGTGCCCGCGCTCGAGTCGGAGGACACGCTCGAAGCTCGCGGCCACGAATTGGGGGTCGTGGCTGATCGCCACGATGGTTCGGCCCTCGGTTGCCAGCCGGTCGATGAGGGCTGCGACGATCGCCCGCTGTGGCGCGTCGAGACCGATCGTGGGCTCGTCGAGGACCACGACTGGCGTACGCATCGCGACGACGCTGGCGATCGCGAGCAGTCTCCGGCGCGATGGGCCGAGGTCGTACGGTGTCGTCCCGGCCTCCGCCGCGAGCCCGACGGCATCCAGGGCGGATTCCACTCCCGTGTCGAGATCCCGCCCGCGCAGGCCCGCGTTTCGAGCGCCGAACGCGACCTCCGCTCGACAGGTCCGCTGGAACAGCTGCCGTGCCGGATCCTGGAAGGCCATGGCCACGGATCGAGCGAGCTCCGCGACGCGTCGGTCCTCCGTGGATCGCCCGTCGATCAGGACGCGGCCGGCTGTCGGGCGGAGCAGGCCGTTCCAGTGCCGCACGAGCGTCGTCTTGCCCGACCCGTTGGGCCCGATGATCGCAACCCGTTCGCCCGCCTCGATCGACAGGTCGATGCCGTCCAACGCACGTGTCCCGTCGGGGTAGGCGAACGTCAGGCCCTCGCAGCGAATCACGCGATCAGCCGCCCGGCTTCGGTCGAGACGACGCGGTCGCAGATCGAGCCCAGGAAATCGAGGTCGTGCTCGGTCACGAGGATGGCCGTGCCGGCCCGCGCGAGGGAGCGGAGGCTCTCGCCCACGAGCCGCCGCCCGTCCGGGTCGAGCTCGGCGACGGGCTCGTCGAGGACCAGCGCGCGCGGCTCCATCGCGAGCATCGACGCGATCGCGACAAGCTGCTGCTGCCCACCCGAGAGGCGGTCCGGCCGGCGTTCGGCCAGGTCGGCGATCCCGAGCCGCGCCAACGCGCGCTCGGTGCGAGCCCGGCTCTCCGCCGCGGGCAGGCCAAGGTTCACCGGCCCGAACGCCACCTCGGCGAAGACGGTGTCCGTCACGCCGGACAGCTGGCTCGCGGGCTCCGCGAACACGATTCCGACGCGACCCGCGACCTCCCACGACCGCAGGTTTCGCAGCGGCTCGCCGGCCACGTGGACCTCGCCCGCCAGCTCGCCGCCGATCGACGCGGGAGCGAGACCCGCCGCGACCAGGCAGAGCGTCGACTTCCCCGCCTCGTTCGGGCCCGTCACGCCCACGATCTCGCCCGCGCCGATCGCGAGCGAGACACCGTCGAGCGCCGCGCGACGCTCGCCCGGGTAGCGGTAGGTAAGGTCGCGCAGGACGAGCATCCAGGAACCTAGGGCAGGCGGGGAAGTGCGCCGGCGGCCCCGGCGACCACCAGCGCCACGACGGCGACCGCGACGGCCGACCGAACGATCCGCTCCATCGCCGAGTCCGGCGGCACCCACAGCGGCTCCCGTCGCCCCGGTCGCCCGAACGCCCGTGCCTCGAGGGCCAGCGCCCGCTGCTCGACGCCGTGCAGCGTCCCGAGGACCAGCGGCGCCGCGAGGGGCACCACGCCCCGGATCCTGGCCGCGAACCCGCCATCGATGTCGAGGCCCCGAGCGCGCTGCGCGTCGCGCACCACCCGCGCCTGCACGATGAGCGCAGGCACGGCCCCCAACGTGGCCGAAGCGGCGAACGCCAGCCGAGGGGACACGCCGCGCCGCTCCAGGTCGGCGACCAGCTCGCTCGCTGGCGTCGTCAGCCCGAAGAGCGCCAGCGCGGCGGCCATGACAAACAGCCGGAGGCTCACCTGCGCCGCCGCGTTCAGGCCCTCGGCCGTCGCCTCGAGCGGGCCGATCCTGAACAGGACCGTCTCACCGAGCCCGCCGAATCCCTGGACCAGCCCGACAGCGATCGCGAACGGCAGCGTCGCGAGGACCGCTGCCCGCACGACCCGCCCGAGCCTCCCGGACGCCCAGGCGCCCGGCACGACGGCGAGACACAGCAAGACGAGCGGCGCCACGTAGCCGCCGAGGACAAGCGTCGCGACGGTCGTCGCGATCGCGACGACGAGCTTGGTGAGCGGGTTCAGGCGCTCGTAGGACGCCAGCCGGTCAGCCCTCGGCCATCCGGATGACCTTCGGGCCCTGCGGGAAGCGCGCGATCACCCTCCGGGACGTGGCTGCGAGGAGGAAGAACACGAGCACGTAGGTCAGCGACTTGTCGATCGTGTCCGAGAGGAGGCCCTGTTGGACCACCGCGGTCTGGAGGTCCGCGCCGGCCTGGAGGAAGGCCAGCACCAGCACGTCCGTTCCCGAGCCCGTCACGCCGCCGAACACCAGCGTCGCGATCGGGGCTGAGATGAGCGCGGAGATGACGCCGCAGACGGCCCCGGCCACGAGCGCGAACACCGCGCCGAGGTCTCGATCGATCGCCAGTCTCACGAGCAGGCCGATGACGGCGAGCGCGACGAGGCCCATCACGACGAGGCCGACCAGGAAGAACAGCGGGTTCTCGATGTCGGCCAGCAGGACGGGTGCGCAGAGTGGCAGCTCGGTCCCGTTGACCGCATCTGCGCAGAGGGTCTGATAGAACGGCAGGACGACGAGCACGGCGAGCCCGCCGAGGACCGCCACCGCACCGGTGATCCCCGCGAGCAGGTTCGGCAGCGGCGTCCTGGGGCGCGATCGCATGAGGCCGGCCTGCCCGACGAGCCCGGCGACGAAGCCGATCTCCGCCGCGACGATCGCGAAGGGCCAGGCGTAGGCCGAGCCGAGGGGCGTGCCCGCGAGCAGGAAGGTCCACGCGAGGTTCGCAAGGAGGCCGGTCGCCGCCCCCGCGATCGGGCCGGCGAGGACGCCGACGAGGATCGTCCCGAGCGAATCGAGGTAGATGGGCAATCGGAGGTAGCTCCCCACGGTCTGCCCGAGGACGATGTCGATCGCGATCGCGAACGGGATGAGCACGATGGTGCGCGTCCCGAACTGCCGGGCGATCGACTCGATGCGACGCGTCTGGGCCCACTCGACCGCGGCGTACGCCGCGACCCCGAGCACGATGGCGACCAGCCCGATGATGGTCAGCGTTCGCGCTCCCGCCGCGATGCCGAAGTCGTCGACTCGGTTGTCGAACGTCCCGCCGATGGCCGTGCCGAGCAGCAGCACGACGGCGGCCGTCGCGATCCCGACCGAGATCCGCGCCCACGAAGCCGTGATCGCCGACCTCCCTTCGCCGGCTAGCGTGCCACGCCGGCGCGCCGGGCGGCCAGCCCGCCGACACGATCGATGAACCGCTCGAGGAAGGCGGCCGCATCGCCCTCGACGGCGACGTCGAGGTTCGGGGCCTTGCCGGTGAGGTGGCGCCAGTCCGCGACGGTCATCCCGTGGGCGAGATTCGCCCCCGTCTCCACATCGACGAACATCGGTTCCGAACGAACCAAGGTCCGATCGAGTGCCGCTGCGACCGCGAATGGATCGTGGATGAAGGCGCCGTAGAAGCCGTCGTACCTTGCGTGGAACTCGAAGTAGAAGCGCATCGCGTCGGTGACGAACCGGAGGACGGGGTTCTCGGCCACGGTCCCGACGGCCGCGATCGGTTCACGCCCGAGCGGATCCGCGTCGAGCGGCTGCGCATCCGCGCGAACGGCCAGGTGGCGGAGGTTCTCGGGCCGCATGCGCGCCTGCTCCGTCACCTCGAGGCCCATCGCGAGCGGCCGCGAATGGCCGTCGCGCGGGCCCGCGGAGCCGGCGGCCGCCCACCCGGAGAAGCACACCTTCGCGGCGTCAGGATCGACGTGGATGTTCCACTCGCTGGTCGGTGTCGTGTTCCCGCCCGCGCGGAACGCGCCGCCCATCAGGACCCAGCCGCGGAGGAGGCTCGGGAGCGAGGGTTCCCGCTCCAGCGCGAGGGCGAGATTCGTGAGGGGCCCGAGCGTCACCAGGAGCAGCTCGCCTGGTCGCTCCCGTGCCAGCTCGACGATCCGATCTGCCGCATGGCCCTCCGCCAACCCGCGAGTCGGCGCCGGCAGCTCCGCGTAGCCGAGCCCGTGCGGCCCGTGGGTCTCCGTCGACGTCTTCAGCGCCTTCAGCAGCGGCTGCTCGCTTCCGAGGTACACCGGCACGTCCGGCCGGCCCGCGAGTCCGAGGACGGCCAGCGTGTTCGCCGCGACCTGGCGAGCATCGACGTTGCCCCCGATGCACGTGACCGCGACGAGATCGGCATCCGGAGCGGCACAGGCGTAGAGGAGGGCCAGCGCGTCGTCGATCCCGGTGTCGACGTCCAGCAGGAGCGGAACACGGTCGGTCATCGCCGCGAATCCTATCGAGCGCCGCGGCGAACGAATCGGACGAGCGCCACCGATCGATCGGACCCGTTTGTGGCTGGCGCGCCGTTGGCCGGGCTGCGCAGGTGACGACCCGCGACGAGACGCTTCGCCCACGACGAGCCGGACGCCGCGATCTCGGCGTCGGTCGCCGCTCGACCGATCGACATCAGGAACCCGAGCGGCGCAAACGCTCCTGCAGCCGCAGCCACCATCCCGCCAACGTCGGTCGCAATGCCCTCGAGGCCGTCACGGTCGGCCGCCGCCAGCAGCAGCTCGAGTGTTCCACCAGGCGCGACCACGCCAGCGATGCCAACAGCGACGCCCGGCTCGAGACCCACACACCCACGAAGCAGCGAGCCCCACGGGAAGCGGACGGTCACGAGGCCCGCCGAGCAGGCGAGGGCGGCAGGCGGGTCCTCCGCGGCGGCAAGGATGAAGCGGGCGTTCGGGCGGCCGCCCTTCCGAGCAGGGCCGGCGGCGCGCCGCGACGACTCGACCATCGCCGCCGCGTTGGCGTCGAGGCCGAGGACGAGGGTGGCCGGCTCACGGGCGGCCGCGTCGAGCACGGCTCGGCCGTCACCCGTACCGATATCGATCGTCACCCGCCGGTGGCGGGCAATGAGGTCGGCGACCTAGCCGACGTCGACCTCCGCGAGGCGGCGACCAACGACGAAGCGAATCATGCGCGGCAGGGTACCCGATGGGGCAATGAGGGCCCGAGCGCCGCCCTTGCCGTCACTCGAGCGAAGCAACCGCGAACTCCACGGCGAACTGCTTGCACCAGATCACGACGCTCCGCATGGCGGTGGCGTCCGTGCCGGCGGGGACGTCGGTGTTGAAGTCGCCGTCGGTCGCTTTGAGCGTCCCGAGCTCGACTGCGCCGTCCGCATAGCCAGCAGAGTCAGGCGAGAGATAGACGTACAGGTCAGGGCCGTTCCGGACGGAGAAGCGCTCGAACCGGACGGTCCATTCGCCGGGCGCGATCTCGATGAGCCGGGCCGTTCCGGATCCGAAGTGGAAGTCGTCGGCGCCGACGAACGTACCGCGGCGCTCCGGGGCTGGCGTAGCCTCGGGTGTCGAGCTGGTCGTGGGGCTCGGAGCCTTCGATGCCGACGTGGCGGGCGGCGCGCCCGTCACCAGCGGGGGCCCGGTGGATGGCTCGGGCTCGGCGAGCGACGTGCGGATGAACAGCGGCGAGGCCAGGTACCACGCCACCGGCAGCCCGACGACAAGCAGGATCGCGACCCCGCTGATCGACATCGCCGGGTGTCTCCGCGCCGCCGCACCCCAGCCTCGCCGCCTCGCGACGATGATGAGACCGACCACCGTGGCAAGGAGCGCGATCGCAATCGGAACGCGCAATGGGTAGAGGCTCGTGGCGAACAGGCGCTCGAGGTCTCCGATGATGGTCACCGGGCAATGGTAGCCTCGGTGACGTCCCGTAACGAACGGCCCCGGTTCGCCGCGCCGCCACCCTCCCCTACACTCCGGCGGTGACGCAGGTCCGGTCGACCCAAGCGACGTCGACGCCCATCGGCCCGTACGAGCGGCTCCAGGCCGAGGTCCACGAATGGGACCCGCGAACGGTCGAGGCGGCGGCCCGTGTCGCCGAGCTCGTGCGGGAGCACCGGCCCGACCTCGCCGTCGAGCACATCGGGAGCACGGCCGTCCCGGGGCTGCCCGGCAAGGGCATCGTCGACCTCTCGATCGAGACCGAGCCCGCGGACATCCCGGCCGTCGTGGCGATGCTGTACGACCTCGGGTTCAGCGCGCAGCCGGGACCGGATCCGTGGCCGCCGACCCGCCCGATGCCCGTCGGCTCGCTGGACGTCGACGGCCACCGGTTCCGGATCCACCTCCACGTCCAACCGATCGGCGGCGACTACCCGCGCGACCTGGCGTTCCGGGACGCGCTGCGGAACGACTCGGACCTGCGCTCGCAATACGAAGGCCTGAAGCGCGGCATCACCGACGCCGGGCCCGTGGAGGGGCTGCGGTACACGCACTCAAAGACCGCGTGGATCCTCCAGGTCTACCGACGGCTGGGCTTCGCGCCGCCGCCGATCGCGCCGCCATCGACGATCGGGATCATCGGCGGCGGGCAGCTCGGCCGGATGCTCGCCCTTGCCGGCCGCGAGCTCGGCTACCGCGCCGTGGTGCTGGATCCGGATCCCGAGGCGCCGGCGGCAAGCGTCGCGGATCGGCTCGAGATCGGCGCGTACGACGACGTCGGCGCGGCGCTCCGCATGGCCGAGGGCTGCGCGGTGATCACGTACGAGCTGGAGCACGTCGGCCCGGCCGTCGTCGCGGCGCTGGACGATCGCGCCCGCCCGATCCGACCCGGTCCGTACCCGCTCAAGCTGACCGCGGACCGCCTCGCCGAGCGCCGGTTCGTCGAGGCCAACGAGGGCACCGTGGCGCCGTGGCGCGAGGTCTCGTCGCACGCAGACGTGCTGGTGGGCGCCGCGGAGCTCGGCTATCCGGTGCGGCTCAAGGCGGCCCGCGGCGGCTACGACGGCCGAAGCCAGGTCCGGCTCGACGGCACCGCGGCCATCGGCGAGGTCGACGGTCGGATCGGGTGGCCGTCGCTGCTCGAGCGGGAGCTCGATTTCGAGGCGGAGCTGTCCGTCGTCGTGGTCCGCAACGTCGATGGGGTCAGCCGGACGTTCCCGGTCGCGAGGAACCGGCACGACCGCGGGATCCTCATCGAGACCACCGTACCCGCCGGGGTCCCGGAATCCGTCGAGACGGCCGCGGCGACGCTCGCCGTGAACCTCGCGACGTCGATGGGCCTGGTCGGGACGCTCACCGTCGAGCTCTTCCTGCTGCGCGACGGCTCGATCGTCGTCAACGAGCTCGCGCCGCGGGTCCACAACAGCGGGCACTGGTCGATCGAGGGCGCGGTCACCAGCCAGTTCGAGCAGCACCTGCGCGCGATCTGCGGCCTGCCCCTGGGATCCGTCGAGATGCGATCTCCGGCGGTCGCGATGGTCAACCTGCTGGGCGAGGGGGCACCGCGGCCGGCCCACCCGATCGGCATCTACGAGGCGCTCGACGTCCCGGACGCCCATCTCCACCTGTACGACAAGGCCTCGGTGTTCGAGCGGCGGAAGATGGGCCACGTGACCGCCCTCGGTGCGACGGCGGAGGAGGCGCTCGACCGCGCGCGCGAGAGCGCCGGCCACATCGCATGGCGGGAATGACCGAGACGAAGCCGGTCGTCGGCGTCGTCGGTGGCAGCCGCTCGGACTTCCCGGTGCTCGAGAAGGCGGTCGAGGTCCTCGAGTCGCTGGGCGTGCCGAGCGAGCTGCGGGTCGTGTCGGCGCATCGGACGCCGGACCATCTCTACCGCTATGCCGAGTCGGCGCCGGGCCGCGGGATCCGGGTGATCATCGCCGGCGCGGGCGGCGCGGCGCACCTGCCCGGGATGCTCGCCGCGAAGACGATCCTCCCCGTCATCGGCGTGCCGATGCCGACCAAGGCGCTCGAGGGCCTCGATTCGCTGCTCTCGATCGTCCAGATGCCTCGCGGGATCCCCGTGGCAACGGTTGCGATCGGGAACGCCGAGAACGCCGCGCTGCTCGCCGTCGAGATCCTGGCGCTCGCGGACCCGGCGCTCGCCACGCGGCTCGAGCGCTGGCGCGCCGACCAGACCGCGTCGGTGCTCGCCGACGCGTCCAACGCGAATCCGCTCGGATGACCGAGCGCGAGCCGCCGGAAACGATGGACGACGCGCGCTGGGAGCCGGGGATGCCCGTCCTCGATCGCCAGCCGATCGGGCATGACCGGCCGCCGGACCGAATCCCCGAGACCCAGCCGACGCCACTCCAGAAGCACTACATCAACCTGTCGGCGATCGCGCTGGTCGCCGGAGCGATCGCCATCACCGCGATCGAGACCGGCACGTCGATGAGCAGCCCCGTCGTCAAGTTCTGCGTGCTGATCGCCGTCCCGATCTTCGTGGTGACGACAGGTGATGCGGCGCTGCGCTTCTACCGCAGCGCCTGGGCCTGGATGCCCATCAACCTCGGGCGTGGGCTGTTCCGGCTCACGTGGGTCGGCCTGGCGCTGCTCGGGATCGGGCTCGCCATCGGCGCCGCGAGCATCATCCTGACCGCGTGACCGCGGACGAGCGCCTGACCCAGCATCCCCGCGGGCCTGACGGCCGCTCGACCGACCACCCCTTCGGCAGCGGCCCGCCCGAGTGGCTGGCCGCATCGCTCAAGCACTGCGCCCAGTGCGGCGGTCCGCTGACGCTCGGTCCTGTCGCCGGGGAGGAGCGCGATCGCCTCGTCTGTGCCGCCTGCGGGCACATCGCGTACGTCAACCCACGCCTGGTCGTCTCGACCATCCCCATCACCGACGAGGGCCATGTCCTGCTGATTCGTCGAGGCTTCGAGCCGGGGCGCGGGCTGTGGGCCCAACCCGGCGGCTTCCTGGAGGTCGACGAGACGGTGACCGAGGGGGCGATTCGCGAGACGCTGGAGGAGACCGGGCTGCACGTGGCGCCCGGGGAGATCATCGGGCTGTATGCGCGGCTCGAGGCCGCCGTGATCGTGCTCGCCTACGAGGCCCGCGTCGTGGGCGGCGAGGCTCGGACCGGACCGGAGGCCCTCGACGTGCAGGCGTTCCCGCCCGAGGAGATCCCGTGGCCTGAGATCGCGTTTCGGACCACGTGGTACGCGCTCGAGGACTGGCTCGCTCGCCGCCGGCCAGATCTCACGCCGCCCGCCAATCGGTGGGCGCCGGGCGGCCCCGGCTGAGCCTCGCTGCTCCGATCGCGCCCTAGTCCGCGAGGGCGCCGATCGTGACCAGCCGGCGCACGCTGCCCAACGGGTCGCCCGCCGCGTCGTACGCGGTGACGATGACCCAGAGCCACTCGCCAGTGGGGCGGGGCGTCGGCAGCGCCAGCTCGACGTCGATCGTCGGGGCGTGCACCGGACGGACGCCGCCGTCGATGTTCGAGGTGGCCACCACGGTTGAGTCGAGGACCCCGAAGTCCATCGTCTGGAGCCCGACCCGCACGGAATCGGCATGGATGCGGAGGGTCGCCTGGACGGTGATGGAATCGCCGGTGACCGGAATCGTCTCCGTGCCCGGCGTCTCGAGACGAACCGGGAATGGCATTCCGCCGGCGCCGGTCACGATGGGCAGTCGCTCACCGCCGGACTCGGCCCCAAGTGCCTGTCGCACGGACTCGATCGGGTAGCCAGTCCGGTCAAAGGCCGTCGCGGTCGCCCACGCTGCCGCGGTCGGCCAGGCGTCCATCTCGAACGTCAGGTCGAAGCGATCGTTGGCGCCGAGGCGGAACGCCGTGCTGCCGCCCGGCATGTCGACCGATCGCACCTCGAGGGTGTTGTCGTCGAGATCGCCGATCGTGACGAAGACGATGAACGCGTCCGGCGTGAAGACGTCACCGCTGAGGAACAGCCGGCGACCGGCGATCCGCGCGTCGATCGCCAGCAACGCCGCGGTCGCCGGCTCGCCGGTTCCCGGCCTGCTCCGCCAGGGTGCCTCGCGGAACGCCTCGCTGCCCGGGGCTGCCGCGACGGGCGGCTTCGCGTGCGACCCGGCCAACGCCGCGTGCTCGCGGCTCCCGAGCACCCCTACGACCGCGAGGCCGCCGACGAGCAGGGCGATGACCGCGCCGCCGATCGGCCGCTTGCGCCGTGGCAGGCTCACCGGGGTGAAGACGGCCTCGTCGGGGAGCGACTCCTCCTCGGGCGCCGGCCCTGCGGCGCGACGGTTGTCCATCGCCGGTCAGCCCGTCCGGAGCCGCGCCACCATCACCGAAGGTCGATGAAGACGTTCTTGGTCTCGGTGTAGAGGTCGATCGCGGCCATCCCGAGCTCGCGCCCGATCCCCGACATCTTGTAGCCGCCGAACGGCGCCTCGATGTGGACCGAGCTGTTGGAGTTGACCGAGAGGTTGCCCGTCTGGATCCCCTTCGCGGTGCGCAGCGCCCGGCCGATGTCACGGCTCCAGACCGAGCCCGACAGCCCGTACGGCGTGGCGTTGGCCAGGCGGATCGCGTCGGCTTCCGAGTCGAACGGGATGATCGAGACCACGGGGCCGAAGATCTCCTCCTTCGCGATCCGCATGTCGTTCGAGACGCCGTCGAAGACCGTCGGCATGAGGTACGCACCCGTTGCCAGCGCCGGATCATCCGGGGCGGACCCGCCCACCACAAGGTTCGCGCCCTCGGCGAGGCCGATCTCGATGTAGTCCTTCACGCGGTCGCGCTGCTTGAAGCTGACGAGCGTTCCCACCTCCGTCTTGTCGTCCGACGGGTCGCCCACGACGACCTTCCTCGTCGCCTCGGCGAAGAGCTCCACGACCTGCTCGTGGACCGAGCGCTCGACGAGGATCCGCGAGCGGGCGCAGCAGTCCTGGCCGCAGTTGTCGAACACCGAGTAGGGCGACTCGGCCGCGAAACGCTCGATGTCGGCGTCGGCATAGACGACGTTGGCGCTCTTGCCACCGAGCTCGAGGCTGACCTTCTTCACGTTGTTCGAGGCCAGCCGCATGATCTCCTGGCCGGTCGTCGTCTCGCCCGTGAACGCGACCTTGCCGATACCCGGGTGCGCGGCGATCGCGGCGCCGGCACTCCCGCCGGGACCCGTAACGACGTTGAGGACGCCCGGCGGCAGCCCCGCCTCGAGGGCCAGCTCGCCCAGGCGAAGGGCCGTCATCGGCGACAGCGAGGCGGGCTTCAGGATCGCGGTGTTGCCGGCGGCGAGGGCCGGCGCGACCTTCCACGAGGCCATGTACAGCGGGAAGTTCCAGGGCACGATCAGCCCGCAGACCCCGATGGGCTCCTTGAGGGTGATGTCGAGGCCGGGCTTGGCGACCGGGATCGTCTGGCCGTAGATCTTGTTGGCCGCGCCCGCGTAGTAGTCGAACACCAGCCAGACGCCGGCCATCTCGCCACGGGCGCTCGTGATCGGCTTGCCCGTGTTGCGGCTCTCCATCTGGGCGAGCTCCTCGGAGCTCTTCTTGACGAGCTCACCGAGCTTCGCAAGGGACCGACCGCGCTTGCCCGCGGCCCAATTGGCCCAGCCCTTCGGGTCCTCGAACGCCTTCTGCGCGGCCTCGACAGCGCGGTCGACGTCGACCTTGCCCCCGAGCGGCGCCGTCGCGATCGAGGCGCCGGTGGCGGGGTTCACGACCTCGAAGGTTTGGCCGTCGGCCGCGTCGACGGTCTCGCCGCCGATAACCATCCGGAGCGTCGTGATCTCGGTTGCGGCGCCGCCGGCCGCCGTTGGTTCTACCGCCATGAGACGTCCTCTCGGGTGTGCGCGGGGCACGCGCTTGGGGTGCTCTCGATCATACGCCCGGAGGCAGGATTCGCCGGTCCCGCACGGTGGCACGCCGGAAGGGCACGAGCCGCGGTCCGAGATGGGCCGCGGCTCACTTGTTGCGGGATGGCGCGTGCCTATGCGGCGGCCTTGTACCCCTCGTTCACCTCGCCCTTGTGGGCCGCGAAGGCGGCGAGGACCTCGTCCTGCTCGGCCTGCGGGATCTTGAAATGCGCCATGGTCCGGCCGAGTTCGGCGGCGACCTCGTCGAACTCCTCGGGCGAGATTCGAAGCTGCCGATGCGCCTCCTCGAGGCCGAGCGGCGTGTCGCCCGGCCGCGTCGCGCTGTACTCGAATGGGCCACCCGAGACGTTGCAGACCCAGAGGGTCCGCATGAACTTCAGGCCGGGCAGTCGATCGAGGCTGTTGGTGTGCCATTCCCGCAGCGCCGGATTCCTCGATCCCTGGCCCACGATCGGGTTCCGGATGAGCGCATCGCTGAAGTGGTCGACCACCGCCGCGATCGCGAAGGCACCGCCGAGCCTCTCGTACAGAGTCTTGTCCGCCACGTTCGAGCACCTCCACTCAGATCGGGCGGCTCGCCGTGCGGCTGGGTGCTTCGCCGATGGATGGGCGGCGCGCTGGCCCGCGAGGAGCCCGGACAACTCCAGTGTCAATGCTCAGATTCCGTGATGCCAACGTGCTCGTGACGCCGCTCTCGGGCATCGCAACCCCGTGACAGTTCTGCTGATCCGCGCGATCCTGCCGTCATGTCCGACATTCGAACGATCGACGTGGGCGGTGGCCTGGGCTACGAGCTGGAGCTCGCGGCGGCACCGGAGACCGTCTGGCGCTTCTGGACGGAGGCAGACCAGCTCGTGCGCTGGATGGGCGACGTTGCGGTCCTCGAGCCGCGGCCCGGCGGGACGTTCCGAGTCGAGTACCGGAGCGGCGACGTCGTCGTCGGCGAGTTCCTCGAGGTCGAGGCGCCGTCCCGGCTCCTGCTCTCCTGGGGCTGGGAGGAGGAGGGCGCGCTCACGCCGCCCGGGTCCACCCGGATCGAGGTCACCCTCGCCCGGCTTTCCGGGGGATCTAGGACACGTATGACGATGCGCCACACGAACCAGCCGGCCGAGGCGCTCGAGAACCACGACGCCGGCTGGCGCTTCTTCCTGCCGCGCCTCGCCAAAGTCATCGCGCCCCAGTAGCCCGAGCGCAACGGCGAGTCCGCGTGGGCCCACGTTCCGAGGTTGACAGGTCCTTCCGCCAGGCGTTATAACGTCCTACGATATACCGATACACGGTATAGGCGTGTCCCGGCGCTGGCCGGCAGCTTTTGGAGGGACGTCATGGCCGCTGGACAGGCGCAGCATCGACCTCGCCCACGGAGGCGCCGCACGGGCTTGCGTCTCGGCAGCGTCGTCGCGACGAGCCTCGCGCTGCTGCTCGCCCCGAGCGTCCTCGCCCGCGGAGCAACCGTGACCCGCGGCGATATCGGGGCGTTCGCGACCGGGTTCGGGCAGCCGATCACCGGCCGGGCCGAGATGATCCGCACCCCGGACGGCAAGACGATGGTCTCCGTCCACGTCGTGGGGCTGAGCGCCAACACCACGTACGGCTCGCACGTCCACCAGCTGCCGTGCGGGACGTCGGAGGCCGACGGCCACTACAAGAACGACCCGGCCGGGCCCGCCGCCCCGCCCAACGAGATCTGGCCTGGCTTCACCACCAATGCCGCCGGCGTCGGCAACGGCAAGGCGACGGTCGCCTGGACGGCCGGAGCGACCGCCGTTTCCGTGGTCGTCCACGCACCCGGAGGCGCCAAGATCGCCTGTGCGGACCTGTCGTGACCGTGCGACGTTTCGGACGCCGTCGAATGCACCGAGCCGACAGCCGTTTCGCGATGTATCGTCTGACGACACTCGAGCGCGTGGCGACACGCTCAGCGTCGATCCTGAAGGGGCAGCCAGCATGAGCGAACCACTGGGCGAGATCGGCCGCTTTGCTGAGCCGTCCTTGTTCATCCTCGCCTCGCTGAGCGAGGGCCCGAAGCACGGCTACGCGATCATGACCGACGTCGAAGGGATCTCCGGCCAGCATCTCGGTCCGGGCACCCTCTACGCGGCGCTCGCCCGCCTCGAGCGGCGCGGTCTCATCGAGGCCCTCGAGCCCGAGGACCGCCGCCGACCCTACCGGCTCACTGGCCTCGGCGCGACGACGCTCAAGACGCAGCTCCAGGGCCTGTCCGAGTTCGCGCGGACCGGCCTGCGCCGGCTCGAAGGTCCCGGCTGATGGCCGCGATCACCGGCCACCCCGACGGAGCCGCCACGCCGAGCACCGTCATCCCGTTCCTCCTGCGGCTCTATCCCGCCGCGTGGCGCGCGCGCTACGGCGACGAGTTCCTCGACCTCCTCGAGGCGCGACCGCCGAGCCTCCGCGACCGCTTCGACGTGGTCGTCGGTGCCGTCGACGCTCGGGTCAACCCGCAGCTCGAAGGCACAGCCGACTCCCAGGTCCGCGTGCCCGGCGACCGGTCGATCCGAGGACTGATCGGCGTCACGGGCCTTCTGTTGACCGTGTGGGGACTCATCGGGATCTCGATCATGCGGCCGTGGAACAGCGGAGGCTGGCCGTATGAGCCGACGCTCAGCTCCATCTCGTATGTCGCCGGGATGATCGGTGCGTTCGTTGGCCTGGTCGCACTGTCCCTGATCGCCATTCGCTACGAAGGCGCGATCGGCCGGACGGGGGTCGCGGGTGCCCTGCTTGCGGGGTCGGGCCTGTTCCTCGCCGCGCTCGGCGCCGGGGCGCTGTCGCTTGCCCTGCTCGGCGTGGGCACGGCGTTGCTCGCCTGGCGGCTCCGCGGCCCGATGCTCGATACGCCGACAGCCCTGATCTTCGCGACGGCCACGGCAGTGCTCATCTCTGGCTACCTCGCCTTCGCCGCCGGGGGTGGCCAGGACGTCCGGCTCCTCTGGGGCCTCATCGGATATGGCCCTGCGTGGATTCTGTTCGGGCTGCGCCTGCGGGCCCCGAAAGAACCCACGCTCGTCGTTGCCTGACGGCGGTTTCGAGCTCACCTACCAGCTCGAGGTTCGGCAAGGCCCCGAGACATGACGCCAGGCACCGGTGGCCACATCTTGCGAGTCACGACGCTCGTGGTGGCTGCTGCGGCGGCGGCTTGCGGCTCGCCCGCCGCTTCGCCGGCAGCGACTGTCGAAGCACGCGCCGATTGGGTGGTGTTCACGAGCGATCCCGGGCACTTCCAGGTGACCCTGCCGCCGTGGCTGATCGGCCCCGGCTCGCCAGACGTGCCGCACAGCGAACCCGTGCTATGGGCGAACGAGCCGCTCGCGCCGGGGGAGACGGCGGCGTCGACGCTTCGGATCGAGCTCCGAGTGAACGGACCCGGCTTCGCCGCGCCGTCGGAATCCCAGGATCTGCCGACATGGTTACGGTCGATGCACCAATCGGAGACGGCGGGGGTGCCCGTGATCACCCGTGTGCTTCTGCCCGCCGGATCCGCGGTGCGGCTCGAGCAGGTCAACCTCCGCGGCGCGCCGGAAGCGCAGCACCTCCTCGCGTTCGTGATCGAGACGTCGTCGGGCCTCGCCTACCTGCAGATCCACGGCTATGAGTTCGCCTGGCACGGCCGAGCGGCAGACATCGAGCTCATCGCTCAGGGGCTTCGGTTTCGCTAAGGGCGACGCCCTAGAAGTAGTTCACCGTGATTCCACCGTCGACGACCATCGCGGCGCCGTTGGTCCAACGCGACTCGTCGGAGGCGAGGTAGATCGCCATGTAGACGATCTCCTCGGGCTTGCCGAAACGACCGGTCGGGTTGCGGGCGAGGCGGATCCGCTTGGCCTCCTCGTCCTTGACGAGCCAGTCCATGAGCAGCGGCGTCTCAACGGGGCCGGGGCAGATCGCATTCGTTCGAACGCCCTTCGGGGCGAACTGGACGGCGAGCGACTTCGTGAGCGCGAGGACGGCGCCCTTCGACGCGGTGTAGGCGTCCTGGGGGTTTGAGCAGCCGATGAGGGCGACGAAGCTGGAGATGTTGATCACCGATCCCGAGCCCTGCTCGACCATCTTCGGGATCGCGTACTTGCAGCCGAGGAACACGCCGCGGACGTTGACGGCCATGACGCGGTCCCAGTCCTCGACCGAGGTGTCGATGACCGAGTGGTCGGCCTCCGGCATGATCCCGGCGTTGTTGTAGAGGACGTCGACCCGCCCGAAGGCGGCGACCGTCTCGTCGATCATCCGCTTCGCGTCGACTTCCTTCGAGACGTCCGCGACAACCGCGATGGCCTGTCCGCCCGCGGCCGTCACCTCGTCGACGACCGATTGCGCAGCCGGCTCGGTCACGTCCGCGACGACGACCTTCGCGCCCTCAGCCGCGAACATCCGCGCTGCCACGCGGCCCATGCCGCTTGCACCGCCGGTGATGACCGTGACCTTGTCCTGCAGCCGCATGCCCGACCTCCATCGATGCTGGATCGATGATGCTAGCCCGCGACCAGCATCCCGCGGATGCCTCGCAACTCCCCTACGAGGCGCGCGCCCGCCGCTGCTCCAGCGCGGAGGCAAGCGCCGCGACTGACGTCGCGAGCGTGCCATCGAGCCGGGGAAGGTTCTCCGACGCCTGGGCGGCGCTTCCCCCAAGCGCCACGAAGACTCCAGGGTGGGCAGCACGTACGCGGTCGGCGACCTCGATCGCCGCCCGCCGGTCTTTCCCGGTGACGACCCCGACGACGGCGCCGTCCGCATCCGCGGCCGCGGCGACCCAGTCCTCGATCGGGAGGTCCGGCCCCAGGTAGCGGACTGCCAGGCCGGCTCGACGCGCCGCAACGGCGAACGCCAGCGCGCCGAGCTCGTGGCGGCCACCCGGGGGCAGCCCGATGATCACCGTCGGGCCACGCCCCTCCCGTGACCCCGCGGCATCGAGTGCGAGACCGAGGCGGCGCAGGACGGCGGCGCTCGCGAGATGCTCGCCCGCCACGCTGACATCGCCGCTCGCCCAAGCCTCGCCCAGCCTTCGCAGGGCAGGAAAGAGCAGGTCGTCGGCCACACGTTCGAACGAGCCGCGGGCGAAGAGATCGTCGAGCACGGCGTCCAGGGCGAGCATGTCGAAGTCGCGGGCCGCGCGAACGAACGCCTGAGCGAACCTCTCGACCTCGGCGCCCGGGGCGCCGTCCCCGCTGGCCCCGCGATCCTCGACGGCTTCTTCCGAAGCCCGGTCCGGCGCAACGGTCCCGTCGAGGATCGACGCGGCGGCGGTGCTCGGTGCCCAGCCGGCGTCCACGAGCCGACGCATCGTGCGGAGCCGTGCGATCGCCCCCTCGTCGTAGAGCCGGTAGCCGCTCGCCGTCCGTGTCGGCGCGACGACGCCGTAGCGCCGTTCCCAGGCTCGGAGGAGGGCCGCGGGCACGCCACTTCGGGCCGCGGCTTGCTTGATTGTGTACAAGGTGTGTCGAGACTATCACAGGGACCGCAACGCGCAAACCCTTGACAAGCGCAGCGAACTGCGGCTAATCTCTCGACAGACCTTAGACAAAGGGTCTACAGAACGCCACCGGCGAGGCGCAGATCGTCGGCCCGGCTGGTACCGGGAATCGCAGGAGGAACACATTGGCCAAGCCCAACAACCGCTCCCGCCTGGCGGCATTCGTCGTCGCCGGCGCGGCCTTCATCGCGCTCGCCGCACCCGCGGCGGCAGCCGAGAATGCCAAGGTCCGAGTGCTTCATGGCTCGCCCGACGCCCCGGCCGTCGACATCTACGTGGATGGCGAAAAGGTCGGGGGCGCGCTCGCGGGCCTCGAGTTCGGTGACCTCTCCGACTACGTCTCGCTGCCCGGCGGAACCTACGACCTGAAGGTCTGTGCGGCTGCCGACGAGACCATCTGCCCCATCGAGGCCGACGGTGTCGCGCTCGAGGCGGGCACGAGGTACACGATTGCGGCGACGAACGGCCTCGCGTCGATCGAGGCCCAGATCCTCACCGACGACCCGACGCCCGAAGCCGGCACGTCCCAGGTTCGCGTCGTCCACTTCTCGGCGGATACGCCGGCCATCGACGTCCTGACCCAGGACGGCGCGACGGCCGTCGTCGACGCGCTCGCGTACCCCGACGCGACCGACTACCTCACGCTCGATCCCGGTGCGTACGACCTCAAGGTGTGCGCCGACGCGGACAACACCGTTTGCCCGCTCGATCCTGACACGCTCGATCTCGCGGGCGGCACGTCCTACAGCGTCTTCGCGATCGGATCGCTGGAGGGTCAGACCCTCTCGGCGGTCGTTTCCGTGGACGCCATGGCGGCCCCCGATACGGCAATTTCCCCGAGCGACCTGACGGCCGACCCCGGCGCTCCCTGGGCCATCGTCACGGTCCTCGGCCTGACCACCCTCTTCCTCGCGCTGGGCGCCGCCCGGCTCGCCACGCGCCGCGTCGACGCCTGATCGCGTCGAAGCGACACGACATCCAAGTGCACAACACCTCAAGGAGTTCCTCAGACATGCGCTACCTCAACGTCATCGCTCTGCTCCTGGTCATCGTCGGGGCCGCCAACTGGCTGCTCATCGGGATCGCCAAGTTCGACCTCGTGGCCGCTCTGACGGGGACGAGCTTCGGCCAGACCAACGTGATCTCGAGCGTGATCTACATCCTCGTTGGCATCTCCGGCGTGCTGCTGCTCCCGGTTCTTGCCCGCTGGGCGACTGCGCGAGACAGCGCCGCCGCCTGAGACCAACACCCACCCATTGACGACAGACCGGGTCGCCCGCTTTGGGCGGCCCGGCATCGTCGTCTCTGAAACCATTGCGAAGGACGCCATGACCACCCACCGCCTCGTCGCCAGCCAGATCATCGATGCCCCGATCGACGAGGTATTCGCCTTCTTCTCGCGGCCCGAGAACCTCAGCCGGATCACACCGGCGGCGATGGGCTTCGAGCAGGTCTCGACCGACCTCGACATGCGCGTCGGTCTCGAGATCGACCACCGGATCCGGCCGCTGCTCGGGATCCCGCTGACCTGGCGATCGCGGATCGAGTCGTACGATCCGCCCCGGTCGTTCGTGGACGTCCAGGTCCGCGGTCCCTACCACCGCTGGCTGCACCGCCACGCGTTCACCTCGGTTCCCGGGGGCACCCGGATCGACGACGAGGTGACGTACGAGCTTCCCCTGGGCCCGCTCGGCGACCTCGCGCAAGCGTGGGTCGTTCGCGCCCAGCTGCTCGAGATCTTCCGCCATCGCGCCCGGACGATCGCCTCGATTTTCACGACGCCGACCCCGAATCCCAACCCGCTGACGGTCGGGGTCGCGGGCGGCACTGGCTTCGTGGGCGGCGCGATCGCGCTGGAGCTGTACCGACGCGGCCACCGGGTCGTCGTCCTGTCGCACCAGGACGAGCCGGCGCCCGGCACGTTGCCGGATGCCATCGAGATTCGGAAAGCCGACGTGACGACCGGCGAGGGCGTCGGCGAGGCTACGCGCGGCCTTGAGGCGCTCGTGATCGCCCTGGCCTTCCGCAACTCCCCGATCGAGGCCCCACGGCGCGGCAGGACGTTTCAGCAGGTCGATGCCGAGTGGGACGGAGCGGCTCGTTGCGGCCGCGAAGGAGGCGGGCGTTCGGCGCCTGGTCTACGTCTCCGGCGCAGGCGCCGCGCCCGACGCGAAGCGCCACTGGTTCCGCGCCAAGTGGCGCGCCGAGACGGCGGTCTGGGAGAGCGGCATCCCGTTCACCATCATCCGCCCGACCTGGGTCTTCGGCCCGCGCGACGTCTCGCTGAACCGGTTCGTCGGGTTTGCCCGCCGACTCTGGATTGCCCCGATGACGAATGCCGGTCGGCAGCTCCTCGCGCCGGTCTTCATCGACGACGTCGCGAACCTGGCGGCTGACTCTCTCGTAGCCGACGAGGCCGCGTTCCAGGTGTTCGAGCTGGGCGGCCCGGAAACACTCCCCATGCGCGAGGTGATCGCCAGGGCGCTGCGTGCGGCTGGACTTCGCCGGCCGATCCTGCCCGGCCCGACGCCCCTGATCAAGCTCGCGGCCGCGCCCCTCGCGCTGCTGCCGGAGCCGTTGCTGACACCGGACGCCGTGGACTTCATCAACCAGCCGGCAACCGTGGACCTCGCGCCGCTGCTGGAGCGGATGCCCCGCCGCCTCACGCCGCTCGACGAGGGTCTCGCGACGTACCTCCCGCCGGAGGCCGGACCGGGCACGGTCTCGATCAGCCCCGTTCCAGGTACCGCTCGCGCTCCCAGTCGTGGACCACGGCGTCGTACATCTCCTGCTCGACGCGAGCCGCGTTGAGGTAGTGGTCGACGACGTCCTGCCCGAAGATCTCGACCGCCGCCTCGGAACGCTCGAGCTCGGCGATCGCCTCGTACAGGGCTCGCGGCATCCGCGACACGCCCTTCGCGATGTAGCCGTTGCCCTTGAACTCCGGCGCGAGCTCCAGGCCGTGCTCGATTCCGTACAGCCCCGCCCCGATCATCGCCGCGTAGGTCAGGTAGGCGTTCATGTCGCCACCGGGGAAGCGGTTCTCGATATGGAGGCCGTTGCCGTGTCCGACGAGCCGGAACCCGGTCGTTCGGTTGTCGCGGCCCCAGACGACGTTGACCGGCGCCCACGACAGCGACGCGTAGCGCTTGTAGGAGTTGATGAACGGGGCGATGAACACGGCGAGCTCGCGCGACAGGGCCATCATCCCTGCCACGAACTGGCTGAACTGCTTCGACATGCCGTACGGCAGCCCCGCCGCCTCGTCGTGGGTCAGGGGGTTCGAGCCGTCGGCGTCCCACGTGCTCATGTGGAGATGGCCCGATGAGCCCGTCCAGGTGTGGTCCGGCTTGGCCATGAACGTCAGGCCCCAGCCGTTGAGGTAGGCGATCTCCTTCGCACCGTGCTTGAAGAGGACGCTCCGGTCGGCCGACTCGAGGACGTCGTCGTAACGGATGTTGACCTCGTGCTGTCCGGGGGCCGCCTCGCCCTTCGAGAACTCGATCGGGATCCGGGCCTCGGTCATGAGGTTCCGGAGCAGCCGGTGGAGCGGCTCGGCCTTGGTGGCCTGGAGGAGGTGGTAGTCCTCGTTGTACGTCCCGAACCGCTTGGGCGGCGCGAAGCCGTTCTCGGCCATCTCGTCCCACGTCTCCTTCAGGACGTAGTACTCGAACTCCGAGCCGGCCTTGACCCGCAGGCCGGCAGCCTCCGCGCGCGCCACCTGGCGCTTGAGGATCGTTCGCGGCGAGATCGGGATCTCCTGGTGGGTCTCCTCGTCGATCGTGTCCGAGAGGACGATCGCGGTCTTCTCGAGCCACGGCACGATCCGCAGCGAATCCCAGACCGGCGACGCGATCCAGTCGCCGTAGCCGGTCTCCCAGTTCATGAGCCGGAAGCCCTCGGGGGTGTTCATCTCCATGTCGGTCCCGAGGAGGTAGGTGCAGAAGTGCGCCCCGTGATCGATGACGCCGTTCAGAAAGGCCTCGCCCTGGACACGCTTGCCCATGAGCCGGCCCTGCATGTCCGTGAACGCGACGACGATCGTGTCGATCCGGCCCTCGCGAACCCAGCCCTCGAGCGCGGCCAGCTGCTCGTGCTTGTCGCCGTGCCCGGCCATCGTCGTCCTCCCTGCGTTGACGGAGAGAAGGTAACGGGCCGGCGGTTGGTCCGGCCGGCCCGTCGATCGTTTGCCGTTGACTCAGGCCTTGGCGATCTCGCCGGCGGCCTGCTGGAACTCCGCCTCGATCTCGGTGAGCTGCTCGGCCGAGCCCTGCACCTTGGGACCCTTGAACCGGGCCTTCGCCCAGCCGAAGTAGTACACGAGCAGAAGCAGCACCGTGATGACCATGAACGGCCACGAGATGTTGCCGCTCGTCGGGAAGCTGAACAGGACCATCAGCACGAGCACCCAGGCCACAGCGACCCATGCGATGGGCTTCGACCAGCGGCCGAGGCTCCACGTGCGATGGTCCTTCCATTCGCCGGTGGTCGCGCCGAGGTAGATGACGACGCCGTACGCGGCGTACAGGAAGATCGTGCTGATCGCCGTCACGATGACGATGGCCGAGCCCGTGCCGACGAAGAACGCCGCGACCGAGAAGAGCCAGGCCACGACGACCATGGCGGTCAGCGAGTTCGCCGGCGTCCGGTAGCGCTTCGAGACCTTCTTGAGCCAACCCGACCCGGGCAGCCCGTCGTCCCGCGAGAACGCGAACAGCATCCGCCCGGCGGCCGCGACCGAGGAAAGGCCGCAGAACGCCATCGCGATCGCGATCCCTGCGCTCAACAGGTTCCCGAAGAAGTCGCCCAGGTTGTAGGTGAGGATCGAGATGACGGCGACGCCGCCCCCGAAGTAGTACTGGCTGTACGTCGCCGGGTCATCGAGCGACGCGGGGAAGAGCGCCGAGAGATCCGGCGTGTGGAGCGTCAGGGCCATCAGGAAGATGTAGCCGACGACGGCCGACACGGCGACGGAAAGGAACACGCCCCAGGCGCTCGCGACCCGGGCGCCGATCGTCTCCTCGGCCACGTGCGCCGAGGCGTCGTAGCCCGTGTACGTCCAGTTGGCCTGGAGCAGAGAGAAGAAGAAGGCCAGGATGATCGGGTAGCTCACCGCCGGGCCGTAGACCAGGCTGATCGGCCCGATGTCGTTGTTCCACGAGCCTGCCGTGTCAAGCGGCGTGATCGCGAAGAGATCGAGGCCGGAGGTGTCCGGCTTGCCGAAGAGCATCAGGCCCAGCGCGACGATGGCGACGATGGCGATGTGCCACCACACGCTGACCTGGTTGAGCAGCGCGACCAGGTTGATGCCCGCGACGTTCATCGCAAGCTGGATGAGCATCAGGACGCCCATCGTCACGAGCTGCCCGTTCAGGACGCCGGGGATGACCTCCACGGTGTTGAACGTGCCGCCGACCAGGCGGTCGATGATCGTGGCGTTGATGAAGCCGGCGGCGGCATAGTTGATGCCCGCCACGATTGCGAACTGCCCGATCAGGTTGAGCCAGGCGGTCCACCAGCCCCAGTTCTTGTTCTTCATCTTCGAGGCCCAGTAGTACAGGCCTCCCGCCGTCGGGTAGGCGGAGGCCAGCTCGGCCATCGAGGCGGCGATCGCGAGGACGAAGATCGTGATGAGCGGCCAGCCGAGGGTCACGGCGGCCTTGCCGGCCCATGCCAGCCCGTAGTCGTACAGGATGACGGCGCCGGTCAGGATCGAGATGATCGAGAAGCTGATCGCGAAGTTGCTGAACCCGCCCATGGTGCGGAACAGCTCCTGCGCATAGCCGAGGCCGTGCAGGTCCTTGACGTCCTGCTGGATGGCCTCCTCACGGCTGGGCATGTGCGACCTCCCTCCACGTCGGACGCGTTTGCGCGCGATTCGCCGCGATCATACGCGCGGCAGGTAGGAGATTCGCAGGGATTTCGAGGGCCTGGAAGCGGCGTGGCTTCGCGGCTGCGGGGCTGTTGGGCCTAGTAGAGGATCGTGGTCCCTTCGGGGAACTCGAAGTCGAAGGTCGTCGGTGGGAGCGCGGCGTCTGGGTCGAGGTGGACGACCTCGGCGAGGCGGGTCACCTCGCTGCCGACCGCCTCGACGAGGCGCGTGACGATGCCGTCGAGGCGGTCGAACGCGACCTGGACGCTGTAGTCCGGCCGGTCGACCTCACGCTCGACCGCGCGCGGGTGGAGGCACTCGACGATGATCGACTCGCGGCCCGCGATCCGGTCCGTGCCGGAGACCCAGCAGTCGCCCGTCGCGAGCACGTTCTGGCAGTAGCCGGCGGGATGAACGAACAGCTCCGCGAGCGTCTCCGTCGGCAGCGGCGTGATCGGCTCGTAGACGGTCGCGCGGCCCGGGTACTCCCAGGGATCGAGGCCGCGCGGACGGTTGCGGATGGGCCTGCTCGTCCCGAGCTTGTGGGCCGCGGAATACGTCCGGATGATCTCGCCGTCGGAGATCCAGAGCTCGTGGTGGCCGGCCGCGCGGCGGGCAGGCTCGGTGGTCACGACGCGGGCATGGCCGGGGTGGCGGATCGCGACGTCCATCATGACCAGCTGCTCGCCCTTCGTCGCGAACGTCCGCTCCTCGATCCGAAGCAGGAGGGTCTCGAACCGCCGCTCGGCGTCGCGGGCAAAGGTGAACAGCTCCTGGACCGTGGGGATGCCCGGGGGCAGGGCCACGATCTCGGCGCGGCGCACGCCGGCCCGGACGGGCACGAGCGCGGCGCGATCCCACAGGCTGGTCGATGCCATTGCCCCGGGATTGTAGCCAGCGCCGTTGGCTTCCCCGCCGCTTGACGGCGCCGTCGCGTGGGTGTATATCGGTAGTCGATATATCGCCCAGCGATCTAGCGGTAGCCGATAGTCGAGGCGGATGTGGACGACGACCGGGTCCCTGTCACGCGAAACGAGGAGACGGCGCTGGTCGGCGCCCGGCTCCGGGCGCTCCGCCAGGCGCCGGTCCAGGGCATCAGCCGCCGGACGCTCCTGCGTCGATCGCTGGGCCTCGGGTTCGCCCTGTGGCTGACCGAGGTCGGGGCGGGCTCGATCGGGTTCCTCTGGAACGCCGTCGGCGGCCAGCGCGCGAAGGTGAGCGTCGGAACGATCGACCAGATCGCCGGCATCGCCCCGGCCCTGCCGTTCCTTGCAGGATTCCCGATCTACGTGCAGGCCGCCCGGTCCTTCGTGGTGCTCGTCGACCCGGCGAGCCGTCGGTTCATCCCGGGCGTCGACGAGAAGGGCGAGGGCCTGCTCAACGTGCGCGCCCTCTCGCAGGTCTGCCCGCACCTTGGCTGCCGTCCCAATCCCTGCATCGAGGACTTCTGGTTCCACTGTCCGTGCCACCAGTCCCGCTACGATCGGCTCGGCATCAAGCCAACCGGCAACGGGGGCTTCTATGGGCCAGCGGAACGGGGCATGGACCGGTTCTCCGTGGAGGTCGACGCGGACGGCGTGCTGACGATCGACACCGGCAAGCTGAACCTCGGGCCGCTTCCGATCGCGCTCGGGCAGCCGGGCGTCATCCTCCCGCGGGTCCCGCACGAGCGCGCCTGCACGTGAGCCTCTGCACGTGAGCGCCGGCGCATGAGCGGATCGCGCTACGTCGGGCTGTACCCGCGCTCCTGGCGGGATCGCTACGGCGACGAGCTGGAAGAGATCCTGGAGCGGGAGCGGCTCGGGCTCCGCACGCGCGTGGACCTCCTCCGCGGCGCCATCGACGCGCACCTCCACCCCGTCGTGCCATCCCGCCTGCCGGTGCTCGCGGCCGTGACGGCGTCTGCGCTCGCGGTGGCCCACGCGCTGGCCCTGGCGGTCCAGCCGGTCGCGACCGAATGGCCGGGCTACCTGGAGGACGCCCTGCCCCTCATCGCCGGCGGCGTGGCCGCGATGATCCCGGTGCTCCTCGGGCTGTGGCTGAAGCTCGGTGACGCGGACGGCCGCCTCGGGCGGCTGGGGGTGATCGTCGCGGTCCTCGGCCACCTGGCCTGGCTCGGCGCGTTGGCGGCCGCCGCGACACGCCTGGACTACGGGCCGCTGACCGCCGTGGCGGCCACCCTCGCCGCGACCGGGAGCGCGGTCCTGGGGATCGCGCTTGTCGGGCGGAAGCACGTCGCCCTCGGCGTACTCCTCGCGGCAGCGGGGCTCGCAGGTGTGGCCCCACCGGCCTGGGGCTGGTCAGCCTTCGCAGCCGCCTGGACCGGGATCGCGATGGTGCTCGTGCTGGAGCACCCCGATCGGTCGACCGTCGAAGGGGGGCTGGGCGTTGCCTGACCAGCTCGGTGCCCTCGGTCGATTCGCCGAGCCGTCGCTCGCGATCCTGCTCGCCCTCGCGGACGGGCCGCGCCACGGGTACGCGATCATGGCCGCCGCCCGCGAGATCACCGGTGAGGTGCTCGGCCCGGGCACGCTCTACGCCACCCTGTCGCGGCTCGAGACGCGTGGCCTCATCGAGGCGCTGCCGGCGGACGACCGCCGCCGGCCGTACCGCCTGACCCGCGAGGGCGCGGCCGTCCTCGAGGCCAGGCTCGAGGGCATCGAGGACATCGCCCGCACCGGGCTCGCCCGCCTGCGGCGCTCGGAGGGCTCCCGCCCGACCCTCTCGTAGACTGGCCCGCGATGGAGCCCCGGCCCGACGAGTTCCGAACGGTCATGGGCCATTTCGCGACCGGGATCAGCGTCGTGACGACGTACGACGAGGACAGGCCAGCCGGAATCACCGTCAACGCCTTCTCGTCCGTGTCCCTCGAGCCGGCGCTCGTCATGGTCGCCCTCGATCGCCGGCGGTTCATCACGCCGATGGTCCGCACGGTCGGCCGCTACGCGGTGAGCGTCCTGGGCGAGGACCAGCAGGGCCTCTCGGACTGCTTCGCGCACGCCCCGGTTCGGCCCGGCGAGCCGGACCGCGAAGCCTTCTGCGGCGCGAGCTGGCGTGCCGGTCCGACCGGGCTGCCGCTGATCGACGGTTCGATCGCGACCCTCGAGTGCACGATCGTCGAGACGTTCAGCGCGGGCGACCACGACCTGTTCATCGGCCGGGTGGACTCGATGGAGCAGCTCCGCGTGGGGGTGGCGCCGCTGCTGTACTTCCGTCGCCGCTACCTCCGGATCGAGCAGGGGGCAGAAAGCCCGGTCGAAGGCAAGCCGGAGGGCTGATGCCGACGATCCGGGCCAACGGGCTCGACATCACCTACGAGGTCCGGGGGGCCGGGCCGCCGTTGATCGCGCTCCACGGCGCGACGTCGCTGGGCCTCGAGGACTACGCGGCCCAGCTGCCGCTCCTGTCGAAGGCATTCCTCGTTCACCTGCCGGACGCCCGCGGGCACGGCGGGACGCGCTGGGACGCGTCCAGCGGCTTCCGCTACGACTGGCTCGTCGACGACCTCGTGGCCTTCGTGGATGCGCTCGGCCTCGACTCGTTCCACCTGCTGGGGTTCTCGATGGGCGCGATGACGGCGCTGCAGTTCGGGGCCAGGCATCCGGAGCGCCTGCGGACGCTGATCGTCGTCGGGATCACGACGCAGCGCGAGCCGCGGGCCAGCGTCGGGCGGCGACTGATGGACCCGGCGCGGATCCTGGAGAAGGAGCCCGCCTTCGCCGCGACCCTCTCCCGGCGTCACGACGCCGGGCAGGGCGCCGGGGCATGGCAGCGGCTGCTGCCCGCGATCGCCGCGGATATCGCATCGCAGCCGTTGCTCACGCCGGGGGAGCTGCACGGGATCGACTGCCCGGCGATGGTCGTCTGCGGCGATAGAGACCCGTTCGTCCCGTCGGAGCACGCCGCGGCGCTCGTGCGCCAGCTCCCCGCCGGGCAGCTGTTCGTCGCCCCGGGCTGCGGCCACGAGGTCCCGGCGCGCCGGCCGGCGCTGTTCAACGAGGCGATGTCGGCGTTCTACCGCGCGACCGAGGCCGAGGCCCGGTCCCGAGCCGAGAGGCTCGAGAGCGGCGGCGTGCCGTCGCCCAGCAGCGGCCCGCCGACCGATGCGCTCCACGAAGTCCCACCGACCGTGAAGGAGGTCCCATGACGACGTTGCTCGTGCTCTACCGCGCCCCCGAGGGCGGGGAGGAGGCCCTGGCCACGCTCGAATCTCGCTACCGCGACGAGCACATGCCGCTCGTCGCCGAGACGCCGGGGCTGCGCTCGACCCGCGTCTGGCGGGTCCGCGAGGCGCTCGGCGCGGAGACAGATCTGGTGCTCGCCGCCGCGATGGACTTCGACGACCGCCAGGCGATGGACGACGCCCTTCGCTCCGATGCGATGCGGGCCGCCGGCAAGATCCTCCGCGAGATCGCGCCGGGGCTGGCGACGTTCCTGGTGCTCGAGGATGGATCGGACCTGCTCCCCGGCCGGGCGGGCTGACAGCCCGGCGGCTGGCAGCCCGGCGGCTGGCAGCCCGGCGAGAGATACTGTCCACCTGCCGTGACGACCCCTCCGCCGCCCGACCACGAGACGATCCACGTCACCCTGCCGGCGCCGAGCGCCGATGGCCCGGTCGATGGCGTCGCGCTCGTCGTGCTCGACCGGCCCAAGGTCCTGAATGCCCTCGATTTCGCGCTGATCGCGGCGCTGACGGACGTCTTCGAGGCGCTCGACAGAGACCCGGCGTGCCGAGCGATCGTGCTGACCGGGGCGGGGGACCGGGCGTTCGCGGCCGGCGCGGACATCCAGGAGCTCGCCGCGCAGAGCCCCACGAGCCTCAGCGTCGACGACCCCTTCCACCGCTGGGAGCGGCTCAAGCGCATCCGGAAGCCGATCGTGGCGGCCGTCCGGGGGTTCGCGCTGGGCGGTGGCTGCGAGCTGGCGATGCTGTGCGACATGATCGTGGCCGGCGAGGACGCCCAGTTCGGGCAGCCAGAGATCAAGCTCGGTGTCATGCCGGGGGCGGGCGGGACGCAGCGGCTCACGCGGGCGATCGGCAAGGCCCGGGCGATGGAGCTGATCCTGACCGGCCGGAACATGGGCGCGCGCGAGGCCGAGGCCCACGGGCTGGTGACGTCGGTCGTGCCGTCGGAATCGACGGTCCCCGCCGCGCTGGAGCTCGCCGGCAGGATCGCCTCGATGCCGCCGGTCGCCGTGCTGGCGGCCAAGGCCGCGGTGAATCGCGCCGAGGAGCTGTCGCTTGAGGCGGGCCTCGAGTTCGAGCGCCGGAGCTTCTACCTCCTCTTCGACACGGACGACCAGGCCGAAGGCATGGCGGCATTCGCCGCCAAACGCAAGCCCGAATGGAAGGGCCGCTGATGACGATCGGAGGACACCAGTGACGATCAGCGGACACGTGCCGCCAGCGGAGTCCGGCGACGCCTTCCGACTCCAGAGCGAGGCGCCCGAGCACGACTGGGCGGCTGCCTCGGGGCAGCTCTTCCCCGCCCTCCGGCCCGCGGGGACCCAGGGCATCCAGCTCTCGGACCTCGACAGCGTGCAGCTCGCGACAGAGGGCACGAAGAAGCACGCCCTGGCGCTGCTCGATCCCGGACCGGCGGACCTGTTCGTCGCCTATGTCCTGCGGACGCCCGCCTTCGACGTCGTGATCAACGCCGACCACCTGCTGACGTGGGCGGTCACTCCCGAGACGCTGCGCGAGACCGCGATGGCCAACCTTCGCGGCTGGTCGGCGTCGGCGCCGTGGACCGACGAGCTGTCCGACGGCCGGCACGTGCTCTCCTCCGACACGGGCGACGGCGGCGACGCGGCCCGGATCCTGCTGCCAGAGGCGCGTGAGCACATCGCCGGGCAATGCGGCGGACCAGCGCGGATCCTGGTCGCGCTGCCGGACCGCGACCTCCTGATCGCCGGCTCGCTGAACGCTGGCGACACCGAGTTTCCAGGCCAGCTCCAGGCGTTCGTGCTCGAGGTCGTCGAGGATGCCCACGAGCCGATCGACCGCCGCCTGTTCGAGCTCGTCGGCGACCAGCACGAGCTCATTCCGTACGTGGCCTGAGGCCGTGGCAGAGGACGCCACGGTTCTCGTCGAGGTCGATCCCGAGGCCGGCGTCGCGACGATCACGCTGAATCGTCCCGACGCCCTCAACTCGCTCACCGTCCCGATGAAACAGGAGCTCCTCGCGGCGCTTCGACGCGTGGAGCGCGATGTGGCGACGCGAGCGGTGATCCTCACCGGCGCCGGTCGCGCGTTCTGCGCCGGCCAGGACCTCAGGGAGCGGCTGCAGCCGGACGCTGCCCCACTCGGCGTTGAGCTCCGGGAGCGCTACAACCCGATCATCCGGGCCATGCGCTCGCTCCCGAAACCGATCGTCGGCGCGATCAACGGCGTGGCGGCAGGCGCGGGGGCGTCGATCGCGATGGCCTGCGACATCCGGATCGCGGCGGACACAGCGAGCTTCGCGCTCGCGTTCGGACGGGTCGGACTCGTGCCGGACAGCGGCGCGACGTGGTTCCTGCCGCGGCTCGTGGGCGCGACGAGGGCGGCGGAGATCGCGCTGCTCGGGGATCCCGTGTCGGCCGAGGATGCGGCCCGGATCGGCCTCGTTGGCCGTGTCGTGCCAGCGGCGAATCTCGCCTCCGAGGCCCGGGCGATCGCGGAGCGTCTCGCTGCAGGGGCACCGCGCGCCATCGCGCTCACGAAACGGGCCCTCGACGCGTCCTGGGATCGCGATCTCGATGCGGCCCTCGATGCCGAGGCCCAACTCCAGGACGAGGCCGGTCGCACGAAGGACCACCACGAGGGGATGGCCGCGTTCCTCGAGAAGCGGCCCCCGCGCTTCAGGGGGGAGTAGCGGCCCGCACTTCCGTGCCGGCTGCCGCCTGGCCTGCGGACCGCCTAGCTTGCGGCCGGCTCCATGACCAGCGCCACGAACCGTGCCCGGAGGTTCTGGGCGAACCAACGCGTCGGCTGGGTGACCCCACGAAGGGCAAGGCGAGCCTGCGCGCCGGCGGCCTGCAGCTCGGCCTCGAGCGGCACGGCGCCGCCCGGATCTCGGAATGACGGCGCCTCGGACGAGCCGACGGCGCGCAAGCGACGGTCGGCGGGCCCCTCGCGCGTCCGCTCGAGCTCGGCTTCGAGCGCCCGAAGCGCCTCGTCGAGCTGGAGCTGAGCGTCGGCCTCTGAACAGGCGAGAGCTGCGGCCAGCTCGGTGGTCGCGAAGCCGTCGAGGTATCGAAGCAGCAGGACGTGCAGCCGGTCGTCGGCGAGGCGTGCGGCGGCTCGGCGCAGCGCGATCCGATCGATGGCTGCCGCGAATGCTCGCGCGGCGTTGGCATCGACGAGGACGGCGATGGCGGCACGATCGCCCGGCGTGTCGAAGTCGCTCGCCCTCGCGTCACGCGGCAGCGGACCTCGGCCTCGGCGGACGTGGTCCAGGACGGCGCTCGCTGCCACGCGATGGAGGAAGCCCGCGAGGCCGTTCGTCCCCTCGACGTCCACTGTCTTCGCCGCCGCTCGCTCGAAGATTCGGGTGGTCACGTCCTCGGCGGCCCAACGATCCGGGACCCTGGGCGCCACGAACGCGTAGATCGCCGGCAGGACGTCGTCATAGAGCTTGCCCAGGGCAACGGCTTGATCGGCGAACCGTGAGGTTCTGACCACAGGAGCTGCTGTTCGCGCCTCACGGGGTCGTGCGCGGAATCCCCCGGTCTCGATCGCCATCGAACCGACCATAGGTGGCGCTCCGACGCACCAGCCATCCCTCATCCGTACTGCCTTGACGTGGGAGCACCGGCGGACTACCGTACCTAACGATCGTTAGTTAGGTGCCTCGCCGCGAGAGGAGCGCAGTTGGTCGAGATCAGTCGCCGCCAGGCGATCGAGGACGTCGCGAGCGACTTGTTCCGCGAGCGCGGCTACGCGGCGACGAGCATCCGCGACATCGCGCGGGCGCTGTCCGTGCAGGGCGCCAGCCTGTACGCGCACGTCACCTCGAAGGAGGACGTGCTGTGGGCGATCGTCGATCGGGCCGCGAAGCGCTTCGAAGCCGCGGCCGAGCGGGCCGAGGAAACGGCGCAGGCGCGGCGACCGGGTGACCCGGCGGAAGCGATCGCCGCGCTCGTTCGGGCCCATGTCGGCGTGCTGACGAGCGACGTCGACGAAGCGAGCGTGTTCGTCAACGAGTGGCGAGCGCTGGGCGGGGAGCGGCGGGCAAGCATCCTCGAGCGCCGAGACGCCTACCAGGCCCGATTCCGGCGCCACATCGAGGAAGGGATCGCGGTCGGCGTGTTCGCGATGGTCGATCCGGCGATCGCCTCGAGCACCCTGCTCAGCGCCCTCAACGGCACCGCCGCCTGGTACGACCCTGCCGGGCGCCTGCCGGCCGATCGGATCTCCGACCACCTCGTCGACCTCATGCTCCGGATGCTGGAGGGCCCCCGATGACCGACCCCCTCGCGCTCGACCCCGTGCTGCCCGTCCGCCAGCGCAGCGAGCGACCCTGGAACGACGACATCCCGCACGACGAGCGGTACAGCCACTTCGAGGCCCACGTCACCGCCGGCGGCAAGATCGAGGCGACCGACTGGATGCCCGAGGAATACCGCACCGCGGTCTTGCGATTCGTCGAGATGCACGCCAACTCGGAGCTCATGGGCGTCCTGCCGGAGCGCGAGTGGATCATGCGGGCGCCGACGCTGCGGCGGAAGCTGGCCCTGACGGCCAAGGTCCAGGACGAGGTCGGGCATGCGCAGCTCCTGTACCGCGTCGCGGAGGATCTCGGCAAGCCGCGCGAACAGATGCTCGAGGACCTCATCGCCGGCAAGACGAAGTTCCACAACGTCTTCCACTACCCGACGAAGAGCTGGGGCGACATCGGGATCATCGCCTGGCTGGTGGACGCGGCGGCGATCGTCGCCCAGCAGGCGCTCCGCGACTCCTCGTACGCGCCGTACGCGCGAACGATGCAGAAGATCTGCTGGGAGGAGTCCGTCCACATCATGCACGGCCGCGACGTCGTGGTGACCCTCATGACCGGCACCGATTCCCAGCGCGAGCTGGTCCAGGAGGCGCTCAACCGCTGGTGGGGTCCACTCATGCAGATGCACGGGCCGCGGGGCGATCGGGCGAAGGACCGCGACCTCCACTGGCGGATCAAGGCCAAGACGTCCGAGGAGCTGCGACAGGAGTTCCTCACGATCTACGTTCCCCGTCTCCTCGAGCTCGGGCTGACGATCCCGGACCCGAACCTCCAGCTCGACGAGGCCACGAAGACCTGGTCCTACACCGAGCCAGATTGGGACGAGCTGCGGTCGGTGGTGACCGGCCAAGGGCCGAAGTCGCAGGACCGGCTCGCCTTCCGACGCCTCAACCGCGAGGACACCCGCTGGGTCCGCGAGACGGTCTTCGGGCTGCGGGCAATCGCGCCCGCCGCCGCCGGCGTGCCGGCCACCGCTTGATGGCAACTGCGAAGCCAGCGAACCGCAAACAGGGAGCCGACCGGCGCGGCGTCGAGCCGTACGAGGTCTTCCAGCAGGCCAAGGAAGGCGACCCGATGCGGCATGGCGGCAACGTCCTCGCCCCGGACCCGGAGCTGGCGATGCACTACGCGCGCGAGCTGTTCGGGCGTCGGAACGAGAGCTCCCGCCTCTGGGTCGTCCGACGCACGGACATCGCGGTCCTCGAGGACCCCGACCTGCTCGACCCGCCGCTCGACCGGTCGTTCAAGAAGCCCGGCGGCTACGTGATGCGCGACAAGCTCGCGGCCGCACGCGAGCGCGCGGGCACCGCCAAGCCCGCCGCGCGCGCCGAGAGCCATGACCGGACGGGCGGCCATCGCAAGGTCGCGTCGTGACCGCGCTGGAGGCTCCGGTCCAGGTGCAGGCCCGGGTCGCGCTCGACGAGCTGCTGCTTTCCATGGCCGACGACGAGTTCGTCTCGGGGTTCATGGATTCCGAGTGGACGGGCATCGCGCCGCTGCTCGAGGAGGACGTCGCGATCAGCTCGATCTCGCAGGACGAGCTCGGGCACGCCCGGGCGCTGTACCAGCTCCTGGCCGAGGTTCGCGACGACGGCCGCGATGAGGACGCAATCGCCTACGACCGCGAGCCGGACGACTACCGGCACGCGCGCCTGCTCGACCACCCGCGCGGCGACTGGGCCGACACGATCGCGCGTCGGTTCTTCTACGAGCTCGCCGACGAGGCCCGGCTTGCCTCGATCGGCACGGGCTACCGGCCGCTCGCCGACCTCGTCGAGAAGCTCCGGCGGGAAGAGCGATACCACCGGATGCATGTCGTCGCCTGGATCGAGCGGCTGGCGAACGGCGGCCCGGACGCCCGTCACCGCCTCGAATCCGCCCTCGTCACACAGGGCGTCGACGCCCCGACGGTCTTCACGGCGCTCGAAGGCGAAGCCGAGCTACTCGAAGCGGGGATCCTGACTCGATCGATGGCCGACTCGGAGGCCGCCTGGCGCGCCGATCTCACGACGACGCTGGTGCCGCTGGGCCTGGCGCTTCCGCCGTCGATCGAGCAGACACCCGCTGGGCGACGGGAGCACTCCGCAGCGTTCCGATGGCTCTGGACCGAGTTCACGTCCGTTCGCCGCTCCGACGGAGGGGCGACGTGGTGATGCCTGCCGACCGCGCCGCGGAGTCGCCCGCCCGCACCCGACCCCGGATGACGATCAACCCGCGCGACGTGCTTGCCGCCCTCGACGAGGTCGCGGATCCGGAGATCCCGACGGTCTCGATCGTGGAGATGGGGATGGTCGAGCGGATCGAGATTCGCCCCGAAGGACTGCTGGTCGAGCTGCTGCCGACGTTCGTCGGCTGCCCCGCAGTGGAGGTCATTCGCGCGGCCGTCACCTCCCGGCTCGAGGCATTCGGCCGGCCCGTCCGGGTCGAGATGACCTTCTCGACGCCCTGGACTTCCGATCGAATCTCACCCGAGGGCCGCGAGAAGCTGCGCCGCTCCGGCTTCGCGCCGCCGCCCCACCTGGCGCTCGCCGGCAGGCCGACCGGGACTGCGGGCGCCCGTGCGCTACCGATCGTCGACCTGGCGTTCGGGGTCGCCGCGCCGGTCGAATGCCCCTACTGCGGCTCAAGCCGGACCACGCTCGAGAACATCTTCGGGCCGACCCAGTGCCGCTCGATCAGGCACTGCGCGGACTGCCGCCAGCCATTCGAGGCGTTCAAGCCGGTCTGAAACCCCTGCGACGGGCCCTCCGCGCGCGCTTGCTCCCTCGCCGAATCGAGGCTAATCCCGCGACGGCGGCTGGAACGCTCGCTCGTTGCGGGCCGCAAGCGTGGAGATCTCCTGGATCCGCGCCGCCCGCGTCTCGGGTCGCCGGGCCTGCGCCACCCGCTCGAGCAGCATCCGCTTGACCGACTTCGGGAAGGCGTCGAAGTTCGCAGCAGCCGGCGGGTTCGCATCGAGGGCGGCCGCGAGGTCGTCGGGAACGACGCCCGCCTCGACGTCGTCGAGGAGCGTCCACGACCCGTTGTCCTTCGCCCGCTCGATCGCGGCGAGCCCCGCCGGCGCCATGAGCCCCGCGGCGGTCAGCCGCTCGATCCGGGCCTTGTTCGTGGCCGCCCAGCCGGACTGCGGCTTCCGCGGCGCGTAGTACTGGCGTGACCGACGCTCGTCGACGTTCCCGCCCTGGCTATCGATCCACCCGAAGCAGAGGGCCTCCTCGACGGCCTCCTCGTACTCGACACGTGGGCCGTGACCCTTGCGCCAGCTGACCAGCCAGACGCCCGTTTCCGTCGCGTGATGGGCCTCGAGCCAGGCGCGCCAGGCGGCGCGATCCTCCGCGTGGACCATGGGTGCGTCGGCCATCGGCATGGACGCAAGGTATCCGTGGGCCGCGGGGTACGCTGCCGGCGGTGAACGACCAAGAGGAGTCGACGGGACCGCAGGACCGAGCTCTCGTGGCCGTGATCGGCGCAGGCACGATGGGCGCCGGCATCGCCCAGGTGGCGCTCGAGGGTGGCTGGCGGGTCGCGCTCCATGACGCCGCTCCCAGCGCAACGGACCGCGCCACCGACCGGATCCGCGACGGGCTGGCGCGCCGCGCCACGAAGTCCGGCGTGGACGCCGACACCCTCGACGACTGGGTCGACGGGCGCCTCGCGCTCCTCGCCGTCGTCCCGACCACGGCCGATGCGGTCGCCGAGTGCCACCTCGCGATCGAAGCCGTCGTGGAAGACCTCGAGGCGAAGCGCCGGCTCTTGGCCGCTGTCGGCGAGGCCGCCACCGAGGACGCGATCCTGGCCACCAACACCAGCGCCCTCTCCGTGACGGCCATCGCGGAGGCGGTGTACCGGCCGGAGCGGGTCGTCGGCCTCCACTTCTTCAACCCGGCGCCGGTGCTGCCGCTCGTCGAGGTCGTCGCGGGCCGGCGGAGTGCCGCCTGGGCGGTCGAGCGGGCCGCCGGGATCGTCGAGGGCTGGGGCAAGACCCCGATCCGGGTCGTGGATTCGCCCGGCTTCATCGTCAATCGCGTGAACCGGCCGTTCACCCTGGAGTCGCTCCGGCTCCTGCGCTCCGGTGCGGGCACGATCGAGTCGATCGACGGCGCGCTGACCGGCGCCGGCTTCCCGATGGGCCCGTTCGCGCTCATGGACCTCATCGGCATCGACGTGAATCTCGCCGCCGCGCGGGGCCTCTTCGACGCCTCCGGTCGACCGCCGCGCTTCCGCCCGTCGCCGATCCAGGAGGAGCTCGTCGCCGCCGGGCGGCTGGGCCGCAAGACCGGCGAGGGCTTCTACCGCTACGCCGATGGTCGATCCGTCGGGCCCGCGGCAAGGTTCGCGGGCGTGATTCGGCACGGCCCCGGCAGCCCGGAACCGCTGGATGCGGCAACGATCGCCGAGCGGGTCATCCTCGCGATCGTCAACGAGGGGTTCCGCGCCCTCGGCGACGGCGTCGCCGAGGAGGCCGACATCGACCTCGCGATGCGGCTCGGCGCGAACCATCCCTTCGGGCCGTTCGAATGGGTCGGGCGCACCGGCACCCACGAGGTCGTCGTCATGCTCGATGCCCTCAGCGACGAGGACGCGGACACGTTCCGGCCCGCGCTTCCGCTGCTCCGTCGAGCCCGATCCGGAGCCTGAGGACGTACCATCCCCGCGAACCCGCGCCGATCCGCGCGACCTCGCCCTTGGAGAACGCCCCGATGACCCGTCCATCCGTCTTCCGCTCGGCGGGCCTTCTGGCTGCTGCCGCCATCCTCGTCGCCGCATGCGGCGGTGCCGCCTCCAGCGGCGCCCCTGCCACCGGGACGCCCGCCACGCAGGCGCCGGCGACCCAGGCGCCCCTCGGGTCCGTGGGACCGGAGTTCAGCTTCGCGCTCCCGTCCGAGGCCAAGGACCTCGAGGACATCATTCCCGACGAGATCGCCGGCGAGACGGTCGTCAAGTCGAGCATGAGCGGCGCATCGATCGGAGCGGGCTCCGAGGACATCCAGGGGATGCTCGGCAAGCTCGGCAAGTCGACGGCCGACCTCAGCGCGGCCTTCGGCGGCAACTCGAAGGCCAGCCTCGTCATCTTCCGCGTCGCCGGCGTGGACAGCAACACGCTGTTCAACGCCTTCCTCGAAGCGGCGGAGCCGGACGACGTTGCGCAGATCAGCGACGTCAACGTTGCCGGCAAGTCGGCGAAGAAGGTCGTCGACGCCGCCGGTGTCACGACCTCGTACATCTACCTGCGTGGGGACACGCTCATCACGGTCACGACGATGGCGGGTGACCTCGACGCGCAGGTGCTCGACGAGATCTTCCAGCAGCTTCCCTGACCATGGCTCGTGATCCGCGTCGACCCCTGCGGGAGGCGTGGATCGTCGAGGCCGTTCGGACGCCGGTCGGCCGCTACGGCGGCGCGCTGGCGTCGGTCCGGCCCGACGACCTTGCGGCGCTGACGCTCCGCGCCGTCGTCGACCGTTCGCGGATCGACCCGGCGCTCATCGAGGACGTGATCCTCGGGTGCGCCAACCAGGCCGGCGAGGACAACCGCAACGTCGCCCGGATGGCCGCGCTGCTGGCGGGATTGCCGGTCGGGGTCGCCGGTCAGACCGTGAATTGCCTGTGCGGCTCCGGCCTGCAGGCGATCAATGCGGCGGCGAACGCGATCGCGGTCGGTGACGGCGACGTGTTCCTCGCCGGGGGTGTCGAATCGATGACCCGGGCACCGTTCGTGCTCGGGAAGGCCGAGGCGGCCTGGGATCGAGGAGCCACGCACCTCCAGGACACGACGCTCGGCTGGCGGTTCATCAACCCCCGGCTGTCGGCGATGCACCACCCGTATTCGATGGGCGAGACGGCGGAGAACGTGGTCGAGCGGTACGGCGCCGATCGCGACGTCACGCGCGAGCGGCAGGACGCGTTCGCGCTGCTGTCCCACCAGCGGGCCGTCGCCGCGATCGAGGGCGGCCTCTTCGACGACCAGATCGTGCCGGTGGAGGTGCCGCAGAAGAAGAGCGACCCCGTGCTCGTCACGCGCGACGAGCACCCGCGAGCCGATTCCTCGATGGAGGCGCTCGCGAGGCTTCGACCCGCGTTCCGCGAGGGCGGATCGGTGACCGCCGGGAACTCGTCCGGAATCAACGATGGCGCGGCGGCGACGCTCGTGGTCGAGGCGGAGCTGGCGCGGTCCCTCGGCCTGCGGCCACTGGCCCGCGTCGTCTCGACGGCCGTGGCTGGCGTCGACCCGGCGATCATGGGCGTCGGCCCGGTGCCGGCGTCGCGCAAGGCGCTCGAGCGGGCGGGGATTGGGGCCGGGGATCTCGATCTCGTCGAGCTCAACGAGGCATTCGCGTCGCAGTCGGTCGTATGCATGGACGAGCTGGGCCTCGATCCCGACAAGGTCAACGTGAACGGCGGCGCGATCGCGCTCGGACACCCGCTCGGTGCCTCCGGCGCGCGCCTCGTCACGATGCTGGTCCACGAGCTCCGGCGTCGCGGTGGGCGCTACGGCCTCGCGACGATGTGCATCGGCGTGGGGCAGGGGATCGCGACCGTCGTCGAGCGGATTGACGAGTAGCGACGCCGCGGCGTGAGGTGGCTAGGCCGCCTCGATCGAGCTGACCGCCTGCGAGACGGCATCCCGCAGCTGGAGGTCCGGTGAGGTCGCGGCCACGCTGGCGGCGATCCGCAGCGGCGCCCCGACCTCTCGCAGCTGCTCCTGGCACTCGCCCACGACGCGCTCGACGAACTCGCCCGCCGCCTCCGCGGTCGTCTCGGGGAGCAGGACCTGGAAGCGGGCGCTCCCAACACGAGCCACGACGTCCGTCGCGCGGGAGCTGCGAAGGAGGACCTGCCCGAGCGGTCCCGCGTGGACGCGGAGCCAGCTGTCCATCGTTGCGGTGGGGCGCAGCGGACGGAGCTCCAGGATGGCCACGGCGGCGGGTCGCTCGTACCGAGCGGCGCGGGCGGTCTCGCGCTCGACCGCCGCATTCCACTCCTGCCGCCCGGGCATCGAGCGCAGCGCGACCGCGTCCCCTGGTGACGGATGGGCACTGCTGCCCGCCTGCACGGCGCTCTTCGAGCCGCGGCCGTGGAGGAACGCCTCGATGGACTCCTCAGTGCGCTCGTCGGCGAGATCCGGGAGCGCGAAACGGCGGGCGCGGGTCGACTCGGACGTGGCCATTGGCCTCCGACTTGGTGGGGTGGCGGCGGAACCAAGACCATAGCCCAGCGGCGAGATTTCGGCCTTTCCGCGCCGGGCGAACGCCTCACAGACGCGGATCGCTCCGCCGGCGGCGCGGCAGAGCTCGTTGCAGGGCGCCGCGAAGGCAACCCCGGGTCCGAGCACCAGATGCACACCGCGGTGCGCACTTCGGAAGAGCCCGTGCCCGAACCTCGTCCCTTGTGCGCACGGATATGCGCGCGAACGGGTTCGGGGCGCGCGCCGGACCGCCGCCAGCGCGCCCCGGTCCGCCGCCAGCGCGCCCCGGTCGCCGCCAGCGCGCCCCGGTCCGCCGCGGATGTCACCGTGGAGGACCAACGTGACGAGATTGGCCGGAACCACGCAGAATCCAGCCGACCGGGGCCGAAACTTCGTCGTTGCGGTCCTCGCAGCGGACAATGCGACCAGGATGAGGGCTGCGCGGTCGCAACCTGGTCAAGTTGGTCCTTGTAGCCGACAACGAAGCCTGGGTGCGGCGCGCGCCTGATGCTGCGCTCGCGCCCGTTGCGGCGCGCGCGCTTGCTGCGGCGCTCGCGCCCGGTGCGGCGCCCGCGAGAGCCCCGCGATCTGGATGCAACACGAATTTCGACGCAGGTGGTTGTCGGAATCGGTTGCGTTGCGTACGATCTACCCGTTCACCGCACGCGGTTCGCCGCGCGCCACGAAGGAGCCGGACTCGATGATCGAACAGCAGCCCACCGTCCTGTCGCTGAGCGACGCCGCCGCCCTGAAGCTGCGTGAGCTCACGAAGGAAGAGTCGAACCCGCAGATCGGGCTGCGGGTCTACGTGTATTCCGGCGGCTGCTCTGGCTTCCGCTACGGGATGATGCTCGAGGATGCGCCGACCCCCGAGGACAACCTGCTCGACGTCAACGGCGTGAAGGTCTACGTCGACGGCCAGAGCATCCCGCTGCTCCAGGGCGCCGAGATCGACTACGTCGACACGCTCATGGGCGCCGGGTTCACCGTCAACAACCCGAATGCGGTCGCGGCGTGTGGCTGCGGCTCGAGCTTCCGAACCGCGGACGACGCGGGCACGGCTCGCTCCTGCGCGCACTGACCGACTGACCCGATCCAGCTCCAGGCCCTGAGGCCGCCGGGAGACCGGCGGCTTCTTGATTCCCGGCGCGGTCGTTCGGCGTCGGTCCTCGCGGCGTACCCTGCCCAGCCATGACCCTGGCCAGCCACCCGACCGCGCTCGATCGCGCGCTCGAGCAGATCGACGCGATCGCGGACCGGCTGTTTGCCGGGTGGCACGTCCCGGGCGTGGCGTACGGCGTGACGCTCGGCGGCCGGTTGGTCCATTCCCGCGGCCTCGGCACCCTCCGGGTCGGCGAGGACGCCACGCCGGATGCCCGATCGGTCTTCCGCATCGCCTCGATGACGAAGAGCTTTACCGCCGCCGCCGTCCTCCACCTCCGCGACGAAGGCCGCCTGGGGCTGGACGACCGCATCGCTCGCTACGTCCCGGAGCTCGCGAGCCTTCGCTACCCCACCGCAGACTCCCCGCCGATCACGATCCGGCACCTGCTCACGATGACCGCAGGCTTCCCGACGGATGACCCGTGGGGCGACCGCCAGCAGAGCCTCGAGCTCGAGGCCTTCCGGCGTCTCCTCGCCGGCGGGCTGTCCTTCGCCTGGGCCCCCGGAACGAGGTTCGAATACTCGAACACGGGCTACGGGATCCTGGGGCGGCTGATCACGAATGTCGCCGGGCGCGAGTACCGCGACGTCGTCCGTGAGCGGCTCCTCGAGCCCCTCGGGATGGGCTCGACCGGGTACGCGGAGGAGGAATTCGACGCCGCGCGTCTCGCGAAGGGGTACCTCTGGCGCAACGACCGCTACCTCGACGAGCCAAGCGACGCGTACGGAGCCCTCGCGGCGATGGGCGGGCTCTTCACGACCGTCGAGGACCTCGCGACGTGGATCGGCTTCTTCGTCGACGCCTTCCCGGCGCGCGACGACCCGGAGGGTTCGTACCCGCTCCGGCGCGCGAGCCGGCGCGAGATGCAGCAGCCGCTGGTGGACGCAGGCACCCGCCTCAGCCACGTGACGCCCGACGCGATGCCGGACCTCGAGCGGATGGCCTACGGCTATGGGCTGTTCATCGTCGACGACGTCCGGTTCGGCCGGATCGCTGGCCACAGCGGCGGCTACCCGGGCTTCGGCTCGAACATGCGCTGGCACTCCGCTTCGGGGCTCGGCGTGATCGCGCTGACGAACCACCGGTACGGACCTGCCGGCCTGCTCGCCCGCGACGCGCTCTGGGAGCTGCTCAAGGCCGAGGCCGCGCCCGTCCGTCGGACCCGCCCGAACACGGCCACGCAGGCCGCCCGCGCGGCGGTCGAGTCGCTCCTTGCCGCGTGGAATGACGACGCGGCCGCGGACCTCTTCGCCATGAACGTCGACCTCGATGAGCCGATCGCCGAGCGCCGGGCGTTCCTGGCCACGCTCCGCGACCGCCACGGAGTCCTCACGCCGCGACGAGGCCACGCCGGCGGTGTCGCTCACGCCCTACCACCACGTCTGGTGGCTCAACGGCGCCAGGGGCGGCCGGGTCAAAGTCGAGATCCTGCTCTCGCCCGAGCTCCCGCCGAAGGTCCAGACGTTCGCCGTCACCTCGGTCCCGGAGCCGTCGCCGGCACTGCGGACCGCGGCCGAGGCCATCATCGCCGCGCTGCAGCCGCCGGCCGAGGGTCGCCCTGTGGCGGTCGACTGGCCCTCCGAGCTGACGCTCGGCACGGATGTCGACGCCGGCGCGATCGTCCGGTCGATGCGGGCCGCGGAGGCGAGATTCGCTCCGATCTCCATGGGCCCCGCGATCGACGGCGACGGTGAGCGCAAGACCACCTACCGGCTCGAGTCGCCACGCGGCCAGATCGATCTCGCGCTGACGCTGGATCCGGTGGCGAACTGCCTTGACTCGGTCGCATTGACACCGGTCCGCCTCGTCCCGCCCGACCTCGACTGACGGAGGCCCGAGCCGCCGGCCGGGTCATCTCGGAGGGTACGTTCGGGTGGTTGGACGGCGGCGCCTGCGTGGTGACCGTTGGCACAACCGGTGACGTCCGTCCCGGGCATGCGAATTTCGCATCGAGCACAGGCGGTCATGGACAAGAAGCGGAGCGACGCGAAGCGCTGGGCGTGGCTGGCGGTCCCGGTCCTCGGGGCAGGCCTGATCGCGCTGTTCTACGCGCTGCCCGCTGGCGAGCTCGAGCAGTCCGCGGTGTACGACGCGCTCGGCCTCACCATGGTCGCCGCGGCGATCATCGGCATCCGCCTCCATCGACCGACCGGCTGGCAGCCGTGGCTGCTGATCGCGCTCGGACAGCTGCTCTTCGTGGTTGGCGACATGATCTGGACGGCGTACGCGGCCCTCGGCGAGGACCCCTTCCCGTCGCCTGCCGACGCGTCCTACCTCCTGGGCTACCCGGTGATGGCCCTCGGCCTCGCGCTCGCGATCCGCCGACGCGTCAGCGGCGGCGACCGTGCCGGCGTGCTGGATGGTGCGATTCTCGCGACCGGCGCCGTCGTCCTGTGGTGGGTCGTGATCCTTGGGCCGCTCGTCGCGATGATGGAGCCCGACCCCGTCAGCTTCGCGATCTCGATCGCCTACCCAATTGGCGACCTCCTGCTCATCGGGATGGCCCTGGGGCTGGTGATGGGCCCCGGCTCCCGCTCCGTGTCGTTCGGGCTGCTGGTCGCCAACCTCGTCGTCCTGCTCGTCGGCGACCTCGTGTTCAACCTGCAGAGCGTCGACGGGACCTACGTCGACGGCGGCCTCCTCGACGGCGTCTGGCTGGTTGGCTACATCCTGTTCGGGATGTCTGCCCTGCACCCCAGCATGGCCAGCCTGTTCGAGCCCCGGCCGATCGCGGTCGCGCTCCTGAGCCCCATCCGGCTGCTCCTGCTCGCGGCGGCGATGCTCATCGGGCCCGTCCTGCTGTTCATGGACGACGCGGGCGCCGACTCGTTCGTGCTTGTCGTCGCCGGTGCGACCGCGGTGGTCTCGGTCCTGGTGCTGACCCGCCTCTCCGGCATGGTCGGCCACCTGGCCCGCGACATCGAGCGACGCGCCGTGCTCGAGGCCCAGCTCTCGTACCAGGCGTTCCACGACCCGCTGACCGGGCTCGCCAACCGGCGCCGGTTCATCGAGGCGGTCGGCAGCTCGATCGCGGCAGAGCACGGAACGGCCGTCCTCTTCCTCGACCTCGACGATTTCAAGCACGTCAACGACGACATGGGTCACGACGCCGGCGATGCGCTGCTGAGCGCGGTCGGGCACCGCCTGGTCGGCGCGATTCGGCCCAGCGACCTCGGCTGCCGGATCGGGGGCGACGAGTTCGCGGTCCTGCTCCCGGAAACGCCGGACATCGTCGATGCCCAGACGGTCGGCCAAAGGCTGCTCGAAGCACTCAGCGCGCCGGTCTCGATCGAAGGCCGCGATCTCGTTGTCCCGGCGAGCATCGGCGTCGCGCTGAACCCGCCGGGCGTGGCCATCGCGGTCGACGAGCTGCTCCGCCGCGCCGACGTCGCCATGTATCACGCCAAGGCGGCCGGCAAGCAGCGCCTCGCCACGTACGACCCGGCGTTCGAGCCGGAGCTCGGCGGTCCCGCCACGGTGGTCCGCCACAGCCGCACCCCCAGCGTCCCGAGGACCGCTCCCTCGGCCTAGGCGCGCCCCTCGCCCCGGCCGCTCTACTCGGAGTAGCGCTCTTCCTTCCAGGGATCGGCGTCGTTGTTGTAGCCGTAGCGCTCCCAGAAGCCGAGCTGGTCGTGGTCCAGGAACTCCAGGCCGCGCAGCCACTTCGCGCTCTTCCAGAAATAGCGCTTCGGGACGAGCAGCCGGAGCGGGTAGCCATGCTCGAGCTCGAGCGGCTGGCCGTCGAACGTGTCGGCCAGCAGAACGTCGTCGTCGCTCAGCACCGACAGCGGCAGGTTGGCCGTGTAGCCCTGTTCCGAGTGCGCGACGACGTGCGAGACCTCCGGTCGGAGCTGCGCGAGCTCGAGGACGTGGTGGATCGGGACGCCCTCCCAGGTCGTGTCGAGCTTGGTCCAGCGGGTCACGCAGTGGATGTCCGTCGCGACCGTCTTGCGCGGCAGGGCCTTGAACTGGTCCCAGGTCAGCGTGAACGGCGAGCCGACGAGGCCGTAGACCTTGAAGTCCCACGTCGCCAGATCGGTCTTGGGGACGGACCCGTAGTGGAGCACGGGGAACTTCTCGGTCCGATACTGGCCGGGCGGGATGCGGTCGGCCACGGCGGCGTCGCGCTCCTTGTTCCCGAACAGTCGCTCGTACAACGCTTCGGCCTCCGGTCGCATGGGGCTGCCGAATCTATCGCGCGCCGGGCCGTTTGCGGCGCGGCAGCGATGGCGGCACGGGTCGCGGAGCCGGCGCCCGGACGACGCGATAGCCGGTCGAGTTCTGGAGCTCGTCCACCGAGCCGTCCAGGAATCGCAGGCCCATCGCTCCGCGGCCGGCCCGGAGGTGGGTGATCGTGAGCTCGGGCAGCCACGCTGGCAGCGCGGGGTTCACGTACAGCTCGCGCTCGCCCTCCGGAGAGACACGAGCGTGGATCCCGCACAGCACGGCGACGAACCGGAAGATCGAAGCGGCAGCCCAGGCCTGCGGCGCGCTGGCGCCGAGGTACGGCACCGGGAATGCGCCGCCGTCTCGCGGCAGTCCCGAGAACAGCTCGGGCAGGCGATGCATCGGGAACTGGGCGGCCGCCTCGAAGATGCCCTGGGCCACCTGGCTCGCTGCCTCGTCGAAGCCGTAGTGGCGGAACCCGCCCGCGATCATGGCGTTGTCGTGCGGCCATACGGAGCCCGTGTGGTAGCTGAACGGGTTGTAGTACGGGTGCGCGGCGGAGAGCGTCCGAATGCCCCACCCGGACCACATGTCCTCGGCAAGGAGCCGCTGCATGACGCGGCGCGCGCGGTCGGGCGGGACGATCCCGCTGAGCAGGCAGTGGCCGGCATTCGACGCGACGCTGCGTACCTGCCGCTTGCGGCCGTCCAGCGCGAGCACATAGGTTCCCTCGCGCTCCCACCAGAACGCATCGTTGAAGCGCTCGTACAGGCGGGCCGCCGACTCGCGCAGTGCGCCGGCCTTGGCAGTCTTGCCCAGGACCTCGTAGACCTGGGCCATCCGAAGCCTGGCGTCGTAGACGTAGCCCTGCAGCTCGCACGTCGCGATCGGCAGTGGCGCGATCTCCCCGGACGCGTCGATGACCGCATCGCCCGCGTCCTTCCAGCCCTGGTTGTAGTAGCCACGCGGTGTGCGCCGGCCGTACTCCTGGAACCCGTCGCGGTCCCGGTCGCCGGAGCGATCGATCCAGGCCAGTGCCGCCTCGGCATTCGGGAGGTACCGCTCGAGGATCTCCGCGTCGCCGGTCCAGTTGTAGAGATACGAGAGGACGATGAGGAACAGGCTGGTTGCGTCGTGGGTCCCGTAGTAGGGCTGGTGGGGCACGATTCCAAGCGTCGCGAGCTCGCCATGGCGGATCTCGTGCGGGATCTTCCCATGCTCCATGTCCCGCGCCGGATCGTCCCGGGTCGCCTGGAGCTCCGACAGGCGGCGCAGGGCGCCTTTCGCGAACTCCGGGTAGCCGGAGATCGTCTGCATCGAGACGATCAGCGAGTCGCGCCCGAAGAGCGTCGCGAACCACGGGATGCCGGCCGCCGGGATGATCGCGTTCCGGCCCGGTGTCTCGTCCTCGAGGCGGAGCGCCTCCATGTCGTGGACGGCCTGACGCCACGCCTCGGCAACCGTGCTGCTCGGCGTCTCGATCCCGACCCGCGGCAACCGCGGCGGATGGAAGCCCGCGCGGGCCTCGGTGATCGCGTTGCAGCCGAGGGTCACCGGGCGCCGCCTGGGCGCCGTGATCGGCAGCCATTTCAGGCAGGTGTGCCATGTGTCGCCCCGGGCCAGCCGGACCGAGAAGCTCAGGCGGCCGTTCGCCCACTGCGGTGGACTCCCGGCCTTCTCGATCGAGGCAACGAGCGTGCGACGGAACTCACGGTTCGTATACGTCGTTCGAAGCTCGCGGCGGCTGCTGTACCAGCGACTCTGGATGATCCCGCGCCGGACCAGCCGAGGTTCGACGACGTCGAAGATGTCCGCGAAGTCGGAGTCGATCTCGATATCGATCGACAGCGACACCCCGCGCCCCGCATAGCTCACGATGTCGAGGTCCTCGTGGACCCCCTCGGCGATCGTCCGGTCGAGGCGAATCGAAAGCTTGCTCGCACCAACCGCCCCCTCATCGTCGAACATCTCCGGGTTCGTGAACTCGAAGCGCGACGCGAAGAAGTGCGTCGCCGCCGAGCTCAGCAGAATCGGGTCGCGGCCATTGATCGTGATTCGATACCCGGACACGAAGCGCGTGTCGGCCGCATAGAAGCCGGCGCTGCCCGTGCCGTCGATCCTTCCGTCGAGCCCGGCCACGACGAAACGGTCATTGCGGTTGATGGTGACCGTCGGGCCGCCCGGCATGCGATCCACCGGGTCGATGATAGGTCTCGGTGTCGCGCGCGCCCCCTGCGCGCCGCACGGTACGACCAGCCGGCAGGGCGGTCGACGTGGGGCTCAGGGAACCCGGCGGACCCCCGGCAGTCGAGCTTCGAGGTCGTCCGCCAGCGGGAGGACGTAGCGCGACGAAACGAGCGCGATGTACGCCACCGAGACCATGACGAGCAGCGCGAACAGCACGGTCGAGATCGCCAGCACCGCGACGACGACGAAGGTCAGCGCGAGGATCCGCACCGGCCGCCCGATCACGACCAGCCCGGCAAGCGTCAGGCGACTGCGGAGGCCGAGGTGTTCTCGGTGCGGATCCACGAGCATCGGCCACAAGGTCGTCAGGAGCATCACGAGGCCGAGGTCGCCCCAGAGCGCCATGGCGCTGATGAACCAGCCCAGCGGGTTTCCCGCCGCGAGACCGACGAGGACGTTCGTGGTGAAAACGAAGGCGAGAATCGCCGCTCCCACTGCCACGAGGAGAGCCGCCGGGCCGAAGCGGCGCATCCCGCCCACGAAGTCGGAAAACGCCGCCGGCTCGCCGCGTGCGATCAGCGCACCCATCCGGTACAGCCCAACGGTTGGCACTGCCAGCCCGATCAGCAATGCCGCGCCGAGGGGAGTCAGCGGCCCGACGATGAACGCTCCGATCAGCATCGCCCCCCACACCAGATTTCGCGGGTCCGAGCCGCCATGAGTTGAAGTAGAAGTCCCGCAGCGACTGGCGGAGCGCCCCGCGGATCGTCATCGACCGTCAGCCCTTGACGCCGGACGCCGCGATGCCCTCGACGAAGAACCGCTGGAAGAAGACGTAGAGCACGAGGATCGGGATCGTCGCGATCACCACGACGGCCATGAGCGGCGGCCAGTTGGTCGTGAACCCGCCCGACTCGCGGAAGAACAAGAGCCCGATCGGCAGCGTGTAGTGGTCCTGGGCGCGGAGCAGGATGACGGGCCAGAAGAACGCGTTCCACGTGCCCTGGAACTGCAGGATCGTCACCGCCGCGAGGGCCGGCGTTGCCAAGGGCAGCATCACCTTCGTGAACGTCGTGAAGAACCCGGCGCCGTCGATTCGTGCGGCTTCCTCGAGGTCCTTCGGGATCGTCAGGAAGTACTGGCGCAGCAGGAAGATGCTCGTCGCGGAGATCGCGAGGACGAGGATCACCCCGACGTACTGGCCGATGTCCCGCGTCAGCCCGAAGGTGTTGAAGAGGACGTAGACCGGGACCAGGCGGAGCTGATCCGGGATCATCAGCGTGGCCAGCACCACGAGGAAGAGGATCTCGCGACCGGGGAACCGCAGCCGCGCGAACGCATAGCCGCCAAGCGATCCCAGCACCAGGTTCGAGAGCGTTACGGCGACGGCGATGATCGCGCTGTTCGTGAAGAGGGTGACGATGCTCGGCTGGAGGTTCTCGATCGTGTACTGCCACCCAGCGAGGGTGACTGGATCGGGGATGAGGTCGAGCTTCAACGCCTCAGCGCGGGTCTTGAACGACGTGACCACTGTCCACAGGAACGGGACGAACATCAGGAGCGCATAGGCCAGCATCACGACGTAGGCGATGCCCTTGCGAATTCCGCGGCTCCGATCGCCGACGACGCCGGCCCCCGGAGCGCCCTTCGCCGACTGCAGCTGGATCGCCGAGACCACGCCCAGCGATCGCGACTGTGTCGCGGGTCCCTGCGTCGTGTCGAGCATTCCGGGCGCGAGCAGCGGCTCGGGCTGGTGCGTGCCGTCCGTCGACGGTGGATCGACTTGCATCGTCATCTCATGCCGCCTGGGTATTCCCGAAGAGGCGCCGCTGGATGAGGGTCGCCGAGAAGATCACGATGAACAGCACGACCCCGATCGCGGCCGCGTATCCCGGATTGAGTTGCACGAAGGCCGCGTTGTAGAGATACAGCACGACGGTCATCAAGGCTTTGACCGGGTCGCCGTTGGAGCTCCCGGCGATCAGCGCCTGATCGAAGAGCTGGAGGCCGCCGATGACCGCCACAGTCGCCACGAAGAAGTGACCCGGCTTGAGGAGCGGGAAGGTGATGCCCCAGAACGCCTGCCACGGACTGGCGCCGTCGATCGCCGCAGCCTCGTAGACCTCGTGGCTGATCGATTGGAGGGATGCGAGGTAGAAGAGCATGAACGTGCCCGACGTCGTCCAGGCATTGAGGACGATCACCGAGTTGAGGGCCGTCCGGTAGTCACCGAACCAGTTCTGGTTCGGTGCAAAGCCGAGGGCGGAGAAGAGCCCGTTCACCCCAAGGGCCGCCCGAACCTCGTTGAACAGCCCGTCGGGCTGGAGCAGGAAGATCCAGAGGATCGTGATGGCCGCCGAGCTCGCGACGGCCGGGAAGTAGAACGCGGCCCGGAAGAACGTCTGCCCGCGGATCTTCTGGTTGACGACAACCGCCAGGAAGAGCCCGATGGCCATCGTGAGCGGGACCCAGATGACCGTGTAGTAGACGGTGTTCTTGACCGCAGTGAGGAAGGTCGGGTCGGTCAGGATCTTCTCGAAGTTGGCCAGACCCAGGAACTCATCCGGCCCGCGACGGTAGTTCCAGTCGAACAAGCTGATGACGAACGCAAAGAGTGTCGTCCCGATGTTGAGGACGAGGAACAGGACCATCGGGATTGCGATGAATGCGTAGCCGGCGAGCGCCTCCTGGCGCTCGCCGACTCGCCGCATTCGGCCCGCCGGTTTGGCGGGGTTGGCCGCGGTCACGCGATTCTCGCTGCGACCCTGGCCATCTCAGGCCTGGTGGATCACTGGAGGACCGTGTCGACCTTGGCCTTGGTGGCGGAGACCACCGGACCGGCATCGAAGGTCTGGTTCGTGATCTGCAGGACCATCGCGTCCTGGAAGATCGACTGGATGCTGTCGGCGCCGCCGTAGGACTTGATGAAGCCTGCGCCCGGCTGGGCGTATTCGGCCCCGGCCACGATCACTTCGAAGCCCGCCGGAACCGGCACGTCACTCCGGGACGGGATGGCGATGCCTTCCTCTGTCCAGGCCTGCATGCCTTCCGGGCCGGCCATGTACTGCATGAGGACCCAGGCTGCGTCCTTGTTCTCGCTATCCGGGTTCATCGCCATCGCGGCGGTGTACGTGATCGTCTTCTTTCCGGCGGAGCCGGCGGGCATCTCTGCGTAGGCCCAGTTGATATCGGGGAAGTCATTGTCCATCGCGCCCTTCAGCCAGCCGCCCTCGAAGGCGATGGCCACGTCACCCTTGCCGATCGCCTCGCCGCACCAGCCGTCGCCGAGCTGCGCGGGCGTCTGCGCCTGGCCGTTCTTGACCAGGTCGAGGTACCACTGGACTGCAGCCGTCGATTCGGGGCTGTCGATCGCGGCGGCGCTGCCGTCCGCGGTCAGGAGCGAGCCGCCCTGGGCGAGGATGAACGCGAGTCCGCGATCGAGCCCCGGGCTGAGGCAGATCGGCGCCTTGAGGTCGCCCTGGCCTTTGAGGGCATCTGCGGCGGTGACGAGCTCGTCGAGCGTCGTCGGCGCCGTCGTCACGAGGTCGGTGTTGTAGGCCATCGCGATCGTGTTGCCGTCCTTGGCCAGCCCGTAGGTCGAGCCGTCGGGGCCCTGGAAGATGTCCTGGTAGGCCGGGAAGAACGTCGAGGTGTCGTAGGCCTGGTTCGCGATGTATTCGTCGAGCGGCTCGAGGAAGCCTTCGTCGATCCACTCTGGCGCGTACTCGGCGTTCACCCAGAACACGTCCTGGGCAGTGCTGGAGCTGAAGTTCGTCACCATCTGGACGCGGTAGTCGCCCGCGACCGTCTGCTGCTCCAGGTTGATGTTCGGATAGGCCGCGCGGAAGGACTCGAGGGCGGCCTTCAGGGCAGTGTCCTCGGCGGGCGACGACGCCCACGTGCCGAGCGTCACGTCACCGGTGACCGTGCTCGGGTCGAACGCGGCGCCCGTGGCGGCCGGGGTTGTCGCGCCCGGGCCGGTGGTTGCGCCCGGTCCCGAAGTCGACGGGGCGCCGGAGCTGGTTCCGCCGGGGCCACACGCCGCAACGGCGAAGGCGGCAGCGAAGCCCAGCGTGAGGAATTTGTTGCGCATGCTTGGTATCTCCCGAGATCCCGACTCGCGAGGGGTAGCCGAAGAGGCGCCCTATCTGGGACGGGTCACGGCAAGCATGGGTCGGGGGGCATTGCAGGCCCGTATCCGGACCTAGCATCCGGGGTGACGACTCGGGGCAAACGCGTTGCAATCCGTTGCCGCCCACGAGAAACGCCCCCGGCGGTGCCGGGGGCGTTCGAGTTGCGCCGTGGTTGCGTCGGCCGTCGCCGGCGGGAGCGGCTAGGCCTTGAGCCCCACCAACTTCAGCCAATCGGAGGCCACGACGGCGAGGTCCTTCTTGTTGACCGAGACGTCGTAGTAGAGCTGGGCCAGCGTCTTCGTGTCGATCTTCGCAGAGACCGCGTCGAGGGTCGACTGGACCTTCTTCGCGTCGAGCTGCTTGAGCAGCGCGTTCCGGACGATCGGCGCGATCGCGTCGGCCGGCTGCGTCTTCTTGTCGTCCTCGAGGACGACCCAGCCGTTGGTCGTGATCTCGGGGCCGGTGGAGCAGAGCTCGGCCACGTCGACCGTCTTGTTGAGGAGCGCGTCGGCCATCGGGCCGCTGCATGCGTCGAGCAGGGTCGCGTCCGGCTGGTCGATGCCGTACTCGTCCTTGAGCACCTTGGCGCAGAGCGGGTTGGTCGGGCAGTCGGTGGCCAGCGCCCACTTGAGCTGGTCCTGGACCGCCGCGATGTCACTCATCTTGGTCAAGTTGAACTCGTCGGCCGTCTCCTTGCGGACGACGAACGCGTTGGTGTCCTGGCCGGGCGTGAACGCATAGACCGTGATGCCCTCACCGATTGAAGCGAGCTTCTCCTGCAGCGCGTCGGCATTCGCCTGCGGATCGCGGCCCGAGGTGCCGCCGTAGTAGACGAGACCGCTGCCGATGTACTCGGGCTTGAGGTCGATCTGACCGCTCTCGAGCGCCGCGGCGGTCACCTTGCGGGTGCCGAGGCCGATCCCGGCCCGGTCGACCTTGAAGCCGGCGTTCTCGAGCGCCTGGGCGTAGACCTCGGCGACGACACGGGCTTCATCGAAGCCGTCCGAACCGATCTTGATGGTGGCGCCGCCCCCACCCGTCGAGCACGCGCTGAGAGCCAGCGCGAGCACCGACGCCCCGAGGGCGAGCCTGCGGACCAACCGCATGGGTTCTTCTCCTCCAGTCCACTTTCGCCGGTTCGTCCGACGGTCGCGCCACCATAGCACGGCCAAATACCGGTTACGTTTCTGAAACCCGGAAGGGTCGCGATGTGACTGCTCCATTCGCGCGCAGGCCCGGCGATCGGATCACTCGCTGCAGGAGGATGAACGCTGCTTCGACCGTGAGCGCCAGCCCCGCGACCAGCACGACGCCCCCGAAGGTCATCCCGTCGTCCTGCTGCGCCATGCCCTCGACGAGATAGCGGCCCAGGCCGCCACCGCCGAAGATCGCGCCGAGCGTCGCGGTCGCCACGACCTGGACCCCGGCCGACCGCAGGCCGGCGAGGATCGGCGCGACGGCAAGCGGCAGCTCGTTCTCCGAACCACCTGTCGCTCGGTCATGCCCATCGCTCGGGAGGCCTCGACGAGGTCGCGGTCGACGCCCGCGATCCCTGCCTGGGTGTTCACGAGGATCGGCGGGATGGCCAGGACGACCATCGCGATCAGCGTCGGGTAGACCTTGAACCCGGCCTGCGGGTCGATCACGACGGTCAGAGGCAGCACCAGCCCGATCACGGCGAGCGACGGCAGTGCCCGCCCCAGGTTCGCCAGGTTGACGGCGAACGAGGCGAACCGCCCGGTGTGGCCGATCCAGATCCCGGCCGGGATCGCGATCGCCATGGCGATGGCGATCGAGGCCCCGGACAGCGCGATGTGCTCGAACAGGCGGTTCGGGATCCCGGATCGCGCCTGCCCAGTGGCCGGGATCCAGGAGCCACGCGATCGTGTCGGTGAACGATGATCCATCTCTCGCGCACTAGGTGATCTGGCTCACGGCGGGGCTCTGCGGCTCGACGGTCAGGCGAGATGTCCGAGCCCACGGGGTGAGCCGCCGCTGGATCGCCTGGAGGACCAGGTCGACGGCGATCGCCAGCAGGATCGACGGCACCGCGCCGAACGCGATCTCCGTGGGGAAGCTCCGGCGGTAGCCCTCGAAGATGAAGAACCCGAGCCCGCCGAAGCGGTCGCCCAGGATGCCGGAGACCGTCACGAGCCCGATGGTCGAGACGCTCGCGAGGCGCAGCCCGCCGATCACCAGCGGGAGCGCGAGCGGCAGCTCCACCCGGACGAGCCGCTGTCGGCGCTCGTAGCCCATCGCGTCCGCGGACTCGAGAACCTCGGCCGGGACGCCGTCGAGGCCGGCGAGGATGTTGCGCATGAAGATCAGGAGCGTGTACATGACGAGCGGGATGATCGCGGTGAGGATCGAGAGGCCGGTGACGGGCACGAGCGCCGCGAACAGGGCCAGGCTCGGGATCGTGTAGAGCACCCCCGACAGCGAGACGAGCGGCCCTCGAACGAGGGGTCGACGGGAAGCCCAGATCGACAGGGCCATCGACAACGCAAACCCGACCCCGACGGCGATCGCCGCAAGGACGAAGTGCTGGACGATCCGGCCGGCGAGCTCGTCAAGGTGATCGATGGCCCAGGCCCAATCGATCATCGGGCGCGCGTTCGCTCGAGGATCATGTCGACCGTCACCAGGCCATCGACGGCGCCATCGGCGTTCACCACGACGCCGGTCTGGACCCCGGCCTCGAGGAGCATCGACAGCGCGTCCTTCAGCGTCGTGTGGCGGTCGAACAGCGGGGAGAGCGCCTCGGCCGCCTCGACTCGAAGCGCGTCGAGGTTCGCGAGCCGGCGGCCCTCGATCCAGCCGATCGGACGGTTGTCCTCGTCCACGAGCAATAGGTACGGATCGCTGTGGCCGGCCAGGCGCTGCCGAGCCTGCTCGACGTCCTCACCGGTCCGAGCGGTGGCAGCGGCCCGGAGCTCGAGGTCGCGAACACGGACGAGCGAGAGCCGTTTCAGGCCCCGGTCGGCGCCGACGAACCGGGCCACGAACTCGGAAGCGGGATTCGCGAGGATCTCGTCGGGCGTGCCGAACTGGGCGAGGTGTCCGCCGACCTGCAGCACGGCGACGAGGTCGCCCATCTTGATCGCCTCGTCGATGTCGTGGGTCACGAACAGGATCGTCTTGGCGAGCTGCTCCTGGAGCCGCAGCAACTCGTTCTGGAGCCGCTCGCGAACGATCGGGTCGACGGCGCCGAACGGCTCGTCCATGAGGAGAACGGGCGGATCCGCGGCGAGGGCCCGGGCCACGCCCACGCGCTGGCGCTCGCCGCCCGAGAGGGCGGTCGGGTAGCGGTCCGCGTACCGGGTCGGCTCGAGGCCCACGAGCCGGAGCAGCTCCTCGGCGCGGGCGCGGCGCCGCTTCTCATCCCAGCCCAGAAGGCGGGGAACCGTCGCGACGTTCTGGGCGACGGTCTGGTGCGGGAATAGCCCCACCTGCTGGATGACGTAGCCGATCCCGCGACGGAGATCGATCACGTTGCGCTGCATCACGTCCGTGTCGCCGATGCGGATCCGGCCCGAGGTCGGCTCGATCAGCCGGTTGACCATCTTGAGGCTCGTCGTCTTGCCGCAGCCAGACGGCCCGACCAGGACGCAGACCTTGCCCGCGGGGATCTCCAGCGAGAGGTCCTCGACCGCCCCCGGGTTGCCCTTGCCCGTCCCCGGGTAGCGCTTGGTGACGTGCTCGAAGACGACGCGCTCGGCGGTGCTCACGGCGGGAGCGTAGCCGAGGGGGCCGGCTCGACGGCCAGGGGCCGCAGGTCAGTGGCGCATGAGGTCCGGAACGCTCGGCTCCGGGCCGCGCCACCGCGCGAACTCCTCCGTGTCGAACCGCCCAAAGCGGTTGATGAAGTGGCCGCCCGCAGCCTTCAGCGCCTCGACGGCCGCGAGCGTGTCCGCCCGGCGCTTCGTCCGGACGGCGACCACGGCCTTGCCTTCGCGCAGGGCCGCCTCGTACCAGGCCATCGCCGGCAGCTGGTCCATGAGGCTGAACTGCACCGCGCGTCGGACGCGGGCCGCGAGGCCGTGCCGGGCGCCGGTCGAATCGAATTGCGCGGCGTCGGCGGCGCCGGCGAATGCTTCGATGTCCTTCTCGGCGATCCCCGCCGCGACGAGCGCCGCCCGGGCCGCGTCGGCCTCCGACTGATGGTCAAACACCGCGACGACCTGCCGGTTCGGGTAGCCGATGAAGCGCGCCACGAGCGAAGTATTGGACGTCTCCGCCGGTCAGGCTCGCCCGGGGCATCGCGGATCGGCTGTCGATCACAGCGGCGTGATCTCGAGGTCCTGCTCGATCAGGTGGCGATCCTCGGGGTCGGCGATGCCGGCAACAGCCTCTTGGGCACGGGCGCGCGTCGCCTCCGCGGCTGCCAGGTCGCCCGCAACCGCCTGCGCGCGGGCGAGGCCCTCCAGCGCCGCCGGGACGTCCCAATCGTCGGCCACGCCCGCGGCAACAGCGGCCTCTGCGAGCTCCAGGCAGCGCGTCGCATGCAGGACCGCCGGCTCAGCCCGGCCGAGCGTCGAGTAGACGCGCGCGATCTGCCACTGGCCTCGGGCCGCGTTGGCGAGCGTCCCGCCGCCGCGCGACCAGTGGAACGCCGACGCGTGGGTCGCCAACACCATCTCGTCGATGTCCGCCGGGCTCCGATCCGCCTTCTCGAGCAGCGTCCACGTGTGGTTGAAGAGGTCCTTGCCGAGCTGGCGGTGCGTCGCTTCGTCGATCGAGCCGAGCGCGGTGCCGGCGGTGGAGGCGGTCATGATCGGTTCCCTTCCCTGGCTGAGCTGTCGGAGGACGTGGAGGATGTGGCGCTGGCGGTCGACCCGCGCCTGGAGCCGCGTCGCCTGGTCGGCGACACGCCGGCGCTGCTCGGCCGGGTCGTCCGTGCCGAGCACCGCCCGGATCTCCTCGAGCGGCACCTCGAGGTCGCGGAGCCGCGCGATCGTCCGGGCGATGTCGACCTGGTCCGCTGCGTAGCGCCGGTACCCGGTGAACCGATCGACGTCGATCGGCCGGAGCAGGTCGAGCTCGTCGTAGTGCCGCAGCGCGCCCACCGACAGCCCGGTCAAGCGCGCGAAGCGCCCGATCGGCAGCAGCTCGTCGGTGGTCGTCTCTGGCTCCATGCGGCCCATCCTGAACCCTCGGGTCGGTCGAGAGTCAAGCCCGAAGTTTCAGGCGTTCTCGAGCTCGCGGGAGATCGCTCTGCCGATGAAGCGAGCGGCCTCCGCTGACTTGCCGCCGAGCTTCTGGCCCTCGTCCTGCTCCAGCGCGACCATCAGGTCGGCGAGCATCTGCTGGAGGACGGGCGTCCGGACGAGTTCGCCGGCCGCGAATGCGGTCTCGAGCGCCGCGACCCCCTCACGAACGTTGTCCACGGTGTGGCCCTTGGCCTCGAGTCGCTCTCGAAACGCCGCCCGGGCAGCATCGGCCCTCGCTCCCGTGCTCGCCATCGCGTGCGGCTAGCGAACCGCCGAGCCCGACCGCTCGCGCAACGGCTCGCTCGCGGGTTCCGTGAATGCGCCGCCCACGGCCTTCCGCTCGCGCCACTCCGAGGCGAGCACGCTCATCGCCACCTCGTCCCACCAGCGGCCGTCGCGCCAGATCGACTCGCGGGCCCGGCCCTCGACGAGGAACCCGCAGCGCCGATACGCCCGGATCGCGCGCTCGTTGAACTCGAAGACCGAGAGCGCGATTCGATGCAGGCCCAAGGTCGCGAACGCGTGGTCAAGCATCAGCCTGGTCGTCTCCGTGCCGTAGCCCCGGCCCCAGGCGTCCTTCTCGCCGATCGTGATGTGGTACATCGCGGAGCCGTTCTCGCCGTCGACCTGGCTGAACGCGCACGACCCGATCAGCCGGTCGCTCGTGCGCTCGTGGATGGCCATCGTCAGCGACTCGTGGCCGAGGGCCCGAAGCTGGAAGAACCGGTCGATCTCGTCCGACCGCATCGGGGCGTCCTGGTAGCGCGCGAGGCGCGCCACCTCCGGGTCGGCGTACCAGCGCTGGAACGCCGCGACGTTCTCCGGAACGTGCCGCCGCAGCACGACAAGATCGCCTTCCAGAGTCTCGGGGAACCACGCGGCCTCGGTCACGGAGGCAGGTATACCATCCCGGCATGCGGCGCTGGAGCGAGCTCGCCGAGCGAGTCGCCGCCACCACCCGCACGTCGGAGAAGACCTCTCTCCTCGCGGACTATCTCCGAACCCTCGACGAGCAAGAGCTGCCGATCGCCGTCGTCTTCCTGACCGGCCGGCCCTTCCCCGAGGCGGACCAGCGGGCGACCGGCATCGGCTGGGCCACGATCGCGAACGCCCTCGCCAAGGTCAGCGGAACGAGCCGCGGCGACCTGGGCGCTGCCTACGACCGCTTCTCGGACATCAGCGCCGCGGTCGCGGACGTCCTGGCACGCGCCGGACACGCGCCCGACGAGGCCGGGTCGCCGGGCCTCAAGGATGTCGCTGCGGCGTTCGCGGCCATCGAGACTGCCTCCGGGCCGGCGCGGAAGGCCGATCTGCTCGCAGGCCTCTTCGCCCGCGCCGACCCGAAGACCGCCCGCGGCATCGTTCGCGTCCTCTCCGGCGAGCTTCGCATCGGGCTCCGCGAGGGGCTGGTCGAGGCGGCGCTGGCGAAGGCTTTCGACCGCCCGCTCGACGCGGTGAAGCGGGCCGGGATGCTCACCGGCGACATCGGCCGGACGGCGGAGCTGGCACGCGAGGGCCGCCTCGACGGCGCCGAGCTGGCCCTCTTCCACCCGCTGAAGTTCATGCTCGCCTCGCCCGCCGAGGACGCCGCGGAGATCCTGCAGCGGCTCGGGCCCACGGTCTGGGTCGAGGACAAGTACGACGGCATCCGCTGCCAGCTCCACCGCGAAGGCAGCGTCGTCCACCTCTACTCCCGCGACCTCCACGACATCTCGACCGGCTTCCCGGAGGTGGTCAAAGCGGCCACGAACCTCCCGTGGGCCGGGATCCTCGACGGCGAGCTCCTCGCCTGGCGGGACGGCACGGTCCTGCCGTTCATCGCGCTCCAGTCGCGGCTCGGCCGCAAGGATCCGTCGGCGGAGATCCTCGCGGAGGTCCCCGTGATCTACGTGGCCTGGGACGTCCTCGGGCTCGACCAGGCTGGCCCCGGCGAGGCCGCAGACCGAGACGGCGTCGTCGCGCCCACGCTCGAGCTGCCGCTCACGGAGCGCCGGCGGCTCCTGGAGACCCTCGACCTGCCGCTCGCCGAGGAGGGCGGCGGCTTCGCCCTGTCGCACCTGGCCCAGGCCGACTCGATCGATGCCCTGGAGGACGCGTTCGCCGAGGCCCGCGCCCGCCGAAACGAGGGCCTCATGGTCAAGGACCCAACCTCCATCTACTCGCCGGGCCGGCGGGGCTACGGCTGGCTGAAGATGAAGAAGGCCCTCGCGACGCTCGACTGCGTCGTGGTCGGGGTCGAGGTCGGCCACGGCAAGCGCCACGGCGTGCTCTCGGACTACACGTTCGCCGTTCGCGACGAGGCCGCCGACCAGCTCGTGACCATCGGCAAGGCCTACAGCGGCCTGACCGACGCCGAGATCGCGACGATGACCCGCTGGTTCGAGGAGCACACCATCAGCCAGCACGGGCGGTACCGGGTCGTCGAGCCGACCGTCGTCGTCGAGGTCGCGTTCGACGTGATCCTCCGGTCGAACCGCCACAAGTCGGGATTCGCGCTGCGCTTTCCGCGCATCGCCGGCCTGCGCCTCGACAAGGACGCCCGCGAGGCCGACACGCTCGAGACGGTGACGCGCCTGTACGAGGGCCTCCAGTCCGGCGCGGAGCACCTGATCACGGCCGGAGCCAGGAAGGCAACTCCGGCCTAGATTTCGGGTCGTGCTCGGCGTACATTGCAGCGCGCCGGACGTGTTGCGTCCCGGCACCGTCCTCGCTACGGGTAGGTCGCATGCAGATCCCGTTCTCCGCGTACGCGGACGACTGCACCGTGAGCGGTGAGCTGGCGCTTCGGACCGACCGCCTGTCCGACTTCCTGGCGTCGACGGAGGAGTACGAGATCGCGAGCCCGTCGTTCCGGGCCCTCGACGACGGCCGCACGGTGACGGCCGAATCGTGCTCGATCGGGCGCGAGGACCTGTGCCTGGTGTTGGCAACCGGCCCACGCGGCCGGGTCGACCGGCGCCTCTGGACCCGCCAGCATCCGGTCCGGGCGCGCGTCGGACCCTATCTCCTCCTCGGCTACCTCCACGCGCCGCCGACGATCGATCCGCTTCGAAATGCCGACCGGCGCCCGATCGTGGCGCTGACCGACTGCACCATCGAGTACGCCGAAGGCGGCGAGGTCGTCCGGAGGGAGCCCGAGACGGTCCTGGTCAACCGGGCCAAGATCGACCACATGGAGGCCGCGACGGGAGAGGACCTCAGGCTCTCGAAGCACGTCGACATCCCGACGGCCGTGGACTCGCGGACGAAGGACCTGACGCTCGAGTCCTAGCGCTCGACCGGCAGGTCCAGGCGGTCGCCCCATTCGGCCCACGAGCCGTCATAGACCGCGACGTCGTCGTAGCCCATGAGGGTCAGCACGAAGGCCAGCTTCGCCGCGCCCACGCCCGAGCCGTCGTAGCAGACGAGGCGCCGGCCCTTGGCCACCGCGGCGTGATTCAGCGCGGATCGGATCGCGTCCACGTCGAGGAGCCGCTGGGTGCCCGCCTCGTGGAGCGCGCCGACGGGCACGTTGACCGCGCCGGGGATGTGGCCCAGCCGCCGGGCGTTGCCCTCGTGGCCCCTGTACTCCGGCACCGCCCGCCCGTCGATGATCTGGGCGTCCGGCGAGCCGAGGAGGGATCGGACGTCGCTCGTCGTCAGCCGCAGGCGAGGGTTGAGCCGCGGCCGGAACGTCGCCTCGGGGTGGGGGAGCACCCCGGTGCTGAGGGGTCGGGACTCGTCGACCCAGGCCGGGAAGCCGCCGTCGAGGATCCGCGCGGACTCGAACCCGTAGACCCGCAGCGACCACCAGGCGCGAGCGGCGTACAGCCCGAGCGTGTCGTCGTAGAGCACGAGGGTGCTGGCGTCGCTGACGCCTGCCCGGGCCATGAACGCGACGACATGGTCCGCCGAGGCAAGCCGCAGCGCGTGGCCGCTTTCTTCGGATGACGCCTCGTTGAGCTCGGTCCGCCAGTCGAGGTAGGTCGCGCCGGGCAGGTGCCCGGCGTCGAAGACCGACTGGCCCGTCCCGTCGGGTCGCCACCGAACGTCGACGATCCGGACGTCGGGACGGCCGAGCTCCTCGGCGAGCCACTCGGTGGACGCCAGCAGCTCGGGACGTGCGAAGCCTGTCACTGGGAACCCCGGATCACGTTCGTATCATAGGTTCGTGGTCTCCCCGTTCATGTCCGATGCGGACAAGCTCGTCGCGGTGCGCGCGGCGATGCCGTCGCTGTCGGCGGCGATCCAGCTGAACACCGGCTCCGCCGGCCCGATTCCGGCCGAGGTCGCGGCAGCGATGCGAGAGCTCGAGGATTACGAGCGCGACTTCGGGCGGGCCCAGCTCGAGTACTACCTGGACTCGATGCAGCGCATGGACGAGGCACGGGCAGGCGTCGCCGCCGTCCTCGGCGGCGACCTCGCGGAGGTCGCGATCACCCACGCGGCGACGGACGGGATGAACCTGGGGACGTGGGCGATCGACTGGCGGGACGGTGGGATCGCGGTGACGACCTGTCACGAGCACGCCGGCGGTGTCGGGCCGCTCTACGCCGTCTGCGACCGGTTCGGCGTCGACGTCCGGCACGCGGAGTTCGCCGGCGATGCCTCGGACGACGAGATCGTCGGGCAGTTCGATCGGCTGGTCACGCCGGGCACCAGGCTCGTGTCGTTCTCGCACGTCCTGTGGACAACGGGCCTGGTGATGCCCGTCGCGCGGATCGCGGCCCTCGCCCACGAGCGTGGGGCTCTCGTGATCGTCGACGGCGCCCAGGCGGCCGGGGCGATCCCGGTGAACGTGCGCGACCTCGGGGTCGACATGTACGCCTTGCCGGCCCAGAAATGGCTGCTCGGCCCAGAGGGGCTCGGGGCCCTGTGGGCGCGACGGGAGCTCCTGCCGAGCCTCGGCGCGACGTTCGCGGGCTACTTCTCGTTCGCCAGCATCGACTCGCGCGGCGGGCGAGTCCTGCACGACGACGCGCGGCGGTTTCAGGTCACGAACTATCACCGGCCGTCGGTCGTCGGGATGGCGCGGGCGATTGGGTGGCTGACGATGTTCGTGGGCCTCGAGTTCGTCCACCGCCGCGGCGCCGAGATGGCCCGGCGCGCCGCGGATCTGCTGGCCTCGATCGAGGGCGTGACCCTGCTCACGCCGCGCGACCGGATGGCCGGCCTCGTCACGTTTCAGATCGCCGGCTGGGAGCCGGACCCGGCCATGGAGGAGCTCGCCGCACGGACGTTCTGCATCATCCGGACGCTGCCGCTGGTGAACGCCCTCCGGATCAGCGTCGGCTTCTGGACGAGCGAGGACGAGCTCGATCGGTTCGTCGACGGCGTCCGGCTCCTCGCGGCCCACACGCCCGAGACGCTCCCGCCGCGGCGCACGCTCACGATCGTCGGGCAGTGACGGCGCCGGAGCGAGCGGCGCCAGTCGCTGCGACCCCCGAACGTCCGCCAGTGGCCGCGCCGCCCCGTCGCTCGTGGCTCTCGATCCGGTGGCGCCAGTTCCGTAACGCCCCCCGCCCCGTCGTCCGCGCCGTCGGCTCCAGCCTCGCCGTGGCGCTCGTCCTGGGAGCGGCGAATCTCGCCTACGACCTGTCCGCACCCGCCGCCGACACCGGCGGCCGAACCCTCGCCGGGCTGCTCTACGTCGTCGGTGTCCTCGCCGCCGGCTCGGTCATCACCTGGCTGATCGTTCCGCTGCCGCGCGGCTCCGGCGCCCGGGCGGTGCGCACGCCGTGGAGCGCCGCGCTCGGGCTGTTCGCGGCGATCCCGATCGCCTACCTCGTCCTGGTCGTGCTGTTCCAGGTGGTGAAGCCGCTGTTGATCTGAGCGCCGCCGGTCCGGGGGCCGCCGGTCCGCGCGTCGGGCGTAGGATGGCGCGGGGGAGTAGCCCAGTCGGTTAGAGGCGCCGAGCTTATACCTCGGAAGTCGGAGGTTCGAGTCCTCCCTCCCCTACCAGACGTCGCCGGGGCGCCAGTCGCAGCTGAGCCGTGCCATCAGGTCGAGCGGACCCGTGGACGGCGTCGTCAGCACCATGACCCCGCCCTCTTCATCTGGCGTGCGTCGCTCGCCCTCCGGCGCACGAACGGACAACTGGCCCTGCCAGGTTCGCCACCCGAGCCGCTCGTAGAAGCGGTGCTCGCCTGTGCCGAGCGCCCCCAGCTCGTAGGCCTCGAGGATGTGGTCGTTCGCGGCACGCATGACGCGCGACCCGACGCCCTTGCCCTGCAGGTCCGGCAGTGTCGCGACAGCCTCCACGTACCCGGTCCGCAGCGGCCGCCCCTCGACCTGGAGCTCGCGTGCGACGACGGCGGCATGGCCCACGATCCGCTCGTCGAGCCAGGCGACGAAGTGCACGCCGCCCAGGGCATGCTGCCAATCGCTCTCGGGGAAGAACGGGTCGTCCGGCGCGAAGGCGGCGTCCAGGAGGGCCCGGATCGCGACGAGGTCACGGGCCGCCAGCTCGTCCGTGCGGGCGCGGCGAACCCGGAGGTGCGATGGATCGAGGTCGTCTGTCATCGGCCGGCGCATGTTCGCCGGTCAGGCTACAGGCGCGAGCGGATCTCCCTGACGATCCGGTCGGTGCGGCCCTTGTCGAGCGACTTCTGCGGTGGGAGCGAGGTCAGCCACTCCGCGACCTGGCTGGGCGCAATGAACGCGCACGACGGCGAGCGCTCGACCTTCGGGTCCGTGCCGACGACGGCGGCGTAGACCTTCAGGACGATGTCGCTGTCGTCGGGGTTGAGCCAATGCCGGACGCGCTCCGCGTCGTGGGTCGCGCGCTCGAACGGGTTCTCGATCGTCCGGATGTACCCGTTCCCGACGCGGACCTCCCAGCTGCGGACGCCGCGCGACATGACTGCGCCGACGGGCGGGAGCTCCTGGATGATCGCGGCGCCGAACGGGCCGACGACGAGCTCAGGGAGCGTGCTCGAGCCATCGGGCAGGCGGACGCCCGTAGCGACGACATGGTCATCGCCGATCGCTCGGCGCAGCCGCACGGCCGGCGTGATGCGCGGGCGGCGGGCCCGCCAGCGATCGAACGCGGTGGCGAGACGGGCGAGGCCGACGAGGCCGAAGCCGGCCGGGGCGGTCAGGGCGAACGTCCAGGCGAGGGCGCCGGACACGAGCTCGAACGTAGTCGGGCGCCCGGTCGGCATGAACCGATCGAGGAAGTTGGCCACGAACACGATGTAGAGAAGCGCAGCGGACGTCACGACCAGGGCGAGGCCGAGGCCGGCCGCGGTGAGGACGGCGAAGCGGCTGGGGCGGCCGGCCTTCGCGTGACTCGAGGTGAGGACCTGCATGCCGGCATGCTCGCGCGCGGACCCGCGAGCGGGTATCACCCGAAGGGGGCACCTCGGTACTACCGGGGCCGGGGATGCACTGGTTCGTTCGGCGGACGACGGGCCGGCGACGGACACGGGTTGCGTCATCCCGGAACCACCCGCAACTCCACCGCTGCCGACACCGCCACAGCCCAGGGCTCGGCACCGACATGACCCCCGTACCATGGCGCGCCGACCGTTCGCCGCCGATGCTCTCGTCATTCATCGCGGGGGTTCATTCAGCCCGCACGGGAGATCGGATAGATGCACGGAATTGTTCGGGCGGTCGCCCGACTGCTCGCGATGGGTGCGGTCATGGCCGCCGTCCTGGTCGGTGCGCTCGTTGCCGGCCTCGGGACCACCGCGGCGATCGCCATCGGGATCGTCCTCGCGGGCGTCGTCGGGCTCGTCGGGGTCGCCCGTCGGCCGAGGCCCCAGCGCGATGGCGTCGCGGAGATCGAGGCGATGCTCGCCGCCGATCCGCTCATCCGGAAGGTCGAGATTCCGCAGGTCAAGAGCGTCACCCAGACGACCCGAATCGAATCGATGGCCCCGCAGGGCACGACCCACGCCTCCGACCCGGAGGCGGGCATGCCCCGCTGGCGGAGGCCGTCGCTGCTCGAGGCCAGGCGCTCCGATCCAACCCGCGCCACCGGCCCCGATCGCACGCCGATGCGGTTCGGCGAGGACGTCGCCGGCGACGTCGATGTTCGCGTCGTCCGCTACGCCGTCGTCCCCGTCCTCGATCGGCCCGATGAGGTCCTCGGCCTGCAGCTGAGCGATCTTGGGTCCGGCGACGAGGTCCAGGTGATCGGCGGCTCCGGCGCATTCCTCGAGGTCCTGTGCCCGAACGGCGACCGGGGCTTCATCCATCGCACGACCCTCGGCGCGCGAGGCTCGGCCGGGATCCAGGACGGGATCCGGCAGCCGATGTCGCAGGAGGGCGATGACGCCCTCAGCGCCCTGCTCACGGCACGGGGCCTGAGCTAACACCGGTCGATCTCATCCGGGACCGGCTTCGGGGGGAGCCGGCCCCTCTTCTCGCGTGTCAAGTCGGCGGGTCGTCGAGCCATTTCGACGGCCCGCCGCGCCATTTCAGGCGGTCTTGCGAGCCTTCCTGCGGCCGCGCGCCGCCTCCCTGCGCAGCACGAGCAGGTGCTGGTGGGCGATGTTGGGAACGAAGCCGGTCGGGTAGCCATAGGGCCGCAGTCGGGTCCCGGCCTGGTACCAGATGAGATCGCCCTTGGGCACGAGGCCGACTGACGCGGCCCGGCCCGCGAGGTCTGCGCCGGTGAAGACGTACCGGCCGTCCTGGTAGGCGTCGCGGACGATCAGGACCGCGTACCGACCGGCGCGGAGGACGCGGTGGATCTCGCCGAGCACCTCGGTCATGCGATCGAGGAAGGCCGGGTAGTCGGCGGCGTTCGCGAGGTCCGCGGGATCGTCGGTGACCATCGCGTAGTCGGTCCGGCGGTTGGCGAAGTCCTCCGCGAGCGCGCCGCCGGACATCGTCATCGGCAGCTGCACGTTGTAGGGCGGATCGGTCGCGACGAAGTCGATCGACTCGGGCGCGAGATCCGGCAGGAGCCGCAGCGCGTCGCCGACGCGGAGCTCGCAGCCGGACGGGTCGAACCCTCGGACGCCGCCCGGGTCGTTCTGGCCGAGGTCGGCAAGCTCGGGCCCGCGCCCGTCCCGCTCGGCGAGTGCGGCCGCGACGACATCCCCGTAGAGGGCGGCCCAGCGCGGCGCGAGCTCGAGCCCGATCGCGCGTCGCGGGCCTCGCGCGATCGCGGCCCCGAGCAGCGTGCCGCCCACGCCCGCGAACGGGTCCAGCACGACCTCGCCGGTCTTCGTGAAGAATTCGATCAGCCGGGCCATGAGCCGCGGCGGCTTGTTCGCGCCGTGCTGCTTCCTGAGCGCGTGCCCCAGCTCGGATGGGTATGCGGTCGTCCAGACCGACTTGGTGAAGTACAGCCACTCCTCGCCTGAAAGCTCGTTGAGCGTGTTGCGGGGATGGGGCGGCACCGTGGCTCGGCCTACTCCGGCTCGGGGATCGGCGGGCCGCCGATCGGCATGCCGATGTTCGGGGTCAGCGGGGCATCGCGGACGTGGCGAACGGGCGAGAACCACACGACGAGCAGCGCCATCGCCGCCCCCACGAGCCCGACCCAGAAGGCGGTTCGGAGGCCGAACGACTCGGCGATGATCCCGCCGATGATCGCGCCGGCCAGGGTCAGGAGCGTCGTGAACGTGCCGATGGACGCGTTGACCCGGCCGAGCACCCGGTCGCCGACGCTGGCCTGGACGAGCGAGACCTCGGTGATCTCGTAGACCGTCGCCATGGAGTCGCCGAACAGCTGCTGGGCGATGAGGAAGATCGCGCCCATCGAGATGCCGACCAGCGCGCCGCTCGCGGGGGCGAGGGGGATGAGGGCATTCCCGATCATGAAGCCGAGGATCCCGAGGACGATCGTCGGGCCGATCCCGAACCGCTTGACCATGATCGGCGCCAGCGCCGAGCCCGCGAGGGACCCGATGCCGCCGATTCCCGCGATCACGCCGATCGCGGCCGGTCCGAGCTTGAGGTCCTGCGTCGCGAACAGCAGGTACGACGTCCCGAAGATTCCCCACAGGATGTGGGTGCCGCCGTGGGACAGGGCAAGCGCGCGGAGGAGCGGTGATCGGACCACGATCCGGATGCCCTCACGGATCTCCTTGAGGACCGGCTCACGATCGGCATGTGGCGTCGGCGGCGGCTCCTTCTTGCGGATCGTCGCCAGGAGCAGCGCCGAGACGAGGAAGGTCACGGCATCGATGGCGATGGCGATCGGGGCCTTGAAGATCTCGATGAGGAAGCCGCCGATGCCGAAGGCACTGAACTCCGCGACCGAGCCGGTCGCCGTCAGGGCGCTGTTCGCGGCCACGAGCTTGCGCCGCGGCACGACGGTCGGGAGGTAGGCGTTGTCGGCGACGTCGAAGAAGGTCGACAGGACCGCGGCGGCGAAGGCCACGAAGAGCAACTGTGGCAGCCCAAGGACGTTCAGGACGTACGCGACGGGGATCGAGGCGAGCAGGACGGCCCTTCCGAGGTCGGCCCAGATGAGGATCGGGCGGCGCCGGAGCCGGTCGACCCAGGCCCCCGCCGCAAGCCCGACGATCAGGCCAGCGATGAGCTCCGCGGAGCGCAGCGCCGAGATCTCGAGCGGGCCGGCATCGAGGACGAGGATCGCCGCGAACGGCAGCGCGGTCCGCGTGATCAGCGAGCCGAAGATCGAGACGGTGCTGGCCGACCAGACCGCCAGGAAGCTTCGGTCGCGCCACAGGGGCGTGTCCGGCCCCGACGCGTCGTCGACGTCGTCCGGCGGCGCGGTGCTTCCCGCCACCGGATCGTCGCCCGGCGGGCGTTGGGGGTCGGTCATCGTCGCGGAAGGGTAGCCCCGGGCTAGGGGCCGTGTGGCACGATGGGCCCATGCCCGCGAGGTATGTCAGCGAGCGTTTCGTCGGGCGGGAGCGGGAGCTCTCGCATCTTGCCGTCGCGCTCGAAGCCGCCGCCCAGGGCCGCTCGCCCCGGATCCTGCTGTCCGGGCGGAGCGGCGTCGGGACGAGCCGCCTCGTCACCGAGGTGGCGCGACGCGTCGGGCGGCTCCAGACCCCGTTCCAGGTGGTTCGCTGCACCGCGGTGCCGGCCCGGAATCGCTCGGCCTACGGCCCGATCGTCGAGGGCTTCGGCGCCTGGCTCGGCACCCTCGAGGACGGCGAGCTCCAGCGTGCCGCCGGCTCCGGCGCCGAGCCGATCGCGCGCCTGCTCCCATCGATCGCGGCGCGGCTCGCCGGCGAGATTCCGCACGCTCGCCGCGAATTGATCGCGCCGGAGCGTCGGGCCGCCTGGATCGCCGAGGCAGTCCAGGGCGTGCTCGAGCGGGCCGGCGAGCACCATCCCGTCCTGCTGATCCTGGAAGACCTCCAGCATGCCGACGCGGGGACCCGCAACCTCGCGACCTTTCTCGCCCGCGTGGCCAGGCCGGCGCGGCTGTGCCTCGTTCTGACCTACGGCCGCGACGCCGTGAGCCGGGGCCATCCGTTCCAGCAGCAGCTCGCCTCGATCGCGGGGGCTGCCGACCCGCCGGCCCAGGTCGACCTCGGGCCGCTCGACCGGTTCGACCTCACGCAGCTCGTCACCGAGATCGACGGCGAGCGCCCGACGGCCGCAGCCCTGCTGCTCGTCGCCGAGCGCTCCGGCGGCGATCCGCTGATCGCGGAGGAGGTCCTCGCCGCGCGCCGCGAGCTGCCGGGGCTGTCGCTCGGCTCGACCCTGGAGGAGCTCGTCCTTGCACGCCTCGCCCGGCGGTCGCCGGAGTGCCGCCGGGTCCTGCGACTCCTTGCACCGTCCGGGATGCCGCTCGACCGGGGTGCGCTCTCGACCGTCGCGACGACCTTCGAGGGGCTGGTGGAGGGGCTGCCGCCGCGGTCCACGACGCGGCCTCGACGCGGCGACGGCGTGCTGGACGCCGACCTTCGGGCCGGGGTGATGGACGCGATCGACCACGGCTTCCTGTTCGAGCGTCCGGACCGGCGCCTCGAGATCCGCCACGAGCTGATCGCCGCCGCGATCGAGGCGGACCTCCTGCCGGTGCAGCGCCGCCGTCACCACCTGGCCCTCGCCGCCGCGCTCGGGCCCGACCCTGCTGCCGCGCTGACCCACTGGCTTGCGGCCTTCGAGCCGGCCCGTGCCCGCGCCGCCGCGCTCGCCGCCGCGGCGATCGCCGACCGCCTGGACTCCGCCCTGGATGCTCTCGCGGCCCGCGAGCTGGCGCTCGAGCTCGGCGCGGCGAGCGGCGCGCGCGCCGCCGATGGGCGGCTGCTCTTCGAGACGGCCGAGGTCGCGCTGGCGGCCGGCCGCGCCGACCGGGCGCTCGCCTACCTCGAGACCGCGGCCGGCCGGTTCGGGGAGCGCGAGGACGCCGCGATGGCGGCCTCGATCTACGAGATGCTCGGGCGGGTCTCCCGGGCCCTGGGCGACCACGATCGGGCCCTCGCGGAGCATCGCCGGGCGGCCTCGATCCTGCCGAACGAGCCCACGTACCTTCGGGCCTGGGTGCTCGCGTCGCTGGCGCAGACGCTGATGCTGATCGGCCACTTCAACGAGGCGACCCGCGTCGGTGAGGAAGCCATCGCGGTCGCGCGGGAGGTCGGCGAGGAGGCGCGCGCGGTGGAGGCGCACGCGCTCTGCACGGTTGGTGTCGCGCACGCCTGGGGGGCCCACGGCGACGAGGGCATCGAGCGGCTCCAGGCGGCGGTCCGGCTGGCGCGCGAGCTGGACGATCCGGACGTCACGTTCCGCGCCTCGCTCAACCTCACGACGTCGCTGGCGCTGTTCGGGCGCCGCGACGAGGCCATCGAGGTCACCCGCGACGCCGTCGAGCGAGCCAAGGCCGACGGCCTCGAGGTCGCGTACGGCAACTCGCTCCGGGGCAACATCGCCGAGGCGCTCTTCCTCGCCGGCCGCTGGGACGAGGCCCGCGAGACGATCCGGACCGCGCTCGAATGGAGCCCCGACCCGGTTGCCTTCGCCGACGCCACGGTCACCGCGGCGATGCTCGAGGTCGAGACGAGCGTCGACGAGCGAGCCGCGAGCCTCCTCGGCTGGCAGCCGCTCGAGATCGACCACGCCCCCGACCCGCAGCTCGAGGTGCCCGCGACGCGCGCCGCGGCGTCGTTCGCGCTCTGGCGCGGCGACATCGCCGATGCCCGGCGCTCCGCCGAGCGCGGCTGGGTCCTGGTGCGGAAGGCCGAGGACTGGGCCCTGACGGCCCGGATGGCAGCGACCTATCTGGAGGTCCAGGCGGCGGTGGCCGCGGACGCCCGTGACCGCCACGCGCTTCCCGAGGTCAGTGGCGCCCGCCAGCGCGGCAAGCGCGTGCTGGCGGAGGCGGAGTCGGTGCTCCGTGCGAGCGGGATCGCGCCCGGCGCCGCGAGCCGCCAGGAGGCCGACGCGAATCTCGCCATGGCGCGGTCATTCGCCGCGCGCCTCGAGGGCCGGGACGATCCGGTGCTCTGGGATGCCGCCGCGCAGGGCTGGGAGCGGGCCGGGGAGCCCTACCAGGTCGCGCGGGCGAGATGGCACCAGGCGGAGGCGGCGCTGCCGGCCGGCAAGGATGCCCGCGTCGCTCGAGCCGCCGCCCGCGGTCCGCTCCTGGAGGCAGCGCGAATCGCGCGGGAGCTGGGCGCGCGGCCCCTGCTCCGCGAGCTGACGAACCTGGCGAGACGCGCGCTCATCACCATCCCGGGATTGGATGCCGCGCCGGCCGCGACGAGCTCCGGCCGCGACGCGCGTGTGGCCGTCGGCCCCGGACTGGCCCTCGACGGCACCCGCCCCCGGCCGAGTCCGGCCGGTCGCGCCATCGGAGCCCAGGGCGAGCCCATCTCGGCGCGGGTCCAGGTCGACGCCGGAGCTCTCGACGCGGCGGGGGCTCCCACGGATGCCGCCGGGATCGCGGCAGCGTTCGCCCCGGACGACGGCGCGCGGAAGAAACAGGCATTCGGGCTATCACGCCGTGAGATCGAGGTGCTCGCGCTCATCGCCGAGGGCCGCACGAACCGCGAGATCGGCGAGCGTCTCTTCATCAGCCAGAAGACGGTCGGCGTCCACGTCGGCAACATCCTGGCGAAGCTCGGCGCCTCCGGCCGCGTGGAGGCCGCGATGGTCGCCATCCGCCTGCAGCTCGTGCCGACGCCGCTCGCCGCGCGTCCCGTCCTCGCCACCGGCTAACGACCGCAGCTCACATGGCGAGTCCGGGCGTCACCTGCAGGGCCCCGGAAAAGGAACAAGGCCCGGATGAGCTCCGGGCCTCGTTCGCGTTGTCGGCCTGACCGGGAGGAAGGGACCGGTCCGACCCGAGAAAGTCTGAAGTTGTGCGCTGGGACTACCAGCGCCGCATCGCCGCCTCGACGAGCACGACGGCCGCGAGAGGAGCGACCGCAAGGATCGAAGTCCAGATCCGGCGAACCCGGTGGGCCATGATGGCAATCTCCTCGAAGTGGTGTCTGAGGTGCCTCGACGTGCGAGGGCCCCAAACGTACGAATGGCCCGCTTGCGAGTCGATGCGTCGAAAGTCAGGGGTCCTGGCAGGACCTCCGGCGCCGGCCCCAGAGCGCCAACCGCACCGCACGCTCCCCGACCACCTCGGGCCGTACCCGCCGGGGGGTACGAACGTACTGGTCCTCGCTTATCTGCCGCTTACGCCGTTGCGGTCGAGCACCGGGACTTCGGTACCCTCGGCCGGTGACTCGGGCACTGCAGCTCTGCTACGTCGATGCCTACGCGCAACGGACGACCGCCCGCGTCATGAGCGTCAGCGACGAGAGTCCACCCGCCGTGGTCCTCGATCGCACGGTCTTCTACCCCGGCGGCGGGGGCCAGCCGGCCGATCGCGGACTGCTGCGCCGCGCTGCCGACGGGGCCGTCTGGACCGTCGTGTCGGCCGCGAAGGTCGACGGCGAGATCGCCCACCGACTCGAGGCGACCGAGACGGGGCCATCGGTCGGTGACCAGGTCGACGCCGAGATCGACTGGTACCGACGCTACCTCCTGATGCGGACCCACACCGCGCTGCACGTCCTGTGCGGCGTCGTCTGGCGCGACTGGAGCGCGCAGGTCACGGGCGGCAACATGGAACCGGGCACCGGGCGGATGGACTTCGAGTTCGAGCGCCTGTCCGGCGACCTCGTCGGCGAGATCGAGGCCCGGGTCAACCGCGAGGTCGAGGCGGCGCGCGACATCAAGGTGGCGCACCTGCCCCGCGAGGACGCGTTCGCGATCCCGGACCTGATCCGCACGAAGATCAACCTCCTCCCACCGGGAATCGCCGAGGTGCGGACGGTCGAGATCGTCGGGCTCGACCTCCAGGCCGACGGCGGAACCCACGTTGCGAACACCCGCGAGGTCGGCCGGATTCGCGTCACCGGCTACGAGTCGAAGGGCCGGATCAACAAGCGAATTCGAATCGAGCTCGCACCGTGACGTCCAACGACGCTCCCGGTGAGGACGCTGCGGCCCCGAACGACGACGCCACCGGGACCGCTGCGACCACCGCGATCGGGCGTCTCGGCACGCCCCACCGTGTGGTGCGAACGGGGCAAGCGAACAGCGCCGAGGAGGCTGCCGAGCTGCAAGGCATCCCGCTCGGAGCGCTGCTGCGGACGATCGTGGTCCGCCGCGGCGAGGACGACTACCTGTTCGTGCTGGTGCCGGCGGGCCGGCGCTTCGACTGGCCCAAGCTCCGAGCCCATCTCGGCGTCACTCGACTGTCGCTCCCGGACGCCGACGAGGCGCAGCGCGCCACGGGCTACGTCCGCTACACGATCACCCCGTTCGGCTCGACGCGGGCCTGGCCCGTCATTGCCGACGCTGCGATCCTCGAGCAGCCGATCGTCTCGATCGGCGGCGGGGTGCGGGGCGTGAACATCCACCTCACCCCGCATGACCTCGTCGCGGCCCTCGGCGCCGCATCGGTCGACGTGTCGATACCGGCGGGCTGAGCGGGACCTCGGACGTGCCGCGACCCCTCGTGGGTCAGACAAGGCCCTCGCAGGGATCGCCGTCGCCGGGAAGGAGCGGCCGGACGACGAGGCCGTGGAGCGAGTCATCCGTCGCGTCGCGCCACGGGGTGATCTGCGTGGCCGCCGTGAACGCCGGCCGGACAAGCCCGACGTCGGCACCCGTGATCGTGCCGCAGCGACCGCCGCTGCCGTCCTGGAGCGCCTTGCCGAATGCCGCGAAGCCGCCGTCGAGCGGCCACGGGATCGCGGGCTGGGGCAGCCCCTGGTCGTCGGGCGCATCCCCGACCAGCACGGCGTAGCCCGCCGGCGTGTGCAGCTGCTCCGGACCGAGGTTCTCGGCGCCGACGATCGTCGTGATGTCGCTCAGCTGGTTGACGAAGCCCGCGAATGCCTCCGGCGTACCGGGAGGCGCGTTGCAAGGCGCCTGGACGCAGACGATCTGGCGGCTCGCGTCACCCAGCAGGTCGTAGATGCGGCCATCGGCGACGAGCTCCAGGCGGGTGGCCTGGGAGCCCGGCGGCATCTGCCCACCCGTGAAGTCGCGGTTGAGTCCGAGCAGGCCGGCCGCGCGCGCCGCCGCAACGAGCCGATCCCAGCCGGCCGCCGAGAGCTGCCGCTCCGACATCGGGTTGACTTGCGGCCCAGGGAAGATCGCCGGAATGGCGGCGCCGGTGAGCACCTTGCCGTCCAGCGTGATCAGGGCCAGCGGCATCCAGCTGAACGTGGCGTTCGGCGGGAGCGCCTGGACCATCGTGACCCGGAGTCGGACCTTGGCGTCCACAGGCGGGTCGGCCTGGGGCGACGGCGAGGGCGACGCGCCGGTCGCGCCACAGGCGGCGACCATCGCGATGGCGAGGGACAGGGCGAGGGTTCGGACGAACGTCGATGGGATCGGCGAGGCGTGCATGTCGGTCCTCCGTAGGCAGCCGACGAAAGGATGGCCGACCTGGCCCGAGGACGCCTTGCCGCGGTGGCAGGTTCCCGGACATGGTGCGACGCCGGCCGCCCGTTCGGGTCGACCGGCGGCGCCATGGAGCGGGTGGGTCAGGGGTTGAAGGTGAGCGACTCCACGACCGCGGTCGCCTCGTCGACGAACGCGTCGAACGCGATCTCGGTCGGGGCCACGATCGCGACCAGGATCGCGCGACCCGGCTCGACGTCGATGAGGTAGACGCGCTGGCGCTCCGTTGCGTGGATGCCCGTCGAGAACCCGTCCGCGGGGTCGCGGTCGGTGAACAGCTCCTGATGCGGCTGGCCCTCCGAGAAGGAGCAGGGCGTGGCCGCGGCTCCGAGGGCAAGGTCCATGCGGAAGCCGGCCAGGCCACTGATGGACACCGCCTCCGGCGCGGAGACGTCGAGCCCCGGCGCGCTCAGGGACGTTGCGATCGCTTCTGCCGTGGTGCCCGCATCGGGATCCTGGCTGCCGCTGCAGGATCCGTTCGCGACGACAGCACGATGTCGCGCGCGAAGAAGATGAACGACGGCGGGTTCGCGTCTGCGGGCGCCGGCGCGAGCCGGTAGAAGTCCGGCCAGTCCTCGACGTTCACCCAGCCATCCGGGACGGTGTACGTCATCGCGGCGTACCGCGGCGTCCAGAGGTCGCCAGCGCCGATCATCTGGTCGAAGAACTGCGAGGCATGCGTGCCCGCGGCGATCGTGCCGAGGCAGTTGTCCTCGGCGGTCGGGCAGTCGACGAGCTCCCAATTCCCGGCGACGGCCGCTGCACGCACGGGGCAGGCGTCGGTGCCATCCGCGGCGAGGGTCAAGGTCTGGCCGTCGGCGGAGAGCGACCAGGTGTAAGTTCCCGCGTTGCCCTCGCCGCAGTCGCTGTCCGCAGGCTTGGAGGTGAAGGTCACGCGGTCCGTCCCGGCGGCAGCGACCGTGGACTCGATACGGTTCGCCGGATCGTTCGCCGACGCCGCGAAGTCGAAATCGCCATTCGACTCGAACGTGAGCGCGCGCCCGGCGTCGGCGTCCAGCCCGCTGAGACTCCGTGGGGGGCCGATCCAGATGCCCTCGAGCGCCGCCGGCATCGCGGTGCTCGCGGAAGGCGTCGGGGTTGCGGCGGGGCTCGCCGACGAACCGACGTCGCCGTTCGGCGCCGATCGATTGAAGAGGTACAGGCCGACGAGGGCCACGATCAGGCCCGCTGCAGCCACGGTGTAGAGGCGAATTCGCGGATTCATCTCGGACAACCTCAGGTGGAGGCGCGCGAGCCGCCGCTGGGGCGTGCGCTCGACCCGGTCGAGGACGGCGTCGAACAAGCGGTCGGGCATCACCGACGGGCCGTCGACGAGCCAGGCGTCGAGAACCCGTTCGATGTTGGTCCGGCCGTTCATCGGGCCTGTCCTCCGAGTGCGGGAACGCGCGCATCCGCCTCGAGGGCGGCGCGCATCGCGCGATGGGCGTGGTGGAGTCGGGACCGGGCCGTTCCGGCCGGGATGCCGAGGATCTCGGCGATCTCGAGCGGCTCGAACCCAGCGAAGTGGCGCAGCACGAGAATTGCGCGCTGCTGGGGGTCCAGGCGTCGGAATCCGCGTTCGAGCTGGTCGCGGTCGCCCACCGACAGGAGCTCGTCCTGGCTGGTGGGTACCTCGATCGGCAGGATGCGGAGGTTCGCCACGAGCCGGCGCTCGCGCACCGCCTCGTGGATGCACGTTCGGACGACGAGACGGTGGAGCCACGCGTCGAACCGATCCGGATCGCGGAGCCCGGGCAGGTCACGCCAGGCGATCACCAGCGCTTCCTGGAGGGCATCCTCGGCTCGGTCGACATCGCGGAGGATCCGCTGCGCGAGCGCGAAGAGCCGGTCGCCGCGCGGACGAATCAGGTCGGCATACGCCTCCCTGCCGCCGCGCCGTGCCGCCTCGACGAGATCGCGATCCACGGTCCGTCCCTCTTGCGCCCAGTGGGGGGCGCCGTCCGGAGCACTATGGGGCGAGGTGAGGCGCCGGCGTTCAATCGCGCGGTGGCGCGACCAGGCCGCGGCTCAGGGGGCGTCGAGCAGCAGCTCCCGGCACGACCCGGTCAGGTGCGGCAGGAGCTGCCGCACGGTCACCTGGACGAAGCCGTCGGCCCGCTCCCAGCCGTAGTCGACGACGGTCTCCCAGAGGCGCGCGTCGCGCGAAACGCCCGCGGCGCTCTCGGCCCCCCGAAGCGCCAGCGCCCCGGCCGCATCGAGCACGACGCACCGGGGGGCCGGGACGTCCTCGCCCCCGATGGGCTCGCCGGCCGCCTCGATCGGCTGGGTGAACGGCCACTCGACGTCGTCGACGTCCGCCGCCGTCCCGCCGATGTCGCCGATGTCCGGGTAGAGATCGACCCGGACCAACAGGCCGGTCGGGACGTACGGTGCCGGCGGACCGACGAACGCATCCTCGCCGAGCCAGGTGACGGGATCCGCGAGCCGGGTCGCGAGGTCCGCAAGCTCGGCCAGCTCCGGCGGGAAGATCCACAGCTCGACCTGGTCCGACAGGCTCGCCGGGTCCCAGGACGTCACGAGCACGGGACCGGCGGCCCACTCGACGTCGAAGCGGTAGGAATTCACGCCGTGCGGAATCGGCTCCGCGCCCGGGCGCAGCGTGGCCCGGTAGTCGCCGTCGGCGGCGAGCGCGGGCGTCGCCTCGATCGCCGCGCGGACGGTCGCGACCCCCGCCTCCGTGAGGTGGGCCTCCAGGACCTGCCCGCTCCCGTCGATCGCCTCCCAGAGGAGCCGCCCGTCATCGAGGAACGTCGTCCCGGGCGTGGATCCGCAGGCGTGGCTGCAGGTCGTGAGCCGGAGGAGCAGCCGGCCCGTCGCGGCATCGGGGCTGGCATCGGACGACGGCTCCGCGGACGGCCCGATCGGCGTGGGAACCGGCGTCGGCAGGCGTTGCGAGCTCGCCGGCGAGGCGAGCGACGAGGTCCCGGGCGAGGCGGGCGACGGTGTCCGGCCTCCGCCATCGCAGCCGGCTGCGATGACGGCGCCGATGAGGAGCGCGATGGGGGCGCGTGCGATACCCCACCCCCGGCTCGATCGGTGCATCGCGCGGACAGCCTGCCACGGTCGGACGGTTGCGGGCCTTGCGAGGCCCGGCTGCGTCACGGCAGCAACGCGACGGCGGGGCGCGCGGGCAGCGTCCTGCGGCCTAGCGGAAGACCTTCACGGACTTGCTCGCGGAATCCCCAAAGCCGCCGGTCGTGGTGAGCTTCCAGACCTGCGACTCCTTGGAGCAGTCGTACAGCACGATGTCGTCGGTCGCCTTCGAGCTGTAGGTCGAGTAGACGCTGCCGTCTCGCCGGAGCTCGGCGCCGGTCGCCGCCCGGACCTCGAAGCTCATGCTGATCCCGACGAACGTGTCGCCCGGGCCGCAGTCCGGCTCGCCCATCGAGAACGAGACGACGCTCGCCGGCCGCGTCTTGACCGTCTTCGTGCGGGTCGCTGCCGGCCCCGTTCCGCCGATCGTCGTGAGCGTGTAGGTGTGCTCCAGGATCGTGTCGGAGCAGCCGTATGGCAGGTCGACCTCGCCGGTGAGCCCGGCGTAGGAGTCGTAGATCCCGGGTCCATCGATCGAGATCGAGACGCCGCTCGCCCGCGCGACCGTCCAGCTCACGTGGATCTGACCGCCGGTCGTGCCGGTGCAGTCCTCGAGTTTCGGGACCTCCCAGGTCACGATCGCCGGGTTCGTGTTCGCGGTCGGGGTCGGCTTCGGTGTCTTCGTCGGCTTGGGCGTCGGGGCCGCGGTCGGCGCCGTGGTCGCGGGCGCCACCGTCGCATCACCGCTCGGGAGAGGGCTCGCGCCCGCGACCAGCGAGGGCGGCACGGACTGTCCCGGCAGGATCGTTGGGGATGCGCTCGCTCCGGCGGTGCCGTCGCCGCCGAAGTTCCCGAAGACGAGGAGCGCGACCGCGAGCCCGACGCCGATCAGCGCCCCGGTGACCCCGAGGACAAGCGGCTCGCGGCCCCGGCCTGCGTCGTCGGCCCCCGCCATCCCGACCCCTACAGTGCCTTGACGGCAGAGACGAGGTCGGCGAGGCCCTGTTTCGCGTCCGCGAAGAGCATGCCGGTCTTGGGGTTCACGTACAGCTCATTGTCGATGCCGGCATACCCGCGGCCCATGGACCGCTTGATCACGATGATCGACTTGGCGTGGTCGACGTCGAGGATCGGCATCCCGCTGACCGGCGTGCCGGCGCGGCGCGCCGCCGGGTTGGTGACGTCATTCGCCCCGACGACGAGCGCGACGTCGGCCCGGTCGAACTCGGGGTTGATGTCCTCCATCTCGCGCAGCTGCGGGTAGGGGACGTTCGCCTCGGCGAGGAGGACGTTCATGTGGCCCGGCATCCGGCCGGCCACGGGGTGGATCGCGTAGTTGACCGTGACGCCGCGGTCCTCGAGGAGCTCCGCGAGCTCGCGGACCGCGTGCTGCGCCTGGGCGACCGCGAGGCCGTAGCCCGGGACGATGATCACGCTCGAGGCATAGGCGAGCTGGATCGCTGCGTCGTCCATCCCGAGCGACCGAACGCTGCCACCCTCCGGCCCGCCCGCGGCGACCTCGCCCTCGCCGCCGCCGAATCCGCCGACCATGATGTTGATGACTGACCGATTCATGGCGTCGGCCATGAGCTTGGTGAGGATCGCGCCCGAGGCGCCGACGAGCGCGCCGGCGATGATGAGGACGTCGTTCCCGAGCACGAACCCGGCCATCGCGACGGCCGTGCCGGTGAAGCTGTTCAGCAGTGAGATCACGACCGGCATGTCCGCGCCGCCGATCGGCAGGACCATGGTGACGCCGAAGATCAGCGACGCCGCGATGATCACGAACAGGACCGGGATCGAGACGTTGCCGGCCCACAGGAAGACCGCCGCGACGGCCGTGATCACGGCCAGGGCAAGGGTCACGAGCTGGCCGCCCGGGACCCTGATCGGCTTGCCCGAGATGATGCCCATGAGCTTCCCGGACGCGATGAGCGAACCCGTGAACGTGATCCCGCCGATGACGACGTCGAGGACCGTGGGTACGCCGATCTCCAGCGGGATCGAGTTCGGCAGGACGGTCTGGAGGTTCGCCAGCCGGATGTAGTCGTCGATCGCGATGAGGGCCGCCGCGCCGCCACCGACCGCGTTGAACAGCGACACCAGCTGCGGCATCGCGGTCATCTTCACGGTCCGCGCGGTGTACAGGCCGAGCCCGCCGCCGACGGCGATGCCGGCGAGGATGATGATCCAGCCCACGATCCCGGCCTCGCCGCGAACGGCGAGCAGGAGGGCCGTCCCGCCGATCGCGAGCGCCATGCCGCCCGCCGACAGCAGGTTGCCCGCGCGGGCCGTGGCCGGCGAGCTCATCCGCATGAGCCCGATCACGAACCCGGCGGCGCCGATGAGCCAGGCCAGGCGGACGACGATGTCGACCGTGTCCACGCTCAGCCCTCGGCCTTGGGCTTCGGTGCGGCGGCCGGCCTGCGCTTGAACATCTGGAGCATCCGGTCGGTGACGACGTAGCCGCCGACGACGTTCATCGTCGCGAAGGCCACCGCCACGAAGCTGATCACATAGCTCAGGAGATCGGTCGCCGTGGCGGCGATGACCATCGACCCGACGAGGACGATCCCGTGGATCGAGTTCGCGCCGGACATCAGTGGCGTGTGGAGCGTCGCCGGGACCTTCGAGATCACCGCGAAGCCGCACAGGATCGCGAGGACGAAGACCGTCAGCGCGGCGAGCAGCGCCTCGCTCATGCCTTGGCCTCCGCGGGCTGGAGCAGCTTCTTCACGGCCTCGCTCCGAATCTCGCCCCCGTGGGTGATCGTGACCGGCCCCGCGATCTCGTCGCCCGGGCTCACGTCGAGGGCCCCGTCCTTGACGAGCTGCAGCAGCAGCGAGCTGATGTTCCGGGCGTAGAACTGCGACGCGCCGATCGGCATGGTCGCGGGGATGTTCTCGGGGGCGAGAATCGTCACGAGGTTGTCGGTGACGACGGTCTCGCCGGCCTTCGAGAGCTCGACGTTGCCGCCGAGCGCGGACGCGGCCATGTCCAGGAGCACCGAGCCGGGCTTCATCTTCCCGACCGCCTCCGCGGTGACGAGCACCGGGGGCTTGCGCCCCGGCACCTGGGCCGTGGTGATCACGACGTCCATGCCCGCGATGACCTCGTTGAGCTCGGCCTGCTGGGCGGCGCGCTCCTCGGCCGTGAGCTCGCGGGCGTAGCCGCCGGCGCCGGTGGCGTCGATCTGGGTCTTCAGGGTGACGAACTGGGCGCCCAGCGACTCGGCCTGCTCGCGGGTCTCCGGCCGGACGTCGTAGGCCTTCACCACCGCGCCGAGCCGCCGCGCGGTCCCGATCGCCTGGAGCCCGGCGACACCGATCCCGAGGATCAGGACGTTCGCGGGCTTCGCCGTGCCGGCGGCGGTGGTCAGGAGCGGGAAGTAGCGGCCGAACTCCGCCGCGGCGGTGAGGACCGCCTTGTACCCGCCGACGTTGGCCTGCGAGGACAGCGCGTCCATCGTCTGGGCTCGCGAGAGGGTCCGCGGGATCGCGTCGAGGCTGATCGCGGTGACGCCGCCCTCGGCGAGCGTCGCCATCAGCTTGGGATCGAGGAGCGGCTGCAGGAGCCCGATCACCGCCTGGCCCTTCCGGAGTCGCTTGGCCTCGTCCGTCGACGGCTTCTGGACCCGCAGGACCACATCGGCCTGCTCGTAAAGGTCGGCGGTCCCGACGACCGTCGCGCCGGCGTCCGCGTAGGCCGAATCCGGGATGAGCGCGCCGCTGCCGGCGCCCTTCTCGACCAGGACCTCGAGGCCCGTGGCGGTCAGCTTCGCAAGCGCGTCGGGGACGAGCGCGACGCGGCGCTCGCCTGGTGCCGTCTCGCGTGCGACTCCGATCTTCATGCGAGGCGGAAGTCTATCGGGTCGGATGGGCACGGCGTGGCTCGGTGATATCGTTGCGTCATCAACCAATCAGGAGCTTGACCGTGATCCCCGTCGCCCGTCTCAACCATGCCGTCCTCTATGTCCGCGACGCCGAGGCGTCCGCCGACTTCTACGCCCGCGTGTTCGGGTTCGAAGTCGTCTCGAGCGAGTTCAACGGCCGGGCCGTGTTCATGCGCGCTGCGGGCACCGACAACCACCACGACCTCGGTCTGTTCTCGGTCGGCCCGGAAGCGCCGCGGGCGCCTCGTGGCTCCACGGGCCTCTACCACCTCGCCTGGGAGGTCCCGACGATCGAGGACCTCGCGGCAGCCGCGAGCCAGCTGTCCGATGCCGGGGCGCTGGGCGGCGCGAGCGACCACGGCGTCTCGAAGTCGCTCTACGGCGCGGATCCGGACGGGAACGAGTTCGAGATCATGTGGCGAGTTCCGCGCGAAGCGTGGGGCGAGTACGAGCAGCGCGGGACCGTGATGCCCCTCGACCTCGACGCCGAGGTTCGCCGCTGGGGCGCGGCCGCCGGGGCACCGAACTAGCTGGCGCCCGGCCTCAGTCGCCCGGCTGGTCCGCCAGCGCCGGCGAGAGGTCGCAGTCGGGCGTCGTGCAGAGCGTCAGCCCGAGGTTCTCGAGGCCCTCCGCCAGCGGCGTGAACCCCATGCTGTTGCCGAGCTTGCGGGCGAGGACGCCCGCGGGCAGCCCGTTGACGAGCACCGCAGCGCCGCTGTCCGCGACCCCGACCTCGATGTCGACCGCGACCATGCACGGGAACATCGTGTCGGTCGCGTGCTCGTACGGGCCGATCTCGAGGACCCGGCCCGTCCGGAACCGTTCCCGACCGTCGATCTCGACGCGGTCGCCGACCTTGATGTCCTCGCAGCCGAGCGCGGTGGTGCCCGGGGTGAGCGTCCGATAGCCGCCGGCACCCATGTCGACCAGGTTGAGGTGGCCCCACGGGATCCGGTCGCCGGCGAGGGCCAGCGTCAGGAAGTCCGACGGGGCGCAGAACGAATGCTCCGGGCAGTCGTCAAGCTCCGCCCTCGGCCCGAGCAGGCCGATCAGTCGGCCATCTGCCTCGCGGAGCTCCTGCCCCGGCTCAGAGCAGTGCGCGGAGAGCGTGAGGACGATGGTCTGGTCGACGTCGCGCATAGAAGCCGCCCGAGCAGGCTGCCGTGACGTTCTGCCCCGCCCAGACCGGTGGGTCGTAGCGCGGCGTCGTGCGAGCGGTCTGCTCGCGATCGCGGATCGCGCCGATGGCCCACCACGCGCCGGCTCCGAGGACGACTCCCCACAGGAGGACGTTGAGCGCGATCACGGTCCTGCGGCGCCGACCGGCTGGGGCCCGGATCCCGGCCATCAGGTGAGCGTCGCGCCTCCGACCGCCACGGTCATGAGCGTCAGCACGAAGACGTGCCCCAGGGCGCTCCAGAGGATCGAGCCCGTCCGCCAGTCGAGCCAGGCGAAGATCGAGCCACCGACGAACGTCGACCACAGCTCGATGTCGGGCTTGCCGATGTGGGTGAGCACGAACGGCACCAGTGACACGACCAGCGCCATCGGGCCGATCCGCCGCCACAGCGCGAACATCAGAAAGCCGCGCAGCAGGAACTCCGCCGGGATGAGCTCGATGAGGTTGTCGGCAAGGGCCCGGGAAAACGACTCCCGGACGCCGTCGCTCGTGCCGTAGTAGAGGCGGAAGGACTCCTGTTGGGCGAGGCCGAGGATGATCGGCGTCATCACGGCCAGCCCCGCGAGGAGCAGCCCCGCGCCCCAGCGCCAGTCACCGAGCCGGAGGCCGTAGCGGCGCGGGTCGTCGCGGAAGCCGAGCAGCACGATCGCCAGCGGCACGACGAGGAAGAGCAGGAACCGCGTCAACGGCACCGGGCCGACGATCCCGGCGAGGCCCTCGGCCCCCTCACCCCCGGGTCGAAGGAGCCGGGTCTGGTCGGCGACGATCAACGCCGTGACGGCGAGGATCGCGACGGCGGCGCGGCGCGGAAACGCCAGCCCGAACAGGCGGATGTCGGCGAGATCGGCGGCGTTGGGCGGGTAGTCGGGGCCGGTGACGGCCCGGTCGCAGAGGCGCCGGAGGGCGGTCACTCCGCGCCGGGTGTCGTGGGCTCGTACGGCACCAGCGGATCCGGCCAGCTGCTCGCCCCGCCCTTTGCGACGAGCCGGACCTCGCGCCCCGCGTTCTGGAGGATGCTCGCCGCCATCGACGACCGGTGGCCCGTTCGGCAGAAGACCGTGACCGGGTCGTCCTTCGGCAACGCGTCGAGCCGACCCGGGAGGTCGGCCACGAAGACCTGCTCGGAGCCGTCGACGACGCCCTCCGCCCATTCGATCGGCTGGCGGACGTCGAGCAGGACGCCGCGGCTCTCGCCTTGCGCCCGCTCGTCGTGGATCGCCTCCATCGTCGTGGTCCCGTAGCTCGCGAGCTCGCGGCCGGAGGCGGCCCAAGCCTCGCCCCCGCCCTCGAGCCAGCCGTGGACGCGCTCGTAGCCGATGCGGAGGAGCTCGGTGGTCGCGTGCTCGAGCGCATCGTCCTCGTCCGGCAGGACGAACAGGACCGGCGCGGCGAACGGCACCAGCCAGCCGACGTACCCGGCAAACGCGCTGTCGAGCTCGATGTTCAGCGAGCCGCGGATGTGGCCGCTCGCGTAGGCGTCGCGATTCCGGGCGTCGACGATGGCCGCGCCGGCGGCGGCCTTCGCCTCGAACGCGGCCGGATCGAGGGCGTCCGGCAGGATCAGGCGACCGAGGACGCGGGGCCCGCGGCGGTTGATCGCTGCCATGTGCCGGTAGTAGGCGGGGTACCGGCCCAGCCCGTCGAGGGCCTCCGCTCGGAACCGCGACGGGTCGCCGTCCGCGAGGCGGAACGTCGGGTTGGCGAGCCGCTCCGCGGCGATGCTCGAGACGCGATTCGCGCTCACGGGCCCGGCACTGCAGAAGCTCCCGGCGCCGTGGGTCGGGAGCACCTCTGCCGCGTCGGGCAGACCGGCAAGGCGCCGGAGGCTCTTCTGCTGGTCGGAGGTGAGCGCCTCGGTGAGGGCCGGCCCCAGCAGGTCGGTCCGCCCCGCCGTACCCACCAGGAGGCTGCCGCCGGTGAACGCGGCCACGACACCGGCGTTCCCGGTGCCGTTCATGGGCGGCGGGCCATCGATCGAGCTCACGACCCATGCGAGGTGCTCGGCGTGTGCCCCGGCGTCGCCCAGGCCGTCAGGCGGAGGCCGCCGATCGCGACGCCGTCGCCGTCGTCGACCGCCCGGTGCTCGAACTCGTACTGGCCGCGGGCCGGCGCCACGATCTCCGCGCCGGTCGCGGCCTGCGTCTCGAGCGCTCCCGAGAGGTAGTCGTTGTGGACGTGCGTCTCCAGGACATGGCGGACGCGCCAGCCGCGCGCCTCGGCGATTTCGAGGAACCGCCACGCATCCCGCTGCGGATCGACGAGGACCGCCTCCCCGCCGCTCGCGAGCAGGTACGAGGCGTCGCCCAGCCCGGGCGTCTGGAATACCTCGAGGTCCATCGCGAGCATCGTGCCACGCCGCTGCCTGGCCGACATACCATATCCACCATGGCCAAGATTGGATACGCGGCGATGCTCGAGCAGTTCCACCCGACGGAGCTCCTGGACTGGTGCACCCAGGCCGAGGAAGCGGGGTTCGAGGCCGGGTTCATGGTCTCCGAGCACTTCCACCCGTGGACGCCCCAGCAGGGCCAAGCGGCGTACGCGTGGAGCTTCATGGGCGCGCTCGGGCAGCGAACGTCGCTCCGATTCGGGACGGCGGTCACCTTCCCGGGCTTCCGGATGCACCCGGCGGTCGTCGCCCACGCGGCGGCAACGCTCGGGGCGATGTACCCGGGCCGGTTCTGGCTCGGCCTCGGCGCCGGCGAGGCGCTCAACGAGCACATCCTGGGGCTCGAGTGGCCGGAGGTGAACGTCCGCTCCGAGATGATGTTCGAGTCGATCGAGATCATCTCGAAGCTCTTCGAGGGCGGCGTCGTCAAGCATCGCGGCAAGCACTTCAAGCTCGAGAGCGCGAAGCTCTACACCCGCCCGGACATGCCGGTCCCGATCTACGTCGCGACGTCCGGGCCGATCAACGCCAAGAAGACCGGCCGGTTCGCCCAGGGGATGATCACCGTCGGCGCGGCGGACGAGAAGATCAAGCTCCTCTGGATGGCCTGCGACGAGGGCTGCGCGGAGGCCGGAAAGTCCGCCGTGCCGAAGCTCCTCCAGCTCCACGTCAGCTGGGCCCGGACCCAGGAAGAGGCGCTCGACAACGCGATGAAGGAATGGCCGAACGGCGGGATGCCGTTCCCGAAGCAGGACATCAAGAATCCCGAGGACTTCGCGGCAATCGCCAAGCTCGTCCGGCCGGAGGACTTCAAGAACCGGGTCCTCATCAGCGCCGACCTCGAGGAGCACGCCGCCCACGTCCAGCGCTACGTCGACATGGGTTTCGACGAGATCCACCTGCACAACGTCGGGCGCAACCAGGCCGAGTTCATCGAGGTCTTCGGGCGGGAGGTGCTGCCGAACCTCCGCCTCCGCGTCGACGAGGACGCCACGCCGATGGATCCCGACACGACTCCGGAGCCCGCGCCCGCGGGCTGATCTCGGCGGGGTCGGAGGATCCCGGCGGCGACGGAAGTCCCACGGCCCTGCGCCGCGTTGGCTGAGATTCCGGGCAGTCCGGCCCATAGGGTGGATCGGCCGCGCCAGGGGAGCAGCGGCATCCACGAGGCCCACCCATGCGAACCCGGCTCTCGGCCGCACTCCTCACCGGCGCGCTGCTCACGGCGCTGTTGCCGGCGCTTCGCGTCGGCCCGGCCGGGCCGGTGAAGGTCCAGGGGCAGGAGATCGAGGCAGCCGTCGCTCACCAGCGGATCCTGGCGCTGCCGTTCGAGGCATCCCACGTCGCGCTTCGCTGGGCCGGTGCACCCGATGCCCACGTGACGATCGCCTTCGGGCGGGACACGGACTCGTTCGGCGAACGGGTCGAGGTCGCCGTCGACGAGGACGCCGAGGGCGAGCCGGGCGAGGTCTTCAGCGGCGTGCTTTGGACGGGCGGCGCGCGGTACGCGCGCGTCACGACGGACAAGGTCATCGGCGCGCTGAAGCTGACGGCGATGGACGCCGGGCATCGGCCCGCCCGTGGCGGGCCTGGCGGCGCCGTCGCGGAAGCCGCCGTCTCGATGCCCCCGATCATCAGCCGCGCCGACTGGGGCGCCGACGAGTCCTACCGCTTCAACAGCGGCGGCTACGAGATGTTCGCGCCCAACTTCCACCCGCTCCAGAAGGTGATCGTCCACCACACCGCCGGCCGGAACAACGATCCGGACCCGGAGGCCACGATCCGCGCGATCTACTACCTGCACGCGTACAGCCGGGGCTACCGCGACATCGACTACACCTTCCTCATCGACTGGCAGGGCCGGATCTACGAGGGTCGCCACGCTCGCGACTACGCCGCGGGCGAGCCGATCACGGGCGAGGACCTCGCCGGCAACGTGATCCGGGCGGCCCACGCCAGCAACTTCAACGACGGCACGGTCGGGATCGCGCTCCTGGGTACGTTCACCAAGCGCCTGCCGCCGGCGGCGCAGGAGGCCTCGCTCGAGAAGCTGATCGCGTGGAAGCTGGAGCGGCACGGGATCAACCCACTCGGCGGGGGCACCTATACGAATCCGACCCTCGGCAACTCCAAGCACCTCAACAACATCTCGGGCCATCGCAACGTGAGCGCGACGGCCTGCCCGGGCGAGGCGTTCTACAACTGGTTCCCGACGCTCCGCCAGAAGGTCGCCGACCGGATCGCGGCCACGACCGGATCCGATGTAGACCACACGGCCCCCGACGTCCTCTCGCTGCTCCCGATGTTCCCGGAGGCCAGCGGCGCAACGACGATGCCTTTCGGGCTGCTGTTCGAGGAGCCGGTCGAGGGGCTCGACGCCGGCGACTTCGAGGTCGGCGGCACGTCATCTGGCTGGACCGTGGAGTCGGTCACCGGCAAGGCCTCGGCGTACACCGTGACGGTGGTCGCGCCGCCCGGCGACGAGCGGCCGAACGAAGGGACCGTGAAGCTGACCCTCCTCGACTCGATCGTCGAGGACAAGGCGTCCAACGTCGGCCCGGGATCTGCCTCGACCAGCACCGTCAACTACGTCCACGACGACGACCCGCCAGAGCTGCTCCTGTACCAGGACCCCCACCGGACGGTGAGCAACACGGAGGCGTTCGACTGGACGGTCACGTTCAACGAGCCGGTCCTCGGCTTCACCCCGGGCGACATCGAGCTCGGCGGCCCCGACGCCGACGAGTGGTACGTGAACTGGCTGCTTGGCCACAGGGCATCCTTCGAGTTCATGACCAAGCAGCCGACGCCGAAGAACGGGACGTTCACCGTCTCGCTGCCCGCCGGTGCTGTCACGGATCTCGCGGGCAATCCATCACCTGCCTCGCCGGTCGTCACCCTCAAGGTCGATCGAACGGACCCGACGACCGGAACCCCCAAGGTCAGCCTCCGCGCCGCGACGACCCTGAGCGGCTCGGCTCTGCGGGTGGCGGTCGGGTTCTCAGGCACCGACTCGGGTCCGGCGGGGATCGGCTCGTACGACGTCCGCCGGAGCTTCGACGGCTCGTCGTTCCAGACGATCGGAACCGCCGTCACCGGTAGCTCGCTCCCCTGGAGCATGACGTCGGGGCACACCTACCGCTTCGAGACCCGGGCGCACGACCGGGCAGGCAACGTCGGCGACTGGAAGCGGGGACCGACCCTGCGGCCCGCGCTGACCCAGCAGTCGACCGGCGCGATCAAGTGGTCCGGCCCGACGAAGGCAACGAGCTATCCGAGCTACTCGGGCGGGTCGCAGCGCTCCCTCCGGGCCGCGGGCGCCTCGGCGACGTACACGACCTCGGCGCGCAGCCTGTCGTTCGTGACCACGAAGGGACCCAGTCGCGGCAAGGCGAGGATCTACGTCGACGGCGTGCTCCAGACGACGGTCGACCTGAACGAGCCCGGCACCACCTATCGCTTCGTTGCCTTTGCCAGGACCTGGTCGGCCGTCGGGACGCACACGATCAAGGTCGTCTCCGTCGGCTCGCCCGTGGCACGGGTGGACATCGACGCCTTCGGGGTGATTCGTCGATCCCGAGAGAGGTGGCCGCGGGCTGATCCAGCGTCAGGCCCCGGGTTCGGCGGCCTCCGCCGGCGAGCGCGCGATCCGCCGGGCTCGCCCGGTCACGCCGAGGAACTCGCGGAGGTGCTGGCCGGGCCGGATGTGGCTCGTCTCGTCGCCGTAGATCGTGCGGACGGGAACCCAGCCGATCGACCAGCCCTCGCGGAGGCAGACCGCGATCATCTCGACCTCGAAGCCGAATCCCGATTCGTCGCTGTCGAGCATCGCGCGCATGAGCCGGCGCCCGATCAGGCGGTAGCCCGACTGGTTGTCGTGGACCCAGCGGCCCACCGCCGCGGACAGCGTGACCGTCCCGAGCCAGTTCGCGAGCCGCCGTACCGGCGGCATCCGCCGGAAGCTCCGGCGGCCGACGATGAGCTCCGTGGGCAGCCCGCCGATCGAGCGCCGGGCGTACAGCCCGAGGAACGCGGCGATCTCCGTCGGATCGTGCTGGCCGTCGCCGTCGAGGGTGATCACGGCCTCCGCACCCTCGTTGAGGGCCGCCGCGAACCCGGCTCGGAGCGCCGCGCCCTTGCCCTGGTTCGATGCGTGGCGCAGGACCTCCGCACCCGCGGCCTCCGCGACCGCCGCGGTGTCGTCCGCGGAGCCGTCGTCAACCACGAGCACCGGCAGGTGGCGGCTCGCCGCAGCAACGACCCGTCCAATCCGAGCGCCCTCGTCGTGGGCCGGAATCAAGGCCACCACTCGACCGCGCAGTCCGGAACCGACCGTCGTCACGCCCCCGATGCTACGCGCCGCCTGACACGGACCCGAAAGCCTCAGCACCGTTCGCGTGACGCCACCCGGCACCGCGACCCCCGACCCTCGGGGCATGGTTCTCGTCGGGGCTCGGTTCCGTGCGCTCGCCGGAGCGCGTGCCGCGCTCCGCGCCGTCCGGACCTCCGTCGGCGTGCCGCCCGGCGATGTGGGCGTGCGCCCGCTGGCAGCCACGCGCTACGAGACCCCCACCGAGGAGTTCGTCGTTGCCGGGCGTTTCGAGCCTGGTGATGTCGAGAAGGTCATCGGCATCCTCCATGCGAACGGGGGCCGGATCGTGGTGCGACGCCTCGACGGCGAGCATCAGGATGCGACCGTGAGGCCGAGCGGCCGAAGGATTCCGCCGCGTGCCTGGACATCGAATGTGACCGGGGCCCACCAACGGCTGCGCCGCCCGTCCCCGCCGCTGCGGGTCCGAACGGCGCGGAGCCATCGCACGGATCCGTGACCGTCAGTACGTGACCGCCTCGAAGCTCGACAGGCGGTAGCGATTCAGGTCGACCCGCCCGGAGATCCCTGGGACGGAGCCGCTGCTCGTGTACTGCCAGAACGTCCACGACTTGCCGCCCCAGTTGCTGGCCATCACGGAGGGGCTGGAGACGCCCCAGTGGGCTACCCAGAGGACCTTGTAGCCGTTGTCGGCAAACCAGCGAGTGTCGTTGAAGTTGTTCCGCCAGAACGCCGGGCTGGTGTAGATCATCGGCTTGGCGCCGGTCCGCTCGTAGACCCGCTGGAGGAACGCCTTCGTCCAGTTGGTCATCGCGGTCGGTCCGCGACCGTCAGTCACCTCGATGTCCAGGGTCGGGATGAGCATCCCGCGCTCGAGGTCCATCTGGGAGACGAACCAGTCGGCCTCCTGGACGGGGTTGTTCTTCGGGCGGCCGAAGTGGTAGGCCCCGAACTTCATCCCGTTGCCCATCGCGCCGGCCTTGTTCCGGTCGTACTTGTCGTCCTTGAACCCGATGCCCTCGGTCGCCTTGGCGATGGCGAAGGTCTTGCCGGCGCCCGCGACCCTGGTCCAGTCGATCGTGCCTTGCCAGTGCGAAACGTCGATGCCTTCCCTGAAGCCGGTCGTGGTCACGGCCCGGAACAGGCCCGTCGCCGCGTAGACGGCGCTCACCCCGTAGAGCGACGAGACGCTCTTCCCGCCGACGGCGGTGATCTTGTACCAGCTGCTGCCCGAGACATCGGACTTGCAGGCGGCGGTCCACGAGCCGCCGGTCACCTTGGCGGAGGCGGTGACGACCATGTTGGTGTCGATGATCGTCTTGGTGCCGGCCGAGGTCGACGCCGAGGAGCGCAGCCGGACGTCACAGTTCGAGAGGTAGTTGGTGGTCGTGACGACGGGCTTCGGGGTCGGGTTGGGACCCGACTTGAAGAGCTTGTAGGCCACGTAGACCGCGCTCCGGTTGAAGAGCGAGGTCGTGCTCTTGCCGTTGATCGCCACGACTCGCAGCCAGGTGCTGCCGCTCACCCACCCGCCGCAGTTGGCGCGATACCGGCCGCCACTGACCGTGCCGGTCGCCTTCACGACGGTGCCCTTCTTGATGATCTTCACGGTCGCCGAAGACAGCTTCGCCCCGCTTCGGACGCGCGCCTCGCAGTTCGAGGTCCAGTTGCTGGTCGCGGCGTCTGTCGGGGCGGCGAGGCTCGGCAGCAGCACGACGACGGCGAGGGCCGCCGTGACGAAGGGCAGCAACGATCGATGGGCACGGCGCATTGGAGTCCCTCCCGGTTCGTCTGGGCTCATTTCCGGAGGCGGCGATCCGCGTCGGCTGTGGCCCGACACCGGATGTACGGACCCTCGCGCCGGTGGGCGACGACAAGGGCGTGAACGCGGCGACCCAGCGTTACGGGAGCACCATAGAAACGGGCCCCGGGAGTGTCTCTAGCCCTACAGTCCTACCTGGATTCGCCCCGCCGCCGGATCAGCAGGAGGCCTCCCAGGACGATGGTCCCGAGGGCGAGGCCGGCGCCGGCGAGGGCGACGGACGCGACCGTCGCGGGATCGAAGGAACCTGGTCCCGCCGTCACCTGGGAAGCTGCGGGCGCCGGCGGCAGGGGCGACGTCGCGTTGACCGCCGAAGGCCCGAGCGTCGGTGCCGGTGCCAGGGTCGGGCCGGCCGATGGCGCCGCGACCGTCGGGCTCGCAATCGGCAGCGCGGTCGCGCTCGGCTCGACCGTTCGCGTAGGCCTGGCCGTCGCCGCGGGGGCCGGCTTCTTCGTCGGCTTGGGGGTGGGCGGCGGCACGACCGTTTTCGTGTAGTGCGCCCAGAGGTATTGGCGGATCGTCAGCCCCGACGCGTGGACCTTGGCTGCGAGCGCGCGTCCGAGATACCGGAAGTGCCACGGCTCGTAGTCGTAGCAGACCGTCGCGATCTTGCCCTTCGGGTAGCTCATCACGAAGCCGTATTCCCAGGCGTGGTTGCGCATCCACTTTCCAGCCGGCGTCGCGCCCCACGAGCCCTTGAGCGTGTCGACCGGCGGGTCGCTGCGGAAGTCGATGCTCAGACCCAGCTGGTGCTCCGAGTGGCCGGGCCGCGCGGAGAGCTGCAGCGCCCGGTTGTAGCCGTGGACGTCCACCCAGTGCGCGAACACGGAGACCTGCGTCGCGTAGGAGCGGTACGGGCTGTGGACCCCGATCGGATTGCCGGCGGCCGTCGCGGCGTCGCTCATCGCCTTGAGGTCCTCGGACATGACCGCGCGCACCTTGCCGGTCCCCGCCACGCCGAGGTTGGCGACCCGGACGAGGTCCGGCGGCGCGTACGTCCTGGGGAGGCGGAGGATCGTGTCGACGAGCGTGACATCCCAGTCGTCGTAGCCCCGCGGGGACGTCATGATGTCGTCGTACCGACACGCCGGGAGCGGGCCGGCGGCGCGGACGTCGAGCCCGTCAGCCTCGACAACGGGCCGAACGCCGAGCAGCCCGACGAGCGCCAGGACCGCGGCCAGGGCGGCGAGGCGGGCGAGCGTGGCCGCGGAGGCGAGGGCCTGCATGGGACCGGGAGCGTATGGGCATGCGGTGCAAGCGGCAACCACCGGGCCGACAGGCACGTCCCGGTACCATCGGTTCGATGGGCGACCCCGGGCCGGCGCCGCGCACCGTGGTCGTCGACGGCCGAACCTTCGAGCGCGTGCCGATTCGCACCCCCGTGCTGATGCCGGGTGACGACATGGCCGGCGTCATCCGCGAGCACGCGGGCGAGTTCCTGCGGCCCGGCGACGCCGTCGTCATGTCCGAGTCGGCCGTCGCGATCATGCAGGGCCGCGCCCGCGACTGGCGGACGATCCATCCGGGCCGTCTCGCCAGGTGGATGTCGGAGCGGGTCGTCAAGACGACCTGGGGCACCGGCCTCCGGAGCCCCTACGCGATGGAGTACGCCATCGAGCTCACTGGCGCCTGGCGGATCCTGCTCGGAGGCGTGGCCCACCTCGTCGGCCGCCTCCTCGGGAAGAAGGGCTGGTTCTATCTCGTGGCCGGGCTCAACGCCCGGATGATGGATGCCGAGCACACCATGGGCATCGCCGAGTTCTACGAGATGTGCATCCCGGCTCCCGCCGATCCGCGGGGTACGGCGCGGAAGCTCAAGGCCCAGACCGGTTACGACATCGCGATCTGCGACATCAACGACATCGCGCCCGCATGGTGCGTCGCGAGCACCCTCCCGAAGGACCGGGTCCGGCTCCTCGAACGGAGCTTCGACGACAACCCGCTCGGCCAGACCGACGAGCAGACGCCCATCGGCATCTGGCGCGAGGCGCCATCCGGGCCGCTCGAGACCGGGCCGCGGTTTCCCGGGGGCGCCGGCGCATGAGCGCGCGCAACGGCCGCAGCTCGGTGTGGACGGATCCGGCAAGCCCGCCTAGCATTCGGCGCCTGATGCGCGTGCCCACCCCGATCCTGACCTGCGCGTGTAGCCGGCGAGTGTCGGCTGCGGTCGGGTCGCGGCGCGTCTAGGGGACGCCCTCCACCCATCCGGTCCGGCCTCGCCGACTCCAGCCATCGCGAGGCGCCGCGAACTCCGAAGCCCGGGTCCTGCCGCCTCGCGTTCCGCTCGTGACCGAGGTCCTTCTCGCATGACCCCTGCACCATCGAACCCACCCCGACGGATCGACCCCCGCGGCCACCGCTTCGGCGCGGGTCTGTCCGTCGTCATCCTCGTCGCCGGCTTCGTGGCCGGCCTCCCGATCGTGGTCCCGCTCATCGGCGTCGCGCTCGGCGTCAGCGCCTTCTTCGGGACGCGCTGGTCGATCCTCGGCAGGCCGTGGCCGATCGTCCGCCATGCGCTGCGTCTCGGCGCGCCGGCGGAGCTCGAGTCCGAGTTCCCGCCGCGGTTCGCGCAGCTGCTTGGCTTTGTCGGGCTGACGCTCGCAACCGGGCTGTTCGCGGTCGGCCTCGGCGCCGGCGGCTGGCTGCTCGCGGGCGCCGTCGCCGCGCTCCAGACACTGCTCGCCGCCACGGGCTACTGCCTTGGCTGCCGCCTCTACGGGCTCCGGTGGTACGTGCCCGCGCTCTTCGATCGCCTCGTCGGCGGCCGTTCGGGTACGCCGAGCACGCCCGCGACCGAGGCCATCGCCATCGCTCGATAGGCTCCAAACCGCAGCACCAAGGAAGGGGAGGAACATGACCGCGTATGCCAAGGACGTCCTGGTCGACGCCGACTGGGCGCAGCAGCACATCGATGATCCGTACGTCCGCTTCGTCGAGGTCGACGTCGACACCGCGGCCTACGACGAGGCCCACATCCCCGGCGCGATCGGGTGGAACTGGACGAGCCAGCTCTCGGACGGGATCCGGCGCGACATCGTCAGCCGCGAGGAGCTCGAGAAGCTCCTGGGCGCTTCGGGAATCGGGCCGGACACGACCATCGTCCTGTACGGCGATAACAACAACTGGTTCGCCGCCTGGGCGTACTGGCAGCTGAAGCTCTTCGGGATCGACGACGTCAGGATCCTCGACGGCGGCCGGAAGCTCTGGGTCGCCCAGGGCCGCCCGAGCTCGACGGAAGTCGCGAGCTATCCCAGCACCGGGATCACCCTCGGCGAGCCGGACTTCAGCCACCGGGCGTTCCGGGACGACGTCCTCGCGCAGATCGATTCCGGAGCGCTGGTGGACGTTCGCTCCCCGGCGGAGTTCTCCGGCGAGCTCCTCGCTCCCGCTGCGCTCCCGCAGGAGGGCGCGCAGCGCGGCGGGCACGTTCCCGGCGCCGCGAACATTCCGTGGGCCCAGGCCGTGAACGACGACGGCACGTTCAAGTCCGCGGATGAGCTCCGCGAGCTCTACGGCGCGAAGGGCATCACGGCCGACAAGGACGTGATCGCGTACTGCCGCATCGGCGAGCGGTCGAGCCACACCTGGTTCGTCCTGCACGAGCTCCTCGGCTTCGACCGGGTTCGCAACTACGACGGCTCCTGGACCGAGTACGGCAGCCTCGTCGGCGTCCCGATCGAGAAGGACGTGAAGGTGGCCGTTCCGGCCTGATCCCGACTTCGATTTCCGCCTCGGGCGCGCTGAGCCCGGGAAAAATCGCGATGGACTGCGCGGGCGTCGTGCCGTAGCCTCGCGCCCGGACCTCGTCGCGTGGAGGACGCGCCGGTCCGAGCGGGTCGCTGGGAGGGTTCGATGGCCGCGCACGCTTCTCGATCGCGCTTCGTGGCGGCCCTGGCCGCGGGCCTGCTCATCGCCGGTATTGCGGTGCCCGTGCAAGGCGCCGCGCGCCCGAACGTCTCCGCCGGGGGACACGGCTCGGCCGTCGTCGACGGCGAGGCGTTCAACGCGAGCGACCTCCCGACGGTCCCCGAGGGCGCATCGAACGCCCGTACAAAGCCCTTCTTGCTGCGTCCGCTCGGTCGCCATCCGGACGGGGCGCGTCCCGATGGCCGGCCGGCCGCGGGTGCGCAGGTGCGATCCTCGACCGGCGGAAAGGGCGGCGGCGCGTCCGCCGGCGCCGGAATCGATTCGGTCGCGGCGGGCATCGCGCTGCTCCATACGCCCTACGCCGCGCTCAACAACTACGACGCGACGGGCGGCATCGTCGGCAGTCGTGCGCTGTACGGCGTCTTCGACCGGATCGTGGCGGCGCCGCATCTGCCGAACGGCACCATGAACGAGCAGTGGAACGTCGAGGACTTCTTCAACCTGCCCAACAACGAGTTCTACTTCGGCGTCACCGTCAGCGCATCGATCTACAAGGGTCGGTTCGTCGCGGCGTTGCCGAGCTTCAAGGCCGATTGCGCGACCGGGTACATGAATGTCGCGGTCTCGACCTCCACGGACCCGCTTGGCACGTGGCGACGATTCCGGATCTCCATGGGCGACGCCTGGTCGGATCACATCCGGATCGGCGTCTCGGACAACAAGGTCGTCCTCGCCACCGATCGTTGGGACCTCGACGACGAAGCCTCCAACTGCCTCGGTGAGCCGTACGAAGGCTCGCGCCTTCGGGTCGCCGACTGGACGGACCTGCTCGACGGCGGCACCGTGACCTCGCGGGATGTCTCCCCGTCGACCAGCACCAACTACTTCGCGCTCGCGCCCGCGACGAACGTTCCGACGTCGTCGTCGACGACGTCCAGCACCACGATCTACATCGCTGGCGACAAGTTCGCTTCCGGGACCTGGGGCAACGTCGTCCTCATGACGGTCACCGGCGGCGCCAAGTCCGGGACCGCGAAGCTCGCCCGGAACGAGAACCTCACGACCTCGGGCGAGGTCTCGCTGCTCAACGGGCCGCCGGAGGCGATCGCGGCCTTCTCCTCGGGCAACGGCTTCCAGGACGAGCGGGTCGTGTCGTCGACGTGGCGGAGCGGGAAGCTCTACTTCTCGAGCACCGGCAGCTGCCAGCTCGTGGAGGACACGGATCCCCGCGCCTGCGCCCGCTACACCCTGTTGAACACCGCGAACACGCCGGCGACCGAAACGGAGAGCGTCTACCTCACCGACGTGGGCCGGGACACCTTCCTGCCCCTCGTCGGCTTCTCGCGCGATGGCGGTGCCTACTACCTGATGGCCACGTCGTCCGCGCTTGCCCAGGAGCCGATCGACGAGATGGCGACGTATCGCCCGTCCGGCGGGAGCCTCCTGACGGGTGATCTCGAGGTGACGATCCTCGAGGGAGCGACCACGATCGGCGACGACTACTTCGGCACCGTCGGCTCGGTCATCGCCGTTCCCAACGACAGCCGAGCGGTGGTCGGCGTCTACTCGGCGGTCGCCCTGCGCGAGCGCGACGAGCAGCACTGGGGGACATGGACCACGCAGCTCCGGGGCGGCCAGACCGGCGACCCGGGTGGCAGCCTGTCCAAGGTCGGGAACGGCACCGGCTTCTCGAACACCCGAACCCTCGGGCTCGTCCTCCGCCCGACGTCAACGAGCCCGATCAGGGCGTTCCGGTATTCCGCGTCGGCGACCGTCGACGACACCGCCGACGGCCCGTTCCTCACGAATGGCAAGACCGTTCCCTCCCTCAGCGACCTGTGGGACGACTTCGGCAGCGCCGAGCTCGGCGGCACCCCGGACGGTGAAACCATGACCGTCTACGGCCAGTGGCAGGCCTGGGACGGCACCTGGTCCACGCCGACAAGCCAGACCATCACCATCGATACCGTCGAGCCAACCGTCGGGCCCATTCGGGTTGCGTTCACGACCGGCACGATCGGTCTCAAGGTGCCGATCAGGATCTCGTGGACGGCGTCCGACGCCAGCAGCGGCCTCGCGAGCTTCACCTATGACGAAGCCCGCGTGGAGCCGACCGAGGCGTTCTACACGAAGGTCACGACGGCCGCGACGACGAACTTCACGCGGTCGTTCAACCTCGACTCGTCGTACGCGTGGGACATGAACCTGTACGGCACGGACCGCGCCGGCAACACCGGGCAGGCCGTGCACGTACCGGTGAGCTTCTTCTCCGTGCCGAGCTCGGTGAACATCGCCTACGTCAAGACGTGGTCGACATCCTCGAATTCGAAGTATCTCGGCGGGTCGACGAAGTACGCGACCGCCGCGGGAGCGACGGCGACCTACACGTTCACCGGCCGCGCGATCGGGTTCGTCTCGACGAAGGGTCCGAGCCGTGGCAAGGCCGAGATCTGGATCGACGGGGTGAAGATGGCGACGGTCGACCTCTACGCCTCTTCGACGAAGTACCGCGTGCTCGCCTACCAGACGTCGTGGACCGACCTCGCGAGTCACACGATCATGGTCAAGGTGCTCGGAACGTCCGGGCGGCCGAGGGTCGATTTCGACTCATTCCTCCGGGCGGGCGCGCCGCAGTTCTAGGTTCGCGCATCGGGAACGGCGGGCGACGGGCTCTACGACGTCCGCCGCAAGCTCGGTTCCCACGTAGGCTCCGGGCATGAGCGCGGAGATGCAGCGGAGCGACCGGCCGCTCGCGCTGACGGTTGCCTTTGCCTTCGCGCTGTCGCTCGGGATCGCGATCGTGGCGATCCCGCTCGTGGCCCTCGATGCCGGCTACGAGCCGGCGACCATCGGGTTCCTGGTCGCCGTGTCCGCGGGTTCGCAGCTGGTCGCGAGATTCGCGCTTCCCTGGCTGCTCGGGCGGTTCGCCGACCGGTTGCTCATCGCGCTCGCGGGCGCGTGCATGCTCGCCGGGCTGGGAATCCTCCTCGTGACGACCGAGCTGCCCGGCTTCCTCGTTGCCCAGGCCGTTCTTGGCGCCTCGCGGGCCCTCTTCTGGACGGCGAGCCAGACGCACGCACTCAGGTCGGGCGGTGAGCCGGTCAAGCGGCTCGTCGATCTCAACCTCGCCGGCAACGCCGGGACACTGACCGGCCCGGTGCTCGCCGGGGTGCTCGCGACGATCGGCCTGCCGGTGGCGCTTGCCGGGGCCGTGCTGGCCGTCTCGATCACGCTCGTCGGGGCGCCCTTCATGCGGGCCTTCCCGCCCTACGACCGGCGCCAGTCCGGTGGCGCGCTGCGGCTCCTGCGACGTCCGGGCGTCGACATGGCCTGCTGGGCGAACGTCGTCGGCGGGGTGTGGTGGTCGATGATCGGCTCGTACGTGCCGGTGATCCTCGTCGGAGCCGGACTCGTGCCGTCCGTCATCGGGCTGCTCGTGACACTGTCCGAGGGCGCCGGAGCAGCGATGCTCGTCGTGCTCCGGCGGACGCCGGTCGGCCGGGTCCCGCGGATCGTCCGAGCCGGAGCGTTCATCGAGATGGTGGCGCTGGTCGGGATCGCCCTCGCGCCGCACACCGCGGTGGCGTACGCGGGCTTCCTCATCCTGGGTGGCGGCGCGGCCGGATGCGTGACGGGTCTCGCTCCCGCGCTCGTCGCGCTGGCGGCGGGCGAGCAGGAGCACGGCGACGCCCTCGCGCTTTCTGGCACCTTTCGATCGCTGGCCCTCCTCGGCGCCCCCGCGATCGTCGGGCTGTCGCTCGCCCTGGTCGCACTCCCCCTCGCGGTCATCGCCGTCGCCGCCGCGGCGGGGCTACCCGGACTGCTCTTTCGACGGACATCGCCGCGGGCCGCAGCCTGACCGGCCTCACCCGGCTCATGGGCGCCGCGCTCTCGTTCGAGATGACCCACCTCGACAAGTACGGTCCCCTGGTGTTCCGACTGGTCCGGAGCAAGCGCCTCCGAGCGATCTCGAGGAGGGTGGCGCGCCCGGAGGGATTCGAACCCCCGACCCTGTGGTCCGAAGCCACATGCTCTGGTCCACTGAGCTACGGGCGCGCGCCGGGGCAGCGTAGCGCAGCCGACCCGTGGGCTACGCTCGCCGTGGTCGAACGCGCAGCCGGCGTCGGGAGGAACTTGGTAACCTCGCGGTTACCGTTGCGCCGGATGGCGAGCGACGCTGGAGGAGACACCGACATGGCGACAGGCAGCGGCACGAAGGCAGACCCCTGGGTTCTGAAAACGCCCCCGGGCACGAGCGACTACACGATGTTCATCGATGAGGCGGGCGACCCACCCGCGATCGTCTGCCAGGTCGGGTCGACGACCCTGAAGTACGACCGCCGCGCGATCGACGACCTGCACGCCATGCTCAAGGCCCACGGGGACTGGGTGGATCTCGGCGCCGCCGACGAGCAGAAGGACGCCAAGGACGGCACGGTCGAGGCCTGGGGTCGCGCCGCCTCGAACCCGGTCGGCGGCTGGTACGGGCTGCGCAAGGGCTACCGCGGGCGATTCGGGATGTACATGCCGCCGCTCATGGAGGCCCTCGGGCTGGCCGAGCTGACGCACGACGCCAAGAACAACCGCATGCGGGCCAAGGGCTAGACAGGAGTGCCGGCCGGCGACCCGACACGCGGCTCGCGCCGCCGGTTCGAGCACGCCCACCGCCTCCCACCACCAAGCGAACACTCTCCGCGCCGGGCGCGCCCCGGCCCGGGCTCAATCCTCTCGATCGTCGCGATCGCGCTGCTCGCGCTTGTCCTCCGGCCGTGGGACGGGCTGGGTTCCTCGAGCGCGCCCGCGTCGACGGCCGCCGCCGCAGCCACGACCAGGCTGGTGCCGGTCGCCGTAGCCACCGCCGCGCCCGCATCGATCGGTCCGCACGGCGACGGCGTCACGGGCCCCGAGCCCAGCGTCGGGGCCACGCCGGCACCGAGCGACGACGCTGGTCCGAGCGCGGAGGATCCGCTTCCGGCGCCGCTGCTCGACGGCTACCAATGGCCGCTGCGCAGCGCACGCATCACCAACGGCTACGGTTCGGGCAGGCCGTCCAGCTTCTCGCTCGACGGGAAACCGTTCCACGACGGGATCGACATCGCGTCGTTCTGCGGCGCGCGGATCACCGCGGCACATGACGGCGTGGTCCTCGGCGCCGGTCGCCGAACGCAGGGCCTCCTGGGCTGGGTCGGGGATCTCACGGCGTTCCGCGCGAAGCTCGACGCCGACGACGCCTGGGGAACGCAGGCGATCACCGTGGTGATCGACGACGGCAACGGCTATCGGAGCATCTACGCGCATCTCGGGGTGGCAACGGTCCAGAAGGGCGACACGGTCGAGGTCGGCGACCTCATCGGCTGGGAGGGCGCCAGCGGCAATGCGACCGGCTGCCACCTCCATTACGCGCTGTTCAACCCGAACGAGACGTCGGTGCTGGCGCTCGATCCGAAGATCGCCAAGAAGAACAAGCTGCCGCCATTCGAGATCGCCCGCATCGAGCCGCTGCTCGTGCTGCCGCCGCCCGCAACCGCGGACATCGCCTGGGGCTGGGGCGCCCGGTAGCCCTGCGGGGCCTGGACTCGCTAGCTCTCGACCCGTCGGTAGCGTCGTCCGATGAGCGCGAACCCCGGCACCCGGCCGAGCGCCTCCTTCAGACCGATCTCCCCGCCGTCGCGGCCCTCGATGGCGAGCCTCCCGCCGCCATTCGGCCGGGCATCGACTACCGCAAGGTCGATCGCGACACGGCCCGGCTCTGCCGCTCCCAACCGTGCGATGTCGGCCGCCGGCTCGCCGCCGGCCTCATACGACGCCCGCATCTCCGCGTCCGCGCGCCAGCCGGGTCGCCGAAGCAGGATGCCGCGCCAGCCGTCGGCCACGGCGCGCGAGACGCGCCCGCTTCCGGGCTCCGCCGGGGCGTTGTCGGCCAGGACATCCTCGCCGCGCGCCCAGCGGGCGGCCTGGTGGAGCAGCGCGTACTCGTCGAGGTCCACGTAGTCGGAGAGACGGGCGGCTGGAGAGTCGTCGCCGAACAGCGCGGCGATCGCGGGCTGGAACACCTTGCCGAGATCCAGGTCGATCGCGCGGACGGTCCGATGGAAGTAGACCGCCTGGTGGAGCAGCAGCCGGGCGTTCAGGAACCCCTCGAGCGCCGCGACACCCGGCTCGTAGAGCGTCAGGCCGCGCTCCGAGACGAACGCGTACCGCCGGAGCCGCTCGACGTCGATCCCGACCCGCACCCCCGTGAAGAACGCGTCGCGCCGGACATAGTCCAGGTTGTCGACCGTGAAGACCCCGGAGAGGAGCGGCTGGAGGAGCCGGACCCAGGCCGGCATTGAAGCGTCCACCAGCGCCGGCTTCGAGACGAGGAACGACACCCACCGCGGATCGATCGCCTCGGCATCGCCCAAGGCGTCGTGCTCCGGCGTCGCGCCGGGCGCGCGTCGCAGCGCCCGGATCATGGAGCCGAGCTCCCGCTCGATGATCAGCTGGGAGAGGTCCTCGTGGGAGAGGCGCTTGCCGGCGCCGCGGCGGGCATCCTCGGGAGCGGGGAAGGCCTCGAGCACCCGATCGTCGAAGAAGTGGGCGAACGGCCCGTGCCCGACGTCGTGCAGGAGCCCCGCGATCCGGAGCGTCTCGACCACCAGCCCCTCGGAGGGCATCGGCTCATCGGGCGCCAGGGACGGCAGCTCGGACCGCAGCGATGGCAGCAGCGCCCGGGCCCACAGCCCTGCTTCGTGCATGACGCCGAGCCCGTGGGTGAACCGCGAGTGCTCCGCGGTCGGGAAGACCCAGCGGGCGCTCTGGAGCTGGCTGATCCGGCGGAGGCGCTGGAGCCACGCGGTGTCGAGGAGGTCGCCCTCGGCCGCATCCTCGTCCGGCAGGCCGGCGGCGGCAGACTCGGCGCGTGACAGCCGCTTCGTCAGCTCGACGTAGCCGTGGATGGGGTCGCTGATCAGGTTGACGGCGGCGAAGGGGTGGCGCGCCACCTGCTCAGGATACGGGCGCGGAAGGTGCTGAGCCGCGAGGCTCCAGTGTCCGCGTCAGCCGGCGAGAACCGCCGCGCCGTACGTGGCGTGATTGCTGCTCCGGTACGCGATCCCGACCCCGAACCGCTTGAAGCTGCGGCTCATCAGGATGGTCCAGTGGCCGGAGCTGCCCTTCCACTGGTTGTAGAGGGACCGCGCGGCGTCGTAGCCATACGGGTACGTGTTCATGGCGATGACCTCGCCGCAGGTGTTCCAGTCGATGTCCCGGGCGTTGAGCGAACAGCCGAGACAGCTCGGGTGCGCGAGCTTGTTGTTCGAGGCCATCGTCGCGGCGCGATCACCCGCGTAGGTCGTCAGCTTCGTGCCGACCGTGAGCTTCGGGATGCCGCGGTCGGCACGGGCCTCGTTGATCCACTTGACGAGCAGGCCCTCCATGTAGCTGGCCGTGCTCGCGCTCGCGGGCGCGGGATGGGCGACTGGTCCGACGACCGTGGCGACCGTCGCCAGGAGGAAGGAGGCGATCGCGAGGCGGGCGAGGATTCTCGCCGGCCGCGGGAGGCGCGTGGCTGGGTTCGATGTCATGCGCTGATGCTCGACCTAACCTTCTGGCGCGTGTGGTAGTACGGAAGTACTAAACCCTGCCCGCCTGGCGACTTCGCGGTGCGGGGATGCAGCGCACCGGACCTCCCCGGTCGGCACCCGCTCACCCCGCAGGATACTGCTCCGCAGCCCGGGCCAGGATTGCCGCGACCTGCGATCGCAGGTCGGCGGGCTCGAGGACTTCGACGTCCTCGCCCCAGGACAGGATCCACAGTCGGATCTCGATGACGCCGCTCACCGTGGAGCGCCAGATCATCCCGCCATCCGTAGCCCGCTCCGTCTGCTGCAGCGGATGCCACGTCGTTTCGAGGACCCGGTCGGCGACGGCGGGGGAGAACCGCAGGACGACCTCCGTCGCCGGCTGGTCGGCGATGATGTCCCAGCCTCGCCGGAGGTCCCGCTCCAGCGTCGCGCCCTCCGGCGGCTCGAACGTCCGCGGCGTCACCCGGACCTCCCGGATGCGCTCGATCTTGAAGGTCCGCATCCCCTCCCGGTCCTCGTCCCAGCCGATCAGATAGAGCGCGTGAGTCTGGAGCGACGGCTCGATGAGGAACGGCCGGATCGTCCGACGGGATCGCTCGCCGGACCGTCCCTCGAAGGCCGCGCCCTCGTAGTCGATCTCGACGACCTTGTGCTCCGCCCAGGCGCGCGTGAGCTGGCGGACGTTGTCGCTGAACGTGGCGTCGCGCGGCGCCTCCTGGAGGACCTCCAGGCTCCTGGCCACGTGATCGCGAAGGGCCTCCGGGAGCGCCGCCGCAAGCTTCTCGAACGCCGACGCGAGATCGGGGTCGTACTTGTCCGCGTAGCGAACCATGAGGCGGGCGCCGAGGAAGACGGCCATGGCCTCCTGGAGCGTCAGCTTGAGGGGCGGGAGGAAGGCCTCCGCGTCGACGCCCCAGCGGCCGTCCGCCGACCAGATCGGGAGGCCCACCTCGGACTCGAGGGCCTTGAGGTCGCGGTAGACGTTGCGCACGGACATCCCGAGCCGCTCGGCGATGTCCTTCGGGCGCATGCCCCCCGGGTTGCCCTCGAGCAACCGGGCCACGCGCATCAGCCGCGCGGTCCGGTCGCGCTTTGAAGGCTCGCGCTCGAGCAGCTCTTCGTCGTCCACGGCGCGGAGGATAGGCCCGCGCTGGGACCGCGGGGAAAGTACTGGTCCCACTGGTACGGAAGGGTCATCGCCACCGCACCGGACCGAACCGACCATCCACTGACCGAACCGACGGCATGGGCCGGCCGGGACTCGGGTTCGAACGCGAGAGCTGGAGTCGATGCAGCGCCAGGGCGAGTCCAGGGACGGGTCGATCGGGGCCAGCCTCAAGTCGACCTACCGCGCCCTCCTTGCGCGGGGCCTCGAGACCGGGGAAGCCGCGAATCTCACGGGGTTCCTCCACGGTCTTCCGAGCGACGGCTTCCACTGGACGCTCGCGGAGATCGAGGCGGTTCTCCACCGCCGGATCCAGCACGCCGCCGAGGTTCGACAGGCGGCGGTCGCTGCAAATCCGCGAGACAACGGCAGATCCAGGTCGACCATCCACGATCGTCGCGGAACCCGCCGCGGCACCACGCACGTGATCGATCCACCGACCGCCTGACTACATCCAGCGAGCGAGGATCTCCTCCCCTCCGCTCGCGCTACCCGAGACGGCGCCCGACCTCCTCCGGGCGCCGTCTCGATTCCCGGGACGGCATAGGATCGGCACATGCCAGCCGAGCAGCGTCCGGTCATCGGCTTCCTGTCGGACTTCGGCTACGACGGTGCAGCAGCGATCTGCCGCGGCGTGATGCTCGGCATCGCCCGCGACGCCCAGATCGTCGACATCTCCCACGCGGTTCGGAAGTTCGCGATCGCCGACGGTGCCTACCTTCTCCGGTCGGCCGTTCCGTGGCTGCCCGTCGGGGTCCACGTGGCGGTGGTCGATCCGGGCGTCGGCACCGACCGGCGACCCGTCGCGATCCGGACGTCCCGGGGCGACATCCTGGTGGGCCCGGACAACGGGTTGCTCCTGCCGGCGACCGAGCGGCTCGGCGGCATCGCGGATGCCCGCCTCCTCGAGAACCGCGCCTGGATGCTGCCGGCCACGAGCGCGACGTTCCACGGCCGCGACATCTTCTCGCCGATCGGGGCGCACCTCGCGATGGGCGCGCCGTACGACGAGGTCGGGAGCGCGATCGACGCCGACAGCCTCGTCCGCCTGGATCTCCCGGAGGCCGAGGCCCTCCAGGGCCGCCTCTCGACCGGCGTGGTCTACGTCGATTCGTTCGGCAACCTTCGGCTCGCCGGCGGTGTCGCGGAGCTGCGGGAGGCGCTCGGGACCGTCGAGCCCGGCACCACCCTCATGGTCGACTACTCGGCGTCGCGCTCGGCGGGTGCGGGCGCAGCAGGCGCCGTGGCGAGCTCGACGGGCGCGAGCTCCAGCGGCGGTGGCTCCACGAGCTCGCGGCGTGGCGACCGCTGGGAGCGGCTCACCTGGCGCCGGACGTTCGGCGAGGCCTCGCCCGGCGACCTCCTCGCCTACGAGGATTCCTCTGGCAACATCGCGATCGCCGTCTCGAACGGCTCCGCGACCACGCGGCTCGGCGCGGGCACGGGAGCGCGAATCGGCATCCGCCGAGCCTGACGCTACACTCCGCCGACCAAGGAGGAGGACCCATGGCGCGCCTTCGTCTCGTCACGCTCGGATTCGTTGCTCTCTTCGCAGCGGCCTGCGGCCCGGGCGGCAGCGCCAGCACCGCTCCCACGAACGGTGCAGCCACGACGGGTCCCACAACAGAACCGGTCACCGCGGCCCCGACCGCGGATGCCTGCGCGACCGATGGGCTCGCCACGAAGGCCGCCGGCAAGCTCACCGTCGGTACCGACAACCCGGCGTTCCCGCCGTACTTCGAAGGCACGGACAACAACGCCGAGCCCTGGGATCCAGAGTGGGGCGACCCGAACACGGGCAAGGGCTTCGAGAGCGCGATGGCCTACGCGATCGCCGAGCAGATGGGCTTCACCCGTGACGCCGTGACGTGGATCCCGATCGCGTTCGGAACCTCGTTCGCCCCGGGTCCCAAGGACTTCGACTTCTTCATCGGCCAGGTGACCTTCAACGAGGAGCGCGGCGAGAACGCCGACCTCTCCGAGGGGTACTACTTCGGCAACCAGACCGTCGTGACGCTGGCCGACAACGAGTTCGCCAACGCGACGACGATCACGGAGCTCAAGGGCGCCGAGCTGGGCGCGCAGGTTGGTACGACCAGCCTCGCGACGATCGAGGAGGTGATCCAGCCGACCGCCGAGGCCGCCGTCTACAACTCGACGGACGACGCGATCGAGGACATGAAGTCCGGCGACATCGACGGGATCGTGGTCGACTTGCCGACCGCCGGATTCATCACCGGTGTCCAGGTGGAGAACAGCAAGATCGTCGGGCAGATCGGCCTCGAGGCCGGCGCTGAGCCCGAGCACTTCAGCGTCGTGCTGGAGCAGGGCAGCCCGGTCACCGCTTGCGTCAACCAGGCGATCACAGCCCTCAAGGACGACGGCACGCTCGACGTCCTGAGCGACGAGTGGCTGCCGTTCAACACCGCGCCGGAGCTCCTGCCCTAGCGCGAACCGCGAACCGAACGGCGTGATCGGCTCCGGTCCGGCCGACTCGGGGTCGATCCCGCCGGTCCTGTCCGGTCGGCGGTCGCGGCTGCTCCCGGCGCCCAGCGACCGGCGGGGATTCTTCATCGCGATCGCGTCGACGATCGTGGTGTTCGCCGTGCTGGCGTGGGTCATCGTCAGCTCGGCCGGATGGCCCCGGGTCCAGCAGTCGTTCTTCGACCCCGAGACCTGGGACGAGTCGTGGCCGCGCGTGACGCGCGCGTTCTGGGTCAACGTCCAGCTGTTCCTGGTCGCGGAGGTCCTCGTCCTGGTCTTCGGGCTCGTGCTCGCGGTGCTCCGAACCCTCCCCGGCGCCGCGCTGGCGCCCATTCGCCTGCTCGCGACCGCCTACGTCGACCTCTTCCGGGCGCTGCCGGGGATCCTCGTGATCTCGATGCTCGGGTTCGGCATCCCGGCCCTCAGGATCGAGGGCCTGCCATCGGACGACTTCTTCTGGGCCGTCGTCGCGCTGTCACTCCTCTACTCGGCCTACGTCTCGGAGGTCTACCGCGCGGGCATCGAGTCCATCCACCCGAGCCAGGCGGCGGCGGCACGGTCGCTCGGGCTCAGCCAGCTCCAGGCCATGCGGTTCGTCGTCGTGCCGCAGGCCGTGCGGCGGGTCATCCCGCCCCTCCTCAACGACTTCATCGGCCTCCAGAAGGACACGGCCCTCGTCAGCGTGCTCGGGGTGGTCGAGGTCTTCCGGGCGGCACAGATCCGGCAGTCCGCGACGTTCAACTCGACGCCCTACGTGATCACCGCGGTCATCTTCCTGCTCCTCACGATCCCCATGGCCCGCTTCGTGGACTGGCTCGTCCGACGCGAGCAGCGCCGAGGGCGTGGCGGGCCCGTCGTCGTCCGGGTGGAAGGAAGCGGCGCGCCGCCCCGATGACCGCCGTCCAGGCCGCGCCCGCGCTTCGGATCGAGGGGATCCGGAAGTCGTTCGAGCACCTCGTCGTCCTCGATGGGATCGACCTCGAGCTGGCCCAGCACGAGGTCGTGTGCCTGATCGGCGCGTCGGGCTCGGGCAAGTCCACGCTGCTGCGCTGCGTGAACCTCCTCGAGCCGGTCGATGCGGGCCGGATCAGCGTTGGCGGTGAGGACATCACGGCGCGCGGCGTCGACGTCGACCGCCTGCGGCGCGGAATCGGGATCGTGTTCCAGGCGTTCAACCTGTTCCCGCACCTGCGGGTCATCGACAACGTGACCCTCGCGCCGAGGCGGGTCCTCGGGCGACCGCGCGAGGAGGCCGAGGCGGCGGCCATCGAGCTGCTGCGGCGGTTCGGGCTCGAGGACAAGCAGCGCGAGTACCCGGATCGCCTGTCCGGGGGCCAGCAGCAGCGGGTCGCGATCGTCCGGGCGCTCGCGATGCAGCCCCAGCTCCTGCTCCTCGACGAGATCACGAGCGCGCTCGACCCGGAGCTCATCGCCGAGGTCCTCGACGTGGTCCGGGAGCTCGCGAAGGGCGGCATGACGATGCTCATCGCCACCCACGAGATGGGCTTCGCGCGCGACGTCGCGGACCGGATCGCGTTCCTCGACGCCGGCCGGATCCTCGAGATCGGTCCGCCGGTGCAGATCCTGTCGGAGCCCCGTGAGGCGCGGACCCGGCAGTTCCTGCAGCGAGTCATCGCGGCAGGGCGGCTCTAGCCCCGCTACGCCGCGAGCATCTCCGTCAGCGTCACGGGCTCGAGGCCGAGGTTCTCGCACGCCGCGAGGATCCCCGGGAGCGCCTCGAGCGTGTGCCAGCCCCCGAGGTGCATGAGCACGATCGAGCCGCCGCGTGCGTTGGTTGCGACCTTGGACACGATCTGCGAGGTGGTCGGCCCTGCCGGTCCGTCGCCGTTGTCCTCGGGGCGCCAGTCGATCGTGTCGATGTCCCACATGACCATGTACCGCCAGCCAGCCGCGCCGACCCCGGCGCGGACCTCGTCGTTCCAGCCCCCGAACGGCGGGCGGAACCAGGGCTTGGTCGTCCCAACGGTCGACGAGAGCGCCGCCTCGGTCTGGTGCAGCTGCGAGGCCATTTGGGCCCGCGTGATGTTGCGGAAGTCGGGGTGATCCCACGAGTGGTTGGCGAAGTCGAAGAGGTCCGGCCGGGTCGCGGCCAGCTGCATCGCCGCCAGGCCCTGGGCCGTCTGGGTGCCGGACTTGCCGGTCGGGAAGAGGGTCGCGTGGACCTCGTGGTCGATCAGCCAGCGGACGACGTCGACGGCCGGGTCGAGCCGCCCGCCCATGTCGAACGTCAGCGCGATGTTCCTGGCCGTCCGCGGCCCGTGGGAGATGACCGTCGCCGGGCCGGCGGGCGTGGGGGGCTGCGTCCCGGTCGGTTGCGGTCCGGTCGTCGGCTTCGTGGTCGCCGGGGTCGGGATGGCGCCGCCCTGCGTCGGGTCGGGCGCAGCGCTCGATTGGGGCGGGTTGTTCTCGTCGACGACGGTATCCGTGAGGATCTGGAGCACCCAGCCGATGTCCAGGCGGTTCGGGTCGTAGCTGTCCGACTCGGGATCGAGGCTGGGATGGCTGTCGCGGTTCCACCAGGCGATCGAAAAGGCAGTGGTGCCGTGCTTCCGCGCGATCGAGCTCAGGGTGTCGCCGGATTTCACGACGTAGCTCAGGAACGTGGGCTGAGGGCTCGGCGTCGGCCGGAGGAAGGTCGGGCCGGGAGCGGTCGGTGCCGACGATGGCTGACCGGAGCCTGACGGTGCCGTCGGCGACGCGCCGGGTCCGGGCGAGCCGAGCAGGGAGGGGAGCAGGAGCACAGCCGCAAGCGCGAGCACGACGATGATGAGGCCCGCGGCGAGCAGGGGCGATTCCAGGATCGAGCGTTCGCGTGCGCTGCGCGGTTGGGTCATGGCCGGACTCTGACGTTCGACGGTAACGCTCCGCGACGGTCCCCGTAACACTGCGGCAACCGCGCCCGCGGGAGGCGCGCCGCGCTCAGGCCGTCTTCGCGAGCGGGTCGATCGGGGTCGGGACCTGGAGGTTCAGCTCGCCGGCAAGCGCCAGGCCCTCGGCCGAGCTGGCCACGCGGCCGCCGCCGGAACGCTTCGCGACGAATAGCGCCCGATCGGCGGCGAGGAGGACTTCCTCTGCCGTGCCGCCATCGGCGGGAAACGACGCGGTGCCGGCCGAGGCCTCGAGTGACCGCGCCCGGCCCCGCCACGTCGACCCGGGCCCGACGACGCTCTTCACGGCGGCTCGCACGCGCTCGGCGATCGGTCCGACCTCCTCGCCCGTCGTTCGTGGCAGGAGCACGGCGAACTCGTCGCCGCCGTAGCGGAAGATCCGGTCCGTGTCGCGGCTCGCCGCGACGATCGCGTCGGCGACCTCGCGCAGCAGCCGGTCGCCGGCCTGGTGGCCCATGCCGTCGTTGACCGGCTTGAAGTGGTCCAGGTCGAGCATGACGAGGCTGAACGGCTCACCAGCGACGATCATGCCGTCGAGCTGCTGGCCGAACGTGCCGTGATTGAGCAGCCCGGTCAGGACGTCCGTCTGCGCGCGCTGCCGCACGGCGAGGTGGACCTCGGCGTTCTGGAGGGCGATCGAGGCCTGGGCCGCGAAGAGCTGGATCAGCTCGAACTCGTCCTCGGTGAAGACCCGGCCCTCGCCGATGCGCTCGAGGGTCACGACGCCGATCGCGCCGTCGCGGCCACGGAGCGGGACGCAGACGAGGCTCCCGTGGATCGGGCCGGATGACGGCTGGAGCACGCGAGGGTCATCCCACTCGTCGATGACGTTGACCGGCTCGTTGTGGTCGAGGACCCAGGTCGCGAGGCCGGTCTCGCCGGGGTGCCACGGCTCGAGGTAGTAGTCCGCGTCCATGCCGCGAGCCACGACAGGAGAGAGGACCCCACGCTCCTGGTCGACCAGCTCGATCGAGACGTTGTCCGAGCCGATGAGCTCGCCGAGGCGGTCGGCGATCGTGCCAAGGAGGACCGGGGGATCGAGCGTCGTCAGGATCGACTCGGTGATCTTGAGCAGCTCGCGCTGCCCTCGGACCTTCTGCTCGAGCGCCTCGGACTGCTCGCGTAGCCGCTCCGTCGCGTCGGCGTTGGCCATCGCCTGTGCGGCGAAGCTCGCGTAGATCTCGAGGAGCCGCAGGTCGTCGGCCTTGAACTGGCGGAGGCCGAGCTTCGAGAGCACGAGGACCCCGATGACCTCGTCCTCGAAGAGCATCGGCGCGAGGAGCATCGACTCGTCGAGGTCGTCCTCGGTGCCGGCGATCGTCTGGGCCCGCGGCTCGTTCGCCGCGTCGTCGAGGAGGACGGCCTCGCGGTGCTCCGCGACCCAGCCGGTGATGCCCTGCCCGTATTTCAGCTTGAGGCTGTCGAACGTCTCTTCCTCGTACTCGCCCACGCGACCCTGCATGGCGACCGGCACGAGATCCTCGCCGTAGAGCCGGTAGACGCGGACGTTGTGATAGTCGATCAGCTGGCGCAGCTCCGTCGCGATCGCCTCGCCGATCTCCTGCACGGTGGTGAGCCGGTTCAGGCGCGACCCGAGCGCCTGGATCGACTGGAGCTGGGCCGCCCACGTCGCGAGCTGGGCGTAGTTGCGGGCCGCCTTGATCGCGACCGACGCCTGGGTCGCGAGGGCGGCCATCGTGTCGAGCTCGTCGTCCGACCAGGGGTGCGCGACGTCGTGGTAGACACCGAGGATCCCGAGTGCCTCGGTGCGATCGAAGTCGAGCAGCGGCGCGATGCAGGCGGTGTCGAACCCCTCCTGGATGACCGCGGCGCGGAGCTCCCCGGCGCGCGGGTCCTCGCTGTAGTGGAGGGAGAACATCGGGCGGCGTGCGGCGATCGCGGCCGCGCCCAAGGTCACGCCCTCGACGGCCGTGACCGCGTTGATCCACGACTGCGAGAGGCCGCGAGAGGCGGCCATCCGGCGGCCGCCGTCCTCCTCGAACAGGAAGGCCGCGACGCGATCCGCCGAGAAGAGCACGGCGGCGTGATCCGCGAGCCGCTCGAGGATCTCGTCGAGGTCCAGCCGGCTGCCGATGTCGCTCGTGACGCGGCGCAGGGCATCGGCCCGCTGGAGCTGGTGCGCGACCTCGGTCGCCGAGGACGTCGCCCGGAGGATGTTGCCGACGGCCTTCGCCGCGACCCGGATCAGCTCGCGGTCACGCTCCGGAAGGGGATCGGCCGTCTCGCGGAGCAGGAGCAGGACGCCCCATGGCTCGCCGGTCCCAGGGATGGCGCACGCGACCTCGCGGCCGGGGTGGTTCGTCGCCGACGGATGAACGCCGGGGTCGGCCTCGATCACGGCCGCCGGCTCGGCGAGCGCGGCGGCGAGGACGCCGTAGGTGCCGGGCAGCGCGACAAGCCCCGAGTACGGCGGTCCTGCGGTGGTGATCGGCGTGAGCCGGTGGTCGTCCAACCGCCAGGCGGACACGTGGACCACGCCGAGGGTCTCGCGGATCGTGCGGATCGCCTGCTGCAAAGGCGCGCCCGGGCTCGCGAGGGCGTCCCGGATCGCCGAGCCGCTGAGGGCGGACAGGTCGCCCACGAGCTCGAGCATCGCCAGGTGCTCCTCGAGGGGCACCACCGCGCCGCCCCGGCGCCGCGCTCCGTTCGTTCGGTCGTCTGCCTGGACCGGCTGGCTCGCGAGGCCGGTGGCGTCGAGTCCGGCAAGGAAGCGCTGGAGGTCGCCCAGCCGATACCGCCGGTCGCCGCGGGGATTGATTCGGTAGTACCGGAGCCTGCCGGCGTCGCTCCACGCCCGGATCGTGTTCGCATGCACGCCGAGGACCTCGGCGGCCCGCGTCACGGTCAGGGTTGCGTCGAGCGGTCGCGGATGCTGCAGGTCGACCTTCGCCAATCGTCCCCCGGAAGATTTTGTGAAGTTAGGCGGTCAGCCTCGCGTACCCCACATTTCTTGCCAATGGTTCGAAAGTACCAGCAGGGCCGGACGAGGCGCGATGCGCCTGGAAACGTTGGAGGGGCCTGCGATCGGTCCGGTCCCCGCGGCTCAGCGGCGGGCGCGACCGCCGGTGAGCCTGATCCAGGCGAGCGTGGCCAGGAGGCTGGCCAGGCCGACGCCCGCGACGCCGAGGATCGCGACGAGTGGATTGCCGACGAAGCCTGGCGTGTTACCGCCACGGGTGTCGGTACCCGTGCGGAGCGTCGGGTCCGGCGAGGCTGCGAGCGCGGACGCGACGCCACCACCCAAGATCGCGTCGAGGAGCCACCAGACCGCGGCGGCGCCGACGAGGATCGCGCCGGCCGTGAAGCAGGCGATGGCGATGCGGGATCGGCCGGCTGCCCCGCCGGTGAGGATGCGCATGGCCTCGTCGCGCTCGAGGGTCGTGAGGATGAGCGGTCGCCCGAGCCCCGCGCCGATCACGACTCGGCCGTCGTCGGCTCGCCTCGGAACCCCAAGGATCGTGGCGTGCTCGACGCTCGAGACCTGCTCGACGACGAGGCGCGCGTCGGCATCGCCCGTGACTCCCTCCGGCGCCCGGTCGCCGAGATCCGCGACCGTGCCGACGCTCACCCGGGGGACCGTGATCAGCCCGGCCTCAAGGGCCGCGGCGTCGACATCGATCTCGTCCATGCCCTCGCGGACCACGAACGGCGCGAGCTCCATCGCGGGCGGACCCGCCGGGCGCCAGCTGTCGTCGGCCCCACCGTGGCCTCCCGCGCCCTGGCGTGGCCGCCACTGGATCGTCGTCCGACGGAGGACGAGGGGTCGATGCGCGTCGTCCTCGAACTCCGCGTCGCTGTCGATCCGCCCGTCGATCCGGACGTAGCGCGTCTCGCCGGCCTCGGCGAGACGAACGGCATCGGCGATCGAAACCTGCTTGACGACGGCGAGCAGCCGCCCGACCCGGTAGCGCGGGCCGAAGCTGCGCAGGATCGCCACGGCAACGCCCAGGGCAAGCACGCCCGCGGCACCGAGGAGGAGGGGACCCACGCCCATGAGGATAGGGCGGGAATCGAAGGGCCCGGAGGAACCTACCCGACACGTGGGCCTTGATGCGATCTCAGCCGTTAGTGTCGCTCGGCCCCTCCGGGCTGGGTACAACATTGGGGGCTGGACCGGGCCGGGTCAATGGCACCTGTCCACGAGATTCGGCCGGGAGCGGGGGCTTGTCCACGGTCGGTCCACAAACGACCGGGTGCCGGTTCGTCCGTCAGCGTCGGCCAGACGTGGCCCGGCCGTCAGCCGGTCGAGCGACCCGTCGCGGGATCGAGCGCGTTCACGCCGCCGCCGTACGCGGTCAGGACGAGGCGCCCACCGACCATCGAGGCCTCGGTGACGACGTCGGAATGCGCGACCCGCCACGCGACCGTGCCGTCGGCTTCGATCGCGAAGGTCTCCAGCTCGGCCTGGACGATGACGTGCCGCAGCCGCGACGACGCAAAGACCGCGAGGATCGGGGTTCCTGAGCGGTGGCTCCATGCCCGCGTGCCGGTCCGGGAATCCAGCCCGAACGTGTGGAACCCGTACTTCACGACGAGCTGTCCCGCGGTGTCCCAGAGCTGGGCCGCCGGGTCGTCGTTGATCGTTGAGGCGAGGCGCACGGACCACGCACCAGCCGGCCCGTCGACCCGGAGCTCGGCGCGGCAGAGCTCGTCCGGCGCCTCGGAGACCTCCGCGCCGAGATCGACGAGGCTCCCGCCCGCCTCGGAGAGCGCGAAGACCTCCCGTGCCTGCCCGGTGCCGCCCCAGCGCCAGCGGGCGCGAAGGCCGCCCGGGTACGAGATCGTGGCGTCGTGCGGCTCGGCGGCCACCTAGGAGGCCTGCTGGACCGGCGGCTCCTCGGCGATCGGGGCCACGTGCGCGTCCGCGAGCATCCGCAGGATGCCGGGCGCGACGGGAAAGACGGCCGTCGGCAGCCCCGCGGCGGCCCAGACGGTCTCGTAGCTGGTGAGGGCCGGATCCATGATCACTCGCGTCCGGCGCTCGTGGCCGAACGGCGGGATCCCGCCGATCGTGAAGCCGGTCAGGTCGTTCGCTTCGCGGGCGGTCGCGCGCCGGACGTCGCGGCGGCCCACGACCGCGGCGAGCCGCTCGAGGTCGACGCGGTCCGAGCCGGAGACGAGGCACACGACCGGCTCGAGCTCGCCGTCGTCGCCCGCGAGGACGAACACCAGTGACTTGACGATCTGGCCGATCTCGGCGCCCACGACGCGCGCGGCATCGGCCGCGGTGTGGGTGGTCTCCGGGAACGCGGTGACCTCGAGGGTCACGCCCTTCCTGGCGGCGACGTCCAGCACCCGTTGGATCGCGGGGTGCTCGAGGGCGGTCGGCACGGCGGCGAGGATAGCATCGGGGACGGCGCCGATCGGGCCCGATACGATCGCCATCCATGGATGCCATCGTGTTCGACTGGGACGGCACGCTGTGCGACTCCCTGGCCGCGATCTACGAGGCCAACCGGCAGGTCCTCGAGGAGCTGGGGCTGCCGTTCGACGACGACCGCTACCGCGCGGCCTACGTCCCCGACTGGCGCCTGATGTACCAGCGCCTCGGCGTCCCGGACGAGGGGCTCGAGGACGCCGGTCGGCGCTGGATCTCGCTCTACGCCGAAGCCGCGGAGGCCGGTTTGCTGCCGCGCGTGCGGGAATCGCTGGAGCGGCTCGTCGCGGCGGGCTTCGTCCTCGGCCTCGTGACCGCCGGCGATCGAGACATCGTGGGCGCGCAGCTCGAGCGCTTCGGGATCGGCGACCTGATCCCGGCGCGGGTCTTCGGGAGCGACGACATCGCCTCGAAGCCGCATCCCGAGCCGCTCCTGCGGGTCCTGACGGACCTGAACCGCGCAGAGCGGATCGCGACCGCTCGCTACGTCGGCGACGTCCCGGACGACATGCGGATGGCGCGGGCGGTGGGCGCCGTGGGGATCGGGATCGAGTCCACGATCGGGCGGCGCGAGGTGATGCTCGAGGCCGGGGCGAGCGCGGTGTTCCCGCTCGTCGCCGACTTCGTCGACGACCTCCTCGGGCCGTTGAGCGCCGTCGGCGAGGCGAGCGATGCCGCCTGACCTCCGCAAGGCGATCGTTCTCGCGGACGGGGCGGCCCCCGAACGAGCGATCCTGGACGAGGCCTGGCCTGGCTGGGACGAGGGCGTCTCGTTGGTGGTGGCCGCCGACGGCGGTGCCCGCCACGCGCCGGCGCTCGGCCTGCGGGTCGACCGCTGGGTCGGCGACGGCGACTCGACGTCGCCGGCCGAGCTCGATGCCCTGGCTGCTGCCGGCGCAGCGATCGAGCGCTCTTCGGTCGACAAGGACGAGTCGGACACCGAGCTCGCGCTCCTCGCCGCCATCAAGGCCGGCGCCGGCACGATCGTCGTCATCGGGGCCCTGGGCGGCGCGCGAGTCGATCACGCACTCGCCAACGTCGCGCTCCTGCAGCACCCGGGCCTGGAAAGCCGGCCCACCGTCCTCTACGACGAGCACGGCGCCCGGCTCTCGCTCCTCGTCGGTCCCGCCGACCGCGGGCTGCCCGCGTCCCGCGACCTGGCGGGCCGGGTCGGGGACCTCGTCTCGCTCCTGCCACTGGGCGACACGGCCGAGGGTGTCGCGACCGAGGGTCTCCGCTACCCCCTCCGCGATGAGCCGCTGGACATCGGTCGCGCCCGCGGCCTGTCGAACGTGCGGCTCGTCCCGGTGGCCCGCGTCAGCGTCGGGTCCGGCCGGCTCCTCGTGATCGAGACCCCTGCTAAATTCCGGCCATGACCGCCGAGACCCCGACCGCCCCCGAGGTCGGACAGGTCGCACCGGCCGTCGTCCTCCCCGACGAGACCGGTGCGGTGCATGACCTCGCCACGCAGCGCGGCCGCTGGACCGTCCTGTACTTCTACCCCAAGGACGACACCCCCGGCTGCAACACCGAGGCCTGCCAGTTCCGCGACCTCGACGCCGAGTACGCCGCGACCGATGCCGACGTCTGGGGCGTGAGCAAGGACAGCGCCGCGAGCCACCAGCGCTTCCGCGAGAAGTTCGACCTGCCGTTCACGCTCCTCACCGATCCGCAGCGCGAGGTCATCGAGCGCTACGGCGCCTGGGGCGAGAAGACCGCCCTGGGCAAGACCTACATGGGCGTCATCCGCTCGACCTTCCTCATCGACCCGGACGGCCGCGTCGCGCGCGCCTGGCCGAAGGTCAAGGCCGACGGGCACGCGGCCGAGGTGCTCGAGGCGCTCGGCGAGGAGCGGGCCGCTCGCGCGGCGGGATGACCGACGAGGCGCTGCCCGGGGCTCCCGTCCAGGAGCCGCACGCCTGGCGACCGGAGCAATTCATGGTGATCGCGGCGCACCCGGATGACGCCGACTTCGGGCCGGCCGCGACCGCCGCGCGTTGGATCGACGACGGCTCGGAGGGCTGGCTCGTCTGCTGCACGAGCGGCGACCAGGGCGGCGAGGACCCGGACATGGACCCCCTCGAGCTCGCGGCGATCCGGGAGCGAGAGCAGCGCGCCGCAGCCGACGTCGTCGGCTACGCGGGCGTGACGTTCCTGCACATGCCGGACGGCGCGCTGGTCAACGACCTGGTCCTCCGCGAGCACCTCGTGCGCGAGATTCGCACCTTCCGCCCGGACGCGGTCCTGGCCACCGACCCCGAGACGCTCTTCTACCGCGACAGCGGCGTGAACCACACCGACCATCGCGCTTCGGGCTTCGCCGCCGTGGACGCGGTCTACCCGGCGTCGCGCAACCCGATGGCCTTCCCGTGGCTCGCGCGCGGTGGGCTGGCCGCGCACCGGGTCCGGCGCCTCTACCTCTTCTGGTCCGACAACCCCACGGCCTTCGTCGACACCTCGGCGACGGTCGGGCGCAAGCTCGACGCGCTCCGCTGCCACGAGAGCCAGCTGAAGGACTTCGCCTCGGTCGAGAAGTGGACCCGCGAGTGGTCGGCGGAGCTCGGGAAGCGGATCGGGGTGACCGCGGCCGACGGCTTCCACGTCATCGTGATCGATGACGACGACGAATCGCCGGAGCCGGGCGAGGCGGCGGAAGAAGGCTCGACGACCGAGAGCTAGCCGAGGTCAGGCCGTCGTCAGGTGTTCGTCGAGCAACGCGGGCTTGACCGCGTCCCACGCCAGCCACAGGTCCCGCAGCTCGTCGGCGCGCTCGCCGACCAGCTCGCGAACGTCGGTCATCTCGTAGGCCGGCCCCGCGGCCGCGAGCAGCTCCTCGGGCGCTGGCCGCGCGCCAGCGAACAGGCCCGCGATGTCCGACGAGTTCGGCCAGGCGCGGATCCGTCGCGGGTCGATGCCGACGTCGGCGAGGGCCGTCGAAAGGTCGCGGTAGGCAGGGGTCCGGCTGTCGACCCAGCCGGCGTGGCCGTCGTAGGCGTAGCCCATGGATGCGAGTGCGCCCACGACGCGGCGGCATTGCTCGATCGTGAAGCTGTCCCAGAACGCGGTGCCCATCGGGAAGTCGATCACGGCTTCGCGGACCGCGTTCTCGGCCATGGCCTCGACCAGCCCGCGGAGCAGGCGCTCCCACTCGCGCCGCTGCTGGCTGTCCGGCCCCGCGACCTTGTCGAGCACTTCGGCCATCGCGCGGTGCTCGCCCCGGAGCATCCGCTCCAGCGCCGAGCCCCGGGCGCTCCCGTGCCGGGCCCCCTCGAGATCGCGATCGGCGTCCTCCTCGACCGCGATCTGGCTCGCGATCGGGCTCCGGAATGGCTGCGGGGTCGGGCTCGCGACCGGCCCCACGTCCGCGGTCGCCTGCCCGATCGGGACCGTCGTCGAAACCCGCGGCCGCGGCGGGCTCGGCGGGAAGCCTCGAGAGGGAGATCGGCCCGGTCCGATTGGAACGATCGTTCGATCCGGGGGCGGATGCGGGGTGGCGCCTGGCGACGGTGCGATCGGGATCGCGATCGGAGCCGCGGGGGCGGTCGCAGGCATGGCCGGAGGGTTCGCGGCGTCCTCGCGGTCGGCCGTCCGGCGGTCGCCGGGACCGCCCGGAGCGGGTGCGCCCGGCGTCGTCATGAACGCGTCCTGGGACAGCGTTTCCGAACGGCGGGGAAGCGCATCGCGGGTCACGGTGACCCGAATCTCGCGTCGCGGAAGCCGGGTCCCGAAGAACACGATGATGGCCGCACCCCCGGCGGCGCCGAGGAGGAGCCCGAGGGCCATGAAGGCCAGCTCGCTCACGGTCACGCGGGGTTTGGGTCCTCGCTGTCCAGCGCCTCCCGGGGCGCCGTCGCCGGGCCGAGCGTAGCTGCGAGCCCAGCGCGAGTCAAATCGCCCGAGGGGCTTCGCGCAGGTCAACGCCGAGCGTGCGAGGGGTGCGGATGGTAGATTGACCGCGCGGGCCGATCCGGCGATCCGGCCCCGCTCGTGTCGACCGTCCGCACTGCGCAGAGAGGTTCAGCCTCGCCTTGACCCTCGACGTCCGCCCGGAGTTCCTCGTCCAGCCGGTCGACGCTTCCTGGCTCCAGTGCAACATCGAGTGCCAGGAGGCCTGCCCGGTCGGCACGAACTGCCGCGGCTACCTCAACCTGGCCGCCGAGGGTCGGTTCGAGGAGGGCTACATCCTCTCCCGCGAGCCCAACCCCGTGGCCGCGATGTGCTCCTACGTTTGCTCGGCGCCGTGCGAGCGGGCCTGCCGCCGTGGCGACATCGATCGCCCCCTCGCGATCCGCGCGATGAAGCGCTTCCTGGTCGAGTGGCACGAGGCCTCTGGCATCCCGGATGTCATGCCCCACATCGAGCGCCGCGCCGAGAGCGTCGCGGTCGTCGGCGCAGGTCCCGCCGGCATCTCCGTGGCCCGCGAGCTGGCGATGAAGGGCTACGGGGTCGACGTCTACGACTCGCTGCCGTACGGCGGCGGGACGATGCTCATCGGCGTCCCGGCGTTCCGCCTCCCGCGCGAGGCGATCGAGATGGACATCCGCCTCGTCGAGCGCCTCGGGGTCACGTTCCACTACAACACCAACATCGGGGTCGACCTGACCTTCGACGAGCTCCAGCGGACCCACGACTCGGTCGCGATCACCGCCGGCGCGATGAACGCCGTGGCCCTCGACGTGCCGGGCGCGGAGCTCGAGGGCGTCCAGTACGGCGTCGACTTCATGAAGAAGGCCAACCTCGGCGAGCCGATCGAGGTCGGCAAGGACGTCGTGGTGATCGGCGGTGGCTACACCGCGATGGACTGCTCGCGGACGTCCCTTCGCCACGGCGCCGAGAACGTCGCGATCGTCTACCGCCGGACGCGCTCCGAGCTGGTCGTGGACGAGGAGGAGCTCGGCGAGACCGAGCGCGAGGGCGTTCGGATGGAGTTCCTCGCCAGCCCGATCGAGGTCCTCGGCGAGAACGGCCACGTCACCGGCGTGAAGTTCATCCGCAACAAGCTCGGCGAGCCGGACGCCTCCGGCCGCCGCTCGCCCGTGCCGATCCCCGGCTCGGAGTTCGTCATCAAGGCCGACACCGTGATCCCGGCGGTGTCGCAGGCCGCGGACCTGACGTTCCTGCCGGTCGAGGCGGACTTCGAGGTCAACCGCGGCCGCGTCAAGGTCGATCCGGCGACGTACGCGACGAACGTCCGGGGCGTCTTCGCCTGCGGCGACTTCGTGACCGGTCCCACGACCCTCATCGAGGCCGCCGGCCACGGCAAGAAGTGCGCCTACGCCATCGATCGGTACCTCGCCGGCCGCACCGATGTGACCGTCGCGGCGAACGTCAAGATGACGAGCTCGTGGACCTTCGAGATGCCGGAGTTCTACGACGTCCTGCCGCGCCAGCACATCCCGATGACGCCGCTCGTGGACCGGATGCCGTCGACGGATCCTGACGTCAACTTCACGACCCAGGTCGAGCAGGGCTACGACGCGACGGGCGCGGTCGCCGAGTCGACCCGCTGCCTGATGTGCAACTACAACATCTGGTTCGACCCGTTCCGCTGCGTCCTCTGCGGCGCTTGCGCGGATGTCTGCCCCGAGGGCGTCATCCACATGGTCGACGTCAACCAGCTGAAGTCCGAGGGCCTCCTCACGGAGCTCGACGAGGCCTACGGCTGGCAGGACGGGGCCGCGATGATCCTCGACGAGGAGCGCTGCATCCGCTGCGCGCTGTGCGTCAAGCGTTGCCCGTTCGACGCCATTACGATGGAGCGGTTCGAGCTGCAGGAGATCTCGACCGACGGGCGGCTCTACAAGGAGTCGTACCGCGACGCGCAGCTGGCCGGGACGACCGGCGTCGCAGGAGGAATGGCCCGTTGAGCTTCCTGGAGCGGGTGGACCAGGCCATCCGCCGGAGTTCCGCCTGGCGGTCGCTGTTCCGGAACCCCTACCCGACGGACGAGCGCTCGCGCGCGTACGCGGTCATGAACAACGTCTTCCTGCACCTCCACCCGGTGCGGGTCCGGCAGCACGCCGTCAAGTTCGCCTACACCTTCTGCCTCGGCGGGCTGTCGTTCTTCCTGTTCCTCGTCCTGACCGTGACGGGCGTGTACCTGATGTTCTTCTACATCCCGTCGACCACGAACGCCTACACGGACATCCTGAACATCCAGGCGAGCGTGGCGTTCGGCCTGCTGACGCGGAACGTCCATCGGTGGGGCGCCCACCTGATGGTCTTTTTCGTCTTCCTCCACATGATGCGGGTCTTCTACCACGGGGCCTACAAGCCGCCGCGCGAGTTCAACTGGGTCGTCGGCGTGATCCTCCTGCTGATGACGATCGCCCTGTCGTTCACCGGCTACCTGCTGCCGTGGGACCAGATCAGCTACTGGGCCATCACGATCGGCCTGAACATGGCCAGCTACACGCCCGTGATCAACACCCCGATCCAGGCGCTGATCTTCGGCGGCTTCGAAGTTGGGCAGAACACGCTGCTCCGCTTCTACGTGCTCCACATCATGCTGCTCCCGCTCGTGACCGCGATCTTCCTGGCCGTCCATTTCTGGCGGATCAGGAAGGATGGCGGGATCTCGGGACCCCTGTGAGCCATGGCTGACCGACCGACCGACGAGAAGCTGGAGTCGCGCGTCGTCCTGCCCGTCGATCCGACGCGGCGGACGGAGATCGACAAGCAGCGCGTCCCGATGTCCGCGCGGCCGTACCGGCTGCTCGCGATGGTCAAGCAGGACGCCGTCGTCCGGGTCCAGAAGGAGCCCGACGACACGGTCATGACCTGGCCGCACCTCCTGTCGATCGAGTTCCTCGCGGCGATCGTCATGAGCATCTTCCTGCTGCTCATGGGGCTGTTCATCAATGCGCCGCTCGAGGAGCTGGCGAACGGCAACGTGACCCCGCCGGTGGCGAAGGCGCCGTGGTACCTGCTGGGGCTCCAGGAGCTGCTGGCCTACTTCCACCCGGTGATCTCCGGCGTGCTCGTGCCGTTCCTGTACATCCTCGTCGGCGCGATGGTCCTGCCGTACATCGACCGCTCGAACCCCGAGGCGAGGCGCCCCGCCGAGCGCAAGACCGCCGTGCTGCTGTTCACGCTCCTGTGCGGCCTCGGCCTCATGGTCACCTTCGTGGCCGTGTTCTTCCGCGGACCCGGGTACTCCCTGGTGACGCCATACCTGCCGTTCTTCGACAACTTCACCAACGGCCTCCACTTCGCCCTGTGATGCAGCCTGTGATCGACCGATGAGCAACTACCACCTCGCGCCCGCCGACAAGCCCCAGGCCCTGACGCCGCAGGCCCTGCGCTCGCTGCGCCAGGACCCGGTCCAGGGGATCTCGCGCAGGACGCTCCTCCGCCGCTCCATCGGCGGCGCGGCCCTCCTCTGGATCACGGAGGTGACCTTCGGCTCCATCGGCTTCCTGTGGCCGAACCAGAAGGGCGGCTTCGGCAGCGAGATCGAGATCGGGACGATCGACGACATCAAGGCCCAGAACACGTCGATCCCGTTTGCCAGTGGTTTCCCCGCCTACTACCAGCAGGCCCGCGCGTACGTCGTGCTGGTCGATACCGTCCCGCCAGGAGTTCGTCCCGGGCGAGGACACCGAGGGCGACGGGACCGCGCTGAACGTGCGCGCGCTGTACCAGCGCTGCCCGCACCTCGGCTGCAAGCCGAACCCGTGCCTCAAGAACTACTGGCTGGAGTGCCCCTGCCACGGATCGCGCTACGACCGGCTCGGGATCAAGGCCCAGGGCGCCCAGTACGGCCCTGCGCCGCGGAGCATGGACCGCTTCGCGATCAAGGTCGCGGCCGACGGGAAGCTGACGATCGATACGTCGCAGATCACCCTCGGCCCGCTCCCGGTGGCGGTCGGCCAGCCCGGGATCATCCCCCCGAAGAGCCCTGTCGGCTGCATATGACCGACCAACCAGGCGACCGGCCCGGCGGCCGGCCGGAGCGGCCGCTCCCCGCGCGCCGACCGGAAGGGGAGGTTCCCACTCGCCCTGTTGAGCGCTTCACCGCGCCCCGCCAGACCCGGGCCATCGCAGGCCTGACCTCGGAGCGCGCCGCCAAGATCGTCCGCCAGTCGGGTGACGCGCGGTGGGTGGCGTTCCTCGGGCTCGTCGTCGTCGCCCTGTTCGTGATCATCTACTACTTCTACGAGCTGGGCCTGCCCCTCGACCTCAGCAAGCCTCGCCTGGAGGCCCAGGACGAGCTCCAGCAGGTGACCGCCGTCGAGCGCGGCTACAACCTCTACCAGGCCAACTGCGCGCGCTGCCACGGGGTCAACGGCGAGGGCGGCGTCGGCCCGGTCCTGAACGACCAGATGAAGCTCTTCCAGCACCTCAACGAGCAGTACATCCACAACGTCCTCGTCGCCGGCGGCCGGTACGTCTGCGGCAACCCCAAGAGCCTCATGCCTGTCTGGGCCGAGGAGAACGGCGGCCCGCTGAACTATGTCCAGATCGAGGACCTGATCGCGTTCATCCGCGCGCCCTCCACGCAGGAGTACCAGAAGCGCGACCCGGAGCTGAACGAGCCGGTCCTCGATGCCGACGGCAACGTCGAGACGTTCAAGGGCTGGCGCGACACAGAGTTCAAGCCCGAGCCGAGCGCGACGCCCGTACCGGACTGCCACAGCGGCCCCGCCGGGACGCCCGCGCCGCCCGCTTCGATTGACCCGAGCGCGCCCGTCCTCGAGCTCGGGACCGGCGGCGTCCTCGCCTTCGACAAGACCGAGCTGACGGTCGACGCCGACACGCCCTTCGTCATCCACTTCAACAACACCGACGACGGCCAGTCCCACGACGTCGACATCCGATCGGATCCGGCGACGACGCCACCGCTGCAGGATCAGACCCCGATCACCGCGCCGGCCGAGGCCAACTACCAGTTCACGGCCCTGGAGCCGGGGACGTACACGTTCATCTGCTCGGTCCACCCGATCCCGGCGATGACCGGCACGCTGACGGTCAAGTAGCGATGGCCAAGGCGCTGCCCGCAGGTCGACCGGTCCATCGCCGCTCGCTGTTCGGGCTGTTCGACAGCGAGGGCTGGGGCTGGGCGTTCACGAAGGCCTTCTTCTGGCTGCTCGTGATCATCATGGCCCTCGGCTACGTCCCGGACCGCGCCTACTACTTCGTCGTCTCGCGGACGATCGATCTCGGGATCCTCGGCTGGTCGCCGGTCAACCTCTGCCCGCCGGAGAACGGCACGGCGATGCCCTGCCCGGTCCCGGTCGGCGGCGTCGTCCCGTGGCAGGCGTCGCCGACCGAGGTGTCCCTGCCGCAGCCGCGGACGAACGGCGCCGCCGCCCAGCTCGGCAAGAACCTGCTCTACATCGGCGGGACGGACAGCACCGACGGCGCCGCTCCGTCCGCGACGACCTACGTGGCCACGATCGACGTCGGGCACCCTCGGCGCGTGGGCCGAGGGCCCGGCGCTGCCCGAGGGCCGCGCCGACGCCGGGATCACGACGCTCAGCGGCACGGCCTACCTGGTCGGCGGCCTCGGCCCCGACGGCGCCCCGACCGACACCGTCTGGTTCATCGGGCTCGACCCGGACACGAGCGCGCTCGGGACCTGGGCCGAGCTCGAGGACGGGGATGGCGAAGACGCGGCCACGTCACGCTGCCCGAGCCTCGCTCCGGTGCGGCGGTGGTCGCGGTGACCGACGGGATCATCGTCGCCGGCGGGCGCGGACCCGACGGCCAGCCGACCTCCACCGTGTGGAAGTCGACCCTCGACGACGCGGGCTTCCTCAGGAGTTCAAGGAGCAGCCCGCCCTCGCGTTCCCGGTCGCCGACGCGGACATCGCGCTCGAGGGCACGTTCCTCTGGGTCTACGGCGGCTCCGACGCCAACGGCGCGGTCGGTGGCGGTCCAGCGCGCCGACTACGGCGCGCTTCCGCGCGACGGGCAGCCCGGCGCCCGGTACGAGCGCGGCACCCTCGCCGGCCGCACCCCGCCCGCCGCGAGCGGCGAGGCGCCCCAGGGCGTCGTCAAGTGGACGGTCAGCGACGCGCTCAACCTCCCCGGGGCGCGCACCGCGGCGCCGGGTTCGCGGCCAATGGCGCCCTCTACCTCGTCGGCGGCTCGGACGGCACGTCGCCGAAGCGCGAGCTCTACTGGGCCCTCCCGGACGCGACGGGCGACCTGCCCGGCGGGTGGCACCACCTCGACGCGACCGACCTCCCGCAAGGGCTCGGAGAACGCGGCGGTCGTGGTCAGCGGCTCGACCGTCTTCCTCCTCGGTGGAGACGCGGGATCCGGCGCGCTCGCGACGTCGTACCGGGCCAGCCTCGCGCCCGAGGAGCCGTTCTTCCGGCTCGGCCTCGTCGGCGTGGTCGTGCCCGGCGCTCCAGATCGGCGGGGAGATCGGCCAGCAGCTCGGCTACCTGGCCGCCGCGGGCGTCGGCACGGGCAACTTCGTGGTCCTCGTCGCGATCGGCTGGGCGTTCAACCACAAGGAATTGATCCGCGGCTGGTGGGAGCGCCGCAAGGCACGCAAGGAAGCGCAGGCCCCGCCTCCGGCCTAGCCGGCTTCTCGCCGGCGCCGCCTCCGCCTCGCCTAGCCGGCTCTCGCCGGCGCCGCCTCCGGCCTAGCCGGCTTCTCGCAGGCGCCGCCTCCGGCCTAGCCGGCTTCTCGCCGGCGCCGCCTCCGGCCTAGCCCTCCTCTTCTTGGGGCACCGCGTGGTGCCCGCGGTCGTGCGGCGCCCGATTTCCGGCCCCATCGCCCCATTGCTGCCCTTGGCGCTCGGGCTGCACGCCCCATGATCATTTCCGGCACAAAGATGGCCTCAAGCGTCCTCCGAGCACCTCGGCGCCGCCGCAGTGCCGGCAGGTCGAGCTCGTGAGGCGCGACCCGAGCACGCGATAGGCGTGCAGGATCCCTTCGGTAGGTCGTTGGATTGCCCTGGCGGTCGGCCTCGCCTCGAATTTGCACATACGGCGTGCAGCGCAGGGTCTAACGCCGCGGGATCTCGATCGCCGGGCCGCCCGGCGCCGCAAGCCACCCATCCACGCGCTCGATCAGCTCCTCCGCGTCGACGCCCAGCTTCGCGCCGGCGGCCCGACCCGCGACGAGCCGGTCCCGCGCGCCGCGGAGGTTCTTGGCCACGCCCGCGGGATTCGATCGGGCGCCGTGGACGAACGCCGCGGCCAGCTTGATCAGTCCCTGGAGCAGCTCGCGCTCGGCGAGGTCCTCCGTCCCCATCCACGCCGGCTCGAGCAGCTCGTGGGCGAGGAACCAGTCGCCGCGGTCGTAGGCGTCGAGCCCCGCGCGAGGGCCGCCTGCCGCTTCGCAGCCGGGATCGGTCGGTAGGCCTTCGCGCGCCCGCCCTGGAGGATCGTCCTCGCGGACCCCACCTGGATTTGGGCTCACTCATCGGTGAATCGTGCACGGCACGTTCGATCGCGCCCTCGTAGAGCCCGGACAGCTGCCGATCGACGCCTTTGCCGGTCCTGCCGTGCATGCCACGTTCGACGGGACCGAGGAGCGACCATCGAGGGTGCTCGCCGGTCCCATCGAACATTGGATGGAGATTGGCCGCCGGCCCTTGCGTGCGGGCCGCGAGCGCGGCCACGGCCCGGGGCCGGTCAGGCCGCGGGCGTGCCGGAGCCGCGGCCGAGGCCGGTGGGGAGCTCGCCCAGCGGGCGGCGAGTGTCGAAGCCCTCGTCGTGCGGATGCCAGTGCTCGACCGCCCCCTCGCCCAGCCGCCAGCACAGCCAGATCGGGCGGCCGCTGAACAGCGCCGGGAAGTCGATCAGCCCCGACGAGATGTCGCGCAGCGTGATGTCCATCTCGACCAGGCGGGCCACGCCCGCCTGCATCTGGTCGATGAGGCCCTGCATCCCGAGGCGCAGCAGTCGGACCTTCTCGGCGGCGCCGGGCGTCGGTGTCTCGTCGTCCGGCGGGGAGGCGGCGACCACGCGGTCGCGGAGCGCGATCAGCTCCTCCCGCTGGTCGCGCAGCGCGGCGAGGATTCGCTCGACCTCGGGCACGGCGGCGTTGGCCTCGTCGATCGCGTAGTAGCGCGTCACCCGCCATTTTAGGCGACCCTATGCTGTAGGCCATGAAAACGGCCGCCCGGATGGATTCGATCGGCACGGAAACCGCCTTCGAGGTCTCCGCCCGCGCGCGGGCGCTCGCAGCCACCGGCAAGGACATCGTCTACCTCCAGATCGGCGAGCCCGACTTCGACACCCCGGCGAACGTCCGCGAGGCGGCCAAGAAGGCCCTCGACGAGGGCCTGACCCACTACCCGCCCTACGCCGGGCCTGCCCGACCTGCGCGCGGCGATCGCCGACGACACGACGGCCCGGCGCGGGTTCGCCGTCAAGCCGGAGAACGTCTTCGTGACCGTCGGCGGCAAGGGCGTGATGGTCTACGCGATCATGGCCCTGGTCGACCCCGGCGACGAGGTGATCGTGCCGGACCCGGGCTACCCGATCTACGAGTCGATCACCCGCTTCGTCGGCGGCACGCCCGTCCCGATCCCGATCCGCCAGGCGAACGACTTCCGGCTCGACGTCGACGAGCTGGCCTCCCTGATCACGCCGCGGACGAAGCTGCTCTGCTCAACTCGCCGGCGAACCCGACGGGCGGCGTCCTGACCCGGAGCGACATCGAGCGGATCGCCGAGCTCGCGCAGCGCCACGACCTCGTCGTGCTGTCCGACGAGATCTACGCGCGGATCCTGTACGACGGCGCGGAGCACGTCTCGATCGCCTCGCTCGACGGCATGGCCGACCGGACGATCACCCTCGACGGCTTCTCGAAGACCTACGCGATGACCGGCTGGCGGATGGGCTACGCGGTGGTGCCCGACTGGCTGGTCAAGGCGTACGGTCAGCTGATCATCAACACGATCTCCGGGGTGACGGCGTTCGCCCAGGCCGGCGCGATCGAGGCGCTGCGCGGGCCGCAGGACGAGGTCGACGCGATGGTCGCGGAGTTCCGCGCGCGCCGGGACCTCATCGTCGACGGGCTGAACGAGATCCCGGGCTTCGACTGCCTCCGGCCGCAGGGCGCGTTCTACGTCTTCCCGGACATCTCCGAGACGGGCATGACGGGCGCGGAGCTCGCCGACAAGCTGCTCTACGAGGCCGGCGTCTGCGTGCTCGCGGGCACGGCCTTCGGCGGGGTCGGTGGCAACCACATCCGGATCTCGTACGCCAACTCCCGCGAGAATCTCACCGAGGCCCTGCGCCGCATCCGCTCGTTCGTGGCGTCCGGCGCCGCGACGCCCGCCTGACCCGGCGGTCGCGCGACGACATGGCCAAGCCGAAGGTCTTCGTCTCGCGCATCATCCCGGAGGAGGGTCTCGCGCGCGTCCGCGAGGCCACCGACGCGACGGTCTGGGAGGGCGACCTGCCGCCTCCGCGCGACGACCTCCTCCGCGCCGTCCAGGGCTGCGAGGGGATCCTGACCCTCCTCACCGATCGGGTCGACGACGAGCTCCTTGATGCGGCCGGCCCGCAGCTGAAGGTCGTCTCGAACTTCGCGGTCGGGTTCGACAACATCGATGTCCCTGCCTGCACGCGCAGGAAGCTCCCCGTCGGCAACACGCCGGGCGTCCTCACGGAGACGACCGCGGACCTCGCCTGGGCGCTCCTGATGGCCGCCGCGCGGCGGCTCGTGGAGGGCGACCGGTATGTCCGCGACGGCAAGTGGAAGACCTGGGGACCGATGCTCCTGATGGGCCCGGACGTCCATGGCGCGACGATCGGGATCGTCGGGTTCGGGCGGATCGGGCAGGCGGTGGCGAGGCGCGCGAAGGGCTTCGGGATGCGGATCGTCTACCACGACCTCCAGCGCGTGCCGAAGTCCGTCGAGGCGGAGTTCGACGCCACCTACATGACCCTCGAGGGGCTGCTGGCCGAGTCGGACTTCGTCTCGCTGCACACGGTCCTCAGCCCCGAGACGAAGGGCCTCATCAACGCCGAGCGCCTCGGCTGGATGAAGCCGACCGCCGTGCTCGTGAACACGTCGCGTGGCCCGGTCGTCGATTCGATGGCGCTCGTCGACGCCCTGCGGGACGGCACCATCGCCGCGGCCGCGCTCGACGTCACCGACCCCGAGCCGCTGCCGGTCGACCATCCGCTCGTCGGCCTCGACAACTGCCTCGTCGTGCCGCACATCGCCTCGGCCTCGCGCGCGACCCGCGGCAAGATGGCCTCGATGGCCGCGGCGAACCTGCTCGCCGGCATCCGCGGCGACCGCCTCCCGACGCCGGTCAACCCCGAGGTCTATGGCTGAGGCGCGGTCCCGATTCGAACGCGGGTAATCCAGGCCGTGATCGCCACGAGCGCGACCAGGAGCGCGACCGCGGGGATTGGCGAATTGAGCAGCTGGAGCCCGAGCCCGCGGGTCTGGAGCCAGCTCTCGTAGCACCGCTGCTGGATGTCGGGGGCGGTCCCGGACCCGGCGATGGACGGCGGACCTGCGTTCGACCAACGACGAAAAGGCCCGTCGCCAGGATCGCGTACGCCGCGAAGAGCACGGCCCACATCGCGCGCGGAAGCCTCGTCGCCACGTCGCGATCCTAGTCCGGCACGCAAGCGCTACCGCACCCGAATTCGAGCAGTTTCGGAGAAGCCACTGGGGCGATGCGTGCCTACGATGGGATCGAACCAGTCAAGAAATCGACCCAGGGGAGAACCTTCCGATGGCAACGAAGACCGCGACGAGCACCCAGATCGACCTCAACGACGCGTCCGGCAAGTGGACGGATGACGAGATCGACGCGATGAAGGAGCACGCCAAGGAGCTGAAGACCGCCAAGCGGCGGAGCGCCGCGGCCGCCGACGCGGCGGCGGAGGGCGAGGCGGACGTTCTCGCGAAGATCAAGGAGATGCCGGGACCGGATCGCGTGCTTGCCGAGCGGATCCACGCGATCGTGAAGTCGAGCGCTCCGGGGCTCGCTTCACGAACCTGGTACGGGATGCCCGCTTACACCAAGGGCGGCAAGGTCGTCTGCTTCTTCAAGGCCGCGTCCAAGTTCAACGGGCGCTACCGACCTTCGGCTTCGAGGAGCAGGCCGCCCTCGACGACGGCGAGATGTGGCCGACGTCGTGGGCGCTGGAGAAGCTGACCCCCGCCGGCGAGAAGCTCATCGCCGAGCTGGTGAAGAAGGCCGCCGGCTGACGCGTTGATCGGTGCGCGGCTCGGTTCGATCGAGCCTCCTGCACCGGTGCACCCCCGGCCGCCGCGCGGGAAACAGGCGATCGCGCGCCCGATCCTCGGCGCTAGCGTTTGGGCCATGGCTCGCCGATGGTGCCTTGCGGTCGTCGTGGCGATGGTCTTCACAGGGTGCGAGAGCCTTGCCCCGTCGCCTCGACCGTTCGAGCTCGCCGATGGACGCGATCCGATCGTTGGCGGCGTCTTTGGCGGTCCCGGCTCCACGCGGCTCTTCGCGGGGCTCGCCGTCGGTTCCTTGTTTATCGTCGGTGGCGAGCGGATCGGCGCGCCTGGCGCTCTCGCGTCGGCGGTCATCTGGACGTCGCCTGACGGCACCCGAACCGGGGAGCTGGCGACGTCGCCGGACGGCGGGTTCGACCTGGCCCTCGTCAGCGAAGTGGTTACTAATGGCGAAATCTTCGTCGCGTTCGGGAACGGCCGAACGGATCACGATGATGACGCTGGCTCTCCGCTCATCTGGCGCTCGAGCGATGGGCGCGAATGGGAGCGCATCGTGCCGCTCGATCCGGACCTGCAGGCGCTGATGGTGTCGGGCATCGCGGCAGACCCGAGCGGTTTCGTTGCCTGGGGGACCAACGGCGCGGATGCCCCGCAGGTTCTCGTCTCGCAGGACGCGATCGAGTGGCGGCAGGCCAAGGCCGCGGCGTTCGGAGGGGGAACCATCCGAGACATCGTCCGTGCGCCGGACGGGTATGTCGCGGTCGGGTCGAGCGGGACCGGCGACGATTGCACCGTCAGCGACTTCGAGCCGGCGCGGGCGTGGTGGTCGGCGGACGCGATCACATGGCAGGCAGCACCGGTCGACAAGGGGGCCGAACTGTATGTTGCCTACCCGCTGGCGGACGGGCTCTTCGCGTCAGGGATGCCGTCGGGTTGCGGGTTCGAGGTCACGCAGCACGGCTATTGGCAGTCTGGGGATGGGCGCTCATGGACCCTCGTCCAGGAGGACCGGAGCGTCATGGAGGTCTTCGCCTCCGACGGCACTAGGGTCGTCGCCTGGGATCGCACCTCCGACGACTTCAGCTTCGCCGGACCAGGGCCCATGCAGGCGTCGCTGGACGGCTTGACGTGGGCGCCCATCGGGATCGTCGACACCGCGAAGCTGGTCAGCGATAGCTTCATCATCGGCAAGGAAGGCATCCTCGTGATCCTTCGCGACCTCGCGAGGTCGGAGCAGGGGGCGCAGTTCATCCCCTATCGCTAGGACGCCGGGGAACGCACCTGCCGCCCGACTCCGGTCGGGCCGACGGGCGCCCGATCGCAACGTGGTAGCGTCGCCGCCGGGCCCGTAGCTCAGTGGGGCTAGCAGGGGGTTCGGCCGTCGCGCTCGAGGAGCATCGCGGCGGCGGTGGGGCCGGTGGTGCCGGCCGGGTAGCGCTTCGGACGGTCGGGCGACGCTGCCCACCGGGTGAGGATCGGCTCGACCCACTGCCACGCGGCCTCGACCTCGTCGCGGCGCATGAACAGCGTCGGGTTGCCGTGATGACGTCCATCAGCAGCCGCTCGTAGGCGTCGGGCGACGCCTGGTCGAAGGTCGTGGCGTAGCTGAGGTCGAGCGAGACCGGCCGCAGCCGGATGCCGCCCGGGCCGGGCTCCTTGGCGGTCAGGTGCAGCCGCATGCCCTCGTCGGGCTGCACCTGGATGTGCAGCCGGTTGGCCGGCGTGACGCCCTCGCTGTGCGGGAACATCGCGTGCGGCAGCTCCTTGAAGACCACCACGATCTCCGACGCCGGCCGGTCCATCCGCTTGCCGGTGCGCAGGTAGAACGGCACGCCGGCCCAGCGCCAGTTCTGCACCTCGGCGCGGAGCGCCACGAACGTCTCGGTGCGCGCTGCTGGGCGTGGCCGAGCTCGTCGGCGTACGCCGGGACGGCGGCGCCGTCGACCAGGCCGGCGCCGTACTGGCCGCGCACGGTGTCGCGGTCGACGTCGGCGCCGGTGCATCGGCTTGCAGCGCCTGCAGCACCTTGAGCTTCTCGTCGCGCACGGTCTCGCGCCCGACGTACGTCGGCGGCTCCATGGCGACCAGGCAGAGCAGCTGCAGCAGGTGGTTCTGCACCATGTCGCGCAGCGCGCCGGAGTGGTCGTAGTAGTCGCCGCGGCTCGCCGACGCCGAGCGACTCGGCGACGGTGATCTGCACGTGGTCGACCCAGCGGGAGTTCCACAGCGGCTCGAGGAACGTGTTGGCGAACCGGGTGACGAGGAGGTTCTGCACGCTCTCCTTGCCGAGGTAGTGGTCGATCCGGAAGATCTGCTCCTCGGCGAAGACCGCGCCGACCTCGTCGTTGATCGCGCGGGCGCGAGGCGAGGTCGTGGCCGACCGGCTTCTCCAGCACCACGCGGGCGTTGGCGTCGACGGCGCCGTCTCGTCGCAGGCGCTGGCAGATCGGGCCGAACAGCTCGGGCGCGACCGCGAGGTAGAACACCCGGACCGTCTCCTCGTGCGCCGCGCGGTCCTTGAGCAGACCGTGCAGCAGTGCCAGTCGTCGGCGTCGGGCGGCGTCGAGGGTGACGTGGTGCAGCCGGCCGAGGATGCGGGTCGGCGAGGGCTCGTCGAGGTCAGCGCCGGGGCGACGTACGCCGTCAGCGCGTCGCGGACCTTGGCGCGGTAGCCGTCGTCGTCGAGGCCGCTGCGCGAGACGCCGATGATGCGGGTGTCGTCGGGCAGGTGGCCCTCGCGGTCGCGGAGGTACAGCGCCGGCAGCAGCTTGCGCAGGGCCAGGTCACCGGTGCCGCCGAAGACCGTGAAGTCACAGGCCGCGGGCAGGGAGGGCGCGGTGGTGGTTGCGGACATGATCAGCCACGGTAAGGACAGTTCGGACTAACAGCAAGCACTATTAGGTTTTTTTTGGGTTAAAGTTGAGTGACCGTATCCTGCGACGACGTACGACGAGAGGAGAACACACCGCATGCAGCCCGACAGCGAGCCTCGGCGCACCGGCGCGTTCGACCGCCGGCGTGGTCCTCGACCTGGTCCGCAGCGGCCGGGCCAGCACCCGCGCCGACCTGCGCCGGCTGACCGGCCTCTCGCGCACCGCCGTCACCGCCCGGGTCTCCGCGCTCGTCTCCAGCGGTCTGCTGCTGGCCGGCGACGAGCTCGCCTCGACCGGCGGCCGGCCCGCCGGCCTCACTGGCGGTCAACCCCGACGCGGGCGTGGTGCTGGCGGTCGCCGTCGGCCGCTCCCGCAGCCAGGTCGGCGTGTTCGACCTCGCGCGGCCAGGAGCTGGCGAGCGACTCCGTCGACCACGCCGCCGGCACCGGGCCCGACGAGCTGATGCCGCGGATCGTGGCGCGAGCCTCGGCCCAGCTCGCGGCCCGCCGCGGCGCCGCTGCTCGCGTCGGGCTCGGCCTCCCCGGCACCGTCGACGAGGTCGCGCGGAGCCAGCGTCGACTCCCCCGTCATCCCCGGCTGGGACGGCGTCGAGCTCGGCCCGTTCTTCGCCCCGCTCACCGACGCGCCGCTGGTGATGGCCAACGACGCCGACGTGCTCGCCCAGTCCGAGCTGCTGGCCCGCGGCGCGATGCTCCGCGACGCCCTGGTCGTCAAGGCCTCGACCGGGCTCGGGCTCGGCATCATCTCCGACGGCCGGCTGGTCAAGGGCACGTCGGCGCGGCCGGCGAGATCGGCCACTCCCGCTCCACGGCCGCCGAGGGCCTCGCCTGCCGCTGCGGCAAGACCGGCTGCCTCGAGGCGGTCGCCGGCGGCTGGGCGCTGGTCGGGCAGGCCGACGGACGACGCGATCCAGCCACGTGCGCGACCTGGTCGCCGCGGCCCTGGCCGGTGACGCCGACCGCGCGCGGCCTGCTGCGCGAGAGCGGCCGCCGGCTCGGCGAGCTGCTGGCCGTGGTGGTCAACGTGCTCAACCCGCAGGCCGTGGTGGTCGGCGGCGACATGGCCGCGGCGTTCGACATCGTGGCCGGCGGGATCCGCGAGTCGGTCTACACGCACAGCTCCGCGCTGGCGACCCGCGACCTGCAGTTCCTGCCGGCCGCGCACGGCGACCGCGCCGGCCTGGTCGGCTGCGCGGCGCTGGCGCTCGACGCGGTGCTCAGCCCGTGGGCCGTCGACCAGCGACTCACCCTGGCCTGAGGACCGCCGTACGGGGACGGGTACCGGTGACTCCACGGATGCGCGCCCGGTGCCGATCGGCGCACTATCGACTCACAGAAGATCCCGAGAAATTCTCCGCGGCGGCGATGACTTCCGCCGGGACCCTCGGTCCATATCTACATCACCGCAACAGCCGACAGAGGAGGTGGACACCGTGGCCGCATCGATCGCCATCGAAGAGGAATCCGGGGTGTTCGCGCGCCGAGTGCACTCCCACAACGGCTACTACGCGGGCGACTTCTCCGGATCGCGGCACGTCGCACCGGCCGCGTGGCAGACACCCATCGACGCCTTCGACCCGCAGTCGAACTGACCCACGACCGGGCTCACCAGCGGTCGTGCACGGCCGCCCGGATCCTCGCGTCGTAGAGGTCCGCTGCACGCCGGCCAAGAACGCGTCGCCGAGGGGTTCCGCACGCCCGGCCGCGGCGTTGGCGCGGGCCTGCTCGGCGTTGCGCGCGCCCGGGATCACGCTGAGACGCCCGGCTGCTGCCAGATCCACGCGATCGCCGCCTGGGCCGGGGTCAGCCCCTCCGGAGCGGCGCGGTCGACGAGAGCCGTGAACTCGCCGGCCGCGGCCACCCCGGTCTCGAAGCCGACGCCGGAGAACGTCTCGCCGACGTCGAACGCGCTGCCGTCCCGGTTGTAGCTGCGGTGGTCGTCCTTCGCGAAGGTGGTGCTCGCGTCGTACCGCCCGGACAGCAGGCCCGAGGCCAGCGGCACCCGGGCGATGATGCCGACGCCGGCCTCCGCCGGCCGCGGGCAGCACCCGCTCGAGCGGCTTGAGCCGGAACGCGTTGAGGATGATCTGGATCGACGCGACGTGCGGACGCGCGATCGCGGCCAGGGCCTGGTCGACGGTCTCGACGCTCAGGCCGTACGCCGCGATGGCGCCGTCCTCGACCAGCGTGTCCAGCGCGTCGTACGTCGCGTCCGCGGTCGACCACCGCCGTCGGCGGGCAGTGCAGCTGGACCAGGTCCAGGCGCTCGACGCCGAGGTTGCGCCGCGACCGGTCGGTCCACTCGCGGAAGTTGTCGAGCACGTAGTTCTCCGGCACCTGGTCGACCCGCCGGCCCATCTTGGTGGCGACGACGATCCCCTCGTCGGGGTGCGCGGCCAGGAAGCGGCCGACGTGCTGCTCGCTGCGCCCGTCGCCGTAGACGTCGGCGGTGTCGAAGAAGGTCACGCCCTCCTCGGCCGAGGCCTCCAGCACGTCGCGGGCGGCCTCCTCGGAGACGTCACCCCAGTCCGCGCCCAGCTGCCAGGTGCCCAGGCCGACCACCGACACCTTCCGTCCGGTCCTGCCGAGCTCGCGCTGCTCCACTGGTGGTTCCTCTCGTCGACTGCCGGACTCTTTCCTAGCGCGTGCCTACAAGCGGGCCGCCAGCCGGTAGTAGGCCGCGTTCCAGCGGAGCTCGCGCTGGAAGCCGCGCGGCGTGGTGTCGGCGTCGATGACGAGCAGCTCGACGCGAGTCATCTCGGCGAAGTCCTCGAGCACCTCGACGCCGACCGCGGTGGAGAGCACCGTGTGGTGCGGGCCGCCGGCCATCAGCCAGGCCTCGGCCGAGGTGCGCCAGGACGGGTCGCGGCTTCCAGACCGCGCAGGCCACCGGCAGCTTCGGCAGGTCGGCTCGTCGGGCTCGACCACGTCGATCTCGTTGACGGTCAGCCGGAACCGGTCGCCCAGGTCGGACAGCCCGGCGACCACGCCGGGCCCGGGGTCGGCGTGAAGCGCAGCCGGACCGGGTCCTCCCGGCCGCCGATGCCCAGCGGGTGGATCTCGAGCGAGGGCTGCCTGCGCGTGATGCGTCGGGCAGACCTCGAGCATGTGCGCGCCGAGGATCTTCTCCTCGCCCGGCACCAGGTGGTAGGTGTAGTCCTCCATGAAGCGACGTGCCGCCGGGCAGCCCGCCGGCCATCACCTTCATCGTGCGCAGCAGCACCGAGGTCTTCCAGTCGCCCTCGCCGCCGAAGCCGTAGCCGTCGGCCATCAGCCGCTGCACGGCCAGGCCGGGGAGCTGGCGCAGCCCGCCGAGGTCCTCGAAGTTCGTGGTGAAGGCGCCGAAGCCGCCGTCGTCGAGGAACGTGCCGCAGGCCCAGCTCGATCCGGGCGCCGTAGCGCAGCGACGTCGTGCCGGTCGCCGCCGGGCAGCAGCTCGGGGGCGACCTGGTAGAGGTCGGCGTACTCGCCGACCAGCTCGTCGATGTCGGCGTCGGCGACCGCGTCGACGACGGCGACCAGGTCGTTGACGCCGTAGGTGTTGACCGAGACGCCGAACCGCAGCTGGGCCTCGACCTTGTCGCCCTCGGTGACCGCGACGTCGCGCATGTTGTCGCCGAACCGGGCCAGCCGCAGGTGTGCGCAGCTCGGCGCGCCCGACCGCCGCCCGCGCCCACGCGCCGACCCGCTGCCGGACCGAGCGGGTCGCTCGACGTGGCCGGCCACGGTCTTGCGGGCCACCCCGAGCCGGGACTGGATGTAGCCGAACTCCCGGTCGCCGTGCGCGGCCTGGTTGAGGTTCATGAAGTCCATGTCGATCGTGCGACCACGGCAGCTCCACGTCGGCCTGCGTGTGCAGGTGCAGCAGCGGCTTGCGCAGCGCGTCGAGGCCGGCGATCCACATCTTCGCCGGCGAGAAGGTGTGCATCCAGGCGATCACGCCGACGCACGCCGGCGCGGCGTTGGCGTCGAGCATGCTGCCGGTGGATCGCCGCCGGCGTCGATGCAGCACCGGCTTCCACACGACGCGGACCGGCAGCGTCCGGAGACGTCGTCGAGCGCGGCGGCGATCTCCTGCGACTGCGCGGCGACCTGGTCGAGCGTCTCCTGGCCGTAGAGCCCCTGGCTGCCGGTGAGGAACCAGACCTCGCGGCAGTTCGATCGGACATGGGTCATCCTGTCGGCTGCTGGCCGTAGACGTTCTGGTAGCGGTCGTAGAGCGCGTCGATGTGCTGCTGGCGCGATGGGGACCGGCTCGCCGAGCTGGCGGGCGATGTGCACGGTGCGGGCGACGTCCTCGCACATCACCGCGGCCTTGACCGCGGCCCTGGCGGTCGGCGCCGATGGTGAAGACGCCGTGGTTCTGCATCAGCACCGCCGGCGAGCGGTGCCCGCGCAGGGTCTCGACGATGCCCCGGCCGATGGAGTCGTCGCCGATGAGCGCGAACGGGCCGACCGGGATCTCGCCGCCGAACTCGTCGGCGCATCATGGTCAGCACGCACGGGATCGGCTCGCCGCGGGCGGCCCAGGCGGTGGCGTACGTCGAGTGGGTGTGCACGACGCCGCCGACCTCGGGCAGGTGCCGGTAGACGTAGGCCTGCGCCGCGGTGTCCGAGGACGGCGCGTGCTCGCCCTCGACGACGCGGCCGTCGAGGTCGCAGACCACCATGTTCTCCGGGCGTCAGCTCGTCGTAGGAGACGCCGCTGCGGCTTGATGACCAGCAGGTCCTGGCCGGGCACCCGGGCGGAGACGTTGCCGGCCGTCCACACCACCAGCTGGTAGCGGGTCAGCTCGGCGTGCAGGGCGCAGACCTCGCGGCGCAGCTCGCTGATCGATGGCCTCGCGACGTCGGCTGACGGCGGTCATGGCCTGCTCCCGTCGCCGCGCGAGTCGTCGGCGCGACGGCGTCGCGCCGGAGGGCCTTGAGCCGGCGCATCGCGCCGTCGGTCGCGGCCGAAGTGGTCGTGCAGCGCGAGGTACTCCGCGAACAGCGCGTCGTAGGCCGCGGCCCGCGCCGCGTCGGGCAGGTACGCCGCCGGCGCGGACCTTGCCCATCGCCTTGGCGGCCGGCGGCACGTCGGCGTAGGCGCCGGCGGCGACCGCGGCGTGGATGGCCGAGCCGAGCGCCGGCCCTGCTCGGAGCCGATGACCGACAGCGGCAGCCGGGTCACGTCGGCGTAGATCTGCATGAGCAGGCGGTTCTTCGGCCAGCCCGCCGGCGACGACGAACTCCTCCACCGGCACGCCGCTGTCGCGGAACGTCTCGACGATCACCCGGGTGCCGAACGCGGTGGCCTCGAGCAGCGCCCGGTAGACGTCCTCGGGCCGGGTCGCCAGCGTCAGCCCCACGACCAGCCCGGACAGCTCGTGGTCGACCAGCACCGAGCGGTTGCCGCTGTGCCAGTCGAGCGCGACCAGGCCGTGCTCGCCGACCTCCTGCTCGGCGGCCAGGCGCGGTGAGGCAGCTCGTGCACGGACTCGCCCGCCGCGGCCGCCCGGTCGGCGTACGCCGCGGGGACCGACGGTCGACGTAACCAGCCGAAGATGTCGCCGACGCCGCTCTGCCCGGCCTCGTAGCCCCAGCTGCCGGCGACGATGCCGCCGTCGACGACGCCGCACATGCCCGGCACCTCGGCGAGGACGTCGGCGCTCATGACGTGGCAGGTCGAGGTGCCCATGATCGCGACCATCTGGCCGGGGCCGGTCGCCTGCGCGGCCGGCGCGGTGACGTGGGCGTCGACGTTGCCCACCGCGACCGCGATGCCCTCGGGCAGCCCGGTCCACGCGGCCGCCTCGGCGGTCAGCCGCCCGGCGCGCTCGCCGAGCTGGCCGATCCGGTGCCGAGCTTGTCCGTCGACGAACCCCTCGAAGCCGGGTGCCAGCTCGCCCAGGAAGTCGGCCGTCGGGTAGTCGCCGTCCTGGAGATGCCCTTGTAGCCGGCGGTGCAGGCGTTGCGGACGTAGGTGCCGCACAGCTGCCAGACGATCCAGTCGGCCGCCTCGACCCAGTGCTCCATCCGGTCGTAGACCTCGCGGTCCTCCTCGAACAGCTGCAGCCCCTTGGCGAACTCCCACTCCGAGGAGATCAGGCCGCCGTAGCGCGGCAGCCAGGCCTCGCCCCGCGGCGCTCGGCCAGCGCGTTGATCCGGTCGGCCTGGGCCTGCGCGGCGTGGTGCTTCCACAGCTTGACGTACGCGTGCGGCCGGTCGGCGAGGTCGGCGAGCTCGCACAGCGGCGTGCCGTCGGCGAGGGTCGGGATCATCGTGCAGGCGGTGAAGTCGGTGGCGATGCCGATGACGTCGCGCCGGGTCGATGCCGGCGGCGCGCGACCGCCGCCGGCACGGCGGTGCGCAGCACCTCGCGGTAGTCCTCGGGCACCTGCAGCGCCCAGTCCGGAGGCAGCGCGGACGTCCGAGCCGGGCAGCGTCGTTCTCGATCACGGCGTGCGGGATAGGGGTGGATCGGCGGAGCCCAGCTCGGCGCCGTCCGACACACGCGACCACGACTGCCCGCCCGGACAGCGTCCCGAAGTCCACGCCGACGACGTACTGGCTCTCGGACATCACGAGTTCCTCTCGGAGCGGGCGGCGGAGCTGGCGCGCAGCACCAGCTCGGGTTCGATCAGGTGGGGCACGGTGTCCTCGTCCGGATGCGCGGCGACGATCGCCTGGCGCAGCACGTCGATGGCGAGGCGGCCCACGGCGGCGAAGTCCTGGCGGACGGTGGTCAGCGGCGGGATGAGGTACGCCGCCTCCGGGATGTCGTCGAAGCCGACGACGCTGACGTCCGCGGGCACCGTCCGGCCGGCCTCGGACAACGCACGCAGGACACCGAGCGCCATCTGGTCGTTGGCGGCGAACACCGCGGTCACCTCGGGCTCGCGGCCAGCTCGCGGCCGGCCTCGTAGCCGCTCGCGGCGGTCCAGTCGCCCTGCAGGTGCTGCTGGGGCCGCAACCCCGCGTCGTACATCGCCTGCTGCCAGCCCGCATGCGGGCCCGCGCCTCGGTCCACTCCTGCGGGCCGGCGACGTGGGCGACGTCGCGGTGGCCCGAGCTCGATCAGGTGCTCGGTGGCCAGCTGGGCGCCGGCGACCTGGTCGACGCCGACCGCCCAGCGGGCCTTCGCGAGGTCGCCCTCGACGACGACGACCGGCACCCCGCCGGTCTCCTGGGCGCGCGACGACCTCGAGCGGCCTCGTCGTTCGCGGCGATCAGGATGATCCCCTCGACGTGCTGGTCGCGGAGGTGGTTCGATGGCGTCGTTGAGCTCCTCGCGGGTGACGCTCTGCAGGTTCGCCGAGCTGACGAAGTAGCCGGCCTCGCGGCCGGCCGCCTGGATGCGTGCGGTGCACGCGTGCTGGGACCCCAGAACCCGCTCTTCGAGCCGATCACGCCGATCGTCCCGGAGCGCCGGGTGACCAGGCCCCGGGCGGCGGTGTTCGGCCGGTAGCCGAGCTGCCGGATCGCCTCCAGGACCCGCTCCCGGGTCGCGGGGCGGAGGTTGTTCTGGCCGTTGACCACCCGGGAGACGGTCTGGTGGGACACGCCCGCCAGCCGGGCGACGTCGGCCATCACCGGCGTCCGGCCGGTGCGGGGGTGCCGTCGGACGCCTCCGCCGGGCGGTGTCGGTCACGCCTGCCGCCGGGTCATCAGTCGCTGGATCACGATGAACACGAGCACCAGCGCACCGGTGGCGATCCGGATCCATGCCGAGTCCAGCGTGCCGTCGAAGTAGATGAGGGCCTGGATGGTGCCGAGGACCAGCACGCCGAGGAGCGAGCCGAAGACGAAGCCGCGGCCACCGGTCAGCAGGGTGCCGCCGATCACGACCGCAGCGATCGCGTCGAGCTCCATGCCGATCGGCGTCAGGCTGTTGCCGGACAGCGATGTAGAGCGCGTACAGCATGCCCGCCGAGGGCGGCGCAGAACCCGCTGATCGCGTAGACGCCGACCTTCACCGGGCGACCCGCAGGCCCATCAGCATCGCCGAGCTCTCGCTGCCGCCGATCGCGTAGACCGTGCGGCCGAACCGGGTCCGGGCCAGGACGTACGCCGCCACGACGACGCGTCACCAGCGCGACCACGACCGTCCAGTACGTGTAGTAGCCACCGGGGAGCGTGACCGGTGCTCGAACGCGAGCTCGGAGAACGTCTCGTCGGTGATCGGGATCGCCTCGACGCTGATCAGGTAGGCGAGCCCGCGGGCCAGGAACATGCCGGCCAGCGTGGCGATGAACGGCTGGATGTCGAAGTAGTGGATCAGCAGCCCCATCAGCGCGCCGAACACCGTCCCGACGACCAGCACCGCGGCCATCGCGGCGTACGGCGACCAGCCCATCTCCAGCGTCTTGGCGGGGATCATCGTCGACATCGCGACGACCGAGCCGACCGAGAGGTCGATGCCGCCGGTGAGGATCACGAACGTCATCCCGACGGCCAGGACGATGAGGAACGAGTTGTCCAGCAGCAGGTTGAGGAACTCCTGGGGGTCGGCGAACCAGTCGTACTGGATGCCGCCGATCACGAACATCCCGATGAACAGCGCGAACGTACCGATCACCGGCAGGTAGCGGCTCGGCGGCGAGTAGGTGCGGACCCGGTCCCACAGGCGGAGGCGCCGGACGGGAGCGGTGGCGGTGCTCATGCGGCGACCGCCTTCGCGCGGAAGGGGGGCGGCGTACGCGCACGCGGAGCGCGGCGCCGGCGCCTCGCGGCGACTGGAGCAGGCACACCGCGACGACCACGACGCGCCTTGAACACGTAGTTGGCCTCCGACGGGATGCCGATGTTGGGGATGGTGCGGGCGAGGGTGGCGATCAGCAGCGCACCCACGACCGTGCCGGCCAGCGAGAACCGCCCGCCGGCCAGCGAGGTGCCGCCGATGACGACGGCGAGGATCGCGTCCAGCTCGATCCAGAGGCCCAGGCTCTCTGCGTTCACGGAGTTGGTGTTGGCGGCGATGATGAGCCCGGCGATGCCTGCGCAGACGGCCGCGAACACGTAGACGGTCCAGGTGATCGTGCGCGCCCGCACGCCGGCGAGCCGGCTGGCGTCCGGGTTGATGCCGACCGCCTCGATCAGCATGCCGAGCGCCGTACGCCGGGTGAGCAGGGCGGTCAGCACGAACATCGCGATCGCGATCAGGAACGCGATCGGCAGGGTGAGCACGTAGCCGGAGGCGAGGTTGCTGAACGTCTCGTTGGTCGGGGTGGTGATCTGACCGTCGGTGACCAGCAGCGCGATGCCGCGGCCGGCGACCATCAGCACCAGTGTGGCGATGATCGGCTGGATGCCCGAGCACGGAGACCAGGAAGCCGTTCCACACGCCGAGCAGGACGCAGACCGCGAGCGCCGTCGTGCACGCCACGATCGCGGCCGAGCCGCGCCCTCGTCGGATGCCTCGACGATCCGGGCGCACGCCACCGCGGCGGCGATCGCGGCGACCGCGCCGACCGAGAGGTCGATGCCGCGGGTCGCGATGACCAGTGTCATGCCGAGCGCGACCAGCAGCACCGGCGCGCTGTTGCGGACGATGTCGATCGGGTTGCCGTAGAGGTGCCCGTCCACGATCCGGATGTCGAGGAAGTCCGGGTTCGCCAGGACGTCGACGACCAGCAGCACGACCAGGGCGAGGATCGGCCACAGCAGCTGGTGGCCGAGCAGCGCGCTGACGGGGCGCCGCTCCGGGCGGGTCTCGTCGGCGTTCGGGGCGGGGCTCAGGACGTCGGTCCGGGTCCTCCGCTCGGCGCGGGCCTCGCCCGCGATGGTCTCGAGGACGTCGCGACGCTCAGGTCGTCGTTGCGCGCTCGTGGATCTTGCGGCGGTCGCGCATCACGACGACGCGGTGGCTGAGGCGCAGCACCTCCTCGAGCTCCGCGGAGATGAACAGCACCGACATGCCCTTGGCGGGCGAGCTCGGCGACCATCACCTGGATCTGGGCCTTGGCGCCGATGTCGATGCCGCGGGTCGGCTCGTCGAGGATCAGCACCTCCGGCTCGGTGATCAGCCAGCGGGCGAGCAGCACCTTCTGCTGGTTGCCGCCGGAGAGGTTGCGCATCAGCGCGTTCGGGTCGGCCGGACGGATGTCGAGCGCCTCGATGTACTCCGCGACGAGCCGCGTCCGGGTCGCCGGCGGGATCGGGCGCAGCCAGCCGCGGACGGCCTGCAGCGCGAGCAGCATGTTGTCGGCGACCGTGAGGTCGCTCGATGACGCCCTCGGCGCTTGCGGTCCTCGCTGGAGAACGCGATCTTGCGGTCGATGGCGTGCCGCGGGCTGCGCAGCCGGCGCCGTCGGAGCGCACGCTCGACCTCGCCGGTGTCGGCGGTGTCGGCGCCGAAGAGCAGCCGGGCGAGCTCGGTGCGCCCCGAGCCCAGCAGCCCGGCGATGCCGACGACCTCGCCCTCGTAGAGGTCAGGTCGGTGGCCTCCAGCGAGCCCTTGCGGCTCAGGCCGATGGCCCGGAGCACCGGCGTCCCGCTCGTCGGCGTCGGTCGTCGGCCGCCTCGCGGTCGAGCCGCTCCAGGACCTCGAGCTCGCGGCCGATCATCAGCTTGACCAGCTCGAGCTGGCTGGTGTCCTCGACCATCCGCTCGCTCGACGAGGCGTGCCGTTGCGCAGGATCGTCATCCGGTCGGCGATCTCGTAGACCTGGTCGAGGAAGTGGGAGACGAAGACGATCGCGACGCCGTGCTCGCGGAGCCGTGCGCATCACCTCGAACAGCTTCGCCACCTCGTCGGCGTCCAGGCTCGAGGTCGGCTCGTCGAGGATCAGGACGCGGGCCTCGACGTCGACCGCGCGGGCGATCGCGACCAGCTGCTGGACGGCGATCGGGTGCTCCCCGAGGACGGAGCGCGGGGTCGATGTCGAGGCCGAGCCGCTCGAGGGTCGCCCGGGCCCGGCGGTTCATCGCCGCGGACGTTGATGCGCGCCGAAGCGCCGGGGCTCGCGGCCCAGCAGCATGTTCTCGGCGACGGTGAGGTTGGGGAGCAGGTTGACCTCTTGGTAGACGGTGCTGATCCCCGCCGCCTGGGAGGCGGCCGGCGAGGCGAACTCGTGCTGCTCGCCGCCGACCAGTGATGGTGCCGGCGTCGATCGTGTAGACGCCGGTCAGCGCCTTGATCAGCGTCGACTTGCCGGCGCCGTTCTCGCCCATCAGGGCGTGCACCTCACCGGGGAACAGCCGCAGGCCGACGTCCTGCTCAGCGCACGCACCGCGCCGAAGGTGATCGAGATGTCGCGCATCTCGATCATCGGCTGCGGTCGGTCGTCCCGGGCTCGGGCGACCGACCGCGGCTGCTCCTCGATCTGGGTCATCGCTTCCTCCTCGGTGGAGTGCTCGCCGTCGGCCGGACGCGGCCCGGGCCCGCGGCGGTCTCGGGACGCCGCGCGGAGGCGTGGCTGCGGTCGGCTCAGTACTGGCGGTCGGGAAGCGACCTCGGCGGCCTGCTCCTGGGTGAAGGTGGTCTCCTCGGTGACGACCCGCTCGGGGACCTCCTCGCCGTCGAGGACCTTCTCGGCCAGGTCCATCAGCTGGGGCCCGAGCAGCGGGTTGCACTCGACGATGAAGTTGATCTTGCCCTCGGCGAGCGCCGCCATCCCGTCCTTCACCGCGTCGACGGTGATGATCTTGATGTCCTTGCCCGGCGTCGAGCCCGGCGGCCTCGATCGCCTCGATCGCACCCAGACCCATGTCGTCGTTGTGGGCGAAGACGACGTCGATGCCGTCCTCGGAGTTGAGGAAGGACTCCATGACCTTCTTGCCGCCGTCACGGGTGAAGTCGCCGGTCTGCGAGGCTATGACCTCGATCGAGGCGTCCGCGGCGATGGCGTCGTCGAAGCCCTCCTCGCGGTCGATGGCCGGCGCGGCGCCGGTGGTGCCCTCGAGCTCGACGACGTTGATGTCGCCGTCGCCGTCGACGTCGGCGTCCGCGGCGTTCTCGACCAGCCACTCGCCGGCCTTCTCACCCTCGAGCACGAAGTCCGAGCCGAGGAAGGTCTCGTAGAGCGAGGTGTCCTCGGAGTCGACCGCGCGGTCGGTGAGGATCACCGGGATGTTGGCGCGCTTGGCCTCCTGCAGGACGGCGTCCCAGCCGGTCTCGACGACCGGGCTGAAGGCGATCACGTCGACCTTCTGCTGGATGTAGGACCGGATCGCCTTGATCTGGTTCTCCTGCTTCCGCTGGGCGTCGGAGAACTTGAGGTCGATGCCCGCTGCCTTGGCCGACTCCTGGATCGACTTGGTGTTCGCCGTGCGCCAGCCGCTCTCGGCACCGACCTGGGCGAAGCCCATCGTGATCTTGCCGTCGTCCGTCGCTGCCGGAGCTCGGAGCCGCCGCAGGCGCTCAGGTGAGCGTGCCCATGGTGATCGCACTCGCGGCGATCAGGGTCTTGTTCACCACTGGTTTTCCTCCACGATCTGCGGGCGTGCTCGCCCTGTGACCGGTGTCACTGGCTGAGTGTGAGCGCTAACATTCCGTCCGTCAAGGGTTGATCCAGAGTTCTTCGACGCGTTCGGACCAATCCGGCGGACGGAATGTGAGCGCTCACCTTGAACGCTGCCGTCGGCGCCGGCACTGCCTCGTCAGTCCCCCGCGGTGACCGGCCCGAAGTGCCAGGCCATCCGCGCCGGTAGGTCTCGCCGGGGCGCAGCACCGCCGAGGGGAACTCCGGGCGGTTCGGTGAGTCCGGGAACAGCTGCGGCTCCAGCGCGATGCCGTCGCCCTGCCGGTAGAGCGCCGCCCGTCGGTCGACGCGGGTCGCCGTCCAGGAAGTTGCCGGTGTAGACCTGCAGGCCGGGCTGGTCGGTGAGCACCTCCATCCGGGTCGCGGTCGCCGGCGACTCGCAGCACGGCCACCGCGCCGCAGCCCATCGCCGTCGGACCACGTAGTTGTGGTCGATGCCCCGGGCGGCGACGCACCTGCTCGTGGGCGTGCGCACCGCGGGCCCGACCGCGCGTCGGCGTCGCGGAAGTCGAAGGGCGTGCCCGGCCACCGGCGCGTGCGTCGCCGAGCGGGATGCCGGTCGCGTCGACCGGCGTGTACTCGTCGGCGGGCAGCGCAGCAGGTGGTCGTCGATGGTGCCCGCGCCCGTCGCCGTCGAGGTTGAAGTAGGCGTGGCTGGTCAGGTTGACGACCGTGGTCGCGTCGGTGGTCGCCGGCGAGCGCGATCCGCGACGCCGTCGGGGTCGACCTCGAAGCGGACCCGCGCGACAGCTCGCCCGGGGAAGCCCTGGTCGCCGTCCGGGCTGACGCAGCCGCAGCGTCGGCGGTGTCGGCGCCGTGCTCGACGCACGTCCCAGAGCCTGCCGGTCGAAGCCGTCCGGCCCGCCGTGCAGGTGGTTGCCGCGGTCGTGGGTCGCCGACCCGCACCTCGGCGCCCGTCGAGCGTCGAACCGGCCGCCGGCGATCCGGTTGGCGTAGCGGCCGATGGTGCCGCCGATGTAGTCGGTCGAGGCCAGGTAGTCGCCGGCGCGTCGGCGTGGCCGAGCACGCACGTTGCGGCGTACGCCGTCCGCCGCCGGTGACCTCGAGGCGGTGCACGGTCGCGCCGAGGTCGAGCAGGTGCAGCACCGGCCCGGGCGCGGCGCCGAGGACCAGGCGTGGACCGGCCGGCCGTCCGAGAGGTGACCGAAGACGCTGCGTACGCGCATGCTGTGAACGCTAACATCAGCAGTCGCTCAGCGGGGCGCGGTCGAGGCGCGGCCGACCAGCGTCGGGCACGCACCAACCCGGTGCGCCGGCGCGGCCTCGCCCGCCGAGGGCCCGGAGCGTCAGGTCCACCGCCCGCCGCCCGAGCGTCGGCGAAGTCCTGGCTGACCGTGGTCAGCGCCGGCCAGTAGAACGCCGCCTCGGGGACGTCGTCGAAGCCGACGACGCTCACCTCGCTCGGGCACCCGGCGACCGGCTCGTGCAGCGCCCGCAGCACGCCGAGCGCCATCGCGTCGTTGGCGACGAACACGGCGGTGACGTCGGGGTCGGCGGCGATCGCAGGCCCGGCGTCGTAGCCGCTCGGCGCCGACCAGTCGCCGGGAGCTCGCGGCCGGGCTGCACGCCGCGGCGCTCGTGCGCCTCGCGCCAGCCGTCGCGGCGCTGCCCGGCCTCCACCCAGTCCAGCGGGCCGGTCGACGTGGGCGACCCGCTCGTGCCCGAGGTCGAGCAGGTGGGCGGTGGCCAGCGCGGCGCCGGCGTACCTGGTCGATGCCGGCGGCCATCGGCTCGCCGGCGGTGACGCCCTGGGCCAGCACCACCGGGATCGGCAGGTCGAGCGAGCGGGCCGACTCGAGCGCGTCGCGGTGAGCGACCGCGACGACGATCGCCTCGACCGCCTGGTCGAGCAGCCGCTCGACCGCACCGCGCAGCGACTCCGCGGAGAGCTCGTGCAGCCCGACCAGCGACACGTCGTAGCCCGGCCGCGTGGCCGGCGCCCTGCACCGCGACCGCGATCATGCTGGGGCCGTGCAGGGCGAGGTGGGCCGAGACCATCCCGATCCGGCCGGAGCGGTTGGTGGCCAGCACCCGGGCCGCGTTGTTGCGCCGGTAGCCCAGCTCGTCGATCGCCGCCAGCACCCGGTCGCGGGTGTCCTCCCTGACCAGCGGCGAGCCGTTGAGCACCCGCGAGACGGTCTGGTGGGAGACGCCGACGCGCGCCGCGACGTCCGCCATGCTCGGGGGACGGCGCGGCGCGGCACCCGCGTCTTCGGACACCTCCACCATGGCGTCATGGTAGGGCGTCGTCCCGGCCCGCGTGGGAGAGACGCGGGCCGGGAACGAACTCTCGATGTCAGCGGCCGCGCACCACCTGACGCTCCGCAACGCAGAACGCTCCGGATCGATGATCCGGAGCGTTCTGTGTGTTGTGGCGACCCCGACGGGACTCGAACCCGCGGCCTCCGCCGTGACAGGGCGGCGCGCTAACCAACTGCGCTACGGGGCCAGGTTGTGTGGTGCGTGGAGCAAGTGAAGCGGTGGAACTCTAACCCATCCTCCGCGGTGCTTCCCAATCGAGCGAGCACCCGCACCCCCAACGGGATTCGAACCCGTGCTACCGCCGTGAAAGGGCGACGTCCTAGGCCACTAGACGATGGGGGCCAGCGCCCGAGGGCGCCGTACCGCGACCCCCTGCGAGCCGCTCCAGCATAGGGCCAGCAGCCGAGCCCGACCAATTGGCGGTGCCGTCCCGGAACGGCCGTTTTTTTCGGCTGGCACCCCTGCGGTAAGGTTTCGGCGGCTTGGCCAGGTAGCTCAGTTGGTACGAGCGACCGACTGAAAATCGGTAGGTCGGCGGTTCGACCCCGCCCCTGGCCACCAACGACAGCCGCAGGTCAGATCCGTCTGGCCTGCGGCTGTTCTGTGTCTCGGGATCGCGCCGGCCACCCGACCTGAGTAGCGGTGCTCAGCCAGGTCAGGACGTCCGACTCAGGACGCGCGGCCCCCGGGCGTGAGGCAATGGGGCCATGATCCGCTACGCCGACCCCGAGGTGTGCCCCTGCTGCCGCCTGTCGATCCCGTACGCCGCCCAGCAGTGCCCGCACTGCCGGGCCGCGCTGACCGGGCCCGTGGCCCAGGGACTGTTCCGCACGTTGAGCCACGCGGACACGCTGGTGGCCCAGCTCACCGCCGCACCCGTCGCGGTCGGGGCGGGCGCAGCGACCGTCGCGCCCGTCGCGGCGCACGGGCCGCTGGTCGACCCGGCGTACCCGAGCTACCCGGCACCGGCACCGGCCGCCCCCCGCGGCGGGCTGAGCGCCGCCTCGGTCCCGCGCATCCTGCTGGGGCTCGGCGCCACCTGCCTGCTGGTGGCCGCGATCGTGTTCCTCGCCGTCGCCTGGTCCGACCTCGGCATGGGCGGGCGGACCGCGATCCTGCTGACCCTGACCGCCGGCGCGGCCGCGGCGACCGGGTGGATGGCCCGTCGCGGCCTGCCCGCCGGCGCGGAGTCCTTCGGCGTGCTGTTCCTCGGGTTCCTCTCCCTCGACGTCTTCGGCGCCGAGTCGGCGGGCTGGCTCGGGTCGCTCTCGGAAGACGGGTTCCTGGTGCTGCTGGGCTCCGTCCTGACCCTCGCGGCCGTCGGCACCTCCGTCGCCGTGTCCCGCACCGGGATGCGGCCGCTGGTCGGCGCCCAGCTCGTCGTGGCGGTAGGAGCGGCCCTGGCGACCATCGGCACCAGCGCCCTCACGGACGGTCGGAGTGCCGCTGCCACGGTGGTCGTGGTCATCGCCACGGCTGCCCTCGCCATCGGCGTGCACGCGCTCGGGCTCCGGGTGGCCGCGGTCGCCACCGCCCTGGTGTCCGGAGCCTGGTGGCTCACGCTGGTCGGGCAGGGCATCGAACGTGTCGGGGACCATCCGACGCTGTCCGGCGTCTGGATCGACCTCGACGGGTGGCCGCTGCTGGCGGCCGCCGCGTTGGTCGCCGTACCGCTGCTGCTCCGCTCGCTCCCCCTGGTCGTCCGCGTCTCGGGTGCCGCCGTCGCAGTCGCCCTGATCACCGTGGTCGCGACGGTGCCGGCAGTGGACGAGTCCGCACCCGTGCTCGTCCTGGTCGGAATCGCCGTGGTCGTCGGCGGCGCCGCCGTCTCGCTGGCCACGGCCGGCGCGTGGCGCTGGCTGCCGGTGGCGCCGACCGTGGCCGCCGGCCTCGCGCTGGCCGCCCAGGCGACCAACCTCGGCGGTCAGGCGTTGGAGACCTTCCTCAACCACGGCCTCTGGGAGATTGCGGCCGGCGCCCACCTGCAGTCGCCGACCCTGGCCCCGTACTGGGCGGTGCTGCTGCCGGTGATGGTCGCCGCCGCACTGCTGGCCTGCGCGGTGCTGGCGCGGCCCGTCGTCGACGTACCCCTGCGCCCGGCCGCGGCGGTCAGCGGCACCGCGGTGGCCCTCACCGTCGCTGTGGTCCCCGGCATGTACGACGTGCCGCTCGCCTCGGCTCTCGCTGTCCAGGCCGGCCTGCTCGGCATCCTGGCGCTGGTCGCCGTGACCCTCGGCCGCAGCCTGACCGGCGCCATCGTCGGGTCCGGCGCGGCGCTGCTCGCGCCGCTGGTGCTCGCGACCGCGCTGGCCAACGACTGGCTGACCGCGCTGACCCTCCTCGTCGCGACCGTCGCCGCGCTCGCCGCGTCGTGCGCCGGAACGCACCTGGTCCGGGTGGTCGGCGACGTGCTGCTGGCGCCGGTCGTCGGCGGCCTCGTGTGGACCGCGCTGCACCTCGCCGACGGCGATGTCATCTGGCGGGCGGCGCCGGTGCTGCTGCTTGCCGGCGCGCTGGCGATCACCCGGCCGGTGATCGAGCGCGAGATCAGCGCAGTGCTGACCGCGCTCGTGGCGGTGCCCGCCTCGGTGGTCACCACCAGCGGCTTCGACCAGACCTGGCTCGCGGCGTACCTCACGCTGGCCGGTGCCCTGGTCACCATCTCCGCGCTGCTCAACCCGAGCCGCCGGATGCTCGCCTGGGCCGGCCTGGTGCTGCTCACGCTCGCGCAGTGGCTCCGCCTCCAGGAGCTCGGCGTGGAGCAGGTCGAGGCATACACGCTGCCGCTCGCCGTGGTCCTGGTCGCCGTCGGCGTCTGGCAGCTGGCGCACGACGGCGTCTCGAGCCGTCGGGCCCTGTCCGCCGGGCTCGGACTGGGCCTCGGGCCCACGCTGCTGCTGGTGCTGGTCGAGCCCGTGTCGCTGCGAGCCGTGCTGCTCGGCCTGGCCTGCGCGGCGCTGGTGATGGTGGGCATCGGTACCCGCTGGGCCGCGCCGCTGGTCGCCGGAGCCGCAGTGGGCCTGGCGCTGGTGCTCCGCGAGGCGCAGTACGCCCAGGTGGTGCCCCAGTGGGTGCTGATCGGGCTGATCGGCACCGCGCTCACCGTGGTCGGGGTGACCTGGGAGCAGCGGCTGGCCGACCTGCGCATGGCGACCGGATACGTCCGCCGGCTGCGCTGACCGGCGCCCCGACCGCAGGAGCAAGCGGGCAGGACGGAACCTCGGGCCCTGGCCAACGAGCTGCGCCACGGGCGGGTCCCGCTCGAGAGCGGGAGCGGTGGAGGTGCCGACCGGTTCGTCCGTGGCGGCTCCTTCACCGAACAGGGCTCACTTCCGCCCGTCTGCGTCCAGCAGCTGACGGACTTCCGACTCCCGGAAACGGCGATGTCCCCCGAGAGTGCGGATCGACCCGATCTTGCCGGCCTTGGCCCAGCGAGTGACCGTCTTGGGGTCAACGCGGAACAGAGCGGCTACCTCGGACGGCGTGAGCAGTTTCTCTGCCTCGTCGATACGCGGGTTCATCTCTTGCGGCTCCTCTGAAGATCCGCCCGGGTCTCCGGGCGGGGTTCGGTTTCGACGCGGACCCCTCCCCCTTCTAGGCTGGGGAAGAGAGAGCACCGCGCCACCCATGCGGGATCCTCACCAAACAGGACAAATGATGCCACAACCAGTTGGCTGATACAGAGAAAGGTCGCCACCGTGACCGGGTTCCCGTCCGAGCTGCTCGAGACCGAGCACGAGCAAGTCGTCTTCTGCCACGACCAGGAGAGCGGACTGAAGGCGATCATCGCGCTGCACTCCACCGCCCTGGGTCCCGGGCTGGGCGGCACCCGCTTCTACCCCTACGCCTCCACCGCCGACGCGGTGTCCGACGTCCTCAACCTCTCGCGCGGCATGAGCTACAAGAACGCGCTCGCCGGTCTGGACCTGGGCGGCGGCAAGGCGGTCATCATCGGTGACCCGAAGACCGACAAGACCGAGGCGCTGCTGCGTGCCTACGGACGCTTCGTGCAGTCGCTGAACGGTCGCTACTACACCGCCTGCGACGTCGGCACGTTCTCGGAGGACATGGACCAGATCGCGCGGGAGTGCTCGTTCGTCACCGGCCGCACGGTCGCCCACGGCGGCGCGGGCGACAGCTCGGTGCTCACGGCGTACGGCACCTTCGAGGGCATGCGGGCCGCCGCCGAGGCCACCTGGGGCGCCCCGACCCTGGCCGGCCGGACCGTCGGCGTGGCCGGCATCGGCAAGGTCGGCCGCCACCTGGTGCGGCACCTCATCGAGGACGGGGCGACCGTCGTCGTCACGGACGTGTGGGCGCCGGCCGTCGAGATGATCCGCGACGAGTTCCCCCAGGTCACCGTGGCCGCCTCCACCGAGGCCCTGGTCGCCACCGAGCTCGACGTCTATGCCCCGTGCGCCCTCGGCGGTGCGATCACCGACGAGGTCGTCGAGGCGCTGACCGCGAAGGTCATCTGCGGAGCCGCCAACAACCAGCTGGCCCACCCCGGCATCGAGAAGCAGCTCGCGGACCGCGGCATCCTCTATGCGCCCGACTACTGCGTGAACTCCGGCGGCGTGATCCAGGTCGCCGACGAGCTGGAAGGCTTCAGCTTCGAGCGGGCCGAGCAGCGCGCCGCGGGCATCTTCGAGACCACCCGGTCGGTGTTCGAGATGGCCCGGGCCGACGACGTACCCCCGCCATCGCCGCCGACCGGCTCGCCGAGCGGCGGATGCGTGAGGTCGGGCGGCTGCGCGGGCTCTGGGTGGGCGGGCGCTGAGGGCTGCCCAATTCACTAGTTAACTAGTGAAACTGGCACTTCCCACGCGAAGTATCGCGAGGTAAGCGCCAGTTTTCCGTGGTAAGTCAGGCAGCCTGGAGGCCGAGCTGGCGCCGAATCCACGCGGCCGTCGCCCGCGGTCGACCCAGATCCGACCAGATGATGCGGACGAAGACCCAGCCGGTGAGGCGTCGCATCTCGTCCTCACGCCGCTTCTCCCGGAACACCGCGTCTCCCGGCGTCTCGCCCGGCCGGAGAGGCGCTCGTACTTCACCCTGCCGTCGAACTCACCGAGTACGCCGTGGTCGGGCCATGCCATGTCGGCGATGCCGACGATGGCGCCGCTTGCGTCGCGCACCTCGAACTGCAGCACGCGGCTCGGGGACGCCCTGCGCCCAGCACAGGTATCGCGCCCGGCTCTCCCCGACGGACTGGGCGCCTGGGCGCATCAGCCTGATCGGCACCTGCAGATGTTGTGTCTGCGGCCAGCCGTCCATGCGCTGGTACATGGCAGCGAGCTCCTCCGGTGAGGCCAGGCCCAGGTCGATGACGCCGTCGAAGATGACCAAGGCGGGCTCGACGCCCACCAGGCTGGCCGTTTCCAGGGCGGCACGCGTCGGTGAGGTCAACAGGCGGTCGCCCAGCTGCCAGACGTCGTCCGGCGACCATGCCCCGGAGTGGTAGACCACGTCTCCACACACCCGGCCCGGGCCGCCGTCGAGCCGCAGCACGTGCACCCGACCCAGGGGCACATCCCAGAGTCGCAGGTCATGGTGGACCGCCGCCGAGCCATGAGAGAGCGCCACCCGATTCTCGTGGGTGAGCAACACAGCGGTGCACCGTAGGCGGTGGCGCTCCACGCCGCCGGCGGCAGCCCAGGTCGAGGCGGCGACGTACGCGCCCTGCCGGACGCGGTGCAGACGGCCGGAGCGCACGGCCCGGGTCAGGTCGCGGTCCTCATAGCCGAAGGCCAGCGCCTCCCGTCGCAGGAAGACGCCGTCGTCGTGCAGATATGCGAGTTCGTCCATGACGCCGAGGATGAGCGAGGAGGGCCGGCGCCTGCTCGAGCAGCGCACGAACCTGTGGACTAGCGATCCGGCGCAGTGGCATGTGCGCGGAAACCGGGTTCGTCTGGCACCCCGACCACGCGTTTCAGGCACTTACCTCGCGAAATAACGCGCGGTAAGCGCTGGTTTCACTAGTTAACTAGTGAAACCAGCATCCCCGGACGGCACAACCGTCAGGGGCAGCAGGTGAGGGTCAGTCGCGCCGGGGCTGCGAGTAGTCCGACCACTTCTCGAGCTCCTCGTCGGGCACCGACGGCTCACTCGTGTCGCTTTGTGGCGGTTCGCCGTGCAACTCGCTGGCCAGTGCCCCGAAGTCCGTTTCGTGCGTGCGGTACTTCAGGTCACGGGCGACCTTGGTCTGCTTGGCTTTTGCTCGGCCGCGTCCCACAGGAACGACCCCCTCGCGCGCTTGGCCGGGGCCGCACGGTTGTGGACCGTGGCTCCCGGGCTTATTTGTCTGGTCTCGTGAGGGCAACGCTACCTGTTCCCCGGCTGTTCCCGCACACCCGGCCCGCCGAATTTCGCGCTGAGCGGACGAAACCCGGACGAATCCTCACCAACCCGGGTGCTGACCGACCAGCTCGACCGACCCGTCGCCGCGACCGACGGACCCCGCGACCCACGCTCGGACGCCGTACCGGGCCAGCACGGCGATCGCCCGGTCCGCGTCGTCGGGGTCGGTCAGCGCGACCATCCCGATCCCGCAGTTGAGGGTCTGCTCCAGGTCCGGCTGGGGTACGGCGCCCACGCGGCGCACCAGGTCGAAGACCGGCTGCGGGGTCCAGGTGGACCGCTCGAGGGTGGCGCTCAGCTCCTCGGGCATCACCCGGGCCAGGTTGGCCGCGAGGCCACCGCCGGTGATGTGGGACATCGCGTGCGTCCCTGTCTCGCTCGCGAGCGCCAGGCAGGCCTTGGCGTAGATCCGGGTCGGCTCCAGCAGCTCCTCGCCGAGGCTCCGGCCCAGCTCGTCGACGTGCCGGTCCAGCGACCAGCCCGCCCCGCCCGACTCCGGGGAGGACAGGAGCACGTGCCGGACCAGGGAGTAGCCGTTGGAGTGCAGCCCGGAGGCCTCCATCGCGATCACCGCGTCACCCGGGCGCACCCGGCCGGGGCCGAGCAGGTCGGCGGCCTCCACGACGCCGGTGGTCGACCCGGCGACGTCGTACTCGTCGGGCTCGAGCAGGCCCGGGTGCTCGGCGGTCTCGCCGCCGATCAGCGCACAGCCGGCCTCGACGCACGCCTCGGCGATGCCCTTGACGATCGCGGCGATCCGCTCGGGCACGACCCGGCCGGTCGCGATGTAGTCGGTGAGGAACAACGGCTCGGCACCGCAGACGACCAGGTCGTCGACCAGCATCCCGACCAGGTCGAACCCGATCGTGTCGTGCTTGTCGAGGGCCTGCGCGATCGCGACCTTGGTGCCGACGCCGTCGGCGGAGCTGGCCAGCAGCGGCCGGGTGTAGGACTTCAACGCGCTGGCGTCGAACAGCCCGGCGAAACCGCCGATGCCGCCGATCATCTCGGGCCGCCGGGCCTTCTCGACCCAGCTCTTCATCAGCTCCACGGCCCGGTCGCCCGCCTCGATGGAGACGCCCGCGGCGGCGTACGCCGTCGTCGGGGTGTCCGTGGGGGCATCGGTCGGGTGGGTCACAAGCACTCCTGGACTCGGCGATTTCGGGGTGGGATCAGGGGCGGTGGAGGGCGTCCGCGGCGCCGCCGCCGGTGAGCGCGGTGGCGAGCCCGTCGATGTCGATCGGCAGCGGGGACTCGAGCAGGTTCTTGCCGAGCAGCGCCGGCTCCGGCAGTGCCACCGGGTAGACCCCGTCGAAGCAGGCGCGGCAGAGGTTGTCCATCGGGACGTTGGTCGCCTCGACCAGCTGCTCCAGCGAGATGTACGCGAGCGAGTCGGCGTCGATCGAGCGCCGGATCTCGTCGTTCTCCAGCCCGTTCGCGATCAGCTCCGCGCGGGTCGCGAAGTCGATGCCGTAGAAGCACGGCCACTTCACCGGGGGCGAGGAGATGCGGACGTGCACCTCGCGGGCGCCGGCCTCACGGAGCATCCGGACCAGGGCGCGCTGGGTGTTGCCGCGGACGATCGAGTCGTCGACGACGACGAGCTTCTTGCCCTCGATGATGTCGCGCAGCGGGTTCAGCTTCAGCCGGATGCCGAGCTGGCGGATGGTCTGGCTGGGCTGGATGAACGTGCGGCCGACATAGGAGTTCTTGACCAGCCCCACGCCGTAGGGGATGCCGGACTCCTCGGCGTACCCGATCGCGGCCGGGGTGCCGGACTCCGGCACCGGGATCACCAGGTCGGCGTCGGCCGGGAAGTCGCGGGCGAGGCGGCGGCCGATCTCGACGCGGACGCTGTGCACCCGCTGGCCGGTGATCAGCGTGTCCGGCCGGGCGAGGTAGACGAACTCGAAGAGGCAGTGCTTGGGCGCGGGCTCGGCGAAGGTGCGCGAGCGCAGCCCGTCGGCGTCGATGACGACCATCTCGCCCGGCTCGACCTCGCGGATGTACGACGCCCCCACGATGTCGAGCGCGGCCGTCTCGGAGGCGACCACCCAGCCCCGCTCGAGCCGTCCCAGCACCAGCGGCCGGATGCCCTGCGGGTCGCGGGCGGCGTACAGGGTGTCCTCGTCCATCCAGACGAAGGAGAACGCGCCCCGGACCTGCGGCAGCAGCTCCATCGCCTTCTCCTCGACGGTGCTGTCGGGGTGGTGGGCGAGCAGCGCGGTCACCACGCCGGTGTCGTTGGTGACCGCCTCGGGACGGCGCACCTTGAGGTCGAGCTCGCCCTCGAGGGCGGCCAGGTCGACGACCATGGCGGCCAGCTCGGAGGTGTTGGTCAGGTTGCCGTTGTGGGCCAGCGCGATCGACCCGGCAGCGGTGGGGTGGAAGGTCGGCTGGGCGTTGTGCCAGGTGCTGGCACCGGTCGTCGAGTAGCGCGCGTGGCCGATGGCCAGGAAGCCCTTGAGGGCCTCCAGCGTCGACTCGTCGAAGACCTGCGAGACCAGCCCCATGTCCTTGTAGACCAGGATCTGCCGGCCGTTGCTGACCGCGATGCCGGCCGACTCCTGGCCGCGGTGCTGGAGCGCGTAGAGGCCGAAGTAGGTGAGCTTGGCGACGTCCTCACCGGGGGCCCAGACGCCGAAGACGCCACAAGCGTCTTGAGGGCCGAGGTCGTGGGGGTCGAGGGCGGTGGTGAGGCGGCCGTCGCCACCTCTGCGTGTGCTGCTGGGCTGGGGCACGTGTCGAGTCTAGAGGTGTGGGTCCGATCGGACGATTCAGGCAGTGATACTCGCCATTTCGTGAACAGAGAACGCCCAGTCCGTCACAATGATCACCGGGGACGGGTAGCCTGAACGGCCAACCTCGGGGAGAGACAACGTGGTGTTCGAAGAGAGTCCAGACACGGGCCTCCGACTCGACGAGATCATGTCCGGTGCATGGTCCCAGGCAGAGTTGGTGGACGCGCTGCAGGAGATCGCAGACGGCGTCTACGGCGTGGTGGGCTTCGGCGTTGCCGCAATCTCCGTGCTCCGCGACAACGACGAGCTCGAGATCGTCGCCGTCTCCGGCAACGCGGACGCCCGCGAGGAGCTCCTCGGCAAGCGGCGCGCCCTGTCCACCCTCGAGGCCGACATCGCGATGGCCGACTGGTGGGGCCCCCTGTGCTTCGTCCCCGAGGAGCGCGTGGTCGACCGCCTGGAGGACCCGGGCTGGGTCCCCGACGTCACCCCCGTCGACGACGCCAACGCCTGGAAGCCACTCGACTTCCTCTTCTCCCCGCTGCGTGACGACGTGGGCGACCCGGTCGGCGTGCTCGCCGTGGATCTGCCCGCCGACGGCCTGCGCCCGGACGAGGACCGCCAGCGCCTGCTCCAGCGGTACGCCGAGTACTCCGCGAAGGCGGTCAACGCGCTGCTCGCCCGGGAACGGCTGACCGAGCGGCTGCGTCTGGCCGAGACCGCGCGCTCGATCGTGCGGGCCGCCTCCGCCCAGCTGAACCTCGACCGGATCCTCGCCGACTGCCAGGGGGCGATCGTGGAGGGCTTCGGCGCCCACGGTCTCTGGATCCAGACCTTCGACGACCTCGACGGCCAGGAGCACGGCGTCGTCTTCTCCAAGGACGGTGGGGACCCGGTCCCCATGGACGGCGGCCTGATCGAGATCGCCTACGCGTCGGCTCGGGCGCTGTGGGACGCGCAGCGGGTCACCATCACCAGCCGCCGCCGACCCCCGGCCAGCCACGACCCCCTGGACGAGGACGACCGCAACAGGATGCTGGACTTCCTCGACAAGATCGGCCTCGGCTCGATGCTGTTCGTGCCGCTCGGCGCCGGGCCCGAGTGCCTGGGCTGTCTGGCGCTCACCCGGACCGAGGGCGCCGCCGAGTGGACCCAGGTCGAGGCCGACGCCGCCCTCGACATCGGTCACGACCTCGGCCGGACGGTCCTCAATGCCCGCCTCTTCGAGCGCGAGAAGAGGCTGCTCGACGAGATGCGTGAGCTCGACAGCTACAAGTCGCAGCTGATCAAGACCGTCTCCCACGAGTTCAAGAACCCGCTCACCTCGATCGTCGGCCACCTCGAGCTGCTCGAGTCCGTCGAGCTGG